>NZ_MAWZ01000008.1:0-184240 GCF_001854685.1 Rhizobium sp. RSm-3 | reverse complement strand
CAGAATGAAACGAACGGGACATCCAAGGCCACGCACGGCCATATGGATTTTGGTGCTCAAGCCGCCGCGGGAACGGCCAAGGGCCTGATCTTCAGCCCCTTTTTTGCGCCGGAGGCGTGCTGGTGGGCGCGAATAATAGTGCTGTCGACGATCAGATATTCGAAGTCGGCATCCTCCGACATCGCCTCAAAGACACGCCACCAGACACCCTTTTGGCTCCAGCGGCTGAAGCGGCGAAACACGCTGTTCCAATCACCGAACACCTCCGGCAGRTCGCGCCAGGGYGAACCCGTCCGCACGATCCACAAGACCGCTTCCACAAACATGCGATTGTCACGTCCAGACGAACCGCGCGTACGATCGTCGCCAATGATATGACGAGACATCCGCTCCCACTGGTCATCTCGAAGAATGAGACGATCTAAAACACCCATGACTGCCTCCAAAAGACAGTCTTGAATCTGATTTGCTCACCTTTGGGAATCCCAAGAGTCCACGACTCCTAACGCACCGCGCCGAAAAGCCTGAATGGTTTCGGGCGGCATCGCGCCTTGAGATTTAATTGAGGAGCCCGACCCGCGTTCCTTTTATCGTCAGAACGGTGAGCCGGCCCGTCGCCGAAACCGCGGTGTCGATGCCGATCCGTTGCGGGCCGAATGTCGGGGTTCGCGCCGGGGTATGCCCGTGGATCACGAGGACAGGAAGCTGCGGCCCTTCATCCAGGAAGGGTTGGCGGATCCACATCAGGTCGCTGTCCTTCTGCTTCTTGAGGTCGATGCCCGGTTTGATGCCGGCATGGACAAAGACCACCCTCCCCATCCGCAGCATGATCGGCAGCGATTCCAGGAATTGGATATGCCGCTCGGGGATCATGTTGCGAATGACGCGGGCAATCATTTCGCTTCCAGCCGCAGACTGCAGCAGATGCTCGATATCGATACCGTATGAGTGCAACGTCTCCGTCCCGGCAAAACCGAGCCATTCAAGAATGTGCGCCGGTTTGCGGTAGAGCTTCACCAGTTCCGCGTCGTGATTGCCGCAGAGAGCGAAACGCTGAAATCCCGCCGGCGGGCTCTTGCTCAGGAACTCCAGCACCGCGCTCGAATCGGGCCCGCGGTCGACATAATCGCCGAGCATGACGATAAGTTTCGGCCCCGGAATGCGCGCGGCATCCTCCTCGATGCGGCGATGCGCCTCGACGAGTTCATTGTAACATCCGTGTACATCGCTCATTGCATAGACCGCAGCGAAGTCGCCTTCGGCAAACGTCAGCCGGTCGCGTCCTTTTCGGTTACCGGCCAGTATCGGAATCTGTTGTCGCCACGGCCCGAGATAGTTAAACATGTAACCCATTTATGAGATCCGACAGCCCGTGAGGCAGTCGGACAAGCTCCATTTCCGCCCATCCCTACATGGGCATGAGCCGCAGTGTTCAAAAAGAAGTTGGCCTGATCACGGCCTCATCGAAATTGTAACCGGCCTCCGGCTCACACTGCAGCTTGGCATCGAATCACCTGATCCTCGCCGCGTCACGTGCATGGAATTTTTCATGCAACGTTCCCGCGACGGTGAAATTACGTTTGCGAGAAACGGCGATTTGTATTCGGTCATTCGGAAGCGCATCACGGTTAATATTGCGCTGTACTCTGGTAGATGAGGGTTAATTCGGCGTTAAACCGTATTATTCGTTCGCTCAGCGGCTGTGTCAGTCGCCAGTTCTGCGAGCTGGAGAATTTGCGGCCATCAGGTTTCCACAGGCGGCACCTCCCGAAAAGCTGCATAAATCAACTATAGCGAGAGCCAAGAGAAAAAAATGAACGCTTAAGCTTATCGTGCTTGACGCTACTGCAGCGGCGCATGATGATGGCGTATTGCGAGCGTGAATGACATTCCTCACCGGAAATCTCAGATCCAAAACTGCGGGGTGCAAAGTGGAAACTGCGGTTGATTCGAAACTTATCGAGGCGATCACCTACGACGAAGACAGCCGGCATCTACGGGTCTATCTGACAAACGGTCAAAGGCGGGAATATGAAGGTGTCCCCAAGGGCGTCGTCGTCGGCTTGACGATGGCGGAATCCCCGGGGAATTTTTATATGACGGCAATCAGGGGCAAATATCCTCCCCGCCCCTAACGATCCATCATTCCAGCCGAAATGCGGGACCGGCATTCACCGGCTCCGCAAATCGGCGCCACCGACCGGCGGCACATTCCATCAATAGCCACTGAAGAAGTCGCGAACTGCATCGATCTCGAGCGGCGCAATCTCATGGCCGCCGGGATGCCAGACCGTCCTGACATCGGCGCCGCGATCCTTCAGATGCTCCGACAGCGCCTCGGTCACCGGGACGGGAGCGATCGGATCCCGCTGCCCAGCCGTCACCAGCACCTTTCTCCCCGCCAGAGTGGCCTGGGCTTCAGGCTGAAACGGAATGAGCGGGTGCATCAGAACAGCGGCATCGAAGATGCCCTTCTCGATCAGCACATTGGCAAGAATGTTTGCACCATTCGAAAAACCCAGGCCGAGAATTTGGGAAGCCTTGTGCTTGTCGGCCAATGCCTTGACATAGGCGGCCATCTTCTCCGTCGCCCGTGAGAGGTCGGCCATGTCGTAGATCCCCTCCCCGGTGCGCCGGAAGAACCGCGCCGCGCCATGTTCGGAAACGTCGCCGCGTGGCGACAGAACCGTCGCTTCGGGCAGCAGGCGCCGGCCGAAATCGAAGAACTGGTTCTCGTCGCCGCCGGTGCCGTGCAGCACCAGCAGGATGGGTTTATCGGGTGCACCGGCATACAGCCGGTGCACGTATCCAGCTTCGGTCATATCGCCTCTCCCTACGCGTCCAGCGGCTGCAGGTGCTGCTCGAGCAGTGCGCGAAGATGGGCGTGCTGCTGCGGCAGCTTCAGGGCTTCACCGAGATGGGCTGTATCCTCGTCGCGGTTGAAGCCCGGCTCATTGGTCGCGACCTCGAACAGCACGCCGCCCGGCGTGCGGAAGTAGATCGCCCAGAAGTAGTCGCGGTCGATCACCGGCGTCACCTGATAGCCGGTGTCCATCAGCGCCTTGCGCACTTCGAGCTGCTTCTCGCGGTTTTCGACGGCGAAGGCGACGTGGTGGACGGAGCCGGCGCCGGGAAGCGCGCGGGCAATGTTCGGCATGGTCTCGAGATCGATGAGATGCGCGCCGTTGCCGTCAGGCTTGATCAGCCGCTTGACGCCGTCCCGTTCTTCGGCGACCTCGTAACCCATGAACTTCAGGAGTTCGCCGGTAGCGCCTTCATCCCGCAGGCGCATAGCGACGGAATGGAAGCCGCGAATGGCGTGGTCCTCGCTGATGCCGCCATGCGTCCAGGCTTGGCGGGCATCGTCCTTAACCTCGACGAGCGCAAAGCCGTCACCGTCGGGGCCGGAAAAATTCAGGCGCTTCTCGCCGAAACTTTCCTCGGCCTTCAGCCCGCCGATATTCAACCCGCTGAACCGATCGCCCCAGAAGCCGAGCGAGCCTTGCGGAACGGAAAACACCGTCGTGCCGACCTCCCCGGTGCCGGGACGGCCCTGCGCCATCTTCGGGAACGGGAAATAGGTCATGACAGTGCCGGGCACACCGGTCTCGTCACCATAATAGAGGTGATAGACATCAGGCGCGTCGAAGTTCACCGTCTTCTTGACGCGGCGCAGGCCAAGCGCATGGGTGAAGAACTGATTGTTGGTTCGGGCGTCCTCCGCCATCGACGTGACGTGGTGCAGACCCTTGATCTGATCGAGCATGTGAAACCCCTTTCTTGCCCGCAGTTCGCAGGCTTTCGATGAGGCTAAGATGCGCGCTGAAACTCCATGGGAACAGACCCCCAGATCAAAACGCATTGTCTTCCTTTAGTGAACGAAGGCCAGATGACGTTCACACTTTGACCTCTTCGGGAACCGCCGGCAATTGCCAGTCGATCGGAGTTCGCCCGCGCGACTGCAGGAAATCATTCGCCTTCGAAAAATGCCCGCAGCCGAAAAATCCGTTATGGGCCGAAAGCGGCGAGGGATGCGGCGCCCTGAGCACGAGATGCCGTGTCGTATCGACAAAGGCCGCCTTGCGTTGGGCATAAGAGCCCCAGAGCATGAAGACGACGGATTCGCACTCGTCGTTGACTTTGCGGATGACGGCGTCGGTGAAGCGCTCCCACCCCTTGCCCTGATGCGCAGCCGCCTGCCCTTCCTCGACAGTCAGCACACTGTTCAGCAGCAGCACGCCTTGTCTTGCCCAATGTTCGAGAAAACCGTGACGCGCCGGCGCTATGCCGAGATCCGTCTGCATCTCCTTGTAGATATTGACGAGGGAGGGCGGAATGCGCACGCCCGGCCGGACGCTGAAGCACAGCCCATGGGCCTGCCCCAGCCCGTGATAGGGGTCCTGGCCGAGTATGACGACCTTGACGCTGGTGATCGGCGTCAGGTCGAGGGCGCGGAAATATTCGCTGCCCCGAGGGAAAATCCGCTTACCGATCTGCTTCTGCGCGACTAGAAAGGATTTAAGCTGCTGCATATAGGGGCTTGAGAACTCCGCCGCCAAGGCGGCTTTCCAGCTCTCGTCGAGACTGATTGATGTATCGCTCATCGAGCAAACCCTTCGCATATGAAGAAACAACGGACACACGGTTCTAACAAAATCGATCTACGCTGCAATGCCTGCCGCCTCGGCAATGGGTTTACGCCTTTGGGATGGGCGGGAGAGGATTGCGAGCGGCTTCCGGGACACCGTCGTCCGTGTTTAACTATATGACGGCTTCGGTATTTACGCCGGCAGGCGGCCTGAGTAGAACCTTGATGATAAACCGGGGACATGTCTTCAAATGAAATTCGGCACGAGTGGCCTTCGCGGACTTTCAGTGGATCTCAAGGGACGCGCCTCTGCGCTTTATGCGACCGCGTTCGGCAAATATCTGCTGCGGACCGGCAAGGCACAGGTCGGCGACGCCATTCTAATCGGCCGCGATTTTCGCGATTCGAGCCCCGATATCTCGGGAAATTGCGCCAGCGCGCTCGCCGCGCTCGGCTTCCGGGTATTGGACTGCGGCAATGTCCCGACACCCGCCCTTGCCCTTTATGGCCTTAAGAGCAACGCTGCGTGCCTGATGGTGACGGGCTCGCATATTCCGGCAGACCGCAACGGCATCAAGTTCTATCGCCCGGACGGCGAGATCGACAAATCGGACGAGGCTGAGATCACCGCGTGGGCGGCCGAGATCGAACGAACAGGCGAGCCGGTTGCAGAGGCGCCGGCCCAGACCGAAGATCATCAGGCGATCTGCCGGCAGTTCTTTTTCCAGCGCAATGCCGCCCTGCTGCCGCAGGGGGCGCTATCCGGCCTGAAGATCGGCGTCTACCAGCACAGCACCGTCGCCCGCGACCTGCTGGCTGAGGTTCTCGCCCATTATGGCGCCGAGATCATCGCTCTCGGCCGTTCGGAGAGTTTCATTCCCGTCGACACAGAAGCCGTTTCCGACGAGACGGTCGCGCTGATGAAGCGCTGGGTGTCCGAGCATAAGTTCGACGCGATCGTCTCGACCGATGGCGACGGCGACCGCCCGCTGGTCGCAGACGAAACCGGCACGCCGCTGCGCGGCGACCTTCTCGGCCTTGTCGCAGCCAATTTTCTCGGCGCCGGCACGGTGGTCACACCGGTTACCTCCAATTCCGGCATCGAGGCCGCAGGCTCTTTCGCCGTCAGGCGCACCCGCGTCGGCTCGCCCTTCGTTATCGCAGCCATGGAAGAGGCCGTGGCGGCCGGCAAAGATCATGTCATGGGCTTTGAGGCCAATGGCGGGCTGCTGACGGCAACCCCTTTCGATATCAACGGCGAATCCGTGCGCGCCTTGCCGACGCGCGATTGTTTTCTCCCGATGCTTGCGATCCTGTCGCTCGCCGCCGTTCGCAGGCAGCCGCTTTCGGCCGTTGCCGCCTCCTATCATCTGCCCTTTGCCGCTGCCGATCGCCTGGAGAATTTTCCGGTGGAGACGAGTGCGGCGCTGATGGAGCATCTGCGCGCCTCCAATGAAAACCTTGCCGCTTTCCTGCAGCCGGTCGGCGAGGTGGCGGCGAAATCCGATATCGACGGACTTCGCGTAACGCTGAAAGACGGCAGGATCATTCATTTCCGCCCGTCCGGCAATGCGCCGGAAATGCGCTGCTACGTCGAAGCCGGAAGCGAAACCGCGGCCCTGGATCTGCTGAAGACAGGGCTCACCCGAATAACGGACTGGGCAGACGCCCGCTAAACATGCCACGAACAAGCTTTTTTTCAAGGAACCCGCCTATGACGCAGAAAATCGTTCCCGTGATCATGGCCGGCGGCAAAGGCACGCGGCTCTGGCCGCTTTCCCGTGCCACCGCCCCGAAACAGTTCATCCAGTTCGTCGGCAACAAGACGCTGTTTCAGGATACACTCGAACGCGTTTCCAACCCGGAGCTCTATGAAGCGCCGATCGTCGTCACCAATGAGGAATTTCGCTTCCTGGTCGCCGAGCAGGCCCGCGCGCTGGCTGTCCCGCTCGCCGCCGTGCTACTCGAGCCGGTCGCCCGCAACACCGCCGCAGCGGTGGCCGCCGCCGCCACCCTTGCTTCCGAGCTTTTCGGCAAGGACACCATCATCCAGATGCTCGCCTCGGATCACGAGATCCTCGCCGACACGAGCTATTTCGATTGCATCCGCATCGCCCGGAATGCCGCAGCCGATGGCAAGCTCGTCACTTTCGGTATCACGCCCACCGAGCCGGCAACCGGTTACGGCTATATCGAAATCGGCGATGCGCTCGAAAACGGCGCCCACAAGGTCAGCCGTTTTGTGGAAAAACCGGCATTGGAAAAGGCCGAGAAAATGCTCGCCGACGGCGGCTTCTACTGGAACTCCGGCATCTTCATGTTCCCGGTGGCGGAGCTCATCGCCGAACTGCAGGAATATGCGCCCGATGTGCTGAAGGCGGCGAGCAAGGCCGTTTCCAAGGCAAGCCGCGACCTCGACTTTACCCGCCTCGACGCCGATCATTTCGCCAAGAGCCCCGATATCTCCATCGACTACGCGATCATGGAAAAGACCTCCAAGGCCGCCGTCGTCCCCTCGCCGTTCAAATGGTCGGATATGGGAAGCTGGGATGCCGTCTGGAAATCAGGCAGCCGCGACGACAACGGCAATGTCGCCGCCGCAAACACGACCGTCGTCAATACCCGCAACTCGCTGGTCATGACCCATGGCGTGCATCTTGCCGTCCAGGGCATGGAGGATGTCGCCGTCATCGCCAGTGAGGACGCCGTCTATGTCGGACCGCTCAAAGACAGCCAGAATGTCGGGCAATTGGTCAAGATGCTGGCCTCTTCTTCGGCGACGGCGAAATTCACCGAAACCCACCCCACCTCCTATCGGCCCTGGGGCGGCTATACCTCGATCTTCAACGGCGATCGTTTCCAGGTGAAGCGCATCTTCGTGACCCCGGGTAAGAAGCTTTCGCTGCAGAAACACCACCATCGCTCCGAACACTGGGTCGTCGTCAAGGGAACGGCCGAGGTGACGGTCGGCGAGACCGTGCGAATGCTGCGCGAGAACGAAAGCGTCTATATTCCGCTCGGCGAAGTCCATCGTCTCGCCAATCCCGGCAAGATCGTCCTCGAGCTCATCGAGGTGCAGACGGGCTCCTATCTCGGCGAGGACGACATCATCCGCATCGTCGATGAGTTCGGAAGAACGTAACGTCGCCGCCGGACTGGCCGGCCCCGAACAATGGGCCGCCTTTTCCGGCGCGACCGCCATCGCTGTTGAACTCGCTATCGGAATTCTCGTAGAATGGATGTACCGAAAGACATGACCGGAGATCCCTTGATGCGTATCTTGCCCGCCCTCGCCGGATTTCTTGCGATCATGGAACCGGGAATGGCGTTTGCCGAAACCGGAAAGATGCGAACCGCAAGCGAGGCAGAAATCCGCGAGCATCTGCCGGGCACGTCGGAACTGAAAGAAAGCAGCAACGGTTACGAATATCGCCAGGGCAACAGGAATGGCTACAAGATAACCAATGGCCAGGTGTGCGTCCGGTTTCCCAACAAGTCGACCGACTGCGTCAGCGTGAAGACCGACGGCGAGAAATTTCAGATGATCGACAAGAAAGGCGGCAGGACGAAATTTTGACTTTGCCCGGCAGCTTACTTTGCCGGTGCAGTTTCACCGTCCCTGTCGAGAACGAATTCGGCGATCAGACCGGAATGGTTCGAGCCAAGATTGTCATCGAGACGCCTCAGCGATGTCAGATGAAGCGGCGCGCGCGCAAATATATGGTCGATGGCGATCCCCAATGAGCCGGCAGCGATCGGCCATGTCGCCGGTTCGGGCGCGATCGTCTTCAGTCCCTGCTTACGCAGGAAAGCCTGGATGCTCGGGGCGATCGACGAAGAGTTGAAATCACCTGACAGCACCAGAGGGCCGTCGATCGAACCAAGCGCTTTGGCGAGATCTTCCAGTTCAGCCATCTGGAAATCGTCGAAGTACGGTTTGGTCAGATGCGCCGAAACCAGATTGATGGTTTCGCCGCCGAAGTCGACGCTCGATATAACCAGCCTGTTTTTTCGCAGACTGCCCATGCTTGCGACCTGCCGGTTGACGAACGGGCGTTTGGACAGCACCAGCGTATCGCAGGTATCCTTCCCGGTGTCGCAACCGATATGATAGGGATAGGCCTTGAACAATTGCTGCAGATGGAAGGTCAGCGGCTTGGCTTCAAGCAAATTGACGACATCGGCATTCGACGCGATCACCATGTCGGTGATGGCAGTCGAGTTTTTCCAGTTGTCGATCGCCATGTTGAACGACATCAGGCGAAAAAGCGCCGGTCTGTCCGTGCCTCTGTCGTCCTCGGAAAACTCCCGCAGCATAACGACGCCGTGAGCGACGAGAACAAGCGAGACAAACAGAAGAACGAAGCCGTAGATCTGTCGCCTGACAGCCAGAATGATCAGGCTGGCAGCAACAAAGAGGACGCCGAAGTGAACCTGGAAGCTGTAGAGAAAGGACAAAAGCCAGAAGTTCGTGACATAGCGCAAGGACACGATCGCGATGGCGACGGTCAGAAACGCGCAGAGAATCCAATAAATTATCTCTCTCATCGATCCTGACCTGCTTGCAGACGACCCGTCGGCCATAACATGCAGGCCGATATGTTGCAACGCAGCATAATAGCCGATGGCCGCGGCTGGCTTTCGGACGATATCGACGGCCCGCCCTCATCCGGCCGGGCAAGGCGCAAATATGCCGGCGACCGCCGCCATGGCGGCGGCCGCCTTCTCTTTCAAAGATCTATCGACTCGGCCTCTTCTTATCTTGTAAGGGGGGTCACGCGATACGGAATCGGCTTTTGCCGTGGGCAGCGAGCCGAAAGAAGGTTGGAATGCGCTACTTCATTACCGGGACTGCCGGCTTTATCGGTTTTCATCTGGCCAGGCGCTTGCTGCAGGAAGGGCACGAGGTCACCGGCTTCGACGGCCTCACTCCCTATTACAACGTCAAGCTCAAGGAGATGCGCCATGCGGCACTCTCCCAATTCCCAGCCTTCAAACCGGTCATCGCTATGCTCGAGGATCGCGAAGCGCTGGAGACAGCTGTGGTCGCGGCCAAGCCCGACATCCTGATCCACCTCGCCGCCCAGGCCGGTGTGCGTTACAGCCTGGAAAATCCCGAGGCCTACCTTCGATCGAACGTCGAAGGCTCGTGGAACATCATGGAAATCGCGCGGCGCGTCGAAATCCGTCACCTGATGCTGGCCTCGACGTCCTCGATCTACGGCGCCAATGCGACCGTTCCCTTTCACGAGACCGATCGCGCCGACGAGCCGCTGACCATCTATGCCGCGACGAAGAAATCGATGGAACTGATGGCGCATAGTTATGCCCATCTGCACAAGATCCCGACCACGGCCTTTCGCTTCTTCACCGTTTATGGCCCGTGGGGCCGGCCCGACATGGCGCTGTTCAAATTCACCAAGAACATGCTCGAAGACCAGCCGATCGAAATCTACGGCGAAGGCAATATGAGCCGTGACTTCACCTATATCGACGATCTCGTTGAGGGGATTGTCAGGCTGTCGGCAATCGCCCCTGGCGAGGACAACCGTCTGGGCAATGCGGCCATCGAAACGCTTTCGCGCCAGGCGCCCTTTCGGGTCGTCAATATTGGCGGCGGCCAGCCGGTCAGCCTGATGGATTTCGTCGAAACGGTGGAAAAGGCGCTCGGCCGTCCTGCCATCCGCAAGATGCTGGCGATGCAGAAGGGTGACGTGCCGCGCACCTTCGCGGCGCCCGATCTGCTCGTAGCGCTGACGGGTTACAAGCCGGACACGAGTTTGGATGTCGGCGTCAAAGCCTTCGTCGACTGGTATCTCGATGTCCGCGGCGAACTCGGCGCCTAGCTTACCTCGAGTGCCGACCCAAATTGCCTCCTGTGACCAGGAATATCAGCGCAGAAACGTCACCGCTTCAACCGCGTCGACCGCCTTCCAAAACACATAGTCGACGACAACGGTCAGTTTCGGCGAATAGGCCTTGAGCTGATAACCCTCGCCCTTGATTTGAGCAGGGCTGCGCAGGACGAAAGGAACGCCGGGGCGCACGAAACCGGCGCGTGTCGTCAACGGAATCTCGGGCGAATGGCCGATGGCGGAGGTATACATCAGGTCGCGGCCAAGGCTGGCGGGACCGATGGCGAGCGCCGGCCCGGCAGCGCCGGTGATGGTCAGAGTGAGAGCGATGGCGGCTAGAATTTTGTGCATGTCGAAGTCCCCGTTTGCGGATCGGCGGGCTTTGCTTCGCCCGTCTCCAAACGATCGACGCGTCTGTCCACGCTTCGATCGCTTTCATGAGACCACTCTACACATCAGTATTTGCAGGGCTTTTAAGCCGATCGGTCAAATTTTAAGGAATTCGGCTTTCTCTCCCGCTCGTCGCGGGACACACGGGAAACGCTTCCCCGGCTCCGAACTCGCCGAGGCGAGATCGGCGCGATGCTGACGACCGCAATCTAAAGAACGCGATCCAGCTTCTTGTTGATATGCAGGTTCGGCATCAATCCCGCACTTTGCGCGGCATGATAGGATTCACGCGCCGCATCGAACGAGATCGACCACATGATGGCGCTCAACAGCAGCGCGATAGTATAAATTTGGATACGCATCACATCGGCAATACGGAAAGAGCAAGGCCGTTTTGTGTCGAAAAATGAGCGCAAAAATAGAAAAAATCGGCGGATTTTTTTGGCCGGCGCGATTGCCCGCCTGGTGAAAAGCTCCACAGTTCGGGCCGCTTCTCGGCAAAATATATCAATCGATTGACTTATTTTGCGATCAGCGTTATAAAACTCTCATGAACCAGGAAAGCGACACTCAAACCCCGCCAGCATCCGCCCGGGCCGAGGCCGCGCGGCAGAAGATGTTGGCCGCCGCCCTCGACGTCTTCGGACGCTACGGCTTTGACGGCGCCTCGACACGTCAGCTGACCGAAGCCGCCGGCGTCAACCTGCAGGCGATCCCCTATTATTTCGGCAGCAAGGAAGGCCTTTACATCGCCACCGCCGAATATCTGATGGCCCGCATCGATACGCATGTCGGCGACATGCGGGCGCGTATCGGCACGCATCTCATGGCGCTCGACGCTGCCGGCGAAACACTCGGCGAAAGCGAAGCCCGTCTCTTCCTCACGGAAATTCTCCAGACCATAGTGACGCTTTTCGTCGGCAAGGAATCCGAATCCTGGGCGCGCTTCCTGATCCGCGAGCAGATGGAGCCGACCGAAGCCTTCGCAAGGGTTTATCAGGGCATCATGCGGCCGATGATCGAGATGGGCCGGCGGCTGATCGGCGCCATCTTGCGTGAAGATTCCGCCTCCGAACATGTGCGCCTGCGCACCTTCAACCTTATCGGCAGCATCCTCGTCTTTCGCGTCACCCACGCGGCCGTGCTTGCCCAGATGGAATGGGAGGCCGTCGGCCCGGAACAGGTGGAAATCTTACGCGGCCTTGCCGCCGAACTGGTCGATGTGCTCGGCCCGTCGAAGGGAGGTGCAGCATGAAACGCATCCTTCCCATCGCTCTCCTTCTCGTCGTCGCGGGCGCCGCCTGGTGGTACGGCCTGCCCGAAAAGCTCGGCTGGCTGCCCGAGGCCCGCCGCGAATTCGCCCTCTACGGCAATGTCGATATCCGCCAGGTCTCGCTCGGTTTCCGCGTCAGCGGCCGCCTCTCCGAACTCCGCGTCGACGAAGGCGACGTGATCAAAAGCGGAATGGTGCTGGCGAAGCTCGACGCCGCACCCTATGAATTCGCCGTTCGCTCCGGCGAGGCTAACGCCGCCGCCCTTCGGGCAACCCTCGACAAGCTGAAGGCAGGCCCTCGCCCGACTGAGATCGCCCAGGCGCGCGCCGCTTATGACGAAAGCCTCGCCGATCTCGGAAATGCCAACCTCGCCTATGACCGCGCCCGCCAGCTGCGCCCGCAAGGCACGATTTCCGAAGCGACGCTCGACCAGGCGACCGCCGCAAAGGCGATGGCCGCCGCCCGCTCGCAGTCCGCCAACGAGGCGCTGAAGCTGCTGCAGGAAGGTTCCCGCGTCGAGGATATCGCCGCAGCCGACGCCCAGCTGAAGGCGGCTGAGGCGACGCTCGCCTCGGCCCGCACCTCGCTCGCCGACACGGAGCTGCGCGCTCCGAACGACGGTATCATCCTCTCGCGGGTGCGGGAGAACGGCGCGATCGTCTCGCCGGCCGATACCGTCTTCGTGCTGTCGCTGACCGAACCCGTCTGGGTGCGCAGCTATGTTGCCGAACCCGATCTCGGCCGCATCCATCCCGGCATGAAGGTTTCCGTCACCTCCGATACGGCGCCCGACAAACCCTATGACGGCACGATCGGCTTCATCTCGCCGGTCGCCGAATTCACCCCGAAATCGGTGGAGACGCCGGAGCTCCGGACCGATCTCGTCTATCGCCTGAGGATCGTCATCGACAAGCCCGGCCCGGATCTGCGCCAGGGCATGCCGGTCACCGTGCGTCTTCCGGCGCCCGCGGCAGACGGACGATGACCGCCGCCCCTCAGAAAGATTGGGACGACAAGCCGCTCGTCCGGATCGACGGCGTCACCAAACGCTTCGGCGAGGCGCCGCCGGCCCTAGACGCCGTCTCCGGCGTCATCGGCGGCGGTGCGATCACCGGGCTCGTCGGCCCCGATGGCGCCGGCAAGACGACGCTGATCCGGCTGATGACCGGCCTGATGCTGCCCGACACGGGGACAGTAGAGGTTCTCGGCTTCGACACCAGGAAGAACGCCGCCGGCATCCAGGCGGCGATCGGCTACATGCCGCAGCGCTTCGGTCTCTATGAGGACCTCTCGGTGCAGGAAAACCTCGATCTCTACGCCGATCTGCGCGGCCTGCCGAAAAGCGAACGCGCCAGCGCCTTCGACGAACTGCTGACCTTCACCGACCTCAAACGCTTCACCGGCCGGCTCGCCGGGAAACTCTCCGGCGGCATGAAGCAGAAGCTCGGCCTTGCCTGCGCGCTTCTCAAAAAACCACGCCTGCTGCTGCTCGACGAGCCCGGCGTCGGCGTCGATCCGATCTCGCGCCGCGACCTCTGGAAAATGGTAGAGAACCTGACGAAGGAAGGCATCGGCGTGCTCTGGTCGACCGCCTATCTCGACGAGGCGGAAGCCTGCGACCACGTGCTGCTGCTGAACCAGGGAAAACTGCTCTTCTCGGGAAAACCCGCTGAGCTGACCGAGCGCGTCAACGACCGGGTCTTCAGGGTGTCCGATGTCAGCGGGCGCCGCCGGCAGGTGCTTGCCGAGCTCCTGCAGGCCGATGGCGTCATCGACGGCGTGATCCAGGGCGACGCGATCCGCCTGGTGACGGCCAAGGACAAAAAACCCGATATCGGCAAGGCCGGCGACGGGGCAACGCTCGCCCCCGCCCCGCCCCGCTTCGAGGATGCCTTTGTCGACATGCTGGGCGGCGGCCCCGGCGGCCGCTCCAGGCTTGCCGAAACGCAAGATCCGCTGAAGGCCGAGGGCGACCGGCCGGTGATCGAGGCCAAGGGCCTGACCAAGCGCTTCGGCGATTTCACTGCCGCCGAGGATATCAGCTTCGATATCCGCCGCGGCGAGATCTTCGGCCTGCTCGGCCCGAACGGTGCCGGCAAGTCCACCACCTTCAAGATGCTCTGCGGCCTGCTGAAGCCGACCGGCGGCGAAGGCCGCGTCGCCGGTTTCGATCTTCGCCGAGATGCCGCTGAAGCCCGCAACCAGCTCGGCTACATGGCGCAGAAATTCTCGCTTTACGGTGATCTCACCGTCATGCAGAACCTCGAATTCTTCGCCGGCGTCTACGGTCTTCGCGGGCAGCGCAAGCGCGAGCGCATCGCGCTGATGGCCGGCATTTTCGATTTCGGCCGCCACGCCCGCGAGCCCGCCAAGGACCTGCCGCTTGGCCTGAAGCAGCGCCTGGCGCTTGCCTGCGCCGTCATGCATGAGCCGCGCGCCC
Organism: Rhizobium sp. RSm-3; assembly: GCF_001854685.1. Classification (NCBI taxonomy): domain Bacteria; kingdom Pseudomonadati; phylum Pseudomonadota; class Alphaproteobacteria; order Hyphomicrobiales; family Rhizobiaceae; genus Rhizobium; species Rhizobium sp. RSm-3. The sequence goes on along the minus strand of NZ_MAWZ01000008.1, from coordinate 169,693 downwards.
TCTTCCTGGACGAACCGACCTCGGGTGTCGATCCGATCACAAGGCGCGAGTTCTGGACGCATATCAACGCGCTTGTCGAAAAAGGCGTCACCGTGCTCGTCACCACCCATTTCATGGACGAGGCGGAATATTGCGACCGCATCTCGCTGATCTATCGCGGCCGTTCGATCGCGCTTGGCTCGCCCGATGAGTTAAAGGCCCGCGTCGCGACCAACGAGCAGCCGGATCCGACGATGGAGGACGCCTTCATCGCCCTGGTGCAGCAATCGGAAGCGGAGGACGCCGCATGAGCGCCTCTTCCGGCCGGCTGCGGCGTCTTTTTGCTCTCGTGCGCAAGGAAAGTTTTCAGGCGATCCGCGATCCGAGCAGCATCCTCATCGCCTTCGTGCTGCCGCTGATCCTGCTCTTTCTCTTCGGTTACGGCGTCTCACTCGATACCACCCGCACCCGCATCGGCCTCGTGACCGAGGAGCTGACGCCGCTGACACAGGACCTGTCGGCCAGCTTCCAGGCCTCGCGCTATTTCGATGTCGCGATGGGCCGCGACCGGCGCCTGTTCGAGGAAGATCTCGTGCTCGGCAATGTGCGCGGCATCGTCATCATCCCGGCCGATTTCACCACACGCTACACCGCAGACAACCATCCCGCCATTCAGGTGATCGTCGACGGTTCCGACCCGAACACCGCCAATTTCGTCCAGAATTATGCCCAGGGCGCCGTCGCCAACTGGGAGCAGCAGCGCCAGGCCGACGTGGCCTCCCACGCTCCCGCCATCGCGGTCGAGCAGCGCTTCTGGTTCAATCCGGAGCTGACCAGCCGCAATTTTCTCGTGCCCGGCTCGATCACCATCGTCATGACGCTGGTCGGCACGCTGCTGACCTCGCTCGTCGTCGCCCGCGAATGGGAGCGCGGCACTATGGAGGCGATGATGGCGACGCCGGTGACGGCGGTCGAACTGCTCACCGGCAAGATCCTGCCCTATTTCCTGCTCGGCCTCACCTCGATGACGCTCTGCGTGCTGCTGGCGGTCTTTCTTTTCGGCGTGCCGTTCCGCGGCTCGGTCGCCGCCCTTTACGCGCTTTCGGCCGCCTTCCTGATCCCGGCGCTCGGTCAGGGCCTGCTGATCTCGACGGCAACGAAGAACCAGTTCCTCGCCTCGCAGCTGGCGCTAATATCGGCCTTCCTGCCGGCCTTCCTGCTCTCGGGCTTCCTGTTCGAGATCAATTCCATGCCTGCTGTCATCCAGTGGATCACCTTCATCGTGCCGGCGCGGTACCTCATCCCCAGCCTGCAGACAGTCTTCCTCGCCGGCGATATCTGGCCGATGTTCGGAAAGGCAATCGCCGTGATGCTGGCGATCGGCGCCGTCATGTTCGTGCTTGCGGCCCGCAGCACCCGGAAGAGGATCGGCTGAGATGTGGACAAGGCTCTACGCCCTCATCGTCAAGGAACTGCTCGCCGTGCTGCGCGACCCCAAGGGCCGCGCCATCCTGATCGGCCCGCCGATCGTCCAGCTTCTCGTCTTTTCCTATGCCGCGACATTGGAAGTCCGCAATGTCGACGTCATGATCCTCAACCGCGACAGCGGTCACTGGGGCCAGGAGCTGATCGAGCGCATCGACGGGTCGCCGACCTTCCGCAACATCGAATTCGCCGCCGATCAGAGCGAAGTCCGGGTGGCGATCGACAACCAGACCGTGATCGCCGCCGTCGAGATCGGTCCGGATTTTTCGCGCAACATCGAGGCGGGAACACCGGCCGACCTCCAGGTGGTGCTCGACGGCCGCCGCTCCAACGCCTCGCAGATCGTCGCCGGCTACCTCTCGCAGATCGGCGGTGCCCTTGCCGCCGAAACACCGGCGGGCAAACGCGCCGGCGCCGGCATCGTCTCATCCGTGCCGCGCAACTGGTTCAACCCGAACCTCACCTACCAATGGTTCATGGTGCCGAACCTGATCGCCAGCATCGCACTTTTGATCGGCCTGATCGTCACGGCTCTGTCGATCGCCCGCGAGCGCGAGCTCGGCACCTTCGACCAGCTGATGGTCTCACCGCTGCGCCTGCACGAAATCCTGATCGGCAAGCTGATCCCGCCGATGATGATCGGCCTCTTCCACATCACCGTCTATATCCTCGCCGCCGTCTTTCTGTTCGAGGTGCCGCTGCGCGGCTCGCTCTTCCTGCTTTACGGCAGCGCGATCTTCTATCTCGGTTCGGTCGCCGGCCTCGGCCTCTTCATTTCGGCGCTGTCGATGACGCAGCAGCAGGCGATCCTCGGCGCCTTCCTGTTCATGGTCCCGGCCATGCTGCTTTCGGGCTTTGCGACGCCGATCGAGAACATGCCGGGCTGGCTCCAGCCGATAACCTTCATCAACCCGCTGCGTTATTTCCTGGTGATCGTCAAAGGCGTTTTCCTCAAGGATATCCCGGTGAGCGAGGTGGTCCACCAGACGATCCCGCTGGCGTTGATCGCCGCCGTCACACTCAGCGCCGCCGCCTGGCTCTTCCGCCGGCGACTGGAATAATCCAACCGCGGCGGATGGCTTCGCCCCCCTCACAGAATGTGAACCGGCCTTCCAAAGCGTGACTCTCTCCTGCCGGAACCTCGGATTGGCGTGGTCGTTACCCAAACGCAACCCCAGCAAAGGAGAAGCAAAATGTACAAGATTCTACTTGTCTCCAGCGCCCTTGCGCTGTCGTCACTTGCAACCAATGCCCTCGCTGATGGCGCCGTGACTGGCGCAGCCGGCGGCGCGATCACCGGCGCCATCGTCGGTGGCCCCGTGGGTGCCGCCATTGGCGGCGTGGCCGGCGGTGTCGCCGGCGCCGTTGTCGATCCGCCGCCGCGCGAGGTCGTCACCTATGTCCAGCAGCAGCCGGCCCCGACCGCCTCGGTGGTCGTCCAGGAGCCGATCGTCGTCGGCAAGCCGCTTCCGGCCGATGTTGTCGTCACACCGGTGCCCGACAATCCGAAATACGCCTATACGGTCATCAACAATCAACATGTGATCGTCGAACCCCGCACCCATCGCGTGGTGCAGGTCATCGAATAAGAACACTCAGATCGCCGGTGCCGCCTGCTGCGGCTCGGCAACCTCCGGCCCCGCTTCGGCGGGGTCTTTTTTCCCGTGTTTGCGAAGACGTATTATGCTTGTCACCGGTCATGCCCTGTAAGCGACGAGCACGGCGCCTCCCGCAATCAGAACGACGCCGAGCCAGTTCGGAAGCGTCAAGCGCTCGCCGAGAAACAGCACCGCAAAGACGGCCACGAAGACGACGGATAGCTTGTCGATCGGGGCGACACGGGCAGCATCGCCAAGCTTCAGAGCACGGAAATAACAAATCCAGGATGCGCCGGTGGCAAGGCCGGAGAACACCAGGAAGAGCCAGCTCCTGCTCGACACGGAAGACGGCTCCTGCCAGCTGCCCGATATGGAGACCATCATCGCCGCCGCCAGCAGGATGACAATGGTGCGGATGAAGGTCGCGAAGTCGGAGTTGACGTTCTCGACGCCGACCTTGGCGAAAATCGCCGTGAGCGCTGCAAAGCCGGCGGAAAGAAGCGCCCAAAGCGGCCAGCTTGTCAGAAGGCTTTTCATACGGCTTGTCCTTGCCCCGTTACATCATCCCACGGCAGATCAGACCTTCAGTTCGCGCCGCTCGCGCTCGGTCACAATGGCGAGGTCCAGCACCTTCTGCAGGTTGGCGGCGTGGCGGAAGTTAGGGTCTGGCTGGACGCCGCTTGCCACGGCCTCGGCAAAACGCTCGTAATTCGTCGCCACCGGTTCAACCTCGATCTGCGTCCAGGTGGCGGTTTCGACACCCTCGCCAAGGCAGCCATGCAACTCTGAACCGCTGGGGCGATGGATGACCTCGAGGCTGCCCCTCTCGCCATAAATGCGCAGCTTCAACTCGTTGAGATGCCCTGTCGCCCAGCGGCTAGCATGGATGACGCCGAGTGCGCCATTGGCGAAATCGACGGACATGGTGAAGCTGTCATTGGCATCGAGCAGATATTCGCCGATCTGGCCGCCCGGCGCCTTGTTGAAGGTCTTCAGCCGGGCAAAGACATGGTCGATGTCGGTCGCCGCGCCATAGGCAGCAAAATCGAGGATATGGATGCCGACGTCGCCGAGCACGCCGTTCGAGCCATGGCCGGTGGAAAGCCGCCACAGCCAGGTCGATTCCGTTCGCCAATCGCCCCAGGCACGCGACACCAGCCAGCTCTGAAGATAGGAGGCTTCCACATGCCTGATCGTGCCAAGCTCGCCAGCGAGCACCATCTCGCGGGCGCGCTGCAACGGCGCGACATTGCGATAGGTCAGGTTTACCATGTTGATGACGCCGGCCTTTTCGGCCGCCTCCGTCATTTCAAGCGCCTTCGCATAGTTCTCCGCCAGCGGCTTTTCGCAGAACACATGTTTGCCCGCGGCAATCAGCGCCATGGTCGTCGGGTGATGAATGCGGTCGGGCGTGACGTTCGTCGCCGCGTCGAATTCACCCCAGGCGATCGCCTCCTCCAGCGAAAGAAACCGCTTTTCGATGTTGAACTTGTCGGCGAAGGCCGAAAGCCGCTCGGGATCGGTGTCGACGGCGCCGACCACGGTCACGCCGTCGATGAGGGAGAAGCGGGCGAGCTGGTTTTTCGCCATCACGCCCGTGCCAAGAACGAGTAGTCGCATGGATGCTCCTCAGCGGTAACCGGCTTCGCCGGCCTGGTGCAGTTTCGGGCCGCGTTCGACGATCGGCTCCAGGGCCTTTTCTACCGGCACATTTGGGGCGTCGGTAATACTCGTCAACGCTGCTTCAGGGTTATAGGCCCACTTGACGCCGTTGATCAGCACCTTCTGGATGGTGGCGTCGTGATAGGTCGGATAGGTCTCGTGGCCGGGGCGGAAATAGAAGATGTTGCCGGCGCCGCGCCGCCAGGTCAGGCCCGAGCGGAATACTTCGCCGCCCTGGAACCAGGAGATGAACACCGTTTCCAGCGGCTCCGGCACCGAGAACTGCTCACCATACATTTCCTCGTTTTCGAGCTCGAAATGCTCGCCGATGCCGGCGGCGATCGGATGGCGCGGGTTGATCGTCCACAGCCGCTCGCGCTCGCCCGCCTCGCGCCATTTCAGCGCGCAGGGCGTGCCCATCAGCCGCTTGAAGATTTTCGAGAAATGGCCGGAATGCAGCACCAGCAGGCCCATGCCTTCCCAGACACGCCTGGCGACGCGCTCGACGACGATGTCGGAGACCGCGCCATGATCCTTGTGACCCCACCAGGTCAGCACATCGGTTTCGGCAAGGCGTGCCTCGCTCAGCCCATGCTCCGGCTCCTGCAGCGTCGCGGTCGTCGCCGAGATGGCTGGATCGGCGTTCAGCGCATTGGCGATCGTCGTATGCATGCCTTCGGGATAAATGCCGCGGACGATCTCATTGGTGGTCTCGTGGATATTCTCTCCCCAGACGACGGTGCGAATGGCCATGATGTGCTCCTGTAGAAACTGGAAGTATCGATAGGCGGGAAAGCAGAGATTCAAAGCGCTTTGGAAAACGGCGCCGACTGCGCCTCGTCTCCTCCACGTCTCAGCAACACATAGACCTTTGTCAGGAATTTGACAAAGGGGAAAATTCAACCGCGGAAGATCGAAAATCCGGCTGGAAATATCACAGCAATATCAATGAGAAATTGATTTCGAGAAGAGATTGACGACGACAACGCCTGAAATGATCAGCCCGAGCCCGACGATGGCCGGCAGATCGAGACGCTGCTTGAAGAAGACCAGACCGACCGAGGAAATCAGCACGATTCCCAAAGCGCTCCAAATCGCATAGGCGATGCCGACAGGAATGCTTTTCAGCGTCAGCGACAGGCAATAGAAGGCGGCCGCATAACAGGCGACGACGAGCACCGTCGGCCCGATACGGGTGAACTGCTGCGACAGCTGCAGCGCGGTCGTGCCGATGACCTCGAGCACGATGGCGGCAAACAACAGCCCGTAGACGGCAGCCTGGCTCATGGCGAAATTCCTTCGGATTATTTCCCGGTCAGTTCGACAAGGCGATCGATGAGGTCCCGCCTCAGAACGCCGTCGATATCATGGCTTTCCAGCGTATCTGCAAACCACAGCCCGTCGGCGGCGAAACGCACGAGCTGCGCGTCGAGGGAGGAATCGGTGCCGACATATTCTTCCGCCCGCGCCTGCACCCATTGGCGCCAGCGAAGGCGCAGCCGGGGTTCGGCAAGAAGCGCGATCGTCACCTGCGTCCAGCTCCTGGAATCGTCGGGACGATCCTTGAGACCAGATACGGCCCTCACATAGGCGCGGGTAAAACGGCCCTGCGGCAGCGGATCGCCACGCATCAGTTCCTCTATATCGGCGTCGAACTTTTCGAGCAGGCTCTCGAACAGGGCATCAAGCAGCGCATTCTTCGTCGGGAAGTGATGCAGCAGCCCGCCCTTGCTGACGCTGGAGGCGGCGGACACCGCATCGAGCGTGACCGCGGCCATACCTTCGCTAACAGCAAGACGCGCCGCGACATCCAGCAACTGCTGGCGCACGAGGACAGGCTGTTTCTTGCGATGATGGGCGTTCGACATGTGATTAAAAGATACCGTCCGGACGGTTTTGTCAAGAAGAATCGATTGGAACCCTTGCGGCGCGGGCATTATGCGCAAAATGCCGCGGCAGCTTGATGACGGTTGCGATCATTTTATCTCCGGTGCATGAAAGGCTGGGGAATGACATCTGGGATGGTTTCGTGAGCGAGAAGGTCACCACTCTATATGAAGCGATCGGCGGCGATCCTGTCGTGCGGGCGCTGACGCTCCGTTTCTACGAGTTGATGGACAGGCTGCCGGAGGCAAGCCACGTGCGCGCCGTGCATCCGCCGAGCCTTCACGGCAGCGAAGAGAAATTTTACGAATATATGACCGGTTATCTCGGCGGCCCGCCGCTCTTTACCGACAAACGCGGCCATCCGCGCCTGCGCAGCCGCCATTTCGTCGCCGAGATCGGCCCGGTCGAGCGCGACGAGTGGCTGCTCTGTTTCCGCCGCGCCCTGGACGAGACGATCGCGAGCCAGGCGCTGCGCGATCTCATCTGGGCGCCGGTGGAGCGGCTCGCCTATCACATGCAGAACAAGGCCGCTGAAGACAAGGAATAACCATGAGCTTGAACGCGCGCCTGGAACCGGCGCTTTATCTCTTTGCCGGCCTGTTCGGCGTCGCCGGCGTGGCGCTCGCCGCCCTTGCCGCCCATGGCGGCGGGCAAGCCAATCTTGCCGCATCCGCATCGACCATGTGCCTTGCGCACGCTCCTGCCCTGCTGGCACTGGCTCTCGGCACAACGAGGCTCAAAACCGCCTGGCTGGCCGGTTTCCTCATGATTTTGGGAACGCTGCTCTTTGCCGGTGACCTAGTCACCCTGCGCTTCACCGGCGCCGGCCTCTTCCCCTATGCCGCCCCGAGCGGCGGCTGGGCGATGATGCTCGGCTGGTTGGCCGTTGCGGCGGGTGCTGTCTTCCGCGTCAGAGCTTAGCCGCGCTGCTGCGGTACGCGACCGAAGCGCAAGAGGTTGCCGTGTGGATCGTGGATATAGAATTCCTCCATGTTCCACGGCCGCACTTCCATCTCGGTCAGGCGTTCGATGCCCTTTTCGCGATATTCCGCATGAAGGACGCCGATACCGCCGCCCCTGAGATAGACTGAGGTCTTCTCGCAGAGCCCGGCATCTTCGGTGCGCCAGAAATGCAGTTCCATGTCGTCACGCCGCAGGATGAGATAATCGTCCGCCTGATAGACGACATTGGCAAAGCCGAGCCTGTCTCGATAGAAGGCAAGCGTCGCATCGATATCGAGCGACGGAAGAACCGGCAGGACCTCGATGCGATCAGGCCCCTGGTTCATATGCCGTCGACCACGTTGAAGCCTTCGAAGACCGGCGGCCCCTTATACATCGCCTTGCGGTCGCCGGCATTGCGATGCGCAGCGCGAAAATTCTCGGACTTCGTCCAGTCCTGGAAATCCGCTTCGCTCTTCCAGACCGTGTGCGAGGAATAGAGCGTGTAGCCCTCCTCTTCGTTGAGCTTGCCGCGCAGCAGGCGGAATTCGACGAAACCGGGCACCTCGGCCAGGCTGGAATCCCGATTGCGCCAGACCGTCTCGAAATCACCTTCGTTCCCGGTTGCGACCTTGAAGCGGTTCATTGCGATATACATGCGATCTCCTTACGCCTTCCTCTTGCCGGCCCTTGCCGCATACGAGGGAAAAGCGAGAATATTATTGCCGTTTGCCGCCGCCGCGCCAAGCGGCCTCGTCGTCGCTTCTCCGGGCATGCGCGCTTCCCAGGTCGGGAACAGCGCCACATTCTGGTAGATCTCCTGGCGTTCGGCATGCTGGCGGAAAACTTCGTAGAGCTCGGGCACGAGGCCCTCGCCCGTCTGTGCGGCAAGCTTGTGCAGGCCGATCATGGTGAAACCGTCGGGACGCTGATCGTTCATCGGGTATTGTCTCGCTCGTTCATCGTATTCAGCGCGCGCTCCAGGCTGGACTTGCTGCCGTTGCGAAGCGGGATGAAGGCCTTGCCGAACTTTTTGCAGCCGGTCTTCACGCGCAGGCAGGCATCGTGGCTGATACAGTCGATCGGGCAGAAGACGCAGTCGACCGAAGGCAGCACGGTGTCGATGCGGGACACCGCTTCGCGCAGGCCGCCGTCGTGATGGATGAGTTCGGCACCGAAATTGCTGGCGATCTGGCGAAGATGCGCCACCTGGCAGTCACGGCCGCCGACATAAAGGAAACTGCGGCCATCCAGTTTGGATCGTCCGGCGGATGCCTGAGCAACACCCTCGCCCGCGACGTCGCGGACCTCCCGGTTCGATCCCTTCTTGCCCTTGCGAGCCATATACCACCCGTTCACTCGTTGATCGTCACACGATTCCTGCGTGTGCGGGTGGACCTTATTAAACCTGATTTTTAGAGTAAAGTATAAAGTTGATTATTTTTATCATATTTTATCGCGGGGTGACCTGAACCGGAAAGGTGTAGCTCCGCGAGGACGCCGTCATGGCATCCGGCATGGCCGGAAGATTGCATGAAGCCACCCTCGCAAGTGCGGCGCTGTCGACCCCTGGAAGGCTTGAGCCGCGGACGATGCCGGATGCGGTGATATCGCCGTCGCGAGTTACGGTGATGCGAACAGTCAAGGTTGCATGAGCCGTGCGATACCGCGACTCCATTCGGTCAACGCAACGGAACAACCGTGCAACAAGCTTACCTTTGTAATTGGCTTCCGACGCGCCGCCAGCTCCATTCCTCCCACCCGACGTGCGCGAATTATCATTCGAATTGGCGTTTGCTTGCCCGTCCGCAGCTCCCCTGCGTGCCTCCTGTTGGGCATCTCCCTCTGAACCTTTCGCCTGCTTCGGCGGCTGTTTTCTTTCCGCCGGCTGTTTTTCCGCGGGCTTTTCCCGCTTCGGCTTCAGCTGTGGTGTAACCGTCTGTGCTGGCAATTGGGGTTCAGGGGAAATTGCGGCAGTCTCGACAGGCTTGATCTCTTCCGGCTCGGCTTGTACCGCGGCTGCGACCGGTGGCTGCGCGGATATTATCGGCATGTCTGAAGATTGCTCCGGCACCATTGTCGACATTGGCTGCACAACTGAAGTTTCAGCAGGGGTTTCCGATACGAGCACTTCCGGTTCCGCGGTCGTGACCGTTTCCGCCGACTGGCGTGTAACCTCCTGTGTCGGCTGAAGGGCTTCGACCGGCTCCGCGTCAGCCGGCTGGATGGTTTGCGGCTGAACGGCCTCCGGCTGTACTTTCGCCGTTTCGACTGCCGTGACCGTGTCGGGTTCGACGGCTTCTGGAACCACTTCTTCCTGTATGGTCACTTCCGTCTCGCCGGCCGCACTCTGATCGGCGTCGGAACTGCCGAGCATGACGATGCTGATCGCGTCGCCTGCCTCCATCAGCGTCTCATCCGACGGCATGGGCATAACCATAAATAGCGTGGCGGCCAACGCAGCATGAAAAAATAACGAACCGGCACAGGTGAGTGCCACCCGCCGTCGCACCGGCTTCCTTTCGTCTTCCTGCTTTTCTACCGCGGCATCCATCGGAGGCGCGGAGAGAGGAGCAGCCGACGCTGTTTCCGGATGGTCGGGAAAGGAGGATATCTGCGCAAAACGCGCGTAGTGGATCACCGTTTCGCCGGCCGGCTGCCGCGGCGCGTTGCGCAGTTCCGGAAGCTCGTGGCCGGGATGCATACCGGGCGTGTTGTCGTTCAGGCTGTTATCGGCGTCCGCCTCCCCGATGAGCACCTGTCTCGATCTGGTTTTCGCTGAAATCGCCATTGTCTACGCCTCGGACAGCCTGAAACATGTCCGCCGGGGATCATCCCCGGCGTTATCTTAGCCCTCGAAGGGAACCGAAATCTGCGAGCGGGTGACGAGGCCCTTCATGCATTCGCCCACCGCCGGCCCGTCGCAGACGGGCGTGTCGTTGATGAGGATGCGCGTCACGCTCTCGCATTTGACATTGGGCATATCGAACTGGCGCACCCGCTTCTTGCCCTGCGGCAGATCGCGGAAATCGAGCACGGTGATGCGGTCGACGGCATTCTTGTCGTTGAAGAAGGCAAGTTCGAAGGAGACCTTGTTGATGGCGGCCGGCAGCTGGTTCAACGCCACGAAGGTCATCATGCAGCCCTTCTGCGAGGGCGCCAGCGCATTGAGTTCGACATCGAGGGAGGCTGCCGGTGCCGCCTCCTGCGCCTGACAAACGCTTGAAAACGTCATCGCCATGCCGGCCGCAACAGCCGCAAACCTACCTGTCATAAAACCTTCTCCGTCATCGTTGCGAGCAGCCCGCAGGCAGCTCGTATCAGCAATTTCGAAAACTTGACTATAATAGTCTCCTATTGCGTCTTTAAAAAACTATGAGTAAGAAAGTCAAGATAAATGTCACCACAACCGGGAGCCCAGAACCCCGGCCTCACGGAATTGCCAACCGAAATGATGGTTGAAAAGCCAGATAACTTTAAGCACGTGCCGCTGCCGAGCGAGCCAGCGGCGCAGCACCGGATCGTCGAAAGCGCGGATCTTTTCCGCGGCGCGAACGAGATCATGATCAGACACGACGGCGTGATCTATCGCCTGAAGATCACCCGCCAGGGCAAGCTCATTCTCAATAAGTAGGGCCAATAGTAGGTAACACATGACCGAACAGACAAGACCGGCGCCAGCCGAAATCCGTGCGTTTCGCGCCGAAAACCCGAAGCTGCGCGAGCGCGATATCGCCGCTCAGTTGAAGATTTCCGAGGCGGCCCTCGTCGCCGCCGAAACCGGCATCAGCGTCACCCGCATCGATGGCAGCGCGCTGAAGTTTCTCGAACGCGTAGCGAGCCTCGGCGAAGTGATGGCGCTGTCGCGCAACGAAAGTGCCGTGCACGAAAAGATCGGCGTCTTCGAAAACATCAAGTCGGGCGTGCAGGCCGCCATCGTTCTCGGTGAGAATATCGATCTGCGTATCTTCCCAAGCCGCTGGGAACACGGCTTCGCCGTATCCAAGACGGATGGCGACCAGGTGCGCCTCAGCCTGCAATATTTCGACAAGGCGGGTACCGCCGTGCACAAGGTGCACCTGCGCCCGAATTCGAACGTCGAGGCCTATCATGCGATGGTTGCCGCGTTGAAGCTGGAAGACCAGTCGCAGGATTTCGTCGAGGCCGCGACCTCAAATATCGTCGATGAAACCGCCGACGTCAGCCGCGACGAATTGCGCGACAACTGGAGCAGGCTCACCGATACCCACGAGTTCTTCGGCATGCTCAAGCGCCTGAAGATCGGCCGCCAGGCGGCCGTGCGCAGCGTCGGCGACGACTATGCCTGGAAGCTCGACAACAGCGCGACGGCGGAGATGATGCATGCCTCGGTGAAATCCGGCCCGCCGATCATGTGCTTCGTCGCCAATGACGGCATCGTCCAGATCCATTCCGGCCCGATCTTCAACGTCCAGGCCATGGGCCCATGGATCAATATCATGGACCCGACCTTCCATCTGCATCTGCGCCAGGATCACATCGCCGAGACCTGGGCCGTGCGCAAGCCGACCAAGGACGGCCACGTTACCTCGCTGGAGGCTTACAATGCCAAGGGCGAGATGATCATCCAGTTCTTCGGCAAGCGGAAGGAAGGTTCCGACGAACGCGCCGAGTGGCGCGAGATCATGGAAAATCTACCGCGGGCAGCAAGTGTCGCCGCATAAGGATCATAGCGATGACGATGCGTAACAATCTGCGAAGGATTCGCCCCGGGCAGCTGGCCCTGACGGCGGCCGTCATGGCGCTGCCGCTGAACCCGTCGGTACCGGCGGTCAAAGGCTTCGCCTTCGTCCGCGCCGCCCATGCCGAGGACAAGAAGCTCGACACGTCGCGCCTGGTTTCAGTCGGCGGCGATATCACCGAGATCGTCTATGCGCTCGGCGAGGAAAGCCGGCTGATCGCCCGCGACACGACGAGCATCTACCCGGAGGCGGCGCTGAAGCTGCCCAACGTCGGCTACATGCGGGCGCTCTCGCCGGAAGGTATCCTTGCCATGAACCCCACGGCGATCATCGCCGTCGAGGGTTCGGGCCCGAAGGAGGCGCTGGCCGTCCTGAAGAATGCCAGCGTGCCCTTCGAGACTGTGCCGAGCCCCTTTACCCGCGACGGCATCATCGCCAAGATCGACCGTGTGGGCACGCTGCTCGGTGTATCCGACAAGGCGAAGGCGCTTGAACAAAAGGTGGCGTCCGATCTCGACGCGGCGATCGCCGAGGCCGAAAAGCGTCCGGAGGCCGAGCGCAAGCGCGTTCTCTTCATCCTCAGCGCCCAGAACGGCCGGATCATGGCATCGGGCACCGGCACGGCGGCCGACGGTATCGTCAAGCTCGCCGGCGCCATCAACGCCGTCGGCGCATTCCCGGGTTACAAACCGCTAACGGACGAGGCGATCATCGAAGCCAAGCCCGACATCATCCTGATGATGAACCGCGGCGACGGCGCCGGCACCAAGAACGAGGACCTGCTGGCCCAGCCCGCGATCGCGCTGACACCGGCTGGCGAGAAGAAGGCGATCATCCGCATGGACGGCATCTACCTGCTCGGCTTCGGCCCGCGCACAGCAGCCGCCGCGCGTGAACTCAACGCGGCGATCTACGGGGGCTGATCATGGCCCTGCCGCAAGCCATGATGGAACGAAGGCGACCATTCCCGATGGCGGAGATCCGCGTAAACCGGCAGGCGGGCGACAGAACGCGGCTCGCCTTGCTGGTCATCGCGCTGCTCGTCATCGGCTCCGTGTTCTCGATGCTGTTTTCGGTGACGACGGGCGCCTCGGATGCCTCGATCCTCGACGTTATCGGCAACATGGCCGGTTCCGAGGCGGCACTCAGCACGCGCGACCGGATCATCATCTTCGACATCCGCCTGCCGAGAGCGATCCTCGGCTTCCTGATCGGCGCCTCGCTGGCCGTTTCCGGCACGGTGATGCAGGGCCTGTTCCGCAATCCGCTGGCCGATCCCGGCCTTGTCGGCGTCTCCTCCGGTGCAAGCCTCGGTGCCGTCACCATGATCGTGCTCGGCGGCAGCCTTGCAGCGCCGCTTCAGGCACTTCTCGGCATCTATGCCCTGCCGGCGGCCGCCTTTGGCGGCGGTCTCGTCACGACGCTGCTGCTCTACAGGATCGCCACCCGCCACGGCCAGACCTCGGTGGCAACGATGCTGCTGGCCGGCATCGCTCTCAGCGCGCTTGCCCTGGCGATGACGGGTCTGCTGATCTACATGGCCAACGACCAGCAGCTGCGCGACCTGACATTCTGGAGCATGGGCTCGCTGGCCGGCGCCACATGGACGAAGATCGCCGCCGCCAGCCCGATCATTCTCCTGTCCTTCACCGCCCTGCCCTTCATGGCGCGCGGCCTCAATGCCATCACGCTCGGCGAGGCCGCCGCCTTTCATATGGGCGTGCCGGTGCAGCGGCTGAAGAATGTCGCGATAACAGGCGTCGCCGCGGCGACCGGCGCATCCGTCGCCGCCAGCGGCGGCATTGGTTTCGTCGGCATCGTCGTGCCGCATATCCTGCGCATGGCGATCGGTCCGGACCATCGTTTCCTGCTGCCGGCCGCAGCCCTTCTCGGCGGCTCTCTGCTGATCTTCGCCGATGTCCTGGCGCGCACCCTGGTCGCCCCGGCCGAGCTGCCGATCGGCATCATCACCGCGGCGGTTGGCGGGCCATTCTTCCTGTGGATTCTGCTGAGGCAGCGTTCGCGCCTTGCCCTGTGAGTGCTGTCGTGAGTGACAAGATGATCGAAGTTTCCGGCCTCTCCGTGCGCCTTTCCGGCAAATCGATCATCAACGACGTCGCCTTCACGGCAAAGGCCGGCGAGCTGACGGCGATTGCCGGGCCGAACGGCTCCGGCAAGACGACGACGATGAAAGCCATCTCCGGCGAGCTTGCCTATGGTGGCTCGGTGCGCATCGGCGGCGACGAGGTGAAAGAGCTGAAGCCCTGGCGGCTTGCCGCCCTTCGCGGCGTGCTGCCGCAGGCAAGCACCATCTCCTTCCCCTTCACCGTGCGCGAGATCGTCCGCATGGGCCTGACATCGGGCATCAACCTCAATCCCGACAAGGCCGAGCAGACGGCGGCGGCAGCACTTGCATCGGTCGACCTGACCGGCTTCGAAGGCCGTTTCTATCAGGAACTCTCCGGCGGCGAGCAGCAGCGCGTTCAGCTTGCCCGCGTGCTCTGCCAGATCGCCGAGCCCGTCGTCGACGGCAAACCCTGCTGGCTGCTGCTCGACGAGCCGGTCTCGAGCCTCGACATCAGCCACCAGCTGACGATCATGACGCTTGCCCGCAATTTCTGCGAACGCGGCGGCGGCGTCATCGCCGTCATGCATGATCTCAACCTGACGGCGCTCTTTGCCGACCGCATCGTGCTGATGAAATCCGGCCGCCTCGCCGCCGCCGGCAGCATCGGTGACGTGTTGACGGATGAAACGATGCTGTCGGTTTTCGGCTGCGCGCTGCGGATCAACCAGCTGCCGGCCGACGGCACGCCCTTCGTGCTCGCCCACAGCGCCATTTCCGAGCGCTAACCGCCGCATGCGGCGGAACTTTTGAGCGCCCGGCACGTTTTCGGCAGTGATCTGGGTCAATGCCGGGCGATATCTCTTATGCAACGGACGGTGGTGACCCCAGTGCGAAATAGGCGGGCTTGCGCGCGCCCCAGCCAATGGAGACAGCCATGAGCTATTCTATCTTCCAGTCCGGCCGCAGCCGCCGCAACGGCACCTTCCACAATCTGGAATCCGGCATCGAGGAGCAGATCGAGGCGCTGCGCGACGACCTCGCGGAACTGACGCGCCTCGTCGGCAAGAGTTCGCGTCACCAAAGCGAGAAAATCCGCAGCCAGGCCGGCGCCGGTTATGAGGAGTTGCTCGGCCGCAGCGAGGATCTGCTGCGCGAATTGCAGCGGGGCTATGAACTCGGCGCCACCGAAATGCGCGAAACCGTGCGCAAACATCCGCTGGCAACCATCGGCGCAGCTGCCGTTTTCGGCCTCGCCATCGCCTTCCTCGCCCGCCGCTGAGGAAGCGCAATGCTGTCGATCCTCAGCCTGCTGACGGGCGCAAGCGTGCACCGGACCGTTGCACGCGCCAAGCGCAATAGCATCTTCATCGCGCTCGCCGCACTTTTTCTCCTCACCGCCTACGCGCTGGCCGTCACCGCCGGCGCCATCTGGCTCGCCGGCATCTACGGCGCCCTCGGCGCCGTTCTTTTCCTCGCCGCCTGCGCGCTGCTGCTCGCCATCATTGCACTGGTGGTGATGGCGGTGATGAATGCCCAGGAGAAGCGCCGCGCCCGCGAACGCCGCGCGGCGCTGGAATCTCTGGCGACAGTGGGGATTGGCCTGATCCGCTCTCAACCGCTGCTGACCGCGGGCGTGCTGGCGGCCATCGTCGCGGCCAATCTGGTGGGGTCGAAGCGGGAGGATTGATCCTCTTGCATCCGACCGCCCCTCCGAATCCGAAGAGGTGGAGCCCCTACCTTTCTTCCCTCATTCCTGTGCTCGTCACAGGAATCCAGTGCGCCCAAGTCCTTGGGCGCGAAAGACTTTTTTCGTGACGATTTGGTTCATTCACGGCGCGGACGCGCCGTGGCTGGATTCCTGTGACAAGCACAGGAATGAGGGAGGGGAGAGTAGCGCCCGCAATACATACGCAACACCCCTCTTGCTTACCGACAGCCCAAAAAGCCGGCGCCCCAACAGGCAGCCGGCTTGCTCGCAATCATAACTTTCTCAAAACGCAAACGCCTTCGACGTCAGCGGTGCCGAGGTGGCGTCGGGGCCGAAATCGGCTTCGCCTGATATCTGCAGCAGTTCCTGCAGCCGCTGGCGGGCGCGGTTGACGCGGCTCTTGATGGTGCCGACGGCGCAGCCGCAGATTTCGGCCGCTTCCTCGTAGGAGAAACCCGAGGCGCCGACGAGGATGATCGCCTCGCGCTGATCCGGCGGCAGTTGGTCGAGCGCCTTCTTGAAGTCCTGCAGATCGAGCGCGCCGTATTGCGAGGGGTGCATCGCCATCGATTCCGTGAACAGCCCGTCGCTGTCCTGGATCTCGCGGCCGCTCTTGCGCATCTGGCTATAAAGTTCGTTGCGCAGGATCGTGAAGAGCCAGGCCTTCATATTGGTGCCCATCTCGAAATGATCCTGTTTGGCCCAGGCCTTCATAATGGTATCCTGGACGAGATCGTCGGCACGATCATGCCGTCCGATGAGCGAAATTGCGAAAGCGCGGAGACTTGGGAGGGCCGCCAGCAATTCCCGCTTGAAGCTGGGTTGCGTTTTTTCTTCCATGCGGACGATCCTATTCGGCCATCTTGGCAGAAGCCATCATTTCGGCATGGTCGAGCTTTTCGAGAAGGTCGAGAAAACGATCCGGAATCGCCTCCTCCTGCGCGGAGGCATAGAGCGACCGCAGCCTGACGCCGATCTGATTGTTCGGGTCCAGTATGTCGCTTGCCCGCAGCTCCAGCTTGCGCTGATCGGCTGCTTCTTTCTTGCGTGTCGTCATCAATTCGTCTTCTCGCCGGTTGTCTGTTGGGGCGCGCATGGGGCTGATCACGATTTCAACCATCGACACCGACCCTTCGATTGTCGATGTTGCTGGCATTTTTTGCTGCATGGGTCAAAACGCTACGCCCTTTCTTCGTCGGCTTGAATAATGCGGCGCGACAAAAAAAGTTCCTGCCGTTCCGGAACTTTTTTATCAAGGCGACGTTAACCGGTCATTGGAGCCAATGACCGGCCTGCATACGGGAGCCCTTAATGACACTTTCCACTCGAATTGCGCCGCACCTTCCTTATCTGCGCCGCTATTCCCGCGCCCTGACCGGCACTCAGACTTCGGGCGACGCTTACGTCGCCGCCGTTCTCGAAGCTATCATCGCCGATCTCACTATTTTCCCGGATACGGCGAATGACCGGGTGGCACTCTACAAACTGTTTACGCAATTGTTTGGTTCCACCGCCATCCAGATTCCGGAGCCGACCTCGCCCTATGCCTGGGAACAGCGCGCCACCTTGAACCTTTCGAAGGTTTCGCCGGGCGCCCGCCAGGCCTTCCTGCTCGCCTCCGTGGAGAATTTCCGCGTCGCCGAGATCGGCGAAATCCTGGAACTCGACGAACAGGATGTCATGCGTCTGCTCGACATGGCCTCGCAGGAGATTTCCCGCCAGGTTGCGACCGATATCATGATCATCGAGGACGAGCCGCTGATCGCCATGGATATCGAGCAAATGGTCGAAAGCCTCGGCCATCGGGTCACCGGCATAGCCCGCACCCATGCCGAGGCCGTCGCGCTCTACAACAAGACCAAGCCGAGCATGGTGCTGGCCGACATTCAGCTGGCCGACGGCAGCTCCGGCATCGACGCCGTCAACGACATCCTCAAGACGTCGAGCGTGCCGGTGATCTTCATTACCGCTTTCCCGGAAAGGCTTCTGACCGGCGAGCGCCCCGAACCGACTTTCCTTGTCACCAAACCCTTCAACCCAGACATGGTCAAGGCATTGATCAGCCAAGCTCTTTTCTTCAACGAATCGACCAAAGTGGCCGCCTGAGACGCAATTTTCCGGCCTTCGGAACCAAATCGCCAAAGCAGGCGTTCCGGTGCTACCGGGACGCTCCGCTGGCCTTAACGGTTTTTGCAGCGCTTTGTTCTAGAGTTGACGGGCGGCGTCTCTTGAGGGCGCTCCGTCAGCGACGTTCAAGATGTCACAAGGCAAGATGTCACAAGGAAAGGCGGCCGAGTGAATACGACGGAACCATTATCCGGCACGCCTTTCACCTTCGAGGGCAAAGCCGCAATGATGGAGCGCGCGCTCGGCAGCGCCGGGATTTCAATCCTCTGCCAGGATGCCCGGCTGTCAATCTTCTATGCCGAAAATCTGCCGCCGCATTTCGCAGCGCTCTTCACGCTGGGCGGCGGCGATGCCGCCCTGTTCGGCGACGCGCACGGCCGGTATCTGACGGCGCTGAAACACAAGGTGCTGGAAACCGGAATCCCCAACAATGCCGAGGTCGAGATCGACGTCGACGGCGAAATGCGCACCTATGAGCTGAAAATCCAGCGCACCGGCAAACGCGGCACCCATGGACTTCTGTCGGTCATGGCGGAGGTCACCGAAAGCCGGCATCGTGAGAAAGTGCTGAAATCGCTGCTGCGTGAACTCTCGCACCGCTCGAAGAACCTTCTTGCCATCATCCAGGGCATCGCCACGCAGACGGCGCGCAACACGCTCTCCCTCGAGAGCTTCCTCCTCAAGTTCCGCGGCCGGCTGCAATCGCTTTCCAACTCGCAGGATCTGATCACGGATTCGAGCTGGCGCGGCGCCTATCTGTTCGAACTGGCCGAAAAGCAATTCGCGCCCTATTGGCCGGAAACGGCCGGCTCGATGCCGATCTACGGCATCAACGCCCATCTGACGCCGAATGCCGCCGTGCATCTCGGGCTCGCCCTGCACGAACTCATCGTCAACTCCGCGTCCTACGGCGCGATATCCGGTGGCGCCGCCTCGATCACCTTGAATTGCCGCGACGCCATGATCGGCGACAGAAAGGCGATCGAAGTAACCTGGGCGGAGGTGCTGCAGAACCAGTCGGAAGTCCACGAATTCAGCGACAACAGCTTCGGCCGCACCGTGCTCGAGCGTGTCGTACCCTCGTCGGTCAACGGCAAGGCGGAGCTGAACCTCGTTCCCGGCCGCATCGAATATCGTCTGACCATTCCGGAAACCGAATTCGAGATTTTCAAGCGGGTGTGAAAGTCTGGGAAACACTACAGCCGAACGGAAAAACAGCCGGTGCGAGGGCGGCGCACCGGCTGTCTTCACTCACCGGGAGGGGACCGTGAGTACGTCCGGATAGTGGGTTGGGGGCGCGCATGTTGGGTCGATGCGATCACCATCCGGATATCGCAATAACGACGACCTCAGACATTGGTTCCCTCCGCGGACAAAAAAAATCGACTTTTTTGAATCTTTTTTCGGATGCTCGTCTCCGGCCATACGCCCGATCATTTCAGCAACGGGCGCCTCCGAAAATTAAACTGATAAAACAGTTACTTATCGGACGGCGCCCAAAACAAAACCGTCAAAATTTTACCGTTTGATAAATTTTTAAACCTGAGTTACGCTTTCCCTCACAGGCCGTTTACCAATAATGAGGGAACTTCAATGGAACGACTGGAAACCGGGATTCATGCCGGCCGGCTTTCGCCCGCCGAGTATGAGGCTAATTTTTCCGATCTTCATCCGCGCCTCGACAATCATGAGGCGCTGGTCGCCGCCGACCGCTGTTATTTCTGTTACGACGCGCCGTGCATGACGGCCTGTCCCACCTCGATCGACATTCCGCTGTTCATCCGCCAGATTTCGACCGGCAATCCGATCGGCTCGGCCAAGACCATCTTCGATCAGAACATCCTCGGCGGCATGTGCGCCCGGGTCTGTCCCACCGAAGAGCTCTGCGAACAGGCCTGCGTGCGCAACACCGCCGAAGAGCGCCCGGTCGAGATCGGCCGCCTGCAGCGCTATGCGACCGATGCCGCCATGCAGGCCGGCAGGCAGTTCTATGCCAGGGCTGAAACATCAGGAAAGACGATCGCCATCGTCGGCGCGGGCCCAGCGGGCCTTGCCGCCGCCCATCGTCTGGCCGTGAAGGGCCATTCCGTCACCATTTATGACGGCAGGGAAAAATCCGGCGGCCTCAACGAATACGGCATCGCCACCTATAAGGCGGTCGACGATTTCGCTCAGAAGGAAGTCGACTACATCATGTCGATCGGCGGCATCGACGTTCGCCACGGCGCTCTTCTCGGCCGCGATTTTTCGCTTGCCGATCTGCAGGCGCAATATGACGCCATCTTCCTCGGCATCGGTCTTGCCGGCGTCAATGCTCTGCGCATCGACGGCGAAAACCTCGCCGGCGTCGACGACGCCGTCGATTTCATCGCCGCACTCCGCCAGGCCGAAGACAAGAGCGACATCGCCATCGGCCGCCGTGTCGTCGTTCTTGGCGGCGGCATGACGGCGATCGACGCTGCCGTCCAGGCCAAGCTGCTCGGCGCCGAGGAGGTGACGATCTGTTATCGCCGCGGCAAGGAGCAGATGAACGCCTCGGAATACGAGCAGGATCTGGCAAGCTCCAAGGGCGTCATCATCCGCCACTGGCTGGCGCCGAAATCGATCCTCGCTCAGGACGGCAAGGTCGCCGCCATCGAAGTTGAGTACACCAAGCTTGTCGACGGCCGCCTTATCGGCACCGGCGAGACCGGCGTCATCGCCGCCGACCAGATCTTCAAGGCGATCGGCCAGAGCTTTGATGCCTCCGGCCTCGGTTCCCTGCGCATGGAATCCGGCCGTATCGCCGTCGATGTCGAAGGCCACACCTCGCTCGACGGCGTCTGGGCCGGCGGCGACTGCGTCTTCGGCGGCGACGACCTCACGGTTTCCGCCGTCGCCCATGGCCGCGACGCAGCTGAATCCATCCATCGCACCCTGTCCGCAGCCGCCGCTCCGGCTGTCGCGGTCGCTTGAAGGGGAGAATGAACCATGGCTGATCTCCGCAATAATTTCGTCGGCATCAAGTCGCCCAACCCGTTCTGGCTGGCGTCGGCGCCGCCGACCGACAAGGCCTATAACGTCGAGCGCGCCTTCAAGGCAGGCTGGGGCGGCGTGGTCTGGAAAACGCTGGGCGAGGAAGGCCCACCCGTCGTCAACGTCAACGGCCCGCGCTACGGCGCGATCTGGGGCGCCGACCGCCGCCTGCTTGGCCTGAACAATATCGAGCTCATCACCGACCGCGACCTCTACACCAATCTCAGGGAAATGAAGCAGGTCAAGATGAACTGGCCGGATCGGGCGCTGATCGCCTCGATCATGGTGCCTTGCGAGGAACAGGCGTGGAAGTCGATCCTGCCGCTCGTCGAAGAGACCGGCGCCGATGGCGTCGAACTCAATTTCGGCTGTCCGCACGGCATGTCGGAGCGCGGCATGGGCTCTGCCGTCGGCCAGGTGCCGGAATATATCGAAATGGTCGTGCGCTGGTGCAAGCAGTACACCCGCATGCCCGTCATCACCAAGCTGACGCCGAATATCACCGATGTCCGCCGTCCGGCCCGCGCCGCCAAGGCCGGCGGTACCGATGCCGTCTCGCTGATCAACACGATCAACTCGATCGTCTCCGTCGATCTCGACAACTTCGCCCCCAACCCGACGGTCGGCGGCAAGGGCAGCCATGGCGGTTATTGCGGCCCGGCGGTCAAGCCCATCGCGCTGAACATGGTGGCCGAGATCGCCCGTGATCCCGAAACCTACGGCCTGCCGATCTCCGGCATCGGCGGCATCACCACCTGGCGGGACGCTGCCGAATTCCTCGTTCTCGGCGCCGGCAACGTCCAGGTCTGCACCGCGGCGATGACGTACGGCTTCAAGATCGTGCAGGAGATGATTTCAGGCCTCTCCGACTGGATGGACGAAAAGGGCCACAAGACCCTCGACGACATTACCGGCCGCGCTGTGCCCAACGTCACCGACTGGCAGTATCTGAACCTCAACTACATCGCCAAGGCGAAGATCGACCAGGATGCCTGCATCAAATGCGGCCGCTGCCACATCGCCTGCGAGGACACCTCGCACCAGGCGATCACCAACGTCGTCAATGGCCTGCGCCATTTCGAGGTGATCGACGAGGAATGCGTCGGCTGCAATCTTTGCGTCAGTGTCTGCCCGGTCGAGAACTGCATCACGATGGAGCAGGTTCCGGCCGGCACTCTCGACAAGCGCACCGGCAAGGTGGTCGACCCGAACTACGCCAACTGGACGACGCACCCGAACAACCCGATGGCCCGCCAGGCCGCGGAGTGATCGGCCTGCAACGCCGCGGAGAAATTTAATCCGCGGCGTTGCACCGAGCCCGCAATGGATCTAGGGGGATCATGCTGCACCATCGCAGCGTGCAACCGAAGAGGAGGCAGCCATGGCTCGCAAACACCTCACCGACTTCAGCTTTTGAGGTCACGTCGAAACGGCGTAAATCCTTCCCATCCGAAGCCCGGGTCAAAAGCGGTTCGCAGATCGTTCATGGCGATGTCGAACTGATCGAGAAACTCGGCCGCAACGATCCCTGTCCCTGCGGCTCCAGGAGACGGTTTCAAGAATTGCTGCCTGCGATCCGGCCGCTATGACGGCATCGAACGGGATTACTATTTTTAGAGACCGTGGCTGAAGGTGGCGGCGCCCTTTACAGAAGGGCGCCGTTTATTATGTGGTCAGAGCGACACAGCGGATCACAGCTTGAACGCCTTGACCTCGTTGCCGCGCTCGATGGTCCGGTTGGCGATGAAGCGTCCGGATTTGGCCGCCTCCTGCTTTTCAGCCTCGATTTGATGCAACATCGCTTCGAGACGCCGAAGCGCCAAGGCCTTGTTGCGGTGCTGAGAGCGTTCGTCACGCGCCGTCACCACCAGGCCGGTTGGCCGATGCAACACACGCACGGCACTATCGGTGGTGTTCTGGTGCTGCCCGCCCGGTCCGCCGGCTCTCAGCGTCTCGAAACGCAGGTCGGCCGGATCGATCGTCACCTCGCCACCCTCCGGCCCGGGTTCGATACGCTGAACCGCGACGTACCAGTTCTGCCGTTTGTGACCGGGACGCACCGGGCTCTTGAAGGTGAACCTGATCGTGCCGCAATAGCCGTTGGCAATCCGTTCCGCCTCGAGACCATCGAGGCTGACGATCGCCGACTTCGCACCGTGCTGATCCGGAACAGGACCGAGGCTGGCTTCGAAGGCACAGCCAAGCCCGAGAGCCTCGCGCTCAAGGATGCCGAGAAGTGCGGAGAGCGCCATCCGGCACTCCACCGGACCGTTGCCCGACGTCACGAGAAGATCAATAGCGCTCATGGCCGCGCCCTCCTTCCCTGCGATATTCAGGCTTTCGCCGGCGCTGTTCGACCTCCGCCTCATCAACCGCCTTCTTGAAGGTGACGAGCGGCCGCAGGCTGGCAAGCCCGACGATCAGCCCCGCCTTTTCGAGATCGCTCACCACCTGTCCGGCATCCTTGTAGGCCGACGCCGCTTCTTCGACGACGAGGGCACGATCGTCGCAGATCGCGATACCGCCCCAGGAATTGCGCAGCAACTGTTCGCGTTCGGACCGGTTGCGGCCGACCCGTCCGTGCATGGTGGCGCGGTCATATTTGCGGCCGGCCCCATGAGAAATGCCACCGAGCGAACGGCCGATGTCGGCACTCGCGACAACGACATGGCTGAGGCTGGCCCGAGATCCCGCAATCGGCGCGAGTTCGCCGGGGGCGACGGCCGCAGCGCCCTTATAATGCACAAACCCGCGATCTGAGCGGCGAACGAGATTGTGCGGTATGTCGGCGATGAAACGCAGGTCGGCACGAAGTGCTAGAGCCGCCCGCACTGCGATCAGTCGCCGGTTCAGCGATGCCCAGGCAACGCAGCGGTCATGGCTCGCAAGCCAGGCAGCACCCGCCTCCGAACCGGGATCCAGACCGGCGGCAAGTCCCGAATGAGCAGCCAATGTCTCTGAGAAAACCGCGGCGCCAAGGGCGCGCGAGCCGGAATGAACAAGTAGATAAAGGCCCTGATCGTCGAGACCGGCAGCGCGCCCGCCCTCGGCAAGATCTTCCACCGCCTGCAGCTCGCAGAAATGGTTGCCGCCGCCGATCGTGCCCAAGGCATCGGGCGCCAGATCGGCCGCCAGACCTATCTCGGCGAGCCACTCGCGCCCCTCTCCGATGGGCTGCGTGTCAAGCCGGCGAAGCCGCTCCGCCGCCTTGTCGGTCTTCAGCTTGCGCAGCGGCAGATCGAGGCCGAACAGCGACATGCCGCAGCCGATATCGTTGCCGATCAGCAGCGGGTGCAGCCGAGATGACAGCAGGGCGACGCCGGTCGCACCATATTTGCCGGGATGCAGATCCGGAAAGGCGGCGATTTCCGAAACACCCGGCAGGCGCGACATCTCGTCGAGCTGGTCCAAGGCAGCGCCTTCGATCCAGGCAGAGCCGGAAAAGAAACGATTGATGACCGCCGGACCTGACGCCGACGTCGTCGGGGAGCTTCCGCTCCCGATAGAATTGCCCATGATAATGAACTCTGGATATGAGTGGTCTTTCATCACCGGAACGGCGATGTTCAACCGGCATCATCAGCCCGTTGGCCGACTTAAGCCGAAACCCTCTCGGGGCGTGCGGAGATAGTCGTCATCGTGGCGCTCCCTTTCCAGAACAATAGAGAGCGCCCGTTTAGGCGAAGTGAGACATAAATGCAAGCGTGAGGTGGCTCAATCGCCGAACGACCGCCTATAGGCACTCGGGCTCGTCCCGAGCCGCCTGCGAAAATGATGCCGCATCGTCGCCAGCGTGCCGAAGCCGCTGGCGACGGCGATGTCGTCGAGCGAAACGGCAAGTTCTTTCTCCAGCAGATCGCGGGCATGGCGCAGCCGCTCCTTCAGCAGCCATTCGCCGACACTGAGACCCGTCGTCGCTTCGAAGCGGCGCTGGAAGGTGCGCATGCTCATGCCCGCTCTTCTAGCAAGCAGGCTGATCGGCTGCTGCTCGGAAAGGCTTGCCCGCATCCATTCGATCAGCGGCCCCAGGCGGATGCCCTCGCGCGCCTCGGGGACCGGCGCGTGGATGAACTGCGCCTGTCCGCCTTCACGGTGCGGCGGCACGACGAGGCGGCGGGCGACGCTGTTTGCCGCCTCCGCGCCGAAATCGCCGCGCACCACATGCAGGCAGAGATCGATGCCGGCGGCACTGCCCGCCGCCGTCAGCAGGCTGCCCTCGTCGACGTAGAGAACGCCGGCATCGAGCGCGATGTCGGGATAGCGTGCGGCGATAGAGCCGACATAGCGCCAATGCGTCGTCGCCCTGCGGTTGGCAAGCAATCCGGATCCGGCCAGAACCGCAACACCGGAGCAGAGAGACATGATGCGCGCGCCGCGCTGATGCGCTGCCTTGAGCGCTGCGGCGAGCGGCTCCGGCACCGGCGCATCGATCGCCCGCCAGCCGGGCACGACGATTAGCTCCGCCTCGTCGAGCACCTCCAGCCCATTGTCGACCGCGACCGTCAGCCCTCCGGCGGCGCGAAGCGGACCCGGCTCGATGCCGCAGACAGAGAAGCGATACCAGCTCTCACCCATCTCCGGGCGCGGCAGGCCGAAGACCTCGTAGGTGATGCCGAATTCGAAGGTGCAGAGCCCGTCATAGGCAAGGGCTACGACCAACGGTCCTTTCGTCTGCTGCGGTGATGCGTTTGGCATGATCTTTACGCTGTCGGTCATAATGGCCAATTTCGCAGAGCTTTAACATCGGCGATACCGGGCGGCAACTCCAACGAAGAAGGAAAGATCGATGCCAAGCCCCGTCACCGAAATCCCGGCCGCCGCGCCCGATATCGCCGCCGCCCATTATGCCGCCAAGCTCGCCTTCGAAACCGATTGCTCCGATGTCCACGCTGCCTTTGCCGGCGCCAAGGTCGATTTCGTCCTCCTCGACGTGCGCTCGCCGGCGCTGTTTGCCCAGTCCCACTTGCCGGGTGCGATCAACCTTCCACACGGCAAGATGACCGCGCACCGCATGTCGGAATGGGCGAAGGACACCCTCTTCGTCGTATATTGCGCCGGTCCCCACTGCAACGGCGCCGACAAGGCCGCTTTCCGCCTGGCCAAGCTCGGCCTCAAGGCCAAGCTGATGATCGGCGGCATGACCGGCTGGGCCGACGAGGGATTCGCCTTCGAAAGCGAAGCCATTGCCGCCGAATAGGAGAACGCTCCCCTCGACGGTGCGAGGGGAGCGCATGTCTCAGAACTCGATGACGACCTTGCCGAACGGGCCGCGATAGAGATGATCGAGCGCCTGCGGCAGTTCCTCGAAAGAATAACGTCTGTCGATCACTGGCTTCAGCTCCGTCTGGTCGACGGCGCGCACCAAATCCTCCAGCGCCCGGCGATGACCGACGGTAATTCCCTGCACGACAGGCGCTTTCAGAAGCAACGGCGCCACGGGCGCCGAGACTTCAAAGCCCTCAAACACGCCGATCACCGAAATCCGGCCGTTGACCGCCACAGCCTCCAGCGCCCGGCCGAGATGCGGCCCGCCGACGATTTCCAGCACGTGGTCGGCGCCATAATCGCCGGTCAGTTGATGGAGCTGCTCGACCCAGTCGCGCTCCTTGCGGTTGATCAGATGATCGGCCCCGAGCGCCGATGCACGTTCGAGCTTCTCGCTGCTGCCTGATGTGATGAAGACTTCGGCGCCATGCGCCTTGGCAATCTGCAGGCCGAAAAGCGCAACCCCGCCGGTTCCCTGCACCAGCACCTTGTCGCCGGCCTTGAGCTTGCCGCATTCGATGAGCGCAAACCACGCCGTTAACCCGGCGCAGGGCAGCGTGCTGGCTTCAGCCGCATCGAGCGTATCAGGCGCAAGCGCGAACCATTCCTCGGAAAGCACCGTGTGCTCGGAAAGTACACCTGAATAGAAGCCACCGCGCGTCTGATAATGTGGATTGCGGGCAGTTCCAGGCCCGCGTCCGTCGATCCAGTCCGGGGAAAAAGTGGAGATCACCCGATCGCCGGGTTTGAAGCGCGTGACATCAGGCCCGACGGCATCGACCACACCTGCCATGTCCGAGGCCGGGACGAAGGGGAACTGCAATGGCAGGCCCATGCCGCTATCAAGCACCAGCCTGTCGCGGAAATTGAGGGAGACGGCCTGCGTCCGCACCCGGATCATCGTGCCTGACACATCAGGAATTCTGCCTTCGCCGATCGTCAGATTGGCCTCCGGGCCGATGGCATCGGTCTGCCATTGTCTTGTCGTCTGCATCTTTCTGCTCCTTCTCGATGGGCGGAGCGGTAGATATATCGTTGAATATTCCTCTCTAGTTGCGATATTAAGTCGTCGGAATGGTGCCATCAAGGAAACAAAGATGGAGCAGTTGAAGGGAATTTCGATCTTTGTCGAGACGGTCGAGGCCGGTGGTTTCTCGGCCGCGGCCGAGCGGCTCCATCTCACTCGCTCGGCGGTCAGCAAGACGATTGCAAGGCTCGAAGAGCGGCTCGGCGTCCGGCTCTTCAACCGCACGACCCGTGCCCAAAGCCTGACCGACGAAGGCCGGTTCTTCTACGAGCGTTGCCTGAGAGCCGTCGAGGAAATCCGCATCGGCGAGGCCCAGCTTGAATCGGGCAAGCGCGAAGTCCGTGGCAGGCTGCGTGTATCAATGCCAGCGCTTTTCGGGCGCCATTGTGCCGCTCCGATCCTGACCCGGCTGCTCGACGACCATCCGGATCTCGAACTCGACCTCTCCTTCAACGATCGCGTCGTCGATCTTCTGGAGGACGGCTTCGACCTTGCCGTGCGCAACGGTCCGCTGAAGGACAATTCCGACCTGATGACGCGGGCAATCGCTCGACAGCCTATGACCGTCTGCGCTTCGCCCGCCTATCTGGAAAAATACGGGGTGCCACAAACGCTGGACGATATCGCCCATCATCAGGGCATCGTCTATCGCCGCGGCGACAACGACAAAGCCTGGACTTTTCCGGCAACGGCAGGTCCCGCACGCGAAGTTCTGCCGAAATCGCGGCTGCGGCTTGACGATCTCGCCTCGATAGCCGACGCGGCAGTAAAGGGCCGCGGGCTCGCCTGGCTCACCTGCTGGCTGGTGCGCGACAGGGTCCTGTCGGGCGAACTCGTGCGGGTTCTGACCGATAGACCGCCAAGCGTCTTCGAAGCCTACGCCGTCTGGCCGAGATCGCCCGTGATGTTGCCAAAGGTGCGCCTTGCCATCGATAAGTTGGCAACAGATCTGCCGCGCCTGATGGGTTGAAGTTGCCCCCTGATAGTTTCGTCCTCCAAAAATCCGATGAAGGCGAACAACCAGCTGCGAAAACAGGGGAAGCCCATGTTTTTCTATGGGTTTCCCTGGAAATACCAGGATGCTGCAATATATCGCTAACTTGCCATCCCGCATGAACGGCATCGAATGCCATTTTACTTAGAACACGGTCCGCATGTCACTTCGCAGCGTGCTCCGCGCACAAACAGCAGATTGCCACGGCGAGGTCGACGAGCTTTTCAGCACCTTCGATCTCTCCAATAGACAGCAGTATAGAACATTCCTGCGCGCCCATGCCCGGGTCGTGCCGGCGGCCGAAGACGCCCTCGAGGATGCGGGAATTGCCCACCTGCTGCCCGACTGGCCGGAACGGCGGCGCACGCAGCTGCTGTTGGCCGATATCGGGGAACTCGGCGATCCATTGCCCCAGCCCCTTCCGCCACCGGCATTGCGGAACGACGCAGCGCTCTGGGGCGCGCTCTACGTGCTCGAAGGCTCCAAGCTCGGCGGCGCCCTGCTTGCCAAATCCGTGCCCGATCACCTACCCGGCAGCTATCTCAGGCCACAGGGTCCAAAGGGCGCCATCAGGATCTTCATGGAGCGTCTCGATGCCAGCGGCATAGACGATCCCGCGGCCGCCGTTTCCGCAGCCCGCGATGTTTTCGGCCTCTTCCTCAAAGCCGGGCAACTCGAACTGGAAGCCGTCCCATGAGCGGCACGATTGAACCCGTCGACCTGACCAACTGCGACCGGGAGCCGATCCATCAACTCGGCGCGGTTCAGCCCTTCGGCTTTCTGCTGGCGATATCCTCGGACTGGATTGTCACGCGTGCCTCGGCAAATCTGGCAGAGTTCCTCGGCATTGCACAGCCCGACGCGCTCGGCCGGCCTGTCACCTCGCTGATCACGCCCGAGGCACTTCACACCATCCGCAACAAGCTGACCACGCTGCGCGGGTCGGATGTCGTCGAGCGCATTTTCGGCATTGCTCTGACCTCGGATCAGAGCAAGTTCGATCTTGCCGTGCATATGAATGACAATGGGGTCATCGTCGAAGGCGAGCGCTGCCAGGAAGACAGGCGCAACGCCCCCTCCCTCTCCATGCGCAGCATGATGTCCCGTCTCGACCACACGGAAACGATGGAGGCTTTCTTTCGCGACGGGGCAAGGCAGGCGCGCGCCCTGACCGGCTTCGATCGGGTCATGGTCTATCGCTTCGACGAAAGCGGTTCCGGCGAAGTGGTGGCGGAAGCCGCTCGGGCCGGCATCGGCTCGTTTCTCGGGCTGCACTATCCGGCATCCGACATCCCTGTACAGGCACGGGCGCTCTATCTGCGCAACCTGTTCCGCATCATTGCCGATGTCGACGCCGTCCCGGTTCCGATCCTGCCTGAACGCGATGAGTACGGACAGCCGCTCGATCTCTCCATGTCGGTTTTACGTTCGGTCTCGCCGATCCATATCGAATATTTGAAAAACATGGGCGTCGGCGCGTCGCTCTCCATATCGATCGTCGTCGACGGCAAGCTTTGGGGCCTGTTTGCCTGCCACCATTACGGCCCGCGCCTGCCTTCGGCTGAAAGCCGCTCCACCGCCGAGCTGTTCGGCCAGATGTTTGCCTCGCGCCTTGAAAGCCGCGAACGGCGGCTGGCGCTCGACTACGAGACCAAGGCGCGCCGCATCGCCGACCGGCTTCTTACCTCCGTCGCCGACAATGCCAGCCTGCTCGACGATCCGGCTTGGCTGATCGAGGCGCTCGCCGACGCCATTCCTGCCGACGGCATCGGCGTCTGGATCAACGGCCGGCTGGCGCTTGCCGGCATCGGGCCGGATGAGAGAAGCTTTGCAGCCCTCGTCCGCCATCTCAACCGCAATGCCGCCGGCCGCATCTATGCCGTCGACAGGTTGGCTGAGACCTATCCCGATCTCGAACTCGACGATGCGGTGGCCGGCATGCTCGCCATCCCGATCTCGCGCTCGCCGCGCGATTATGTCGTGCTTTTCCGTCAGGAGCTGGTGCGCACGGTCCGCTGGGGCGGAGATCCGCACAAGCCGGTTGAATACGGCCCCAACGGTCCGCGGCTGACGCCGCGCAAGAGTTTCGAGGCCTGGTCCGAACTGGTGCGCGGCCGCTCCCTGCCCTTCACCGAGGCCGAGCGGCGTGTCGCCGAAACGATCCGCGTCACGCTGATCGAGGTGGTCTTGCGTCTCACCGACGAGGCCAGCATGGCGCGGCAGACGGCAAACGAGCGCCAGGAACTGCTGATCGCCGAGCTGAACCATCGCGTCCGCAACATTCTGAGCCTCATCACCGGCATCATTCGGCAATCGCAGACGACGTCAGTCAGCGTCGGCGACTACATCCGCCAGATCGAGGGCCGCGTCCAGTCGCTCGCCCGCGCTCATGACCAGATCACACGCGATCACTGGGCGCCGGCCTCGCTGCGGCAATTGCTGGCGGCCGAAACTGCCGCCTATCTCGGCAAGAACGCCCCACGTATTCAGATGATCGGCGAGGACGTGCTGCTGGAACCGCAGGCCTTCTCCACCGCCGCCCTGGTTTTCCATGAGCTGATGACCAACAGCGCCAAATATGGCAGCCTTTCCGGCACCGACGGTACGGTCGAGCTCGGCTGGCATCGCGACGACCAGGGCCATCTGCACATTGGCTGGCGCGAAAAGAACGGTCCGTCCGTCAGCGAACCCACCCGCCAAGGCTTCGGTTCGACGATCATCCGGCGCTCGATTCCCTATGACCTCGGCGGCCAAGCGAATGTCCGTTTCGTCAAGGGCGGTCTCGAAGCGGATTTCCGTATTCCGGCGCGGTATGTCGTCGGCCCGACGAGCGAACGGTCAAATTCAGCGCCGGTCGGAGCGGCCGAACGCCGGGCGGTTGCTGGTGATCATCAGCCGCTCTCCGGGCTGAAGGTGCTGCTGGTGGAAAACAACCTGATCATCGCCATGGATGGGGAGGACATCCTGCGCCGGATGGGCGCCGACGTCGCAACGGCGCCAAGTGTCACCGAGGCGATGCAGATCCTGGCCGGCCATTCCTTCGATCTGGCGCTTCTCGACGTCAATCTCGGCGATGAGACGAGTTTCGGGATTGCCGACCGACTGGCGGCCGAAGGCGTGCCCTTCGTTTTTGCCACAGGCTATGGCGAAGGCATCGCTCAGGCGAACAGCCATTCGGACGCGCCCGTGCTGCAGAAACCCTATACGATGGAAGGCGTGACGGACACACTCGCCCGTCTGCCGCTTGTTAGAAAGCGATAAACGTCAGCTCTCGGAGCGATCCGGCCGCAGCCCGCCAATAAAGAGCTGCTCCAGAAACCGCGCCGCATCCTCGAAGCGGCCCTCGCCGGAATGCTCCTGTCCGAGCACGGCACGCACCTGCACGTCGAAATCCGCATAATGCTGCGTCGTCGACCAGATGGAGAAGATCAGGTGATAGGGATCGCATTTGATGATCTTGCCTGATTTCGCCCAGGCGCGGATGACCTCCGCCTTCTCGTCGACCAGTTCCTTCAGCGGCCCCTTGAGCTCGTCCTCGATATGCGGTGCGCCCTGCAGCACCTCATTGGCGAAAAGCCGGCTCTCGCGCGGAAAATCGCGCGCCATCTCCAGCTTGCGTCTGATGTAGCTGCGGATTTCCTCCTCCGGATTGCCCTCGGCGTCGAAGGCGCGCAGCGGCTCCAGCCAGGTGTAGAGCACCCGGTCGATCAGCGCCCGGTGCATAGCTTCCTTCGTCCGGAAATAATAAAGCAGGTTGGGTTTCGACATGCCGGCCACTTCGGCGATCTGGTCGATGGTCGAGCCGCGAAAGCCGCTTGCCGAAAACACGTCAAGCGCCGCCTCGAGAATCTGCTCTTCCTTCTCCTCCTGGATTCGCGTCCGCCTCAGGGTCTTCGCTGCTCTCGGTATGGTCACAGGCTGTCGTTTCCCCTTGAAATTCAACTTCTTCGCTCAAGTTTTGGCGGGGAGACATCCCTGCCGCTTTCCTAAGCAACTGCCCGTATTTTTATCGGCAATTTTCGTGATTTTCGTCTTGAGCCCGGCGGTGGAAGTTGTAATGTTTACCAATCGGTCAAATTATCCGCCAGATGAAAAACAAAGGCAACTGGCGATTTTCCGGCGCTCGACAAAACCAATAAGAGGCGCTGGAATAGACCACGGGAACAGGCGGGCATGCCCTTTGCATGACTGCCGCAAACAGGTGAGGGCATAAAAATGGTGGCAGCACCAGGCGAGAACATGCGCGTCAATGGCGACCGTCTCTGGGACAGCCTCATGGATATGGCGAAGATCGGCCCCGGCATCGCGGGCGGCAACAATCGCCAGACGCTGACGGATTCGGATGCCGAGGGCCGCAGCCTTTTCAAGACATGGTGCGACGAGGCGGGCCTGACCATGGGCGTCGACCAGATGGGCACGATGTTCGCCACCCGCCCCGGCACCGATCCCGATGCCCTGCCCGTCTATGTCGGCTCGCATCTCGACACCCAGCCGACCGGCGGCAAATATGACGGCGTTCTCGGCGTGCTCTCAGCCCTCGAAGTCGTGCGCACCATGAACGACCTCGGCATCAGAACCAAACATCCTATTGTCGTCACCAACTGGACGAACGAGGAGGGCGCGCGTTTTGCCCCGGCCATGCTGGCCTCGGGTGTCTTTGCCGGCGTCCACAGCCTTGACTTTGCCTATAATCGCCGGGATCCCGAGGGCAATCTGTTCGGCGACGAACTGAAGCGCATCGGCTGGGTCGGCGACGAAGAGGTCGGCGCCCGCAAGATGCATGCCTATTTCGAATATCACATCGAACAGGGCCCGATCCTCGAGGCCGAGGACAAGCAGATCGGCGTCGTCACCCACTGTCAGGGCCTGTGGTGGCTCGAATTCACCCTGACCGGCAAGGAAGCCCATACCGGCTCGACGCCGATGAACATGCGCGTCAATGCCGGTCTTGCGATGTCGCGCATCTTGGAAATGGTTCAGGGTGTGGCGATGGGCGAGCAGCCGGGTGCCGTCGGCGGCGTCGGCCAGGTCTTCTTCTCGCCGAATTCCCGCAACGTGCTGCCGGGCAAGGTGGTTTTCACCGTCGACATCCGCTCGCCCGACAAGGCCAAGCTCGACCGCATGCGGGCAAAGATAGAGGCGGAAGCGCCTGGCATCTGCGATGCCCTCGGCGTCGGCTGTTCCATCGAGGCGATCGGCCATTTCGCGCCTGTTACCTTCGACGAGAAGCTCGTCACCGCGGTCCGCTCCGCCGCCGAACGGCTCGGCTACACCCACATGAACCTCATCTCCGGCGCCGGCCACGATGCCTGCTGGGCCGCCAAGGTCGCTCCTGCGACGATGGTCATGTGCCCCTGCGTCGGCGGGCTCTCGCACAACGAAGCGGAGGAAATCTCCAAGGAGTGGGCAACGGCGGGCGCCGATGTGCTGTTCCATGCGGTGGTGGAGACGGCGGAGATCGTGGTGTGATCACGGATCCGGACGCAGATCTGGACAGCATGAGCCACGCTGATCTGTTGTCGGCGGCAAGAGCCATGCGCCACGCGATCCGCATCCACCGCGATATGTCGGGCCATGAACTCTGTTGGCATCATCCCGATCTGTGGACGCTCCTGCCTGATCCGCCGGCCGGCGGTCAGATCGTGCCCGATTGGCCTCAATTTATGCGCGGTTGCATCCGCTACCGCCAGTCATTGGATAACCAGCTTGCGCAGGCACCGCGCAGCGACAGGGAGTTCGGAAAATGAGCACAGTCATCAAGAACGGCAGCATCGTCACGGCCGACCTGACCTACAAGGCGGACGTCAAGATCGACGGCGGCAAGATCATCGAGATCGGCCCGAACCTGTCGGGCGACGAGACGCTGGATGCTTCCGGCTGTTATGTCATGCCCGGCGGCATCGATCCGCACACCCATCTCGAAATGCCCTTCATGGGCACCTATTCCTCCGACGATTTCGAGAGCGGCACGCGCGCGGCCCTTTCCGGCGGCACGACGATGGTGGTCGATTTCGCGCTGCCCGCCCCCGG
Source organism: Rhizobium sp. RSm-3 (assembly GCF_001854685.1). NCBI lineage: Bacteria > Pseudomonadati > Pseudomonadota > Alphaproteobacteria > Hyphomicrobiales > Rhizobiaceae > Rhizobium > Rhizobium sp. RSm-3. Next base: position 135,185 of record NZ_MAWZ01000008.1, on the reverse strand, counting down.
CCAGTCGCTGCTCGAAGCGCTGACCATGTGGGACAATAAATCGACGCGGGCCAATTGCGATTATTCCTTCCACATGGCGGTCACCTGGTGGAGCGAGCAGGTCTTCAAGGAGATGGAAACCATCGTTCGTGACAAGGGCATCAACACCTTCAAGCACTTCATGGCCTATAAGGGCGCGCTGATGGTTGATGATGACGAGATGTTCGCCTCCTTCCAGCGCTGCGCCGAACTCGGCGCGCTGCCGCTGGTGCACGCCGAAAACGGCGATGTCGTCGCCTCGATGTCGGCAAAGCTGCTGGCCGAAGGCAATAACGGCCCCGAGGCGCATGCCTATTCCCGCCCCGCTGAAGTGGAGGGCGAAGCCACCAACCGCGCCATCATGATCGCCGACATGGCCGGCTGCCCTGTTTATATCGTTCATACCTCCTGCGAACAGGCGCATGAAGCGATCCGCCGCGCCCGCGCCAAGGGCATGCGCGTCTACGGCGAACCGCTGATCCAGCACCTGACGCTCGACGAGAGCGAATATTCCAACCCCGACTGGGATCACGCCGCCCGCCGGGTGATGTCGCCGCCCTTCCGCAACAAGCAGCATCAGGACTCACTCTGGGCGGGGCTTGCCTCCGGCTCGCTGCAGGTGGTCGCCACCGACCATTGCGCCTTCACCACGGCGCAGAAGCGTTTCGGCGTCGGCGACTTCACCAAGATCCCGAACGGCACCGGCGGCCTCGAAGACCGCATGCCGATGCTCTGGACGCACGGCGTCAACACCGGCCGGCTGACGATGAACGAATTCGTCGCGGTCACCTCGACCAATATCGCCAAGATCCTCAACATCTATCCGAAGAAGGGCGCGATCCTCATCGGCGCCGATGCCGATATCGTCGTCTGGGATCCGAAGCGGTCCAAGATCATCTCGTCCAAGGCTCAGCAGTCAGCGATCGACTACAACGTCTTCGAAGGCAAGGAAGTGACCGGCCTGCCGCGCTACACGCTGACGCGTGGCGTCGTCGCGATCGAGGAGAGCACCATCAAGACCCAGGAGGGCCACGGCGAATTCGTCCGGCGCGAACCGGTAACCGCCGTCAGCAAGGCGCTGTCCCAGTGGAAGGAGATCACCGCCCCGCGCAAGGTGACGCGCAGCGGCATTCCGGCGACCGGCGTGTGATGATGGTGCGCGACGATACCGCCATAAACCGGGGAACGGCCTTTCGATGCCTATGACCTCAGGCCGGCACCAGCGCATCCAGCTCCGGCAGCAGCACGACGCTTTCCTGCTCGTTCGGATCGGTGCGGGCGATGATCGCCGTGCACGGCGTGCTGCTGAGATTTGCCGGCAGATGCGGCACGCCGGCCGGAATATAGAAAAGTTCGCCGGCATGGACGATAACGTGCTGCTCGAGCCGGTCTCCGTACCAGGTATGAGCCTCGCCGGAGAGCATATAGATCGCCGTCTCGTGCGCCTCATGCAGATGCGCCTTGGCGCGCACGCCGGGCGGAATCGTCAGCAGGTGCATGCAGATGCCCTTGGCGCCGACCGTCTCGGCCGCTATCCCTTCGAAATAGCTGAGCCCCTGCTTGCCGTCATAGGCAAAGTTGGGCCGAACGATGTGGCAGGTGGGTTTTGATGTCGCGTCCATTCTCTTCCTCCATGAAATGTGCCGCCGGCAGGGCCTGCGGCGATGGTAACACGCAAACCGCCTCCCCGCGGCGAAAACAAGAACGGTCGCATTGATGCAAGCACCCTCCGTCGTATCCGCCAAGGATCTCTGTCTCACCTACCAGGCGAATGACGGCCCGGTGAATGCGCTGAGCGATGTCAATCTCGATGTCCGCAAGGGCGATTTCGTCTCCTTCATCGGCCCGTCGGGCTGCGGCAAGACGACCTTCCTGCGCGTCATCGCCGATCTCGAAAAGAGCACCTCCGGCGAAATCTCGATCAACGGCATGACGCCGGAGGAAGCCCGCAAGGCCCGCGCCTATGGCTATGTCTTCCAGGCGCCGGCGCTCTATCCCTGGCGCACCATCGAAAACAACATCGCCCTGCCGCTGGAAATCATGGGCTATTCCAGCGCCGACCGGGCGCGGCGCATCGCCGAGGCGCTCGATCTCGTCAGCCTGTCCGGCTTCGAGAAGAAATTCCCCTGGCAGCTTTCCGGCGGCATGCAGCAGCGCGCCTCGATCGCCCGGGCGCTGGCCTTCGATGCCGACCTGCTTCTGATGGACGAGCCGTTCGGCGCCCTTGATGAAATCGTCCGCGATCATCTGAACGAAGAGCTGCTGAAACTCTGGGCGCGCACCAACAAGACGATCTGCTTCGTCACCCATTCCATCCCCGAAGCAGTCTATCTCTCGACCAAGATCGTGGTGATGTCGCCGCGCCCGGGCCGCGTCACCGATGTGATCGATTCGCCCCTGCCGGCCGAACGCCCGCTCGACATCCGCGACACCCCCGAATTCCTGGAGATCGCCCATCGCGTCCGCGAGGGGCTGAGGACGGGGCATAGCCATGAGGTTTAGGCGGTTGAGTTCAGAAATATACAAATGGGGGCAGTCGCTGTGAAACCCGACACCTTCAAAAGCAAGATCATCCCCGTCACCACCATCCTGCTTACCCTCATCGCCATCTGGTATGTCGCCGCCGTGCTGATGAACGCACCGTTCCAGCGTGACATGGACAGCCGCGCCGGCGCCACACCGACGACCATCGAATTCATCGGCAAAACGCTGGCGCAGCCGAAGCCGATCCTGCCGGCGCCGCATCAGGTGGCTGAGAATGTCTATGAAAACACCGTCCTGCGCAGCCTTTCGAGCAACCGCAGCCTCGTCTATCACAGCTGGGTGACGCTCTCCTCCACCCTGCTCGGCTTCGGTTTCGGCATGCTGCTCGGCATCCTTCTTGCAGTGCTGATCGTGCATAACCGCGCGATGGACCGCTCGCTGATGCCCTGGCTGGTGGCGAGCCAGACCATACCGATCCTTGCCATCGCGCCGATGATCGTCATTATCTCCTACAATGTGCTGACCGGCGACAATGCGCTTGCGCATCTCCTGAACCTCGATTCCGACGCTTCCCGCCTCGTCTCCAAGGCACTGATCTCCACCTACCTCTCCTTCTTCCCCGTTGCCGTCGGCATGGTGAAGGGCTTGCGCTCACCCGAACTCATGCATCTCGACCTGATGCGCACCTATTATGCCAGCCCGACGCAGACCTTCTGGAAGTTGCGGGTTCCGGCCTCGATCCCCTTCCTCTTCACCTCGATGAAGGTGGCGATCGCCGCCAGCCTGGTGGGCGCCATCGTCGGCGAGCTGCCGACCGGTGCTGTCGCCGGTATCGGCTCAAAGCTGCTTGCCGGCTCCTATTACAGCCAGACCATCGATATCTGGGCGGCTCTTGTCGCCGGATCGCTGCTGGCGGGCATCCTGGTCGCGATCGTCGGCCTCGCCGCCAAGATCGTCGATCGCGCCATGGGCGGGAGACCGGCATGAGACATCTGACCTTCTCCTGGCAGGGCGTGACCGCCCTCCTCTTCTGCATCGCAGCGCTGATCGCCCTGCCGCTTCTGGCCGAGGGCGCGACACGGCCCTTCACGGACGGCACGGCAAGCCTCGTCTTCATCATCGTCATTGCGGCTGCCCTGCTGTCTTTTGCGCCGCAGCCGCCGGCCTACCGCGCCACCGTGCTGTTCATCGGGGCGCATGGCGCCGCCTGGATGCTGCTTTCCGCTCTCTCCGGCAACGAAGGCATGGCGACGCGGGCTTACTTCCTGCTGCTCTTTTCCTGCTGGCTGCTGGCTTGGCGATGCGTCACCGAACTGTCGAAACTGCAGCCCGTCGCCGCTGTCGGCAAATCGGCGCTCCAGCTGCTGATCCCGGCGATCTTCGGCGCCTGGATCCTCATCCTCTGGGAAGCGGTCACCCGCGGTGCCGGCATCCCCTTCATCATCCTGCCGCCGCCGAGCGCCATCGGCGCCCGTATCATGGCCTCCCTGCCGATCCTCGGCGCTGATGTCAGGCAGACGATCTTCAAGGCTGTGCTGATCGGTTATATCGTCGGCTGCCTCAGCGGCTTTGTCGTCGCGGTGCTGGCCGACCGCATCACCTTCCTGCGCCGCGGCCTGCTGCCGATCGGCAACATGGTGTCGGCCCTGCCGATCATCGGCGTCGCCCCCGTGATGGTCATGTGGTTCGGCTTCGACTGGCCGTCAAAGGCCGCCGTCGTCATCATCATGACCTTCTTCCCGATGCTGGTGAACACAGTCGCCGGTCTTGCCGCCTCCGGCAGCATGGAGCGCGACCTGATGCGCACCTATGCCTCGAGCGACTGGCAGACGCTGCTCAAGCTCAAGCTTCCGGCAGCCATGCCCTTCATTTTCAACGCACTGAAGATCAACTCGACGCTGGCACTGATTGGTGCCATCGTTGCCGAATTCTTCGGAACGCCGATCGTCGGCATGGGCTTCCGCATCTCCACCGAGATCGGCCGCATGAATGTCGACATGGTCTGGGCGGAAATCGCCATCGCGGCGCTGGCCGGCTCGATCTTTTATGGCATCATCGCCCTGAGCGAACGGGCGGTGACGTTCTGGCATCCGTCTATCCGTGGTGGCTAGACGCGCGCGGGCTTCGCAAACGGGGTTCGGGCATAACTTCAGAGGGTAAGGATAAGAAAATGAAAAAGTTGATGGTTGCAATGATGGCGAGCGCGATGACGCTGGCCGCCGCTCACGCGATGGCCGCCGACAAGGTGGTGCTGCAGCTGAAATGGGTCACGCAAGGCCAGTTCGGCGGTTATTACGTCGCCAAGGACAAGGGCTTCTATAAGGAAGAAGGCCTCGACGTCGATATCAAGCCGGGCGGCCCCGATATCGCCCCCGAGCAGGTGATCGCCGGCGGCGGCGCCGATGTCATCGTCGACTGGATGGGTGGCGCGCTCGTTGCCCGCGAAAAAGGCGTTCCGCTCGTCAACATTGCCCAGCCCTACCAGAAGTCGGGCCTCGAAATGATCTGCCGCAAGGACGGCCCGGTCAAGACCGAAGCCGACTTCAAGGGCCATACGCTCGGCGTCTGGTTCTTCGGCAACGAATATCCTTTCTTCGCCTGGATGAACAAGCTGGGTCTCTCGACGGAAGGCGGCGCGAACGGCGTCACCGTGCTGAAGCAGAGCTTCGACGTGCAGCCGCTCGTCCAGAAGCAGGCCGACTGCATCTCCGTCATGACCTATAATGAATACTGGCAGGCGATCGATGCCGGCTTCAAGCCGGAGGAACTGACGGTCTTCAACTATACCGAGATGGGCAACGACCTTCTCGAAGACGGCCTCTATGCGATGGAAGACAAGCTGAAGGACCCGGCCTTCAAGGAGAAGATGGTCAAATTCGTCCGCGCCTCGATGAAGGGCTGGAAATATGCGACCGAGAACCCCGACGAAGCCGCCGAGATCGTCATGGACAATGGCGGCCAGGACGAGAACCACCAGAAGCGCATGATGGGCGAAGTCGCCAAGCTCGTCGGCGACGGCTCCGGCAAGCTGGACGAAGCGCTCTATGCCCGCACGGCAAAGGCACTGCTCGACCAGAAGATCATCAGCAAGGAGCCCTCGGGCGCCTGGACGCACGACATCACCGACGCCGCGTCCAAGTAATCGCGGCACCATTTCGAGGCGAACGCGCGGGGAGAGATTTCCGCGCGTTTCGTATTTTTACGGCCTGCATGAAAAAATGCCTTTGCCACTGTCGCATTTGTCCGGGGTCAAACGTCATTGGGGTAGAAGCAGGATCAATCATCGTCATGTTCGCATAACCCTTCCGTGATTGATTCAGGTTCTGATGGTAATTATTATCGGCTCATGGGGAATTGTTTTCTGCCGGGCTTGCATATCGAGCAAATCGATACCAATTAGAAGCCGATTTGCCGGCGAGGGATGAAGGCGGCAAATGATGTGTGGATACCCTTGAGAATGCAGGAAAGGCAGTGGCCTGGTCGCGAGCTGAAGGACAGACGCGCGAGTTCGGCTAAGCTTGTTACAAGATTGGACGAAGACGCATGGCACGCAAGCCGATTGGAACTTTAGGCGCATCCACCCTTTTTGCAGCTGTTCTTGCTGCATCCACCGCATTTTCACAGGAAAAGCCGGTCGAAAAACCGCAGCAGAACCTGCCGGCGATCGTCGTCACCACGGCTGCGAACCGCACCCTCGTCGACCGTGTCATCGGCACGGGGACGGTCAAGCCGGTCGAGGAAGTCTATATCCAACCGCAGGTCGAAGGCCTCTCGATCCGCGCGTTGAAAGCCGACGTAGGCGACAAGGTTCAAGCGGAAAGCACGCTGGCAACCCTCAACGATGATGCGCTGGTGCTGACGAAGAGCCAGATGATGGCGACGAAAGCCAAGGGCGAGGCAAGCCTTGCGCAGTTGCGCGCCCAGCTCATTGAGGCGCAGGCCAATGCCGAACAGGCAAGGCAGCAGCAAGCCCGTTCCCAGGAAATGGGCAAGAAGGGCACCGTTTCAACCGCTCAGGTCGAACAGGCTGATGCGACCGCTGCCGCCGCCAATGCCCGTGTTGTCTCCGCCGAACAGGCGATCGAGGTCGCCGAAGCCGATCTCAAGGTCTTCGATAGCCAGATCGCCGATGCGGATCTGAAACTCGCCCGCACCGATGTGAAGACGCCGGTGGCGGGCACGATTTCGGCAAAGAACGCCAAGGTCGGCGCGATTGCCGCCGGCAACGGCGATCCGCTGTTCACCCTCATCCGCGACGGCGATATCGAGCTTGTCGCCGAGGTCGCCGAAAGTGACATCGTCAGGATCATGGCCGGCCAGAAGGCGAGCATTTCCCTTTCCGGCAGCCGCGAGAAGCTTTCCGGCGCCGTGCGCCTGGTGTCGCCGACCGTCGATCCGGCCACTCGCCTCGGTCTCGTCCATATCTCCATCGACGATGACAGCAAGGCGCGTTCCGGCATGTATGGCAGCGCCGAGATCATCGTTCGCGAGACACAAGGCGTATCGCTTCCCCTGACCGCCGTGCTCACCGGCAACGAAGGCTCGTCGGCCCGCAAGGTCGAGGACGGCGTGGTAAAATTCGCCAAGATCGAGACCGGCATCCAGGACGGCCCCTATGTCGAGATCGTCAGTGGATTGAAGAGCGGCGACGAGGTCGTGGCCAAGGCGGGCGCTTATGTCCGCGATGGCGACCACATCACGCCGGTGCGTGAACAGCCCGCGGCTTCCAACTAAAGAGACCATCCGATGAATTTTTCAGCCTGGTCCATTCGAAATCCGATCGCGCCGCTGCTGGCCTTCTGCCTGCTGATCTTCATCGGCATGCAGTCCTTCAACAAGCTGCCGATCACCCGCTTCCCGAATATCGACGTTCCCCTTGTTTCGATCAGCGTGACGCAGAGCGGCGCTTCGCCGGCCGAACTCGAAATGCAGGTGACGAAGGAGATCGAAGACGCGATCGCCTCCATCACCGGCATCGACGAAATCCAGTCGACGGTGACCGACGGCAGCTCGCAGACCAATGTCATGTTCCGCATGGAAGTGCCGACGGAACAGGCGGTGCAGGACGTCAAGGATGCGATTGACCGCATCCGCAGCGATCTGCCGGCAACGGCCGAAGCGCCGATCGTCACCAAGGTCGATGTCGAGGGCCAGGCGATCCAGACCTTCGCCGTATCCTCGCCCGATATGTCGCTGGAAGAGCTCTCCTGGTTCGTCGACGATACGGTCAAGCGTGCGCTGCAGGGTCAGGCCGGCATCGGCCGCGTCGACCGTTACGGCGGCGCCGAGCGCGAAGTGCGCATCGAACTCACCCCCGGCAAGCTCGATGCCCACGGCATCACCGCCGCCAGCGTCAACCAGCAGCTGCGCGGCACCAACGTCGACCTCGGCTCCGGGCGCGGCCAGGTGGCCGGCAGCGAACAGGCGATCCGCGTTCTCGGCGACGCCCGCAATGTCGCCGAACTCGCCGATACGACGATCGCGCTGCCGAACGGCCGTTTCGTCAAGCTGTCCGATCTCGGCGTCATCAAGGACACCTACGAGGAGCCGAAATCCTTCTCGCGCTTCAACGATACGCCTGTTGTCACCTTCGGCGTCTTCCGTTCGAAGGGCGCCAGCGAAGTCAGCGTCGCCGAAACCGTGGCCCAGAGCCTCGACAAGGTGAGGGGCGAAAACCCGAATGTGAAGATCGAGATGATCGACGATTCGGTTTATTTCACTTACGGCAACTACGAAGCGGCCATCCACACGCTGCTCGAAGGCGCGCTGCTCGCCGTCATCGTCGTTCTGCTTTTCCTCCGGAACTGGCGCGCGACGCTGATTTCGGCGATCGCCCTGCCGCTGTCGGCGATCCCGACCTTCTGGGTCATGGACATGATGGGCTTCTCGCTGAACCTCGTCAGCTTCCTTGCCTTGACGCTGGCGACCGGCATCCTCGTCGACGATGCGATCGTCGAAATCGAGAACATCGCCCGCCACATCAAGATGGGCAAGACGCCCTATCGCGCGGCGATCGAGGCGGCGGATGAAATCGGCCTTGCCGTCATCGCCACCACCTTCACCATCATCGCCGTCTTCGTGCCGGTCTCCTTCATGCCGGGCATTCCCGGCCAGTATTTCATCCAGTTCGGCCTGACCGTCGCCTTCTCGGTCTTTTTCTCGCTGATGGTGGCGCGCCTCATCACGCCGATGATGGCCGCCTATCTGATGCGTGCGGAAGACGGCGTCGACGATCATCATGACAATGACAGCCTGCTGATGCGTGGATACACACGGCTCATACGCGGCACGACGGGGCGCTGGTACACGCGTTATGCGACGCTGCTTGTCGCCTTCGGTTTCCTGGCCGGCTCCGTTTTGCTCCTGATGCAGGTTCCGGGCAGCTTCCTGCCGCCCGAAGACGCCTCGCGCATTGTTCTCTCCGTCGAACTGCCACCCAATGCACGCCTTGACGATACCGAGAAGACGACCGATGCGATCTATGACAGGGTCAAGGATATCAACGGCGTCGAAAGCGTCTTCGTCCTCGGCGGCGCATCGCCGAAGGGCGAACTCGAACTGCGACGCGCGACGATCACGCTGGCACTCCATAAGCTCGACCAGTCGCTGATCAAGAAGATGGTCAATGACGGGCTCGGGCACATCCCCCTCATCGGCCCGATGCTGCCGAAGGTGGAAGTTCACGGCCGTGAACGTCCGCAATGGAGTATCGAAAAAGAAGTCTTCGCCAAGCTGCGCGATATTCCCGACGTTCATATCCTGAAGCTCAACGACCGCGGCGAACGCGACCTCTCCTTCAATTTCCTCTCCAAGAACGAGAAGGACCTGAATGACGCCGTCGGCATCCTGGAATCCAAGCTGCGCGCCGACCCGCTGCTCGCCAATGTCAGCGCCGACGGCGCCCTGCCCCGCCCTGAGCTGCAGGTCTACCCGCGCAAGGACGAGGCCGCCCGCCTCGGCATCACGCCGCAGCAGATCTCCGAGACGATCCGTGTCGCCACGATCGGCGATGTCGATGCGGCCCTTGCCAAGATCTCGCTCGACGATCGCCAGATCCCGATCCGGGTGCAGGCGGCAGTCGACATGCGCCGCGATCTCTCAGCCATCCGCGCGTTGAAGATCCAGACCGCCAGCGGCGGCACCGTTCCGCTCGCGAGCGTCGCCAATATCGACTATTCCGAAGGCGTAAGCTCGATCAAGCGCAACAACCGTTACCGCGTCGTCTCGATCGGCTCCGACCTGCCGCAAGGCGTAGCCCTCGACACGGCTTCGGCCCGTTTCCGCGAGATCGTCAAATCTGCCAATATCCCGGCCTCCGTGCACCTTGCCGAAAGCGGCGACACCAAGGTGCAGACCGAGATGCAGCAGAGCTTCGTCAACGCCATGTTGATGGGCCTGTTGCTGGTGCTGACGGTGCTGATCCTGCTTTTCAAGGACGTGATCCAGCCCTTCACCATCCTGTTCTCGCTGCCGCTTGCCATCGGCGGCGTCGCAGCGGCTCTGATCATCACCAGCAATCCGCTGTCGATGCCCGTGATGATCGGCATCCTGATGCTGATGGGTGTCGTCACAAAGAACGCCATCCTGCTCGTCGATTTCGCGATCGAGATGCGCCACCAGGGCATGGCTCGCGTCGAGGCGATGGTCGAAGCCGGCCGCAAGCGCGCCCGGCCGATCATCATGACCTCGATCGCCATGTCGGCGGGCATGCTGCCTTCCGCGCTGGGCGTCGGCGAAGGCGGTTCGTTCCGCGCGCCGATGGCGATCGCGGTGATCGGCGGCATCATCGTCTCGACGGTGCTCTCGCTCGTCGTCGTGCCTTCCTTCTTCCTGATCATGGACGATCTGTCCCGCCTGCTCGGCTGGATGTTCGGTCGCCTGGTCGGCAGGAAGGACGAGGAGGAACTGCCGCTGTCGCGCGAGGATCTCACCCGTGTCACCCGCGAGAACCGCGACGATATCGACTCGCTGGAAGAGCGGCTGACCGCAATCGAAACCCCGGAGGTCAAGCGCAAGAACGCCAAAGGCAACGACACCAACGTGCTGCGCCTGCCGCCGTTTGCGGCGGAATAAGCAAAACGCAAGAAACGAAACGGGCCGGGAGCGATCTCCCGGCCCGTTTCATTTTGCTGTTCTCGCCGCCATGCGCGGCGTCGGTCTGCGGTCGCAGGTCTGATTGTCAGAGCCCGCCCTGCTCCCGGAGGAAGCTGACGATCGAGCTGACGCCGTCGCCGCGCTTCATGTCGGAGAAGACGAAGGGGCGGCTCGCGCGCATGCGCGTCGCATCCCGGTCCATCACCTCGAGATCGGCGCCGACATAGGGCGCCAGATCCTTCTTGTTGATGACGAGAAGATCCGAGCGGGTGATGCCGGGCCCGCCCTTGCGCGGGATTTCCTCGCCCTGGCAGACGGAGATGACATAGATGGTGATATCGGCAAGATCGGGCGAGAAGGTCGCGGCCAGATTGTCGCCGCCGGATTCGATGAAGACCACGTCGAGATCGGGGATCCGTTGGTTGAGGCCGGCGATCGCCTGAAGATTGATCGTCGCATCTTCACGAATGGCGGTGTGCGGGCAGCCGCCGGTCTCGACGCCGACGATCCGGTCCGAAGGCAGGGCCTGCATGCGCACCAGCGCCTCGGCATCCTCGGTCGTGTAGATGTCGTTGGTAACGACTGCGACGGAATAGTCGTCGCGCATCGCCTTGCAGAGCTTTTCGGTCAGCGCCGTCTTGCCCGAGCCGACCGGCCCGCCGATGCCGACACGCAGAGGTCCGTTTCTAGATTTCATATGTCTCACTCCAATCGAACCCGATGATAGCCGTGGCCGCTGCGCACGCCACCGTCAAATGACGCAGATGCTCGGATAATTTTACGCCGTCACGAGCGGAACAGCCGCGTCGCCTGTGTCTCATGGCGCAGGCCGGCAATATCGGCTTGCACCGCCGCCGAACCGAGATCGTCGAGCGTCGAGGCCGCTGCCCGCCGGGCGACCTCGGTGATCTGCACTTCGAGACCGGCAAGCATGGCGACACCGTCCCTCTGACCGGTGACGCCGAGGCGGATGGCTGAAGAAACCGCCTGCAAGGCATAGGCATGCAGGAAGGCGGCGAGCGCCTTCTCGGGTCCTATGCCGTGCGCGCCGGTCACCGCCCCGACCGCGATAGGATAGGCCGCCTTCTCAGGCAGCCTTTCGAATATGCCATCCGGCCAGGCGCGGGCCGCCGCCAGGAAGGCCTCGCCGAGCAGCATGGTTTCCTGATGGCGCTCGCGCGATCCGGCAAGTGCGGCGGCAAGGGCAGCGATCTCGGCAAGCCGCGCTGGTTCTCCGTGACACCTGTGGCTTTCGGCCAGCAGCACCGCATCGTTCCAGACCGAACCATGGCCGATCAGCGTGTCGATCCAGCCGGCAAGCGAGGCGGCATCCGTGACCAGCCCGTCCGCCACGGCCCGCTCCAGCCCGCCCGAATAGGCAAAGCTGCCGATCGGAAAGGCCGGCGAGAGCCATGCCGTCAGGCGCAGCAATGCCTGCAGCTCGTAATCCCCAGTCATCGAACCTCAGTCGTGCTTGTGGCCGTGATGCCCGTGGTCGTGATCATGGTCATGGTCATGGTTACATCCCGGCCCATGCACATGGTCGTGGCCGTGATCATGTTTGCTCTCATGACCATGGTCATGAGCCACATGCCCATGGTCATGCGCGGTATGACCGTGATCGTGCGAATGCGCGCCGTGGGAATGATAGGCGCCGCGCGCCGGCTGGAAGGGCTCCTCGATGTCGAGGACGGTGGCGCCGAGGCCCTGCAGCATGCTGCGAATGACGTGGTCGCGCAGGATGACGATCCGGTCTTCCTCGATCTGGGCCGCGAGATGACGATTGCCGAGATGCCAGGCAAGCTCGACCAGATGCGTGCGGTCGCGGCCGCGAATTTCGAAGAGCTTCTCATCGGCCGCGAGAATCTCGATCAGTTCGCCGTCATCGCGCACCAGCAGGTCGCCATTGGCGAAAAGCACCGGATCCTTGAGATCGAGCATGACCATCTCGCCATTTTCCAGATGCAGCAGCTTGCGGCGCAGATGGCGCAGATCGTGCGGCAACTTGACCTGGGCGGTCGGATGGGAGGACGGGGTTCCGGCGGGAAGATAGGAGGTGACGCGCTGCATGATATGTCCGTTTTGATGAGACGACGACCATGCAAAATAGCCTTTCCCGATGCAAGCACCAATGGCCTTTGTGCCCGCGTCGGACTTTTATATTCCGTAAGCCTGCATCACGTTGTCGCTCTCGTCGCTCCTGCCCTTGGCATTGAGGCCATTATCGACCAGCCCGTGCCAGGCATGATGCAGGCCTTCCCGCTCGTGTACGACGCGATTGCGTCCGAGCGCCTTGGCGAGGTAGAGCGCCCGGTCTGCCGAAGCATAGACCGCCTGCTTGCTGCGCCCGGCGGCGAGATCGGCAACACCACCGGAAACGGTGATGCGGATATCGTGCCCTTCGGCCGCGATGGCGCCGCTTGCGATCCGGCTCCGGACACCTTCGATGCGCTCCATCCGCGCCTCCAGCGGCTCGCCGGAGACGATGACGCCGAACTCCTCCCCACCCAGTCTTGCGACGACGGACATGTCATCGAAGGCGGATATAAGCATGGCCGAAACCGCGGTGATGACGGCATCGCCGCAGCCATGGCCGAAGCGATCATTGATCGCCTTGAAGCGATCGACATCGAAAATAACCAGCGAGGCGTTGCCCTCGGTGTTTTCGAGCGCTTCCGTGAAGGCACGGCGGTTCAACAGGCCCGAAAGCGTGTCCGTGCGGCTGAGCTTTTCGAACTCGGCCCGCGACAGCGTCAGCTCATGCAGGGCAAAACCGGCGGCCAGCGACAGCATGCCGGAAACCGTGCCGCCGACGAGCCAGGAAAAAATCGCGCCGAAACCGATCGCGTGCCAGAGCGTCACCGGCAGCAGCCCAAGAAGCCTGAGCGGCGGTATGGTCAGCGCCATGATGACGCCGGAGAGAATGATCGTGAGAAAGCTCATCTTCAATGCAAAGACATAGACATTCCCGCGATATTGAAAATTGCCGAAATCGGCCTGCAGCGACATCCAGTTTCTCATGAGAATCAACCTTCCTGCCCGGCGTTTCAAAGCATTGATAGGAGCCCAATTGCTGCGGGTGTTTTAATCCACTCGTTAAAATTCGAACGGTTTCGGACCTTTCGGTGGACAGATTTTTTCTAGCAGGAGATGCAGCCTTCCGATCCCTGAATCGAACAGCGCAGAGAGACACTTAGATGATTGATTTTAAACAGCTTTATCGGGCCGCACCGCGAGGCTGTTCCAGAATGGTCTAACTGGAAAAAATACCGGTCTTTCCAGCGATTTTTACAACCGAGTGGAGAGTAGCTTTTACAATTCACTTTAAGAGCAGGCCGCCCGGCGGCTGGTTCAATTGTAGACACTCACAGACAATCGCAATGATTGTGGAAGCGGGTTCCATAAACCGGTCCTGAGCCCCGCCGAGCGGAGCGCGGCAGCCGTCCAGGTGTTACAGCCGAAGAGGGCATTGAAATATCCCTTGGCCTCGAAGAACCGGTCGATCTCGCCGTAACCCGCATCCGCCATCGGCGCCACCACGCCCGCGTCGCGAACGAAGCTGTCCGCGATAAAATTGCGCAGTCGCGCCAGTTGATCGTCACTGACGTCGAATGCCGCAACGCTCGGCTGCGGCTCGGTGATATCACCGGCAAGGTCCACATGCAGCACCGAACGGTCGATCGTCAGCGCCCGCAGCACCGGCAGCGGCTTCAGCTCCGCCCAGCTCGGGGTTTCCAGATAGAAGGCGCGGCCGCCCCAGCCGATAATGAGCCATTCCGCATCCGGATGGCCGAGGGGAAAACCGGTCTCGGCGAGAAAGGAAAAGGCAGCCCGCGTCTCCTCGTCGAGTGGAATGGCGATATCGGTATGGATTGGTCCGGACAGCAGGAGAATCCGATGCGCCGCCGCCGACGACGCCTTGACCGGGGCAATCAGCGGCCGGGGAATGAAGGTTCCGCAGGCCGCCAGAAACACGAGCAGGAATACGGCCCGCAACAGCCAGCGGATGCCTGTCATCATCGGAGCCATCCGTCATACAGAGGGCCGCGTGTCTAAAACAGGAAATAGCGCTGCGCCATCGGCAGCACTGTCGCCGGCTCGCATGTCAGCAATTCACCGTTCGCCCTGACCTCGTAGGTCTCCGGATCGACCTCGATTTCCGGTGTCAGGTCGTTGTGAATCATCGAGGCCTTGGAGATGCCGCCACGGGTATTCTTCACCGCCACGAGTTGCTTGGCGACCCCGAGCCGGCCCTTCAGGCCGGCATCGAGCGAGGCCTGGCTGACGAAGGTGACGGAGGAATTGGTGAGGCTCCGGCCATAGGAGGCGAACATCGGCCGATAATGCACCGGCTGCGGCGTCGGGATCGAGGCATTCGGATCGCCCATCGGGGCGGCGGCGATCGAGCCGCCGAGCAGCACCATGTCGGGCTTCACCCCGAAGAAGGCCGGGTTCCAGAGCACGAGGTCGGCGCGCTTGCCGACTTCGACAGAGCCGATCTCGTGGCTGAGGCCGTGGGCGATCGCCGGGTTGATCGTATATTTGGCGATATAGCGGCGGACGCGGAAATTGTCGTTGTCGCCCTTTTCCTCCTTCAGCCGGCCGCGCTGGCGCTTCATCTTGTCGGCCGTCTGCCAGGTGCGGATCGCCACCTCGCCGACGCGGCCCATGGCCTGGCTGTCGGACGAGATGATCGAGAAGGCGCCGATATCGTGCAATATGTCTTCGGCAGCGATCGTCTCCTTGCGGATGCGGCTTTCGGCAAAGGCGATATCCTCGGGGATCGATGGCGACAAATGATGGCAGACCATCAGCATGTCGAGATGTTCGGCGATCGTATTGACCGTGTAGGGCCGGGTCGGATTGGTCGACGACGGAATGACGTTCGGCTGGCCGCAGATCTTGATGATGTCGGGCGCGTGTCCGCCACCTGCCCCTTCCGTGTGGAAGGCATGGATTGTGCGGCCCTTGATCGCGCCGATCGTATCCTCGACGAAGCCGCTTTCGTTCAGCGTATCGGTGTGGATCATCACCTGCACGTCATATTCGTCGGCGACCGACAGGCAGCAGTCGATGGCGCCTGGAGTCGTGCCCCAATCCTCGTGCAGCTTCAGCGAGGTGGCGCCGGCCAGCACCATCTCGGTCAGCGCCCCCGGCAGCGAGGCATTGCCCTTGCCGGCAAAGGCAAGGTTCATCGGGAAGGCATCGGCCGCTTCGATCATGCGCGCAAGATGCCAGGGACCGGGCGTGCAGGTGGTGGCGAGCGTGCCGTGGGCCGGCCCGGTGCCGCCGCCGAGCATGCAGGTCATGCCCGACATCAGCGCTTCCTCGATCTGCTGCGGCGCGATGAAGTGGATATGGCTGTCCATGCCGCCGGCAGTGACGATTTTGCCTTCGGCGGCGATCGCCTCCGTGCCCGGCCCGACGATGATATTCACACCGGGCTGCATATCGGGATTGCCCGCCTTGCCGATCGCGACGATGCGGCCGTCCTTAAGGCCGATATCGGCCTTGTAGATGCCGGAGTGATCGACGATCACCGCATTGGTGATGACGGTATCGACCGCGCCGTCCGCCCGCGTCACCTGGCTCTGGCCCATGCCGTCACGGATCACCTTGCCGCCGCCGAACTTCACCTCCTCGCCATAGGTGGTGAAATCCTTTTCGATCTCGATGAAGAGTTCCGTATCGGCAAGGCGCACCTTGTCGCCGGTCGTCGGTCCGAACATGCCGGCATAGGCGGCGCGCGAGATCTTGTAGGGCATCCATCAGGCTCCGTGGGAGGAAGAGCTAGAGCATGATGCCGAAAAGTGTGAGCGGTTTTCGGACGACATCATGCTCTAACTCTTTAATTTAGAACAGGATTCAGATTTTAGGCCACCGGGCCTAAAATCATCCTGTTCTAGTGTTTTTCCGCCAAGCCGCCTGAGGCGGCCGGCAGCAATATAACGATCGACGAGCTGCCGTTCGGCCGCAAACGGGTGCCATTCCCAACCGACGTGGCCAAAGCCAGCCAGCATCACGTCGGCCTCGGCATATTTGTCCAGCACTTCGGCGATGACGATCATGCCGCTGCTCGGCACCACATAGGGCGCCGGCGCAAAGGCCGAAAGCGAGGCGTCAACCGCTTCGTGGACCGCCTTGCCGATGACGGCATGCGTCTTGCCGGTCTCCGCGCAGAAGGCAGCGAACGCGTCCGTATAATCGTCGCAGAAATCGTCGAGATCGGGATGCGAGACGGCAAGCGGCGCCCGCATCGCGGCGAATTTTTCCGGGTCGCGCACGCTCCAGATTTCGCGGGCCGAAACGACGCCGGGATGGGCACGCCATTGCGGCGCGCCGAGCATCGCCTTTGCCGGCCGGCCGGTATTGCAGACCGCAACGGCATCCGTCCGGCTGCCGCCGGTCCCGTAGGAACGGCAATCGTTGAAGCGGATGACGAAATCGGCGGCATCGATCACACCTGCTTCCGCCTGTGCGACCTCACCATTGCCGACGATCATGATCTTCTTGATCACCTTAATTGCTCATCGTGTCTTCGAGCTCTTTCAGCTCTTTCGTGCGTTTGTCGGTGATATTGGCGAGGCACCCGGCGACCAGCATCGGCTCCATCGTGCCGCCGCGGGCCTGGAAACCGAAGGCGTCGCATTCGGCGTCGCGGTAATCGATCCAGGCGCGCTGCGCCTTGACCAGCGCCTGCTCCGCACCTTTCATGTCGTCATCGAGATCCTTGTCGACCGCCGCCAAGGTGGCGCGGGTCTTCTTATATTGCACATTCAGAGCCTTGTCGGCGGTCTCGTGGCGCGCCGACTCGCAAGAAGTCATATCCGATTGCGTCTTGGGATTCTGGCAATCGATATCCTGAGAGGAAGCGCGATCAGCCATCAGCAGCATCGCCGCCCCGATCAGGCAGATATTCAAACGCATGCATCCCTCCCGTTAAAGCTTGCCCATCACCAGCTGACGGAAGCCATAAACTTCGCGCTTGCCGGAAAGCGGGATCAGCGTCACCGAGCGCGTCTGTCCCGGCTCGAAGCGCACCGCAGTTCCCGCCGGAATATCCAGCCGCTTGCCATGCGCCGCCGCCCGGTCGAAGGAGAGCCCAGCATTGGTCTCGGCGAAATGATAGTGGCTACCGACCTGCACCGGCCGGTCGCCGGTATTGGACACCTCCAGCGTCACCGTCGGCGCGCCGGTATTCAGTTCGATGTCGCCGCTTGCGGCAATGATCTCGCCCGGAATCATATTATCTCCTTAAGCGGCCCTGGGCGCGCAGCCCTCGGCCTTCAGCACACGTTTCGTCGACGCCGGATGTTTGGCGAGCATATCAGCCGGTCGGATGGGTCTGGCAACTAGATTGCCGCCGCAGTTGGGGCAGACGCCCTTCAGCACGCCATCGACGCAATCGGCGCAGAAGGTGCATTCATAGGTGCAGATCCGCGCCTCGCTGCTTTCCGGCGGCAGATCCTTGTCGCAACATTCGCAATTGGGCCTGAGCTCGAGCATATCAATCCCCTTAGCGGATCGGTTCATGGACGGTGACGAGCTTGGTGCCATCGGGGAATGTCGCCTCCACCTGCACGTCGTGGATCATCTCGGCAATGCCTTCCATCACCTGATCGCGGCCGATCACATGGGCGCCGGCCTCCATCAGCTCGGCGACCGGGCGGCCGTCGCGTGCGCCTTCGACGACGAAATCGCTGATCAGCGCGATCGCCTCGGGATAGTTCAGCTTGACGCCGCGCTCCAGCCGCCGCCGTGCCACCATCGCCGCCATGGATATCAGCAGCTTGTCTTTTTCTCTCGGAGTGAGGTTCATCATCTACCTGCTTATTGAACTCATAGATTCCAGACTTTCGGCACGGGCGCACCATTGCGCAAGGCGGAAATGATCGGGATCAGGATTTTTCTGAGTGAGAAGCCGTCGGCTGCCGCAAGGCGGACGACGAGCTTGCCGTCCCAGGCGCTCGCGCCGCCCATCGAACCTTCGACGAGCGGCCGCACCTTGCCGAGATAGGCTTCCGAAAGCGGTCCGGCATAAAGCAGCGTCGCAAAGGCCACTTGTCCGCCGAGCACCGCCTGACGTGCTGCCAAGGCAGTCACCCCTTCCGACAGCCTGAGCTCCTCGGCATGGATCAGCCGGCCCGAGCGGCGGATGCGCCAGCGGTCGCGGAAAAGCCCGGTCTCGACCGTCTCGCCCATCGCCTTGCGGCCGAGCAATATGGCCTCGACGGCCAGGAATTCGGAGTCTTCGTCAAGATCGACATCCAGCCGGCGAAAAAGTGCGGCACGATCGAAAAGGATCGTTTCCTGCGGCAGCCAGTCAACGCGGGCTTGGGCTCCGACCTTGATGCTGGTCGTCACCTCGGCTGTACCGGCCGATGCCTTGTAGATCTTTTCGCAGGCCTGGGTGGTGACGTCGATCTTCGTGCCGGCGCCGGCCACGACGCTCCAGTCCATCCGATCGCCGCCAGTCAACCCGCCTGCTGTGTTGATGATGACGGCTTCCATCGAGGCATCGAACGTATCGGGCAGGCGGATCTTCGCCGCGCCTTCCTGATAGAGTTCACGCAGCCGCGTGCGACCATCCAGCAGCTTTGCCGCCAGATGCCCGCGTCCTTCCGCTCTTTGCGGTCTCGTGCCTGCCGCCGCAATCACCATCTCGTGCCTTTCGGTTGCGCCACCGGTTTTCCATTCAATCGTGCGGGTCACGGAAAGCAAGCAATTCCCATGCCGTCCAAGGATAGCCGCAGCCGAGCTGGCAGATTTGAAAGGCGCCCCGCCAGCTGCCGCAAAATGCAGCATTTGCCGATCAGACGGTCAGGTGACGGCGGGCCTCCGGCGTATCCAGCGTTTCGGCAAGGCCTTCATGAACGATCTCGCCACGATCCATGATGTAGACGTAATCGGCAAGCTCCCGGCAGAAGTCGAGATATTGTTCGACGAGCAGGATCGCCATGCCGGTGGAATCGCGGAGATAACGGATCGCCCGGCCGATATCCTTGATGATCGACGGCTGAATGCCCTCGGTCGGCTCGTCGAGCACCAGAATCCTCGGCCGCGTCACCATCGCCCGCCCGATCGCCAGCTGCTGCTGCTGGCCGCCGGAAAGATCGCCGCCGCGGCGCGACAGCATCGACTTCAGCACCGGGAAGAGGCTGAAGATATCGTCGGGTATGTTGCGGTCGCGGCGGCCGAGCGGAGCAAAGCCGGTTTCGAGATTTTCCTTGACCGTCAGCAGCGGGAAAATTTCCCGCCCCTGTGGCACATAACCGATGCCCTGCTTGGCGCGGGCAAAGGGCGGCAGGCCGTTCAGCCTTGTATCGTTGAACGTGACGGTGCCGGCCGACAGCGGATGCTGGCCGGTCACGGCGCGCAGGAGCGAACTCTTGCCGACGCCGTTGCGCCCCAATACGCAGGTAATCCTGCCCATCTCCGCCTTGATGGAGACGCCGCGCAGCGCCTGTGCGGCGCCATAATGCAGATTTGCGTTTTCGACTGTCAGCATCCGTTCACCCATTCCCCATCAGTTCATCAGCGTCCGCCTCAGCATCTGCAGGGCGTGGTCCTGTTCTTTCGTTCTCTCGCCGCCGGCGACGGCCACGTCCTCGGCAATGCCGATCAATTGCTGACGCTCATGCATGTCGAGCGCCTTCATCCAGAGATCCCGGAACCGGCGGATCGGGTCTTCGGGACTGGTAACGTTCTTGGACGCCCACTCGGCAAAAACCAGCACCTCTTCCATATCGCCCGGCCGGATGATGCCTTTCATGCGGTTGCGCACGACATCCTTCGCGGCCTCGAGATGGATCGGCTTTTCCTTGGCGAGGCAGAAGAAGAAAGCCACTGCCGCAATCGCCGGATCGGCGATCGAGGCCAGCGGCGCTGCCTCCGCCTGCTTGCGCAACTTTCCGCGCTTATAGACGCCCCGCATGCGTTCGACGGAATCGATGATCTCGCTTCCCGCTTCACGCATCATTTTCAAACGCCAATACCAGACGGCCGCGCCGCTGATCGCCACGACCAGAATGCCGAGAAAAGCCATGATGAAACCCCACAATAAAACCCGCCCGTTTTAGAGCGTTTTCTTTTGTCAGGTTCAAGCCTCTAAGTTGCATGGATCACCGCCCCAGATAGTTCTCGATCACCTTCGGATCGGAGCTGACGAAATCGATCGATCCCTCAGCCAGCACCGAGCCTTCCGCAAGGCAGGTCACCTTGACGCCGAGGTCGCGGATGAAGCCCATATCGTGTTCGACGACGACGACCGAGCGGGTCTTGGCAATGTCCTTCAGCAGGATCGCCGTCTCCGCCGTTTCCGCGTCGGTCATACCGGCCACCGGCTCGTCGACGAGCAGGAGCTTCGGCTCCTGCGCCAGCAGCATACCGATTTCCAGCCACTGCTTCTGCCCATGCGAAAGGTTGGCGGCCAGCTCGTCGCGGCGGTGCGTCAGCCGCACCGTTTCGAGGATCTCATCGATGCGGGCCTTGTCCTCACCCGAAAGCCGATAGAACAGCGTCGAAAACACCGAGCGGCGGCGGTTCAACGCCAATTCCAGATTGTCCCAGACCGTATGGCTTTCGAACACCGTCGGCTTCTGGAATTTGCGGCCGATGCCGAGCTGGGCGATATCGGCCTCGTCCTTCTTGGTGAGATCGATCGTGCCGTTGAAGAACACTTCGCCCTCGTCGGGCCTGGTCTTGCCGGTGATGATATCCATCATCGTCGTCTTGCCGGCGCCGTTCGGGCCGATAATGGCGCGAAGCTCGCCGGGTTCGATGACGATCGACAGCGAATTCAATGCCTTGAAGCCATCGAAGGAAACCGAAACGCCGTTGAGATAAAGTACGCTGTTGGGTTTGACGTCGGGAATCACTGTGTTCACTCCGCTGCCTGGATTTTCGGCTCGATGCCGTCTTCCTGCGCCGCCGGCGGCATCACAGGGGAAGCGGTTTTCCGTTTGCCGAGATAGGGGGCGATCGTGCCGACCACGCCCTTCGGCAGAAACAGCGTGACGGCGACGAAGAGACCGCCGAGCGCAAACAGCCAGAACTCCGGGAAGAGACCGGTGAAGATCGTCTTGCCGCCATTGACGAGGATCGCGCCGATGATCGGCCCGATCAGCGTCGCCCGCCCGCCGACCGCCGTCCAGATGACGACTTCGATCGAGTTGGCAGGAGCGAATTCGCCGGGGTTGATGATGCCGACCTGCGGAACGTAGAGCGCGCCTGATATGCCCGCCATCATCGCCGAGACGACGAAGGTGAAGAGCTTGAAATGTTCGACGCGGTAACCGAGGAAGCGCGTGCGGCTCTCCGCATCGCGCACGCCGACCAGCACCTTGCCGAATTTCGAACGAACGATCGCCGAGGCCAGCAGCAGCGACAGCGCCAGCATGACCGCGGTTGCCGCAAACAGGGCTGCACGCGTGCCGTCAGCCTGAACGTTGAAGCCGATAATGTCCTTGAAATCGGTCAGGCCGTTATTGCCGCCGAAGCCCATATCGTTACGGAAGAAGGCGAGCAGCAGCGCGTAGGTCATCGCCTGGGTGATGATCGAGAGATAGACGCCGTTGACGCGTGAGCGGAAGGCGAACCAGCCGAAGACAAAGGCGAGCAGGCCGGGCACGACGAGCACCATTAGCGCCGCAAACCAGAAGTGGTTGAAGCCGTACCAGAACCAGGGCAGATCCTTCCAGTTCAGGAACACCATGAAATCGGGCAGGATTGGGTCGCCGTAGCTGCCGCGGGTGCCGATCTGGCGCATCAGATACATGCCCATCGCATAACCGCCGAGCGCAAAGAAGGCGCCGTGGCCGAGCGAGAGAATGCCGCAGAAGCCCCAGACGAGATCGAGCGCCAGCGCCAGCAGCGCATAGGTCAGATACTTGCCGAACAGTGACATGACATAGGTCGGCACGTGCAGCGGATTGGTCGGCCCGGTCATCAGGTTCAGCACCGGTACGAGAACGGCGACCAGAAGCAGCAGGGCGATGGCAATGACGATCTTGCGATCTACTGATCGGAGAAGGAAGGCCGTTATCATGCTTCCACCGCCCTTCCTTTGAGTGCGAAGAGCCCGCGGGGACGCTTCTGGATGAAGAGAATGATGAGGACGAGCACCAGGATCTTGCCGAGCACGGCGCCGGCGAAGGGCTCGAGGAATTTGTTGACGACGCCGAGCGAGAGCGCACCGACCAGCGTGCCCCAGAGGTTGCCGACACCGCCGAAGACGACGACCATGAAGCTGTCGATGATGTAGGATTGACCGAGGTTTGGCGAAACGTTGTCGATCTGGCTGAGCGCCACGCCGGCAATACCGGCAATGCCCGAACCGAGCGCGAAGGTGAAGGCATCGACCCAGCCGGTGCGGATGCCCATCGACGATGCCATGCGGCGGTTCTGCGTGACGGCGCGCATCTGCAGCCCGAAGGCCGAGCGTTTGAGCAGCAGGAGCAGCGTCACGAAGACAACCATCGAAAAGACGATGATCCACAGTCGATTCCAGGTGATGGAGAGCCCGCCGAGGTCGAAGACGCCGGACATCCAGGTCGGATTGCGGACCTCGCGGTTGGTCGGGCCGAAGATGCTGCGCACGGCCTGTTGCAGGATCAGCGACACGCCCCAGGTCGCAAGCAGTGTTTCGAGCGGCCGGCCGTAGAGATAGCGGATGACGGCGCGTTCGATCACCAGACCGACGAAGCCGGTAAAGACGAAGGCGGCAGGCACGGCAAAGGCAAGCGAATAGTCCGCCACGCCGGGAAAGGTCGAGGTAATGTATTCCTGCACCACATAGGTGGTATAGGCGCCGATCATCACCATTTCGCCATGCGCCATGTTGATGACGCCCATGACGCCGAAGGTGATGGCAAGGCCGATCGCCGCCAGCAGCAGCACCGAGCCGAGCGACAATCCGTACCAGACGTTCTGGACGATATCCCACAGCGCCAGGCTGCGATTGATGGCGCTGATATCTGCCTGGATCGCCGGCTTCAGGTCATCAGGCGCGGTTTCGAGTGTGGTCGTCAGAATGGTCAGCGCATCACGATTGCCGCGAGCCGCGATCGTATCGATCGCTGCCTTCTTGTCTTCGACGCTCGCATCCGTCTTCAGCAGCAGCACTGCGCGCGCCGCTTCCATCGTATTTTTGATCTCGGCGTCCTTTTCAGCCGCAAGCGCCGCGTTCAGCAGGTCGAGATTGGCGGGATCGGCATCTTTCAGCAGGCCCTGTGCCGCGGCAAGCCGCGCCGAACGATCCGGGCTCATCAGCGTCAACTGGCTGGTGGCGGCGCTGATAACGCCGCGAAGTGCATTGTTGATCTTGACCTTGGTCATCATGTCAGGATCGACATCGGCAGCGGCTTCGCCGCTGATCGGATCGGAATAGGTCGGCTCGTCATCGGTGCCGCCCTGGAGGAGCACCGGGCCGCCATCGGAATTGACGTAGAGAAGGCCGTCGCTCAACTGCTGCAGGATCTGGCTGACATGGGGATCCTTGGAGGCGACCAGCGCCTTGATGGCTGCCTCGCGTTCCGGGAAGTCGCCGATGCCGAGCGCATCGATGAGCACGTGGATATCGTCCTCTGCCCGAGCTTCGCTTAATGTTGCCAAGCCCGGAAATGCGAGGCCGGAAAATGTCAGGCCCGAAAATGTCAGGCAGAGCGTGATGAGGAAAATCTTTATAGCGCGATGCATCGGCTTTCTCGCCCTGGATAGTGTTGGCCTCGCGGCGTGATCGCTGGGACGGAGCTTCCGCCCGGGATCAAACCCGGACGGAAGTCTTCAGACAATCATCTGATCGGGGTCGTGCTCAGGAACCCTTGCCGCCGCATTTGCCGGTGGCAACGTTGAAGTTGCCGCAGGACATCGGCTTGCGCCAATCGGAGATCAGGTCCTTGGAATCAGGCAGGTAATCGGACCATTCGTCGCCGACGACGGCAGGCGTCTGCTGGACGATTTCGAACTGGCCGTTGGCCTGGATTTCACCGATCAGCACAGGCTTGGTGATGTGGTGGTTCGGCATGACGGTCGCATAACCGCCGGAGAGGTTTGGAACGCTGACGCCGATGATGGAGTCGAGAACCTTGTCGGTATCGGTCGTGCCGGCAGCCTGGACGGCCTTAACCCATGCGTTGAAGCCGATATACGCAGCTTCCATCGGGTCGTTCGTCACGCGCTTGTCGTTCTTGGTGTAAGCGTGCCAGTCCTTGATGAACTTCTTGTTGGCCGGGCTTTCCACAGACTCGAAATAGTTCCAGGCAGCGAGATGGCCGACAAGCGGCTTGGTGTCGAGACCGGCAAGTTCTTCTTCACCGACCGAGAAGGCGACGACGGGAATGTCGGTTGCCTTGATGCCCTTGTTGCCCAGTTCCTTGTAGAATGGAACGTTGGCGTCGCCGTTGATCGTCGAGACGACGGCGGTCTTCTTGCCGGCCGAACCGAATTCCTTGATCTTGGCAACTTCGGTCTGCCAGTCGGAGAAGCCGAACGGCGTATAATTGGTCATGATGTCTTCTTTCGGAATACCCTTCGAAATCAGGTATGCCTCGAGAATCTTGTTGGTCGTGCGCGGATAGACGTAGTCGGTACCTTCGAGCACGAAGCGCTTGACGCCTTCTTTTTCCATCAGGTAGTCGACGGCCGGAATTGCCTGCTGGTTCGGAGCAGCACCGGTGTAGAAGATGTTGCGCGAGGATTCTTCGCCTTCATACTGCACGGGGTAGAAGAGCAGCGAATTCAGCTCTTCGAAAACCGGCAGAACAGACTTGCGCGACGAAGACGTCCAGCAACCGAAGACGGCGGCAACCTTGTCCTTCTGGATCAGTTCGCGGGCCTTTTCGGCAAACAGCGGCCAGTCGGAAGCCGGGTCGACGACGACGGCCTCGAGCTTCTTGCCGAGAAGGCCGCCCTTCTTGTTCTGCTCGTCGATGAGCATCAACATGGCGTCTTTCAGCGTGGTTTCGGAAATCGCCATCGTGCCGGAAAGCGAATGCAATACGCCGACTTTGATCGTGTCGTCGGCGGCAACCGCGCCGTGGAAAGCGGCCGATGCCGCCATGACGGCACCGAGCGCAGCGCCGGTGATCGTGGATCTGAGATTCATCTGGTTGAGCCCCTCTTCTTGTTCTGCAACAGGCCGGAAACGGAATTTAACTGTTGCCGAGGGGACTATCGGGTGCTGCATCGCAAAAACACATACGCAAAATGACGTAGGCGCAGGGGGCAAACGGACACAGGGAAAGCAAAGGGCATCCCCGCCATTGGGAATGCCCTCTTGGTTTGAGAAGAAAATTATCCGTCAATCGTCAGGGTGACCAATGTCGGGCTGTAGGAAAGGCTGGCCTTGCGGCCAGGAAAAGTGACCTTGCCGAAGGTGCCGGCGACGCTACCGGCCTTCAGGATCTCGATCTTTGTCCCGGGTGCCGGGGCAAAACCATCGGCAAGCGTCACGTCGAGATCGCCAGCGAGCGCCGCCTTGCCCTCGACAACAAGTGTGCCGGCACCGTTCGCGCCGAGCGCCAGCTTTGCCGTCGCGTGGGCGAGCTGCTGATAGTCGCCGCTCACGGTCAACGGCTTGTCGGCCGCCACCACGAGCGAACCGCCATTGACCGTCAGCCCGCCGGTGCCGAAAGCCGAAGATGACCCGGCCGCCAGCGCGCCCTCTTCGAGCACGGTGCCGCCGGCATAGCTGTTGGCGCCGGAAAGGCCGAGAATACCGCTGCCGCGCTTCACCAGCCTGCCCTTGCCGCCGATATCGTTGCGCCAGCTGTCGATCG
This sequence comes from Rhizobium sp. RSm-3, assembly GCF_001854685.1. Classification (NCBI taxonomy): domain Bacteria; kingdom Pseudomonadati; phylum Pseudomonadota; class Alphaproteobacteria; order Hyphomicrobiales; family Rhizobiaceae; genus Rhizobium; species Rhizobium sp. RSm-3. The sequence goes on along the minus strand of NZ_MAWZ01000008.1, from coordinate 108,813 downwards.
CATTGAAGCCGCCCTTTGCCGCGTCCATCGTCACGGTGACATCCTGCTCGAAGGCACCGTAGCCATCGGCGGCGGCAAACAGGTTGAGACGACCGTAACCTTCCGCATCGTCGATGAGCGGATAACCCGAGGCGATCTCCGTCGTCTTCAGCACGTCGCGACGCTGCTCGCCGTCGAGATAGGGCAGACGCGTTTCGAGAAGCGCCTCGGCGCCTTGCGGCACGCGAGCCGGCTGATCGGTCGCATGGATCGTCGGCATTCCGTAGCTCAGGCGCTGCAGCACGTAAGCGCGATTGGCGTCATGATCGGCAAAACGGTCTGCGGCGATCGGCGCCGCATGCGCTGCGACTTCGAGCGCGCCCGCATCGGCAACGCCGGATTTGGCGATGAGCCATGATTGCGCCTGGGCGTAGGCATCGCTCTTCAGCGCTGTATTATCGGCCTTGTTCAGATTGTAGACGACAGTCGCCGTGCCAAGCATCCGGCCGCCCATCACGTCGAGCGGAGAATGCATGCCGGAAAGGATCCGGTCTTCACCCAGCTCGCTGGCGCGTGTGACCATTTCCTGGAAACGCTGCGGCACGAGATAGGCCATGGCAAGTGCATCCCGCCAGGCTTCCGCCGTATGGCCGCTCGGGAACCCGCCGTCCTCGACCGGTTTGCCGCTCTTGGCGGGCACCAAGGTCGGGACAACCGACACGTCCTGGCTCCAGCGATAGGGACGGCCATATTTGAAATAGCGCTTGGCGGGTTCCGTCGAACCGTCACCGCTGGCGGCATTGATGAAGTCGATCGCAAGACCCATGTCCGGATTGGCATCGGTCTTGTTTTCCGTGTCCGGCTTGCTGCCGGCGCCGCGATTGTTGCCCTTGTCGTCATATTTGACCGTCGTCGCATCGGCAGCCACCTCGGTGATCGTGGTGGTCTGCTTCGAGCCGGCCTTCCAGGCAGCCGTCAGCGGGCCGAGGCCATCGACGATGCTGGCATTCTTGCCGCGCCGGTCGTCGAGATAGGCGGCCACCGCCTGATCGGCCGTCCGCGCCCGCGTCGCCTTGACCACATAGGCGATGTTCGCATCATGGACGAGCTTGTTGACGACCTGACCATCGGTCGTGCTGAGGGGAATGCCATCCCAATCCGTCTTGGCGACCGCAGGGCAATTGTCCTTGGCCGGGGCTTCCACACCCGCGTCGACGAAAGGCGTGCGCGGGGTCCAGATTTCGAGGAAGCCGGAGAGGAGATGAACGGCGGCATTGGTGTCCACCGTCGAGAAGCAGGCGTCACCGCGCTTGTTGGTGTTTCCGGTCTCGACATAAGGCGCTTTCGCCGCCGCGGCCTGCTCGGCGCCGGCAAGCGACGGCACGATCGAAACGAGGCAGACGAGGGCGGTGCTCAGGCGGAAAAGGCTCGAAGCAGACATGGGTGATACCTGTAATGATTGGAAGGAGCGGCGGGAGAGTTAGAGGGCTGGTGTGACAGACCGGCTTCAAAAATATGGCGGTTCCGTGAATCTGCCAGTGCTCCGCCCTTGCCTTTCTCACCCATCCCGCCAAAACTGTTTCGAGACGAGAAGCCCAACCGGAATGCCGGAAGGAAGACATGGCAGCGCGCCAACGCATCATTCCGGTGAGACGCGAATACAATCGCTGGGTCGCCAACCAGACGCTGGAAGATTATGCGCTGCGCTTCACCGCAAAGAGCGCCCGCCATTTCTCCTCGCAGCGCATCGCGCAGACGGCGATCGGCGCGATCTCTTTCCTGGCGCTCGAGGCGATCGGCGGCGCCATCACTCTCTCCTACGGCACCACCAACGCCTTTTATGCCATTCTCGTCGCTTCGATCGCCATGCTGGCAATCGGCCTGCCGATCAGCCGCTACGCCATCCGCCACGGCGTGGACATCGACCTTCTGACCCGCGGCGCCGGCTTCGGCTATATCGGCTCGACCATCACCTCGCTGATCTATGCGAGCTTCACCTTCATGCTGTTTGCGATCGAGGCCTCGATCATGTCCGGGGCGCTGGAGCTTACCCTCGGCATTCCGCTCTGGATCGGCTACATCCTCAGCGCCGTCATGGTGATCCCGCTGGTGACGCACGGCGTGCGGCTGATCAGCAAATTCCAGTTGGTGACCCAGCCCTTCTGGATCGTGCTGAACATCCTGCCCTTCATTTTCATCGCCTTCATGGATTGGGAAAAGTTCGATCTCTGGCGCGCCTTTGCCGGCATTCGCCATGCCTCGGGCCCGCCCGGCACCATCGCCGAATTCGATCTGGTGCAGTTCGGCGCCGCCTCGGCCGTCATTCTGGCGCTGATGTCGCAGATCGGCGAGCAGGCCGACTTCCTGCGCTTCCTGCCGCCGGAGCCGCGGCGCAAGTGGCGCCATCGCCTGGCCGTCTTCCTTGCCGGACCCGGCTGGGTCGTCATCGGCGCGCCAAAGCTGCTGGCCGGCTCCTTCCTCGTCGTGCTGACCTTGGCCTCGGGCGTACCGGTCGATCGTGCCGCCGATCCGGCGCAGATGTATCTGACCGCTTTCGGCTATATGGTGCCCTGGCAGAATGCCGCGCTGCTATTGATGGCCGCCTTCGTCGTCGTCTCGCAGCTGAAGATCAACGTGATGAATGCCTATGCCGGCTCACTCGCCTGGTCGAACTTTTTCTCGCGGCTGACCCACAGCCATCCCGGCCGCGTCATCTGGCTGGTTTTCAACGTCGCAATCGCCCTGCTTTTGATGGAACTCGGCATCTATCGGCTGCTGGAGGAGACGCTCGGCATCTTCTCGATCATCGCCATGGCCTGGCTCTGCACGATCTCCGCCGATCTCTTCATCAACAAACCGCTTGGCCTCGCTCCGCCCGGCATCGAGTTCAAGCGCGCCCATCTCTACGACATCAATCCGGTCGGCCTCGGCGCCATGACGCTGTCGGCGACGGTGTCGCTGATTGCCCATTTCGGCGCCTTTGGCGCGACCGCCGCCTCGCTGGCGCCCTATATCACCCTCGTCATCGCGCTTATCGCCTCGCCGGCACTTGCCTGGGCGACGAAGGGCAAGTTCTACCTCGCCCGCAAGCCGCGCCACAGCTGGAAGAACCTGACGAGCATCACCTGCTCGATCTGCGAGCATCCCTTCGAGCCGGAGGATATGGCCTGGTGCCCGGCCTATGCCGCACCGATCTGCTCGCTCTGCTGCTCGCTCGACAGCCGATGCCACGACATGTGCAAACCGGCCGCCCGTTTCAACGCGCAGGTCGGCACTGTCGCCAAGGTGCTGCTGCCGGAAACCGTTCTAAGCAAGCTGACGACGCGCCTCGGCCGCTACGGCATCGCCGTCGCGCTGGCATTGACTGCTATCGGCGCGATCCTGGCGATGATCGCCCACCAGGTCGCCGCCGCCTCGCCCGAGACGGCCGAGGTCGTCAATCGCACCATCCTCATCGTCTTCTTCGTCTTCTCGGTGATCTCGGGCGTCGTCTGCTGGTTCTATGTGCTCGCCCATGACAGCCGCGTCGTCGCCGAGGAAGAATCCTCGCGCCAGAACACCCTGCTGCTCAAGGAGATCGCCGCCCACAAGAAGACCGACACCGCCTTGCAGAATGCCAAGGAAACGGCCGAGGCAGCCAACCGCGCCAAGAGCCGCTACGTCGTCGGCCTCAGCCACGAGCTGCGCACACCGCTGAACGCCGTGCTCGGCTACGCCCAGATCCTCGAGCGCGACGACACCATCCCGGCGCCGCGCCAATCCTCGATCAAGGTCATCCGCCGCAGCGCCGAACACCTCTCCGGCCTGATCGACGGCCTGCTCGATATTTCCAAGATCGAGGCCGGCCGCCTGCAGGTCTATTCCAATGAGATCAACATCCAGGATTTCCTCGATCAGATCGTCGACATGTTTCGCCCGCAGGCGCAGGTGAAGGGGCTCGCTTTCCTGCACCAGCGCTCGCCGGCCTTGCCGCAATTTGTCCGCACCGATGAAAAGCGGCTGCGCCAGATCCTCGTCAACCTGCTCTCCAACGCCATCAAGTTCACTGACGAGGGAAGCGTCACCTTCGACGTCGCCTATCGCAACCAGGTCGCGACCTTCACCGTTGCCGATACTGGCCGCGGCATTGCTGAAAAGGATCTGACGCGTATCTACGAACCCTTCCAGCGCGGCGAGGCCGAAAGCGTCAGGCCAATGCCGGGTCTTGGCCTCGGCCTTACCATCACCCGGCTTCTGACCAACACGCTCGGCGGCGAGATTGCTGTTTCGAGCGTCAAGGACGAGGGCTCGACGTTCCGCGTGCGCCTCATGCTGTCCGCCGTCATGCGCGCCGTGGCCGCCGCACCGCAGGAAAAGCGCATCGCCGGTTATGACGGCCCGCGCCGCACGGTGGTCGTCGTCGACGATAACGAAGACCATCGCGAAATGATGCGCGAAATCCTGGCGCCTCTCGATTTCATCGTTTTGACGGCAGCTGGCGGAGCCGAATGCCTGACGCTGATCGAGGGCATCATGCCTGATCTTTTCCTCGTCGATATCCTCATGCCCGGCATGAGCGGCTGGCAGCTGGTCTCGCGCCTGCGCGAGGCCGGCCAGACGGCGCCGATGCTGATGCTTTCGGCCAATATCGGCGATGCGGCCGTTCTCGGCGACAGCGACGACAGTCATAATGATGCGATCGGCAAGCCGGTCGACATTCGCCAGCTGCGCGACAAGCTCGCTTTGTATCTTGGCCTGAAATGGGTCTATGCCGACGCCGCGCCCGCTATTCCCGTGACGACCGAAGCGCCGATGCTGAGCCCGGGTGCTGCCCATGTACAGGAATTGCTGCGGCTCGGCGAAATCGGCTATATCAGAGGCATCGAAGCCAAGCTTTCGGACCTTGCCAAGGTGGAGGCAAATCAGCCATTCACCGAAGAACTTCGCGCCTATGTCGCCGCCTTCGATCTCTCCGGCTTCATGACTTTCCTGCACGACTTCGACGAAAAGGTGGAACCCATTGGCTGAGCCGGCCCTCCCCCGCGACATCGTTCTGCTTGTCGATGACTCGCCCGAAGCGCTGGGCTTCCTGACCGACGCACTCGAGCAATCCGGCTTTTCCGTGCTGATCGCCACCTCAGGCAGCGCAGCCCTTGGCATCGTCGAGCGAATCACGCCGGATCTGATCCTGCTCGACGCCGTCATGCCCGCCATGGATGGCTTCGAGACCTGCCGCAGGTTGAAGGCGAATGCAGCGGTGGCGCAGGTGCCTGTCATCTTCATGACCGGCCTGACCGAGACCGAGCATGTCGTCCACGCGCTGGAATCCGGCGGTGTCGACTATCTCGCCAAGCCGATCAACATCGACGAATTGCGGGCCCGCATCCGTGTCCATTTGCGCAACGCCCGCTCGGCGCAGAGCGCCCGCGTGGCGCTCGACGCCGCCGGGCGCCATCTGCTGGCAGTCAGAGGCGACGGCGCGGTCCACTGGTCGACGCCGCAGGCGACACGGCTGGTCAATGCCGCCATGGGCAGCGATGACGGCATGGAAATCGTCGTCCGCCATATCGCTACCTGGATGGGCGACCGCGCAGCCGCAGTACGCGACGGCATCATCTCGATCGCCCATGCCGGTCAGGCGGCGCTGCAGCTCGCCTTCCTCGGCGCGATCGGCCCCGACGAATATCTCTTCCGTCTCACCGCCGCCAATCAGCGCAGCGACGACGAGATGCTGCGCCAGCGCTTTTCGCTGACCCAGCGCGAATCCGAAGTGCTGCTCTGGATCGCCAAGGGCAAGGCCAACCGCGACATCGGTGAAATATTGGGACTGTCGGCGCGCACCGTGAACAAGCACCTCGAACAGATCTACGTGAAGCTCGGCGTCGAGAACCGGGCCTCGGCGGCCGTGAAAGCGACGCACGTGCTGCACGAGATGTAATATTGAGCGGAAACCGTCGGCAGCAGATAGGCTGCGCCGCGGAGGACGAAATTTGAAACCTCGGCAAAGCAAAGAAGCCCGGTCGGAACCGGGCTTCAATCTCATCTGTCAAAAAGGGAAGCTAAGCTTACGAGCCCTGCGGAACGTAGGTGTACTTGCCGTCCGCGCCCTTCTTCCATTCGTACATGATGTAACCAGGAATCTTCGGGTCGCCCTTTTCGTCGAACGAAATGTCGCCGAGAACCGTGGTGAACGGACCCTTTTCCTTCATGGCCGTGGCGACAGCTTCAGGATCCACCGAACCGGCAGCCTTGGCGGCACCAACGATCGCCTGCATCGCAGCATAGGAGTAGAGCGTGTAGGCTTCCGGGTTGAAACCGGCGGCCTTGAACTTTTCGACGAGTTCCTTGTTGGCCGGGTTCAGCGTCGGATCGGGACCGAAGGTGTTCAGGGTACCGGCAACGGCGTCGCCAGCGATCGAGGCCAGTTCGTTCGAGACGATACCGTCGCCCGAAACCAGCGTTGCCTTCAGGCCCTGGTCAGCCGCCTGGCGGATGATGAGACCGGCTTCGGTGTGCAGACCGCCCCAATAGATGATCGAGACGCCGGCTTCCTTCATCTTGGCGATGAGAGCCGAGAAGTCCTTGTCGCCGACGTTGATGCCTTCGTACATGACTTCCGTCACACCCGCGGCATTCATCGCCTTCTTGGTTTCGTCGGCAAGACCCTGACCGTAGGGAGTCTTGTCGTGAACAACGGCGATCTTGGCGTCCTTGAAGTGGTCGGCAAGATACTTGCCGGCGATGGCGCCCTGTTGGTCGTCACGGCCGCAGGTGCGGAAGGTGTTCCAGAGGCCCCGTTCCGTGAACTTCGGGTTCGTAGCAGCCGGGGTGATTTCGAGAATGCCGTTTTCGGCATAGACTTCCGAAGCCGGGATCGAAACGCCCGAGTTGAAGTGGCCGATAACGAACTTGACGCCGTCGGCAACGAATTTGTTAGCGACCGAGATGCCCTGCTTCGGGTCGGAGACGTCGTCGCCGAGCTCGATCTTGATCTGCTCGCCGTTAATGCCGCCAGCAGCGTTGATGTCGGCGGCCGCCTGCTCGGCGCCCTTCTGGAGCTGAGCGCCGAACGCAGCGTTCGGGCCGGTCAGCGGACCAGCGACAGCGATGAGAACGTCGGCCCATGCGTTGCCGCTGAAGGCGACCATCGCCGTCAGAGCCACTGCCGACAGAAGAGACTTCTTCATATTATTACTCCCAATTTTTGGGCGGGTTCCGGTCCAAGGCCCAGCGCACTACCCACCATTGACTGCGCTAGGAAAGCTGTTCCACTCTGAAGGCAATTCATGCCTAGTTTCAACGGACTGTCAATGTTTGTCCTTCCACGAAAACGCGGAAGTTTTTTCGTACAGCCAGTAATAGTTGTTGACCATCTGATTGGTGCGGCGAAAGCGGAAGCCGGCGGTCGAGAAGACCAGCAGCGTTACGAAATCAATGCCGTAGTAGAGCGCGCTGAGCATCGGCCCATCGAACAAGGCGTGATGCAGGAACTGCATGGCCCAGGCGAGGAGAAAGGTATAGACGATGGCCAGCGGATAGTTGTTCCAGCCTTCGGCCACCGCCTTGCCGGCGCGCCAGGCCGTCCAGAAGCCGATCAGCACGACGATCGCGCGGATGATCAAGCGGGCACCGGTATCGCTTTCGAAGAAAAGTCCCTGCATGTCAAACTCCCCTTCGAGCTAGTGTCTTCCGCCTTCGAGATAGGCGGCGCGGACTTCAGGATTGGCGAGCAGTTCCTTGCCGGAGCCGCTCATCGTCACCTTGCCGTTCACCATCACGTAAGCGCGGTGCGAAAGCCTCAGCGCAGCAAATGCGTTCTGCTCGACGAGGAACACGGTGAGACCTTCCTGTTCGTTGAGCTTGCGGATCGCCTCGAAGATGCCCTTGACGATCAGCGGCGCAAGGCCGAGCGAGGGTTCGTCGAGCAACAGCAGCTTCGGGCGTGCCATCAGCGCGCGGCCGATCGACAGCATCTGCTGTTCGCCGCCCGAAAGCGTGCCGCCGCGCTGGGCGTGGCGTTCTTTCAGGCGCGGGAAGAGCGCAAAGATCTTCTCGACGTCCTCGGCGAAATATTTGAGATTGTCGAGGCCGGCGCCCATCTGGAGATTTTCCAGAACCGTCATGCGCGGGAAGATGCGGCGTCCCTCAGGCGACTGCGCGATGCGCAAGCGAGCGATTTCGTGGGTCGGCATGTGGGTGATGTCGCGGCCCTCGAAGACGACCGAGCCAGTACGGGCCTGCGGGCTGCCGCAGATCGTCATCATCAGCGTCGACTTGCCGGCGCCGTTGGCGCCGATCAGGCTGACGATCTCACCCTTATTGACGTGGACATCGATGCCGGCCAGCGCACGAATATTGCCATAATAGGTTTCGACGCCATTCACCTGAAGGAGCGGTTGACCCGTCATTACTTCATCGCCCATCAGTTTGCTCCTCCTTCGAGCTGCTCGACGGTTGCGATCACCTCTTCCACTTCTTCATCCTCGACACCGAGATAGGCCGCGATGACCTTCGGATCGTTTTTGACGTGATCCGGCGTGCCATCGGAAATCTTCTGGCCGTATTCGAGCACGACGACGTGGTCGGAGATTTCCATCACTACCGACATGTCATGCTCGATGAGCAGGATAGATGTTCCGGTTTCGGCGCGGATGTTCTGCAGCAGCGCATTGAGCGTTGCCGATTCCCGCGGGTTCAGGCCGGCGGCCGGTTCGTCCAGGCAAAGCAGCTCGGGACCGGTGCACATGGCGCGAGCGATCTCGAGACGCCGCTGGGCGCCATAGGGCAGATCGCCTGCCGGATCGTCGGCGCGATCGATCAGATCGGCCTTCTCGAGCCAATGGCGGGCTAGCTCGATCGATGCAGCCGCCTCCCGTTTGTAGGGACCGATGCCGACGAGGCCGAGGATCGTATAACCCGACGCCTTCATCAGCTTGTTGTGCTGGGCGACGAGCAGGTTTTCAAGAACCGTCAGGCCGGAGAACAGCCGGATGTTCTGGAAGGTGCGCGCCACCTTGGCTTCTTTGGTGATGCGAAAATCCGGCAGCCGCTCCAGCAGATACTGCTTGCCGCTCTTCTGGTTAAGCGTGATCATCCCCATCGTCGGCTTGTAGAAGCCGGTGATGCAGTTGAAGACGGTGGTCTTGCCGGCACCGTTCGGCCCGATCAGCGCGGTGATGTCACCGCGCTTGGCTTCGAAGGAGAAGTCGTTGATGGCCATCAGGCCGCCGAACTTCATCGACAGGTGCTCGACCTTGAGCAGCGTATCGCTGGACATCGTGTTGGTAACGGGGCTCATCAACCGTGGCCCTCCTTGATGAAGCTTCCGGATATTGCCTTGCGCGCCTTGAGGAAGGCGGTCGGTTCACGCGAACCGACGAAACCGCGCGGCTTGAACAGCATGACCACGACCATGGCGAGGCCGAAGATCAGCATGCGATACAATTCTGGCGTGAAAGTCGGCCCGAAAATCACTTTCAGGAAGTCCATTTCGCGCAGCGCCTCGGTGCCGCCGACCATGACGATTGCGGCGATCGCAATGCCGGTCAGAGAACCCATGCCCCCGAGGACGACAATGGCGAGGATGACGGCAGATTCCAGGAAGACGAAGGATTCCGGCGAAACGAAGCCTTGACGGGCAGCAAAGAAGGAGCCGGCGAAACCGGCAAACATCGCTCCCGTCGCAAAGGCCGTGAGTTTGGTCGTCACCGTATTGATGCCGAGCGAGCGGCAGGCGATCTCGTCTTCGCGCAACGCTTCCCAGGCGCGACCGATCGGCATGCGGCGCAGCCGGATGGTCACGTAGGCGGTCAGCATGCAGAGCGCCAGGATGAGGTAAAAAAGGAAGATCTTGTAGTAAGCCGAGGACATCGAAAGGTGAAAAACCTTGGCAAAGCCGCCGGCCGTCGCGTCGAAGGGAATGCCGAAGAGCGTCACCTTGGGAATGCTCGAGATACCGAAAGTCCCCTTGGTGACATCCGTCCAGTTGATAAGGACGAGGCGGATGATTTCACCGAAGGCAAGCGTGACGATGGCGAGGTAGTCGCCGCGCAGGCGCAGCACCGGGAAGCCGAGGATGACGCCCCAGAGTGCGGCGAAAATGCCGGAAAGCGGCAGGAGAACCCAGAAGGACAGGCCGAAATAGCTCGACAGCAGCGCGTAGGAATAGGCGCCGACTGCATAGAAGGCGACATAGCCGAGATCGAGCAGACCGGCGAGGCCGACGACGATGTTCAGCCCCCAGGCAAGCATCACATAGATCAGGATCTGGATGCCGAAATTGTCGACATATGTCAGCGAACCCTGCGGGCCTTTGATCGCCACCACCACCATGGGATAAAGCAGCAGGGCGATCAGCGCGATCTTTAGGAAATGCCGGTGGAAGAAGCTCTTCTCGGTGGAGATAGGGAGTTCGCCCTGTCTCGCCTTTGCCAGCTTGCGGCTGTCGAGATGCGGCCGCAGGAAAACCACCGTGGCGAAGCGGCCGATCGCGGCGACAGCGACGAAGATCGCAAGCAGCCCCCAGCGCTGGACGATGATCAGCTCGTTGTTGATGTTCTGGTCGGTCTTGAGGCCGACATAGAGAACGAACATACCGAACGACAGGATGGCGGCGAAGAGGGCTTCGGTAAGGCCTTTGCGGACAAGTCCGGCATCGGGCTTGCCTGCAGAATTTTCAATGTTTGCCATGACGTTATACCTTCTCGACTTCCGGCCGTCCGAGGATACCCGTCGGCTTGAAGATCAGCACGAAAGCGAGGATGGCGAAGGTCGCGACATCCTTGTACGCGATGGTGAAATAGGCCGACCACAGCGATTCGATCAGGCCGATCATCAACCCGCCGAGAACGGCGCCCGGCAATGAGCCGATGCCGCCGAGAACGGCTGCGGTAAAGGCCTTCACACCCGGCGTGAAACCGTCGGCGAACGACGCGACGCCATAATACATCAGATACATCGTGCCGGCGACGGCAGCCAGCGCCGCACCCATGACGAAGGTGATGGAAATCGTCTGGTCGACATTGACACCGAGCAGTGCCGCCATCTTGCGGTCCTGTTCGGTGGCGCGCTGGGCACGGCCGAGTGCGGTACGATTGACGATGTACCAAAAGACGGCGAGCAGCACGACCGTGATCACGATGATGACGATCTGTTTCAGCGACACCGAGATGTTGCCGAACTGATAGACCGAGCTGATCATCGGCGGGATCGGCTTGTTGCGCGGACCCTGCGTCACCTGGATGAAATTGGACAGCACGATCGACATGCCGATCGCCGTAATCAGCGGCGCCAGGCGGAAGGAACCGCGCAGCGGGCGGTACGCGATGCGCTCAATCGTCCAATTCCACAAACTCGTCATCAGCATCGCGACGACAAGCATCGCCAGCAGCAGAATTGCCACCGGGAGACCTGCGAAGATGGATGTAAGGACGAGAAAGACGATAAGAGCGGCGAAGCCACCGAGCATGAAGATATCGCCATGGGCGAAATTGATCATGCCAATAATGCCGTAAACCATCGTATAGCCGATAGCCACAAGGCCATAGATGGATCCAAGCGTCAGCCCATTGAAGAGCTGCTGGACGAAATACTCCATATGTCGTTTTCCCCTGGATGCGAGCCGAACAGGCTGCATCTCTTTTTGGTTCTTCGGTTCCCCGTTTCGGAGAACCTCATAGGCCGAATGCATACCGGTTTCAGTGGAAATGTGAAGACAAAAAGGATTTACTCCGACAAATTCTTGTCAGAACAGGCCTAAGTGGCGCATTTTGAACCAAAATCCACAGAAAATCGGCAAAGAAAGGCCTGTTTTTGATCAGAAACTGCCACTGAGTTAACGGTTCGGAGATATCGCCGACGATTTCTCGATGCCGCTTGTTGCGCAAGCTATTCCATAGAATTGGAAGATGGCGCAAATTCAGACCCGAAGCCAGGCGCTTTTGCGAATACCATTTCACGAGCAAATGCCCTTCTTCGTCTGACAAGGCTGAAAACTTATGGTAGCTTCGTGGAACTGCGTGACGAGGATGCAAGGCGCGTCGGGAAACACCATATCGAGTATCTGGTGACATCGAGTATCTGGTGACAGGGATGGTTTGCGGACGGGCGACAGTGGGGTGCTCGGCCCGCGTGGCGAACGGCAAAAGGACAATGCTGAGGACATTTGAACGGGCGGCACTCGAAGCCGGCAAGGCCATCATCACGGTCCTGCGCCAAGGTTTCCCGGTCGCCATGAAAGCGGATGCAAGTCCGGTCACGGTCGCCGACGAGGAGGCCGAACGCATCATCCTCGCTCATCTCGCCAGAGATTATCCCGAAATACCCGTCGTCGCCGAAGAATCGGTCGCCGCCGGAAAAGTGCCCGACATCGCCGGCCGCGGCTTCTTCCTGGTCGATCCTCTCGACGGCACGCGAGAATTCGTCGATGGGCGGCAGGAATTCACCGTGAATATCGCCTATATAGAGAATGGCGCCCCGGTGGCCGGCATCGTCTACGCCCCGGCACTCGGTCTTGCCTTCTCGGGCGAACGCGGCCACGCCGAAAGGCTCGTCGTCACCAACGAATTCACCGTCGGTGCGCGCAGTGCGATCACCGTGCGTGAACAGCCGGACGATAGGCTGGCGCTCGCCAGCCTACGCCACAACAGCCCCGAGACCGGAAGCTTCCTCGCCCACCACTCCATCTCCAAATGCACCAATATCGGCTCCTCGCTGAAATTCTGTCTGCTGGCCGAAGGCAAGGCCGACGTCTATCCGCGCTTTACCCGCACGATGGAATGGGACACGGCGGCCGGCGATGCGGTGCTGCGCGCCGCCGGCGGTTCGACGGTGACGCTCGACGGAGCGCCGCTGACCTACGGCAAGACGGGCGCAGCAGCCGATTTCGACTTCGCCAACCCGAACTTCATCTCCTGGGGCGGCACGAAACGCGTCCTCGAACCGGCGTAACAACCCGCACCAATCCCGGAACTATCAGCTATCCACGCGACCGGAGCCCCGGCAGGCGGTCAGAGAGTGATTCGCAAACAGCCGGCCGGACTGGCTGATTCTCGGCCTGAACCCTGTTTTTCCACTTTTCCCGCGCCGGATTGTCACCGATCCCGCCTTGATTTTGTCATATTCCGACACAGTTTGGGAACGACCGAGCATCCCGGCTAGAAAAAATTCGCGTCGGAATTGGTTAAAAACACCCCATAACGACCGTCGGTCGCGTGCCGATCCAACACGTTCGACTACCCCCGGAAGCCCTCGCCAAAGGCCTAGAAACCTTGACGAAATTCCAATTATTAACGAAATATCATGAGCTTGCCTCAACTTAACGCAGATGCGAAAGATTTATTGCAATGCGATATTTCTCTGGACACCATTACACAATTGTCGCATTTTTCCGTTTTAGTAGGGTTACCAAGACCTGAGTGCAGCCCTGGTGACAGGGTTAACCATTGATCGCCTTTTGCCGCCGCGCCCCTCGAAGACAACAGAGTACGATCCTTGAGCATCACGGAACTAAACAACACCATTTCGAATGAGTCCTTCAGGCCGAGCCGCCGCGAGCTGCCGGGTCTGAAGATCCAGACCCCTGTTATCCATAGCGATGCGCCGCAGGCGCCGTGGATGGATCTTGTCCTGAAGCGGGCGTTCGACATCGTTTCGTCGTTGAGCGCCCTCCTCGTCCTTGCCCCTTTCCTTCTGTTCGTCGCTTTGCTGATCAAGCTCGACAGCCCGGGACCGGTGCTCTTCAAGCAGACCCGCTGGGGCAAGAACTGCAAGACCATCAAGGTCTACAAGTTCCGCTCGATGCGCACCGATCTCTGCGATGTCTCGGGTATTGCCCAGACGGTGAAGAACGATCCGCGCATCACCCGGGTCGGCGCCATCCTGCGCCGCACGAACGTCGATGAGCTGCCGCAGCTGCTGAACGTGCTGATGGGTCACATGTCCGTCGTCGGCCCGCGCTGCCATGCAATCGGCATGCGCGCCGGCGGCATGCTCTACGAAGAACTCGTCCCGGAATACCATCAGCGCCACGCCATGCGCCCCGGCATGACGGGCCTTGCTCAGATGCGCGGCCTGCGCGGCCCGACCGATCGTCCGGCCAAGGCGCGTGCCCGCATCGTCAGCGATCTCTATTACGTCGCCAACTTCTCGATCGTGATGGATATCCGCATCATTGCCGGAACTGTCGTATCCGAGCTGACCCGCGGAAAAGGCTTCTAAGATTTGTGAGAAGGGACCGGCTGCCTCACGGCAACCGGTCCCTGAATGCTCTACAGGCCGCCTCCTGCGGCTGACCGCATCGAGCTTGCGCATCGCGCTTTTTGGACAATCCCCACCATATGCGACGAGACCGAGAATGATCGCAATCTCGTCGCTGCTTTGCGAGCCGCATGCGATTTCGCGCCGCGCGCCATTACCTGCGCCGGCGTGGACATGAATACCCGTCTGACGGCGAAGATGTATTGTTTCAGATCAGCGTCGTGCGAGCGTACAGACGAAAAATTCTTCAACGCATGCATCTAAAAAGCGGGTTAAAGCGGCGGTGTTTGTCGGCGCCGCCGCCCGCCAACGCCCCCCACTGAAGATCGGCCCGATCATCCGCTTCATCGCGGCCACCAGTCGGCTACGATGAAGAAAATCGGCGGCCCGGTAAAAGCTCAAGGCTTTCCTGCCGGCTGCCGATGAACCGATTTTCGGGAGAAAGCCGGGAGCCGAAAAAAATCGAAACCCGCAAACTTTGCGATCTCGCCAAGCCGTTTCTTGCCGCACTCGACGAGATGCCGGCGCGACCGGTCCGCGAAGGCGAAAAATCCAGCATCCTCAATGCAATCGCCGCGCGCATGCTCGCCTTTTTTCATCTTCATACGACGTGTCGCCTGCTTCGCCAGACGTCGCCGCCGGCAGCGAGAGGTTGCGTGCCGGAGTATCGGCTAATACGGGTTTTGCTCCGCATATCGAGGGCACCAAGCGTCAAAAGCGCGAGCCGGCCGGATAGAGCGGGAAGAACAGAGAGAGATGCCTGGCGCTCATCCCTATGTCAGCCACGACAAAGCTCGTCTCGGGACATCAGTTATATTTGTTCGGCAAGCCCCCTATTGCAGGTCGCGACAAAATCACAGCGCGGCAGGTGGCCGTCCCAGGTCGCCGGCTCGCTGGGGCGTCTAAATTTGTTATCAAAGTCTTACGAAGGGCTTAGGCAATTTTTAAATGTGGCAGGCTAGAGTGGCCTCCGTGGTCTTGCGTTGTGTAGAGAGTCCAATGACCGAAATGATACGTCCCCGAGTGAAATATGTCATCGGCCCCGATGGCAGCCCCCTGACGATCGCGGATCTTCCGCCGCCCAATACGCGGCGCTGGGTGATCCGGCGGAAGGCAGAGGTTGTCGCGGCTGTTCGCGGTGGCCTGTTAAGCTTGGAAGAGGCCTGCGAGCGTTATACGCTCACGGTCGAAGAGTTCCTCTCCTGGCAATCGTCGATCAACAGCCACGGTCTCGCCGGCCTGCGCACCACGCGCATCCAGCAATATCGTCACTGATCGCACGCCATTATCGAGATTTATTTCGGGCCGGACGCATCTCCCGTAAGGGAATGAAGAAGGCCCGAAATCATTGACGACGCCGCGTAGCACCAGAGGCCCGGCTGCGTGAAGGCATCCGCCAGCCCCGTTGTCTTCGCCGCCGCAATGACGATCGCGACCAGCAGCACGTCCATCATTGACCACTTGGACAGATGCGGCACGACGCGACGATAAAACAGGTTGCCGGCCCCACCGCTGGCACCTGCCGCTTCCGCGGAGATCCCGACCATCTTCAGAAGCGGAAGCACGATCGAGACCAATGCGACGATCGCCGCCAGCAGCCCATCCCCGCCCTGCCAGAGCGAAACGACGATTTCTATGAGCGACGGGGTCTGATCGAAGAAATACAGCGTTTCGAAACGGACCAGCGGCAGGATGAGGCCGAGTGCCAGCAGGAATGGCGCGGCAACGAGCAGAATGGGGCGGATCATCGAAAGCGCGCTCATAGGCCCGAACCTCGCGCCGACCCGACATATTTCTTGAACACTCCGTCTCCTCCAGTCATTGCCTCGCCGGCTTGGCACGATCGCGTCGCCGTGTCACCGTCGCCTGCGACAATATCCCCATCCCTCCGCGAGGAAAGACAATGGACATTCGAAACGAGGAAAGCGCCTCCGGCGGCCGTTATGCGGCCGAGGTCGATGGGCACGAAGCCGAGATGACCTATTCGCGCGCATCGCCGATACTCATCATCATCGACCACACGGCCGTTCCCGATGCGCTGCGCGGCAAGGGCGTCGGCCAGGCATTGGCGCTCTATGCGGTAGAAGCTGCCCGCGCCGGCGGCTGGAAGATCATCCCGCTCTGCCCCTTCTTCAAGGCGCAGGCGCAGCGCCATCCGGAATGGCAGGACGTCGTGAACTGATCCGCAGGCGGACGGCATGCAAACGTTAAAAGGTGGAAACACCAAAAGCCATGTATGACGGACAGCGCGCCCGTCATACATGGCTTCTCAGTGGCGATCGCCAGGGCGCCGAAGCCGGCGCCCGCTGTTTCTCTTACGCCCTTGCGCGGGCGCTGGTGTCACGTTCTTCCAGCGCCGTCGCCCTTGCATATTCCGCCTGCATCTCCTCGAGCGCCATTTCCAGCGACTCTTCCTGCATCTTCAGTTCCTTGATCGAAACCTGCAGGTTGTCGGCCCGCTGACGCGCGGCCTTGGCGAAGGTCGGATACGCAAAGTGATTCGGATCTGAGATACCGGACTTCTTTTCCTCGACGACGATCTGGCTCTCCAGATCCTTCGTCATCCGTTCGAATTCGGACATCATCATCTGCAATTGCTGCAATTGACGTCGTTTTTCGTTCACCTGGAACTCTTTCAGGCGAACGAGACTCTCTCGCGACTTCATACGCATTACTCCCGTGATGCGAGACCCCGGCTCAACTTGAAACCGCCCTGCGCGCCGCTTTGACACGGTTTGCTAAAAAATTTCCTGCGATATTAACAAATACCTACCGCTGGTAACCTTTCGTTTACGGGCATCGTTAATGATAGGCCCGATGATTTAAGGGTCGGTAAATGCCGCGGCATTAAGTTCGAACCTTTTCATTGGCGAGTCGGATGAATCACTTAGCGCCATTTCCTAATGTTAAAGATTAGGAGCGCCATTTGAGATTCCTATTGGAAAACAGAGAAATGGAAAAAATATTTAATAAATTCGATACTCCTTGCCAGAGTGAATTAGAATTTGTTAACCATTTCGTGGCAGCTTCCAAATCACGTAGCGTGTTCGGTATCGTGTAGGGGGCCAGACCACCTTTCGGCGGCGGTAAAGGGGATAATTATGCGGGTACTTCTCATCGAGGATGATAGCGCGACGGCGCAGAGCATCGAGCTGATGCTCAAATCAGAAAGTTTTAATGTTTATACCACCGATCTGGGTGAAGAAGGCGTCGATCTGGGCAAGCTGTATGATTATGATATCATCCTTCTCGATCTGAACCTGCCCGACATGTCCGGATATGAAGTGCTTCGCACGCTCCGGCTGTCCAAGGTCAAGACACCGATCCTCATTCTGTCGGGCATGGCCGGCATCGAAGACAAGGTTCGCGGCCTCGGCTTCGGCGCCGACGACTACATGACCAAGCCCTTCCACAAGGACGAGCTCGTCGCCCGCATCCACGCCATCGTCCGCCGCTCCAAGGGCCACGCTCAGTCGGTCATCATGACCGGCGAACTGATCGTCAACCTCGATGCCAAGACTGTCGAAGTCGGCGGCCAGCGTGTCCACCTAACGGGCAAGGAATACCAGATGCTGGAGCTGCTTTCGCTCCGCAAGGGCACCACGCTTACCAAGGAAATGTTCCTGAACCACCTTTACGGCGGCATGGACGAGCCGGAACTGAAGATCATCGACGTCTTCATCTGCAAGCTCCGCAAGAAGCTTGCCAACGCTGCCGGCGGCGCCAACTACATCGAGACCGTCTGGGGCCGCGGCTACGTTCTGCGCGAGCCGGATGGTGCCGAATACGCCGAAACCGCCTGATTTTTCCGATCCCCCTTATCGGATAACGAAGATCCCGCCCTTCCGGCGGGATTTTTCGTTTCTGCCTGGCCAATGAGAAGCCGCCCGATAAAGAGAGATCTGGGGCTGGATGAGCGGTAAAACCTTCTCCGTCTCGATCAAGGAAACGGAGTGCCGGCGGCCGAACGTGCTTGCACGTTCGCCATCACGCTGTAGGGGAAGAGGCCTGCCGTCAGGCAGCGATCGCGCGGTTTCCGAAGACGGCGGTCAGGATCTTGCGGTCGAACGGCTTCAGCAGGAAGTCGGTGGCGCCGGCCCGTTTGCCAGCCATCAGCTTCTTCAGATCCGCCTCGACGACGCAGTAGTAGATCTTGACTTCTTTGCCACCATCCATGGCGCGGATGGCGGCGATGAGGTCGAGGGCGCCTTCCATGCCGGAATCGACGATCAGATATTCCGGCAGCTCCGTCTGGCAGCGCTGCAGCGCCTCGCCGGCATTGGAGGCCTCGCTGACGAGAAAATCGAGTTCGGAGAGAATGCGCTTGCCGACCTTGCGGACGATATCCGAATTATCGGTGATCATGAACCTTTGCATGGGCGCTCCTTTGCCCCCCGCATTCGTCGCAGCAAGAGGCCTCTTACAACCCTGGAGGATAGGTCCATCAGGCTAAGGAATCGTTACCGGACGGTCACCGACACCCGTTCCCGTGCGAAATCAGGCCGCCGCGGCCACCGCCGTGAACACCAGCTCTTCGGCGCTGGCACTGTGATCAAGCGTCATTCCGCACTCCTGCGCCAGAAGCACGGCGTAATAGGGCTGGATCGAATGCGCGTCGATCGCTTCCTCGATCGTGCCGGTCGATATCTCGACGAATTTCGGCGGCAGGCGCATCAGTTTGCCTTTGGCCGTCAGCTTGAACCTGGCATCGAACTCGGGATTCTCAAGCGTTACCTCGAGCACGCCGCCGCGCGGAATTGCGGAATAGGCAACGAGGAAGAGGTTGAGCAGCAGCTTGACGCGATTCTTGGCGACGATGGCGCGAGGCCCGTTCCAGGTCACTTCGGTCTTCTTCTCGGCGATGGCGAAATCCTTGGCTGCGCGCTCGGCCTCGCCGGTATCGATCGAAGCGCCGACAGAGCCCGAAGCGCCGAAAGCGAGGCGTGCGAATTTCAGGCGGACCGAAGCGTTGAGCGCGCTGGTGCGGATCAGGTCCATCGCATCGGCGTCGGCGCCACCCTCATCCAGGAGTTCCAGCCCGTTGTTGATCGCACCGACCGGTGAAATGACGTCGTGGCAAACGCGGCTGCAAAGAAGCGCGGCCAGATCCGGGCCGGACAAGGTGAGATTGGGGTTCTTGGACATCATCGTCTCCTGAGGGGCGGCAAGTTCATCGCGCCCGGGAATATGCTTCATCAAAATTGCGCGAAGTTTGCGATCGTACTCGGTGCCATAATGACACCATATTTGGTAAACCGATTGTTAAGATCATCGGCGCAAAATGCACCAATCGCCGCGAGCGGTTGCCCGCTCCCAGCCAAACGACGAACGGATGACACCATGCGCCCTCAATTTCCGCACCGAGCCATCGGCTTCTGCAGGTTGCTTTCGGCCCTCGTCTTTTCCTCGCTGATGGTCGCCGGACCTGCCTCCGCCCAGGACAACGGCCAGTACACGATGCAGGAAATCGTCGATGCCGGCCACTCCTTCTTCGGCTCCGCCAGCGGCGGACTTGCCAAAGTCGTCGAGAGTGCCTTCCAGAAATACGGCCTGCCGAATGGCTACATTCTCGGACAGGAAGGCGGCGGCGCCTTCATCGCCGGTCTTACCTACGGCGAAGGCCAGCTGAACACCAAGAACGCCGGCGAACATAACCTCTACTGGCAGGGTCCCTCGCTCGGCCTCGACTACGGCGGCCAGGGCTCCCGCGTGATGATGCTGGTCTACGACCTGCCCTCCGTCAACGGCATCTATGCCCGCTTCGGCGGCGTCAGCGGCTCGGCCTATGTGATCGCCGGTTTCGGCATGACGCTGCTCAAGAACAACGACGTGCTGGTCGTGCCGATCCGCACCGGCGTCGGCGCCCGCCTGGGCGTCAATGTCGGCTACCTCAAGATCACCCAGGCTCCGACCTGGAACCCCTTCTGAGGCCGCAAAGCCACCGGAAAGCGCCGCCGTCCGCATCGGCGGCCTTGCCCATATGCGTCATGCGTGCTTAATCATCGCGGCTGACCTCTTATCAACCTTCGAATCGATGGCCGCGCCGTGATCGAATATGCTCTTTTGTTCGGATTGGGCTTCCTGACCGCGGCCTTTCTCGTCTTTCTTGTCTCGCCCGCCGTTCACCGCCGTATCGTCTGGTATACCGAGAACCGCCTGAAGGCGACCATGCCGCTCAGCCCGCAGGAGGTTCGCGCCCAGAAGGATATGGTGCGCGCCCTCTATGCCGCCGAGAATGCCCGCACCACCCAGGACCTGCTGCGCGAGCGCGAGAAATCCCTGTCGCTCCAGCTTCGCCACGACGCGCTCGCCGTCGATGCCGGTAGGCTTGCCGCCGAGATCGGCGAATTGCAGGCTCAGATCGGCGAGATGCATGTCGAGGCCGCCGAGCAGCGCTCGCGTCTGCGCAAGGACGAAAATTATATCAGCCAGTTGAAGACCAATCTCCATATCGCCGAACAGTCCGTGGCCAACAAGGAGAGCGAACTGGCGACGATGCGCACACGGCTGAGCAAGCTCGGTGAACAGACCGACGGGCTGAGGATCGATCTGGCCGCACGCGAAACCGAGGCGGAGAGCCTGAAGTTCCGCGCCAACGCGCTACGCGACGAACGCGACACGTTGCGCCAGGACGTCAACCTGCTGCAAAAGCGGGCCAAGGATGCCGAACAGAAACTGACGCAGCAGCAGCACATGGTGATCCGCCTGGAGGACAAGGCCGCGCGCGACAGCGCTTCCGCAGCCGAAAAGGAAACCCTGGTCGCTCGCCGCCAGCAGGAGATCGCCAAGTTGAAGGAGCAGTTGAAGGCCGCCAATGCCGAGATCCGCAAGGTCAACCGCGTGCTGCGCGAGGCCGGCCTTGCCGGGATGGTTGCGGAGCCGCCGGCGGAACTGACGGCCGAAGATACGACAACATCCATGCCGGACACCGCCGTTGTCACGTCTGAGATCGGCGAGGATGTCCGCAAGCGCAGCGCCGCCCTTGCCGAGCGGCTGCAGAAGGCAAAGGCGGTAACCGGGCGCGACGACGCGATCCGCGAGGAAATCGCCTCGATCGCCGCCAATATGGTGGCGCTGACCGCACTCAACGAGGGCCCGTCCTCGCCGATCCGCACGCTTCTCGCCGACGGTACGGAAAAGAACCCAAACGATCGCCTCAGCCTTGCCGACAGGGCAGCAGCGATCATCGCCGATCCGCGGCGTGTCTGAAAAGGCGCTCGGCTCGCCATCATTGGCGAATGCCGGGACTAAACACCTGGAGCTTGCGCCCTAAAGCGCGTCGCGATCTTTCAGATTCGCTCCTTGCGCTTTAGCTCGTTGTTTTTACGAATGTCATTGCCGCAAAACCGCGGCGCACTTTTGCGCGACATGCTTTAGATCCGACCCATCGCCGACGCCATGGAAAACAGCGCGATCCCCGTCGCCGTCGCGGCGTTGAGGCTGTCGAGCTCCTCCGACTGCGGGATGCGCGCGCTCTGGAAGCGCGCCAGCAGCGCCTCCGGCAACCCCTCCCCCTCCGTGCCGACGACGAGCGCCATGCGTGGCGAGGCGGGAATGGCGCGGATATCGGTCTTGCCGTGCGGCGAAAGCGTCCAGATGGCGAAGCCCCGTTCGGCAAGCGAAAGGAGCACATCCAGCGCCTTGCCGCTGCGCCGGTGTGGAACGCTTAGCACCGAACCGACCGAGACACGCAGGGCCTTGCGATAGAGCGGGTCACAGCTGGTTTCGTCGAGCAGCACCGCATCCGCCCGGAAGGCCGCCGCATTGCGAAACATCGAGCCGGCATTGTCATGATTGGAAATGCCGCAGCCAACGAGCACCAGCGCCCGTTCCGGCAGCACGTCGAGAAGTGCCGCCTCGCCGCTATCCTCCCGCCGGCCGAGCGCCAGAACGCCGCGATGCAGATGGAAACCGACGACGCCGTCCAGCACATCGGCCTCGGCGACATAGACCGGCACGTCGGCCGGCAGCCGCTCCAGGATCGGCAGCACGCCGTCGACGCGGTTGCGCAGCAGCAGGATCTTTTCGGCGAAAAAGCCGCGGTCTTGCGCATGCGCTTCTGCGAGCATGCGCAGCACGACGGTGCCTTCGGCGATGAAGCGGTTTTCCCGGCCCGTTAGATCGCGCTCGCGGATATTGCGGAATTCGGCGATGCGCGGATCGTCGGCGCTGTCGATGGCGATCGGGACGGCGGCCATGCCGGCCTCAATTGCCCGCGACGCTGACGTCGGCGACGGTGCGGCCGGTCGCGATGTCGAAGACCAGCGCCTTGCTCTTGCCCTCGGCCGTTTCGCCGTAAAACAGGATCTGCCCTGCCGCAAACGAGGTGGACTGCACCTTGAAGCCGAGCGGCAACGAAACTGTCGCCGCAAGCGGCGCATCCGAGGGCACGCCGGCGGCGGAAACGGCTGCCGCCGTCTGCTTCGGCTCGCGCATCGTCTTGTAGACAACCGCGCCGAAGACCGCCATAAGGCTCACGAACATGATGGCGCCGGAAACGATCTGCAGGCGGACCATCTTGCGCCGGACACTTTCCATCGCCGGATCAAGGGGCTTCTCTTCCTGGTCGTCTGGCTCGATTGCTGTCATCTGTGCGTCCCGTTCTAAAAAAATACGTCGGAGAAGAAGCGTCTTGAGCGACCCCTTTAAACAAGCAGCCGGCAATAGAAAAGTCCTGACTGCCGATGAAACCGCCGAAGGCCGGCTCGACGCCTGGCTGACGGCACAGGTCGGCGAGGAATTTTCGCGCAGCCGCATCAAGGCGCTGATCAAGGACGGCCAGGTTTTTCTGCGCGGCGAACCCGTCACCGATCCGCAGCGCAAGGTGCGCAACGGCGATAGTTTCGAGATCACCCTGCCCGAGCCGGAAGACCCGACGCCGCTGGGCGAGGACATTCCGCTCGACATCCTCCATGAGGACGAAGACCTCATCGTCATCTCCAAGCCTTCCGGTCTCGTCGTCCATCCCGGCTCCGGCAACTGGACGGGGACGCTGGTCAACGCGCTGATCCATCACTGCGGCGCGACACTCTCCGGCATCGGCGGCGTGCGCCGCCCCGGCATCGTCCACCGCCTCGACAAGGACACCACAGGGGTCATGGTCGTCGCCAAGAACGACATTGCCCATCGCCACCTCTCGCTCCAGTTTGCCGATCATGGCCGCACCATGCCGCTGGAGCGCGCCTATCAGGCGGTCGTCTGGGGCCGGCCCCGCTCGCTGACCGGCACGGTCGACGCGCCGCTCGGCCGCGCCACCGGCGATCGCACGCGCCGCGCCGTCAAGCGCCCCGACAGCCATGACGCCGACGAGGCGATTACCCATTACGAGGTGATCGAACGCTTCCAAGAGAACCCGGACGCGACGGCGCTTGCCTCGCTGGTCGAGTGTCATCTCGAAACCGGCCGCACCCACCAGATCCGTGTGCATATGGCCCATATCGGCCATCCGCTGCTCGGCGACACGGTCTACGGCGCCGGCTTCAAGACCAAGGCCAACCGCCTGCCCGAGGAAATCCGCAAGGTCGTCAACGGGTTCAACCGCCAGGCGCTGCACGCCTTCATGCTGCAGTTCGAGCATCCCCGCACCGGCGAAATCATGCATTTCGAAGTGCCGCTACCCGATGATATGGTGGAACTGGTCGAGGCATTGCGGGGATAGAGGCGTCCTCTCCGACCCCTCTCACAGCTACGTGAGCGGCACCTTGAACCGCCGTTTCGCCACACTTATCTGTATATTGACTTAGTGCGGGCTCGCAGTAGAGCCGCATGTCCCGGTTTGCCATTTTTAACGCGAGGACGCGTTTCCAACGGGAACCGGAATTCACTTAGGAGGGTGCACTATGGCCCGAAATACCTTGCCGTCCATTACCGCCGGCGAAGCCGGTCTCAATCGTTACCTCGACGAAATCCGCAAGTTCCCGATGCTCGAGCCGCAGCAGGAATACATGCTGGCCAAGCGTTATGCCGAGCATGGCGATCGCGATGCCGCCCATAAGCTCGTCACCAGCCATCTTCGCCTGGTTGCAAAGATCGCGATGGGCTATCGCGGCTACGGCCTGCCGATCGGCGAAGTCGTCTCCGAGGGCAATGTCGGCCTGATGCAGGCCGTCAAGAAGTTCGATGCCGAGCGCGGCTTCCGCCTTGCCACCTATGCCATGTGGTGGATCAAGGCATCGATCCAGGAATATATTCTGCGTTCGTGGTCGCTCGTGAAAATGGGCACGACCGCCAATCAGAAGCGCCTGTTCTTCAACCTGCGCCGGCTGAAAGGCCGCATCCAGGCGATCGATGACGGCGACCTGAAGCCGGAGCACGTCTCCGAAATCGCCACCAAGCTGAACGTCTCGGAGGAGGAGGTCATCTCGATGAACCGCCGCCTGTCCGGCGACGCCTCGCTGAATGCGCCGATCAAGGCGGCGGAAGGCGACAGCGGCCAATGGCAGGATTGGCTGGTGGACGACCATGACAGCCAGGAAGACGTACTGATCGAACAGGACGAGCTCGACACCCGCCGGCGTATGCTGGCGAAAGCGATGAGCGTGCTGAACGAGCGCGAACGCCGTATCTTCGAAGCTCGCCGCCTCGCCGAGGATCCGGTGACCCTGGAAGACCTGTCGACGGAATTCGACATCAGCCGCGAACGCGTCCGCCAGATCGAGGTCCGCGCCTTCGAAAAGGTGCAGGACGCTGTCCGCAAGGAAGCCCAGGAACGCGCCAAGGCCGTCCGCGTCGTCGAAGCCACGGCCTGATAAGGCTGAACTTTAAGAATTGGAACGCCATCTCCTTACGCGGGAGGTGGCGTTTTTGTTTGAAAAGCTGCCCCTCACCCTAACCCTCTCCCCGTAAAAACGGGGCGAGGGGACGTGCCATGCGAGAGCTGAGCGAGGGACGGAGAGGCTGCGGCGACCCCCCTTCGCCCGTCTACGGGGGTCCGAAGGACGGGTCGAGACCCGTGGCTCGACCCCGGTCGGTGCCGGCAGGTGGATGGAGGGGCCTGAGCGGCAGAGCCGCGAATGCGCTGAGCGCAAGGAACTCCTTGACCACCTCACTGGCTCGTCGACACATCCCCGAGCGCGGTCCATTCCTTGATCGCGGTATTGAAGGCATCCGTTCCCGTATTGCCCTTTTCCATCGTCAGCAGCGCGCGGCGGCCGTTGCGATAGGTGACGGGGATATCGATCCAGCTGCGGGTCGACATCAGGTCGAGATTGGCCTTGCGCGCATCGGGATAGTCATTAAGCGCGATCATGTGGAAATCGTCGGTGATCTTGGCCGGAACCGCGATTAGCGCGTCGCCGCGGTCCTGCTCGGTGCGTTTCATCGAGATGCGCTGGACGCTGTCGATGCTGCCACCTTCGAAATTCGGCGGCAGCGAGAAAACGATCTCGACGAGATGGCTTGCCGGCAGCGACGGATCGGAATTGCGCTTGAAGGTGACGAGAGCCGAGAGATTGCGCTCCGGCACAGTGACGTTGCCCTGCACCGTCGCCTCCTGCCGGCCGCCCTGGCCGGCCTCGTGCTGCACGCTCCAGATGACCGATCCCTCAATCGCCGTCGGCGAGCTTTGGCCGATACGCTCCTCATAGAGGAACATCTTCTGCGACGAGCCGACGGGGGCGGTCTGCTGGGGCGAAGCCACCGGGCCGTTCGGCGTCGGCGTTTCGGCCGGCGCGACATCGCCCTGCGCGGCCGCAGGCGGCGTGTCCGCTGCCGCGACATTCTGTTCGGCGACCGATTTTCCTTCCGCAGTCAGTGTACCCGGCGCCGTCGCCGGTCCGCTGTCGACCTCGGTCCCATCCGTCAGCAGCCGCTGGGTGAATTTCGAATTGGCCGCGGCGCCGTCATTGTTCATTGACGCCACCTGCGGATTCGGGTTCGGCTGGGCCGGCGCCACTGGCGTATTCTGCGCTTCCGGCGTGGTCGGCTGGGCCGGCGTTGCCGCGCCCGGCTCGGCAGGTGTGGCGGAGCCGGCAGGCGGCGTCGCCGCCTCGTTCCTGGTCGCCTGCGACGGTGCCGAACTGACGAGACCGTCGACCATCGCCACCAGCGCTTCTCTGTTCATCCAGCCGGCATAGGCGCCGCCACCGATCAGGATGAGCGCGAAGATAAGGGTGATCACCGTGCCGATACCGAAGCGGCGACGCTTCGGCTCCATCCGGAAATTCTTGCCCTGCAGCTTGGATGCGACCATCTGATCGATATCCATCGCCGGATTGGCGTCGTCGTCGTCAGCCGCGACCGGGCCGCGGCGGTCGTAGCCGCGCAGCGCCTTCGCCTCGCGCCAGTCCTCGCTCGGCGCGACGCCGGCAGCCGCCGGCTTGCCGTTGTGCACTTCCGCGAAAATATCGACATCATCGAAATGCGAAGCGACCGGCGCCTTCTTGTTGTTGCCGGCCTCGATCGGCGGCAGATCGTCGAAGGCTGCGGTCTCCCAGGAGAAACTTTCCTTGGCCGCCGGCATGACGGCCGCAGGTGCCGCTTTTTCGAGGCTCGATATCACCTCCTCGAAGGCACGCGCCGAAGTATCCGGGGTGGCCGGCGCCGTCTGCGAATATTGCCGCAGTTCCTCTTCCGCCCATTCGGTTTCCGCGTCCTTCGGCGCCGGAGCCGGCGTTTCGGCGGCAGGCTCGGACCAGACGGGATCGAAATGGGCAGCCGCGTCAGCCTGCAGCGGCTCCTCGCGGCTGTGCTCGACGAACTCCTGCGGACGATCGAAATCTGCGACCGGCTCCACCAGCCGGTTGGAAGCATGTTCTATGCCGCGCGTGATTGGCTGGAGCGGCGCGGCGGGTTCGTAAGCCTCCCCGGCCTCCGGCTCTTCGCTTTCCACCGCCGCCGGCTCGGCCGCGGTCTCTTCTGCGGGATGCTGCTCGTCAGCATGATATTCGTCGGCTTCTTGGCTGCGATGCCCGGCAGGCGGCTCCCAGACGTCATGCTCGGTCGGCGCCTCTTCGACAGCAACGTCGCGCGCCTCGCTGGCATGCCATTCCTCGGCCGGCGCTTCCTCCTCATGCGAGGGATGCCAGTATGACTCGACCGGAGTGGGTACCTCCGGCAAAACCTGCGCCTCGGCTGAAACAGCCGTTTCCGGGGAAACAGCTATCTCCTCGGAAACGGGCTCCTCGGCGGCGACCTCTTCCTCGGCGTCCTCGGGCGCGGCGGCTTCCACATGACCGCGCTCGACGGCGGCCTCGGCCGCCTGCGGTTCCACATCGGCTTCGTCGACAGGCTCCTCGACGGCCGTCTCCGATGCTGGCGCCGGTTCGCCTTCGTCGTGAACCGTTTGTTCTTCGACGAATTCCGGCGCGGTGACAGCAGCAACCGGCTCATCGAGCGGCAGCGCCTCGGAATGTTCGCCTTCCACTTCGCGGATGGCGGCCTCGAGCTTGTCGAGCTGGCGTTGCAGCATGGTTTCCGGCGGACGCGGCTTCATGTTCTCGAGCTGCCGCTGCACTGCGCCGCGGGCACGTTCGTAGACTTTCACCCGCATCTCGGGGGTATTTTCAGCCAGGCCGTCAACGGCTCGCCGAATAACTGCAATAAAATCCGCCATCAGTACTTTCTCAAGAAGTCCGGCACCCGACCGAACTATCCTCCACAGTGACCCGTGAGCTTAATCCTCAAACGGATCGGTCACAAGTATCGTGTCATCCCGCTCCGGGCTGGTGGAAAGGAGCGCGACAGGCGCCCCGATCAGTTCCTCGACCTGGCGAACATATTTGATCGCCTGTGCCGGCAGGTCCGCCCAGCTGCGGGCGCCGACGGTCGATTCCTTCCAGCCTTCCAGCGTGATATAGACCGGTTCGACCCTAGCTTGCGCTCCCTGGCTTGCGGGAAGATGATCAATCTGTTCGCCGTCAAGCATATAGCCGACGCAGATCTTTAGTTCTTCGAGGCCATCGAGCACGTCGAGTTTGGTGAGCGCGATGCCCGTGATGCCGTTGGTGGCGATCGACTGGCGCACGAGGGCCGCGTCGAACCAGCCGCAGCGCCGCTTGCGCCCGGTCACCACGCCGAATTCATGGCCTTTTTCGCCGAGGAACTCGCCGATCGCGTCCTTCAACTCTGTCGGGAACGGGCCTTCGCCGACGCGTGTCGTATAGGCCTTGGTGATGCCAAGGATATAGCCGAGCGAGCCCGGCCCCATGCCGGAACCGGCCGCGGCCTGACCGGCCACCGTATTCGACGAGGTCACGAAAGGATAAGTGCCGTGGTCGATGTCGAGCAGGCTGCCCTGCGCACCTTCGAACAGGATGCGGGAGCCCTTGCGGCGCTCCTTGTCGAGGAAGAGCCAGACGGTGTCACGGAACGGCAGCACCCGATCGGCGATCGAGGTCAGTTCGTCCATGATCGTCTGGTGGCTGACCTCGGCGACGCCGAGGCCGCGGCGAAGTGCGTTGTGATGCGTCAGAATACGATCGACCTTGCCGGCAAGGCTGTCGAGATCGGCAAGATCCATCACCCGGATGGCGCGGCGGCCGACCTTGTCTTCATAGGCGGGGCCGATGCCGCGGCGTGTCGTGCCGATCTTGGTGCCGCTGTTCGACGCCGCATCCTCGCGCATCGCGTCGAGCTCGCGGTGCAGCGACAGAATGAGCGTCGCATTGTCGGCGATACGCAGATTCTCCGGCGTCACCGTCACGCCCTGTGCTTCCAGCCGACCGATCTCGGCGATCAGCGCATGCGGATCGACGACGACGCCGTTGCCGATCACCGCCATTTTGCCCGGACGTACGACGCCGGACGGCAGCAGCGACAGCTTGTAGCTGGTGCCGTCGATGACGAGCGTATGGCCGGCATTATGTCCGCCCTGATAGCGCACAACGATATCCGCGCGCTCCGAAAGCCAGTCGACAATCTTGCCCTTGCCTTCGTCACCCCATTGCGAACCGACCACGACTACGTTCGTCATCCAACTCTTCCTGTTACCGGCGGAAAACCGCGCACCTGCTCAAACCCGCGCATCTATAAAGCTTTGTTTTTGGGAAAGCGACCCTGTTGTCACAGGTGATTGGGCTTTTTACGTGACAAATCAGCAGCTGGCAGGCTATTGCCCGTCACAAAACGCCGCTCGGCGGTCGCGGAAAGACGGGAAAAGCGCTCTTGCAAGCCACGGCCTACATCTGCCTCGTTGTCGCCACCCTCTGCTGGGGCGGCAACTCCGTCGCCGGCAAGCTCGCAGTCGGCCATATCAGTCCGATGATGCTGACCTTCCTGCGCTGGTTCATCGCTGTGATGCTGATCGCGCTGATCTCGGTGCCGCAGCTCAAGAGGGACTGGCCGGTGGCCAGGAAGAACCTGCCGCTGCTCTTCTTCTACGGCGTCATCGGCTACACACTTTTCAACGCCATGCTCTATTCGGCCGTGCAATACACGACGGCGATCAATGTCGCCATCGAGCAGGCCGGCATCCCGATGCTGATCTTCCTGTTGAATTTCATGTTCTTCCGCACCGGCATCTCGCTGGCGCAATGTCTCGGCTTCGGTATGACGCTGATCGGCGTCGCTCTGACCGCCGCTCACGGCGACCTGACAACGCTGCTGCAATTGAGCCTCAACCGCGGCGACGGGCTGATGCTCATCGCCATTGCCGCCTATTCGGTCTACACGATCTTCCTGCGCTGGAAGCCGCCCGTCGACTGGCGCACGCTGATGGCGTTCCCCGCACTCGGCGCCATGCTGACCTCGGTGCCGCTGCTCCTTTGGGAAGCCGGCCGGGGTGCCGCGCAATGGCCGGATCAGGCCGGCTGGGTCATCACCTTCTACACGGCGACCTTCCCGTCGCTGCTGGCGCAGATCCTCTATATCAAGGGTGTCGAGGCGATCGGCGCCAATCGCGCCGGCCTGTTCATCAATCTCGTGCCGGTGTTTGGAACCCTGCTCTCCGTCGCCCTGATCGGCGAGAGGCTGCAGTCCTTCCACATGATCGCGCTGGCACTGACCTTGGGCGGCATTGCCATCGCCGAAAAAGGCCGTCCGAAAGCCTCGGCTCCGACGGCGCCCGCCTCACCTGTAGACTAGCCAAGCTCCAGCGTTGTCACGCCGAAGACATGCTTGAGCGGAGTGGCCGGCGCCGGCCCGCGATACATGCGCGTCGTCTCGAACACCGGTCGAAGTCCGAGGCCTTCGGCAAGCGCCACCGCCTCATAGTTCTCCGCGGGGATATCGATGAAGAGAGCAGCCCCCTTCGCCTCGGGGATCAATTCGGCAAGCAGTGCTGCGGCGCTGTCGGCATCGTTGGCAAAGAGCGGCCCGATCTTATAACCCTCGTAGCAGCGGCGGATCGTGCCGTAACCGCGGATCTTGCCGCTCTTGCGCACCACCGCCGAGCGACGGCCCTTGCGAGCGGTGCACCAGGCGGCAAGGAAGCCGTCACGCGGCTGCGGAAAGATCGCCGAATCATAACGCTGCAGACCTTCGAGACGCGAATCCATGACCGGGTGCGCGACAAGCGCCGAGACCGGCAAGGTGGTGGCAACGCCGCCGTAGCGAGTGGTGGAATAGGCGGGTTCAAAGCCGGCTTTGCGGTAGTTGTCTTGCTGTGCGGCGACGCCGTCGAGGCCAATCGTGCGGTCCCCCACGCTTGATATGCCCGCCTCCCAGATCGCCTTGCCGTAACCCTTGCCGCGGAAATCGGGATGGACGATGTAGAGGCCGAGGAAGGCGAAACTCTCGCCGTATTTGACGACGGAGATCGAACCGACGGGAACTTCACCAATGGCGCCGACGAAAAAACCCGACGGATCGGCCTCCAGGAATGCGAGCGAATCGTCAAGGCCCGGGTTCCAACCCTCCTGACGCGCCCATTCGAGCACGAGTTCCAGTTCGCCGGGCCGCATTGAACGAACGGCAAATTCCGAATTCATGCGACTTTCCCAGATTGAATGTCCCGCAAGTCCATCCCGGCAACGGCAAAGCAATTGTCAGGTTCCCGGCTCCCCGATTGCAGCTGCGAATGATGGAGAGCCGCGCTCATGGTCTTGACGACGCGTATAATCATTTTTCGGTGCAATGCAGAAAGCTTGGTTTCCGCATTACCATGAAACAATGCCGATGCAAGCTCAAGAAAATTACTTGCGCGCCAATTACCTTCCTGCGAGCGCGAGTAAACGCTGTCGACGCCGCCGGCCGCTAACGGATCATCGGATCGTTCCGCCCATCGCGGTCTTCTGCTTTTCGATCCCGCTCGCCATCGGTGAGAAAAGGCGAGCCGTCTCGGCCGCCGGTGCGGGATAACCAAACGCGTAACCCTGCAGGCCATCGCAGCCGAGCTGCGCCAGCACGACGGCATGCGCCTCGGTCTCGATGCCCTCGGCGATCACCTCGACATCGAGCGCCTTGGCAATTTCCACGATCGAACCCACCACGCGCCGCTGCTCGGCTGACGTGACGACCTCGGCGATCAGCTGCCGGTCGATCTTCAGCCGCTTCGGCCGCAGCTTGACGAGACCGATGAGCGAGGCATGGCCGGATCCGAAATCATCGATCTCGATGTCGATGCCCATCTGTTTGATATCGCCGATATGATCGAGCCGTTTTTCGTCGCTGTCGTCGAGAAAAATCGTCTCGACCAGTTCGAAGACGATCACGCCGGACGGAATGTCGAGTTTCCTCAGTTTGCCGAGCAACGCCGGATCGGCAAGGCGCGACGCCGAGATGTTGACGGCGATGCGCGGAACCGCAAGGCCCTGCAACCGCCAGAACAACCGGTCTTCGAGAACGTTTTTGAGGATCGCCGCATCGATCTCGGCCGCAAGCCCGTGCTCGTCGGCGATCTTCAGGAATACCCCCGGAGCGAGCACGCCCCTCTCCGGATGTTTCCAGCGCGCCAGGGCCTCGAAGCCGATGACCTCACGCGTCCGGGCATCGAGCTGCACCTGATAATAGGGAACGATCTCGCCGCGCTCCAGCCCGAGCTTCAGCTCCTCGGCAAGGCGACGCTTGGCGCGCAGATCCTCCTGCAGTTGCCGCGTGAAGACTTCGACGCGGTTGCGCCCGAGCTTCTTGGCCTGGTAGAGCGCCAGATCGGATTCGGCAAGCAGGTTGCGCGCCCGCCGATCGCCGCTCCAGGAAACGCCGATCGAGGCCCCGGATTGCAGCATCTCCTGACCGAAGCGGATCTTCTTGCGCAGCCGGCGCTGAAGGTCGTCGGTAATCAGCTTCAGCTCGGTGAGATCGCTGAAATTGACCAGCACGATGACGAATTCGTCGCCGCCGACACGGGCGACCATGCCATTTGCGGGAATGGCCGCGGTGATGCGAAGGGCTGCGGCCCTGAGCACGGCGTCGCCTGCCGCATGACCGTGGCTGTCGTTGATCTGCTTGAACTGGTCGAGGTCGAGATGCAGCACGCCAAGCGTCGTGATGCTCCTGTCGGCCGGCAGCTCGGCGAGCCGCTTGTCGAGAAGGCGCCGGTTCGGCAGGCCGGTGAGATAATCGTGATCGGCGACATGCTCGATGCGGGCATTGCTTGCCTCGAGCGCCAGCGCTCTCGCCTCGGCCACCATCTTCTGGCCCGCGAGTTCAGCATTGAGCAGGACGTCGGCGGTGACATCCCATTCGGCGCCGATGAACGAGGGCAGCCCCTCGGCATCCACGTAGAAATGCGCGCGTGAGCGCAGATGGCGGATTTCGCCGTTCGGCAGCACGATCCGGAATTGCGAATTATAGGCGCCCCGCGTGGCGATCGCCAGGTCGAAGTCGCGTTCGGCCTGCTCGCGATCGTCGGGATGGATCGCATTCGACCACAACCATGCAGGCACCTCCCGGCATGTCTCGCCGGTCTCATAGAGACGGTGCATCTGCGCATCCCATAAGATCTCGTTCTTTGCGATGCTGTGCTCCCAGACACCGATCCGGGATGCATCGAGAGCGAGTTCGAGCCGGCGCAGAAGATCCTGAAACTCTTGTTCGGATCGTGTGGGTCGATTTTCTGGCAACGCGGTCTCAGCCTTAGAAGCTTCCATAACTGCAATATGGTCTCAAGCTGGCATTAATGAAGCCTTGTCCCGATGATCGAACTAGTCATTAGGTGAACCGTCCGTTACGATTTTCCCCTTTTGGATCAAAGAACTTGCAGTCCGCGGCGCCCTCCAGGATCAGTGGTTGTGCCGCGGCGGATTTTTCGCAATCCGGCGGAATTCGGCCGCCCCCTCGAGAACCGCGCCGTCCGATAATTGCGTCACCGAGCGACGATAGATCTGCTGCCATGGCGTCGCATCCGCCGGCACCGGCGGAATTCCGTCGCCCTTGCGCCGTTCGATCTCGGTTTCGTCGACCAGCATGTCGCAGCGCCCGTGGTTGAAGTCGATGCGGATGATGTCGCCGGTACGAAGCCAGGCGAGACCGCCGCCGGCAGCGCTTTCGGGCGAGGCGTTGAGGATCGAGGGGCTGTCCGCCGTGCCCGATTGGCGGCCATCGCCGATCGTCGGCAGGCTGCTGATGCCGCGTTTCAGCAAGTGATCCGGCGGCTGCATGTTGACAACCTCAGCCGAACCCGGCCAGCCGAGCGGCCCGGCGCCGCGGATGACGAGGATGGTATTTTCGTCGATGCCGAGGTCAGGATCGTTGATGCGCCGGTGATAGTCTTCGGACCCGTCGAAAACCACCGCCCTGCCCTCGAAGACGCCTTCGCGGCCCGGCTCCTGAAGGTAGCGCCGACGAAAACCCTCCGAGACGACGCTCATCTTCATGATCGCGAAATCGAAGAGATTGCCCTTCAGAACGAGGAAGCCGGCCCGCTCCTTCAGCGGCTCGCCGAATGGCCGGATAACCTCGCGGTCCCGGGCTTCCCTGCCCTGCAGGTTCTCGGCCATCGTCCCGCCCGTCACCGTACGACAGCCGCCATCGAGCTTTCCGGCCTGCAGCAATTCCCACATGATCGCCGGCGTGCCGCCGGCGCGATGAAAACGCTCGCCGAGATAGGTCCCCGCCGGCTGGACATTGGCCAGCAGCGGGATATCGAAGCCGTGCACCTGCCAGTCGTCGGGATGAAGCTCGACGCCGGCGTGCTTGGCCATCGCGGCCAGATGCGGCTGTGCGTTGGTGGAACCGCCGATCGCCGAATTGGTGCGGATGGCGTTGAGGAAAGCCTCGCGGGTCAGAATATCCGACGGCTTCAGGTCCTCGAAGACGATCTCGACAGCGCGCCGCCCGGTACGGTAGGCCATCTGGCCCCGTTCGCGGTAGGCGGCCGGAATGGCGCCGCAACCGGTCAGCGACAGGCCGAGTGCCTCGGCAAGGGCGTTCATCGTCGAAGCCGTGCCCATCGTATTGCAATGGCCGACGGATGGAGCCGAATCGAGCGCAGCCTGCAGGAATTCTTCCCGATCGATCTCGCCTGCTGCATATTTTCGCCGCATCCGCCAGATCACCGTGCCGGAGCCCGCCAGTTCCCCCTCATGCCAGCCGTCGAGCATCGGCCCGCCGGAGAGCACGATCGCCGGAATATCGACCGTCGACGCCGCCATGATCGCCGAAGGCGTGGTCTTGTCGCAGCCGGTCGTCAGCACGACGCCGTCGAGCGGATAGCCGTAGAGGATTTCAACGAGGCCGAGATAGGCAAGATTGCGGTCGAGTGCCGCCGTCGGGCGTTTGCAGTTCTCGAAGATCGGATGCGTGGGAAATTCGATCGGAATGCCGCCGGCATCGCGAATGCCGTCGCGCACGCGCCTGGCAAGCTCGATATGCACCCTGTTGCAAGGTGTGAGATCGCTGCCGCTCTGGGCAATCCCGATGATCGGCTTGCCGGAACGCAGCTCTTCCGGCGTGATGCCGTAATTCATGAAACGCTCGAGATAGAGCGCTGCCATGTCGATATGGTCGGGATTGTCGAACCAATCCTGCGAACGCAGGCGCCGCTTCGGAGAATGGCTGTCGGTCACCTCTTGCCTCCCGGCAGGTCGTTCTTCTCTTCGAGATGCAGGAGCAGGCCGCTATGATCTTTCTCACCATTGCCGTTTGCGACGAATTCGCTGAATTCGGCATGGACCGCCGCAGTCAGGGGCAGCGTCAGCGACAGCGCGGCGGCGGTCTCCATGGCCGCGTTCAGGTCCTTCAGCTGATTGCTGGACGAACCGCCTGGAGTAAACTGCCGCTCGACCATGCGCTTGCCATGGAGTTCAAGTATACGGCTCTCGGCGAAGCCGCCGCGAATGGCGTCCCTGAAGGCGGCCGGCGAACCGCCGCCGGCCTCAATCAGCATCATCGCTTCGGCAACGGCGCCGATCGTCACTGCGACAATCTGCTGGTTGGCAAGCTTGGCAAGCTGACCCGATCCGCTTGGGCCGACGCGGGTGACACGCCCCATCGGCGCAAAGACGTCCTGAAGCTTTTCGATCACCGCCTCGTCGCCGCCCGCCATGATCGCCAGCGTACCGGCCTCCGCTCCGACGACGCCGCCGGAAACCGGCGCATCGACATGAGCGATGCCGCGCTCAGCAAGCCGCGCCGCATGATCACGGGCAAAATGTGGGGCGATTGAACTCATGTCGATAACGATAGCGCCGGACGCCACCGCATCGGCCGCGCCGCGGTCGAACAAAACGTTTCCGACGGCTTCGGCGTTGGTCAGCATGGTGATGACGACATCAGCCCCCGAAACGGCATCCCCGGGCGTTTCCGCAAGGACCGCACCGTCCGCTGCCAGCGCCTTAGCCTTGCCGGGATCGCGATTCCAGACGGTGACGGCAAAGCCCGCTCCGAGCAGCCGGCGAGCCATAGGCGCGCCCATCAGCCCGGTACCGAGAAAGGCGATCCGCCTGCCACCATGACCTCTGCTCGAACCTGTCATTCAGTCCTCCCAACTGTTGTTCGTCTTTGATAACCCCCTCACCCATCGTTGCAACCGTTTTGATGCCGCATCGGCCCCAAAACGATACGGGCGAGAACCGAAGTTCCCGCCCGATTTACTCGACAAAGGAAGGTTGAATTCCGTTTATTCCGCCGCGAGCCGGATGACCTCAGCCTCTTCTTCCTTGTGTTCGTCCGGCTTGTGCTGGACGAGCGGGCGGTTGCCCGCCAGCCGCCGCAGCAGCACGTAGAAGACAGGCGTCATGAAGATGCCGAAGAAGGTCACGCCAATCATGCCCGAGAAGACCGCGACACCCATGGCCGCGCGCATCTCCGCGCCGGCGCCGGTGGAGACGACGAGCGGCACGACACCCATGATGAAGGCCAGCGAGGTCATCAGGATCGGGCGAAGACGGAGACGGCTGGCTTCCACCGCGGCCTCCCGTGGCGTCCGGCCTTCGAACTCCAGTTCGCGGGCGAATTCGACGATAAGGATCGCGTTCTTCGCCGATAGTCCGACCAGCACCACCAGACCGATCTGGGTGAAGATGTTGTTGTCTCCACCGGTGAGCCAGACGCCTGTCAGCGCGGCCAACACACCCATCGGCACGATCATGATGATCGCAAGCGGCAGCGTCAGGCTTTCATACTGGGCGGCAAGCACCAGGAAGACGAGCAGCAGCGCCAGCGGGAAAACGACGACGCTCGAATTGCCGGCAAGGATCTGCTGATAGGTCAGATCCGTCCATTCGAAGTCGATGCCTGCCGGCAGGGTCTCATGCAGGATCTTCTCGATAGCCGCCTGCGCCTGGCCGGACGAAAAGCCCGGCGCCGGACCGCCGTTGATATCGGCGGCGAGGAAGCCGTTGTAGCGGTTCGCGCGCTCCGGACCGGTGCTCGGCTGCACCTTCAGCAGGGCCGAAAGCGGGATCATCTCACCCGATGCGGAACGGACCTTCAACTGGCCGATATCTTCCGGCTGGGCGCGGAATTTCGCATCGGCCTGCACCCGGACGCTGTAGGTGCGGCCGAAGGCGTTGAAGTCGTTCACATAGAGCGAACCGAGATAGATCTGCAGCGTCTGGAAGACGTCGGTGACGGAAACCCCGAGCTGCTCGGCCTTGGCGCGGTCGAGATCGGCATAGAGCTGCGGCACGTTGATCTGGAAGCTGGAGAACAGCCCGGCAAGCTCAGGCGTCTGATAGGCCTTGGCAAGCACGGCCTTGGTCGCTTCGTCGAGCGCCTGGTTACCGAGGCCGGCACGATCCTCGATCTGCAGCTTGAAACCGCCCGTCGTGCCGAGACCGTTGACCGGCGGCGGCGGGAACATGGCGATGAAGGCATCCTGGATGGCGCCGAATTTCTGGTTCAGCGCCATGGCGATGGCACCACCCGAAAGATCCGGTGTCTTGCGCTCCTCGAAATCCTTCAGCGTCACGAAGACGATGCCGGCATTCGAGGAGTTGGTGAAGCCGTTGATCGAAAGGCCCGGGAAGGCGATCGCATTGGCAACGCCCGGCTGCGCCAGCGCGATATCGGTCATGCGCTTGATTACGTCTTCCGTGCGGTCAAGGCTTGCGGCATCCGGCAGCTGGGCAAAACCGATCAGATACTGCTTGTCCTGCGACGGCACGAAGCCGCCGGGGACCGTGCTGAACAGACTGTAGGTCGCACCGACCAGCGCCAGGTAGACCACCATGACTATGCTCTTGCGCGACAGCAATCCGCCCACACCCTTGCCGTAGGCATTCGAGCCGGCGCCAAAGACCCGGTTGAAGCCGCGGAAGAACCAGCCGAAGATGGCATCCATGAATCGTGTCAGCCAGTCCTTCGGCGCGTGATGCCCCTTCAAGAGAAGGGCTGCAAGCGCCGGAGAGAGGGTGAGCGAGTTGAATGCCGAGATGACGGTCGAGATCGCGATCGTCAGCGCGAACTGGCGATAGAACTGACCGGACAGGCCGGAGATGAAGGCGAGCGGCACGAAGACCGCGACGAGGACCAGCGCGATCGCGATGATCGGACCGGAGACTTCCTTCATCGCCTTGTAGGTGGCGGCCCGCGGCGACAGCCCCTGTTCGATATTGCGCTCGACGTTTTCGACCACCACGATCGCGTCGTCGACGACGATACCGATCGCCAGCACCAGCCCGAACAGGCTGAGCGCGTTGATCGAGAAGCCGAAGACATACATGACCGCGAAGGTGCCGATGATCGATACCGGAACCGCGATCAGCGGAATGATCGAGGCGCGCCATGTCTGCAGGAACAGGATGACGACGAGAACAACAAGCGCGATGGCTTCGAGCAGCGTGTCGATGACCTTCTCGATCGAGGCGCGCACGAATTTCGTCGTATCGTAGACAATCTCGTATTTAACCCCCTCCGGCATGGCGAGCTGCAGCTGATCCATGGTGGCGTGCACATTATCGGCGATTTCGATCGCATTCGAACCGGGCGCCTGAAGCACGGCAACGGCGACGGCAGGCTTGCCGTCGAGCAGCGAGCGCAACGTATAGTCTGCGGCGCCGAGCTCGATGCGGGCAACGTCGCGAAGGCGGGTGATCTCGCCACTGGCGCCCGTCTTGACGATGATATTGCCGAACTCCTCGGGTGTGCGCAGGCGGCCCTGGGCATTGACATTGAGCTGCAGGTCCACACCCGGCTGGCTCGGCGATGCACCGATGATGCCGGCCGCGGCCTGGACGTTCTGGGAGCTGATGGCGCTGCTGATATCGCTGGCGGCGAGATCATGCTCGGCAGCCTTCTGGGGATCGATCCAGACACGCATCGAATAATCGCCGGCGCCAAAGACCTGCACCTGACCGACGCCTGCGATGCGGGCAAGCCGATCCTTGATATTCAGCGTCGCATAGTTGCGGAGATAGGTAATGTCGTGATTGTCGCCATCGGAGACAAGGTTGACGACCATGATGAAGTTGGGCGAACTCTTGACCGTCGTGATCCCCAGCGAGCGGACTTCCGCCGGCAGCCGTGGTTCGGCCTGCGAAACGCGGTTCTGCACCAGCTGCTGCGCCTTGTCGGGGTCGGTGCCGAGTTTGAAGGTGACGGTCACGTTGAGCACGCCGTCCGACGTCGCTTGGCTGGACATGTATAGCATGCCCTCGACACCGTTGATCTGCTCTTCGAGCGGTGTGGCCACCGTTTCGGCGATGACCGACGGGTTGGCGCCGGGATAGGTGGCGCGCACGACGATCGACGGCGGCACGACCTCGGGATATTCGGAAATCGGCAGCGCGCGCAGGCCGATCAAGCCGGCAACCACGATGAGGACTGAGAGAACGCCGGCAAAGACCGGGCGGTCGACAAAGAATCTGGAGATGTTCATTTCAAAGCCCTCTCCGGGGTGAACATGGATGCAACGTCCCTCTCCGGCGGTTTGGGAGCCGCCGGCGGGTCATATCAATTCGGGTATTGGCATTCCCCTGGGGCGAAGGCATCGCCTTCGCCCGGGAGGGAAAGGCGAAGTCTTACTGCGCGGTCGCGACCTTCTCTTCCATCTGCGGTACGACGACGGCACCCGGACGGATGCGCTGCAGACCGTTGACGACGATCTTTTCGCCGGCGTCCAGACCGCTTTCGACCACACGCTGACCGTCGGACAGCGTGCCGAGCTGGATCTGCCGATAGGCGACCTTGTTTTCGGCATCGACGACGAAGACGAACTTCTTGTCCTGGTCTGTGCCGACGGCGCGGTCGCTGATGACGATCTTGTTCTCGGCCTTCGGCTGGCCCATGCGCACCCGTACGAACTGGCCGGGGATGAGACGACCACCCGGATTGTCGAAGACAGCGCGCACGCCGATGGTGCCGCTGGAGGCATCGACCTCGTTGTCGATCAACTGCAGCTTGCCCTTGATCGGCGTGCCGCTGTCGGCAAGCGTACCAACCTCGACCGGGATCTGCTCGACCGGCGGCAGGGCGCTGTCGGTCTGCGGAAGCTCGGCAAGCGCGCGCGTCACCATCTCTTCGCTGGCGTTGAAGCTCGCATAGATCGGATCGACCGAAACGAGCGTCGTCAGTTCAGGCGAAGCCGAGCCGGCCGCAACCAGGTTGCCGGCGGTCACCTCGATCTTGCCGATGCGGCCGGAAACCGGCGCACGCACCTGGGTGTAATCGAGATCGAGCTGGGCCGACTGCAGTGCGGCCTGCGCCGAACGCAGCCCTGCCTGCGCCTCGGCCAGCGCGCTCTGGCGCTGATCGAGATCGCTCTGGGAGATGGTGCGGTTGTCGGAAAGCCTGCGGCCGCGATCGAGCTCGGTCTGCGCCAGGCTGACCTTGGCTTCGGCCGAAGCGACCTGGCCCTCAGCCTGCGCCACGCTCGCCTGGTAGGGAGCCGGGTCGATGGTGAAGAGCAGGTCGCCCTGCTTGACCAGCGCCCCTTCGCGGAAGGCCACCGACAGGATGGCGCCGGCGACGCGGGAGCGAACCTGCACACGGTCGACAGCTTCGAGCCGGCCGGAGAAACTCTCCCAGGCTGTCACGTCACGCGCCGCGACGACGGCAACCGTCACCGGCACGGCAGGCGGCTGCGCCGGGGCGGACGCGGCCGTGGCGGTCGTGCTCATCGGCAGTTCGAAAAACAATGCGGCGCCTGAAACCGACGCAATAAGGCCCATGCCGGCGCCCACAAGGGCCCAGCGCTTACTTCTGGACGTCATCAGTACTCTCCTTGCGGCCCCAAGCCGCCGAAATATCAGATCATCTTCAATGCAATTGCGGTTGGACGCTTACATCCCGAAGGAAGCTTCCGAAATGGCGGCTGACATGCTCCTGCCAGTCGGGCACTCCTGCGGATTTCCCACCATAAATCGAGGGCCAGCCCGTCCCGGCGGGAAGAACATGCTGGCGCACACCGACGCCGGCCTTTTTCAGGCGGGCACCGTAACCGAGTGTTTCGTCGTGCAGAGGATCGTCCTCGGCGGTGAAGATCAGCGCCGGCGCGACGCCGGAAAGACGCGAACAGAGACAAGGCGCCGCATAAGGGTGGCAGCCGCCGCCGCTTAAGTAATGGCTCCAGCCCTCCGTCCAGCGCTGACGCATGCCGATCACTTCGGCCTTGCGGATCGAGGACGTGCCCATGAAGGGATCGAGCAGCGGCGAAATCAAGACCTGGCCATCGAGGGCATCCGGCATCTGATCGCGGGCCTTCAGAGCCACGCCGGCGGCGACATTGCCGCCCGCCTCTTCGCCGGCGACGAAGAGCAGCGACTTGCGGTCACCAAGACCGGCAGCGCGCTTGTTGGCGAGATATGTGAAAACGGAGAAGGAAACTTCCAGCGCCTGCGGAAACAGGTTGCCGGACAGGGTGCTGTAATCGACGGCGGCGACGATGGCGCCTGATTTGGCGAGGCTCATCGCCACCGGCCTGTCGACATTCGTCTCGCTGTCAAGAAACGCGCCGCCATGCAGGTAAAGCACGATCGGCGGACCCTTGCCGTAATCGGCGCCCTGGTAGATGCGTGCGGAAACGGGGCCGACGGCCACCTTATCCAGCATCATATCTTTCCATTCCACCGTCATGCTTCGGTCTCTTTTGCGTCAGCGACAAGCAGACAACGCCTGCCGCTTGCATTTTGCACAAAAAAGATATTGTTATTCCACCCAGGGAATAAGAAGCGATATCGCGATTACACTGTTCCACATCTCGAATAATGGTGCAACGCAAACTGCGGACTTCAAACCGATGGATCAGCTCTCGGCAATGCGCGTCTTCATCCGCGTGGTGGAGACGGGCAATTTCACCCGCGCCGCCGACATGCTCGCCATGCCCAAGGCGACGGTAACCAATCTCATCCAGGGCCTTGAGGCGCATCTGCGCACCAAGCTTTTGAATCGTACGACGCGCCGGGTTATGGTGACCACGGACGGCGCTCTCTATTACGAGCGGGCCGCCCAGATCATTTCTGAATTGGAGGAACTCGACGGCAGCCTCTCCAATTCGCAGAGCCTGCCGAGCGGGCGGCTGCGCGTCGAAATGGCCGGCGCTTTCGCCGACTGGATCGTCGTTCCCGCGCTCTGCGATTTTTATCAGCGGTATCCCGATATCCGCATCGACCTCGGTGTCGGCGACCGCACGGTCGATTACCTTGCGGAAAATGTCGACTGCGCGTTGCGGGGCGGCACCCCGGCCGATCAGTCGCTAATCGCGCGACGTGTTTCCGAAGTCGAGATGATCACCTGTGCTTCGCCTGGTTATATCGAGAAATTCGGCATGCCCGAGCGGCCGGAGGATCTGGAGGCCGATCATTATTCCGTCAACTATTTCCGCGCCCAAAACAACCGAACGCTGCCCTTCGAATTTCGACGGCACAACGAGGTGATCGAGACCAATCCGCGTTACATCGCCTCGGTCA
Source organism: Rhizobium sp. RSm-3 (assembly GCF_001854685.1). Classification (NCBI taxonomy): domain Bacteria; kingdom Pseudomonadati; phylum Pseudomonadota; class Alphaproteobacteria; order Hyphomicrobiales; family Rhizobiaceae; genus Rhizobium; species Rhizobium sp. RSm-3. The sequence continues at coordinate 66,436 of NZ_MAWZ01000008.1, read as the reverse complement.
ACGATAGCCGCACCTATCTAACGGCTGCACTGACCGGTCTCGGCATCGCGCAGGTGCCGATCTTCATGGCGCGCGAGCCGATTGCAAAGGGTGACCTCGTCCGCGTGCTCCCGGACTGGCGCCGCGATCCGCTGCCGCTCTACGTCGTCTACCCTCCGAACCGCCACCTCAGCAACAAGGTCCGTGTCTTTGTCGACTGGCTGGTAAAGCTTCTGGTGGAGGCGAGACTGAACGACTTCTGAGCGCCAAAAGAATACGGCCCGGAAGGCGGGGAAACCTTCAACGGACCGCAATGTGCAACTTTGAACATCAAGCCTGTCGCACCGCAGGAAGGGCGCGGCAGGCTGTGGAGGTTCGGAAAAGAGCGGCAGGGAATTCCACTCTTTCGCGATAAAATAGATATACGCACTCCCCGCAGGATTGTAAGGGAAAATTCCGCAAGCCCGTTCACATAATTGCGAGCACGGAGCCCGTTAGATCATGCCGCCATTGGCGCGCAGCGTCTGACCATTGATCCAGCCGCCGTCCGGGCCGGCGAGGAAGGCCACCGCGGCGGCGATGTCTTCAGCTGTGCCCAGGCGCTCCAGCGGGTTCATCTTCGCCATGCGGGCAACGAGTTCCTCCGATTTGCCGTTGAGGAAAAGATCGGTGGCGACAGGACCGGGCGCGATGGCGTTGACGGTGATGTTGCGGCCGCGCATCTCCTTGGCCATGATCGCCGTCAACATTTCCACGGCAGCCTTGGTGGCGGCATAGACGCCGTAGGTTTCAAGCTTCAGCCCGACAACGGAGGTCGAGAGGTTGATGACCCGGCCGCCGTCGCGCAGACGCTTGGCCGCTTCCCTCAGTGTATTGAAGGTGCCCTTGAGATTGACGGCGATCTGGCGGTCGAAATTGGCATCGTCAGTCTCGGCGATCGAGGAGAGCATCATGATGCCGGCATTGTTGACGAGCACGTCGATACCGCCGAAGGCGGTTTCACCGGCATCGAACATGCGGCGGACGGCTTGCGCATCGCTGACATCGGCTTTCTCGGTCAGCGCCTTGCCGCCGGCCTGCTCGATCTCCCGGGCGAGTTCCTCTGCCGGAGCCGCATTGCCGGAGTAATTGATGACAACGGTGAAACCGTCCTTGGCGAGGCGTTTGGCGACCGCCGCGCCGATGCCGCGGGAAGCGCCGGTGACCAGTGCGACCTTGCCGTTTTCGTTGGAAGCCATTGTCTTTCTCCTTCATCGCGTTTCGATGAGGAAAAGATGCTCCTTTTCCTATCACGGATAATCAGGCATTATTCGACATCACTATCCGGGAACAACGAACAAATAGATGGACAAATTCGATGCCATGCGGGTGTTTTGCCGCGTCGTGGAGCGTCGCAGCTTCACCCTTGCCGCCGAAGACACCGGCCTGCCGCGCTCGACCGTCACCGATGCGGTGAAGCAGCTCGAGGCGCGTCTCGGCGTGCGCCTGCTCCAGCGCACGACACGCCATGTCAGCCCGACGCTGGACGGCGAGGCCTATTACCAGCGCTGCCTGTCGATCCTCGCCGACATCGAGGATGCCGAAGGGGCTTTTGCCGGCGCTAGGCCGAAGGGCCTGCTGCGCGTCGATGTGCACGGCACGCTCGCGCGCCACTTCGTGCTGCCGAGCCTGCCGTCCTTTCTCGACACTTACCCCGAGATCGAATTCTACATGAGCGAGGGCGACCGGCTGGTCGATCTGGTTCGCGAAGGTATCGACTGCGTGCTGCGCGCCGGCACGCCCGGCGATAGCGACATGATCATCAGGCGTGTCGCCATGCTCGACGAAATCACCCTCGCCTCGCCTGATTACATCGCCGCCCATGGCCTGCCGCAGCATCCCGACCGGCTAACCGGCCACCGCATGGTCGGCTTCCGCTCCAGCGCCACCGGCAGCCAGTTGCCGCTCGAATTCACCGTCGACGGCGCCGTGCACGAAATCACCGTTCCCGCCACCATCACCGTCAACGCCGCCGAAAGTTATGTTTCGGCGGCGAGGATGGGCCTCGGCCTGATCCAGATCCCGCGTTATCACGCCGAAAAAGATATTGCCGAGGGAACGCTGATCCATGTGCTCAAGGATTTTCCGCCGACCCCGACACCGGTCTCCCTGCTCTACCCCCGGAACCGCCAGCTTTCGCCGCGCGTACGCGTTTTCATCGACTGGCTGGTGAAGGTCTTCGCTCGACAAAACGCGGAAAACGCGCTTTGCTAATATGAGCGTTTGGGGGAGCGGCCATGGCACTCAACGATATCACCGTCTACCAGACGGAAGACGGCTTCGTTGTCGAATTCGGCGGCGAAGGCGAAGACAGCATTGCCGTGACGCTGCGAAGCACGCCTGAACTGAACTCGGATAACGCCGTCTCGCGGGCCAAAACCCTGCTTGCGGCGGCCATCGAACCTGTCCATGGCAACGGCGCGCGCGGCAAGGATCCCGCTTTGCTCGAAGAAGAGCTGGAGGAAGGTCTGGAGGATTCCTTCCCGGCGAGCGACCCGGTCTCGGTCACATCATCCTCGATCCCGATGCGCGATCCGAATGCCGGCCGCTGAGGCGGGTGGGCCCAACGCATGAAGCGGTTTCGGGATGACGGCGAGTACGCCGGATGTTATCTGCATCGGCCATGACCGAGAGTGGAATGATATCGGGCGCGATCGGCGCCGGCGCGCTCACCGGCGAAAGCCTCAGGGCGTTTTTCGAGCGCGACGCGATCGCCGTTGCCCGTGATCTGCTCGGCTGCCATCTCACGGTCGATGGCGCCGGCGGCCGGATCACCGAGACGGAAGCCTATTTTCCCGATGATGAGGCCTCGCACAGCTTCCGCGGCCCGACCAAGCGCAACGGCGCCATGTATGGCCGGCCCGGCAATGTCTACATCTACCGCATTTACGGCATGTATTGGTGCCTGAACTTCGTCTGCCATCCGGGCTCGGCCGTGCTCATCCGCGCCCTTGAGCCGGAAACGGGAATCCCTCTAATGATGGAGCAGCGCGGCACCGACAGGCTGACCGCGCTCTGCAGCGGCCCCGGCAAACTCTGCCAGGCGCTCGGCATCGATATCGAGATCAACGACAGGCTGCTCGACCGCCCGCCCTATGCGCTGACGCCCTCCGCTGCGGTGCCTGTCGTCTCCGGAAAACGCATCGGCATCACCAAAAATGCCGAAGCACCATGGCGCTTCGGCATTCAGGGGTCGCGTTATCTCAGCAAGCCGTTCCGTTAAGCAAGTCCAGCAAAACTGTGCAGCGGTTTGCGTCCCGAATTGCGTGAAAGTCCAGAGCCTATTCCATGACGGCGCTATGATCGACGGCGGGCGCCGCCTTCGGCTTGCGCAGCAAGAGCACCAGCGGAATGACCGCGAGCGACATCAGCATCAAGAGCTTGAAATCGTCCATATAGGCGATGATCGTCGATTGCAGGGTGATGATCTCGTTGAGCGAAGCGCGCCCGGCCGCCGTCACCGGGCTGAGCCCTTGTGCTGCCACCGCGTTGAAGGCGTGGTTGAACGGCGTCACATAAGCGGCGATCGACTCATGGTTGCTCTGCGTATTCTCGACGATCAGCGCCGAAACGATCGAGATGCCCACCGCCGAGCCGATGTTGCGCGACAGATTATAGAGGCCGGTGCCGTCGCCGCGCATATGGGCAGGCAGCGTGGAAAACGCGATCGTCGTCAGCGGCACGAACAGAAAGCCGAGGCCGGCGCCCTGGATGAAGCCGACCGAGACGATCGTCCATTGCGAGACGTCGGGTGTCCAGCCGGTCATGTCGTACATCGCCCAGGCGGTTAGCCCGAGGCCCAGCGCCAGCAACGCGCGCGTATCGACTTTGCCGACCAGCCGCCCGACAATGAACATGCACAGCATGGTGCCAAGCCCGCGCGGCCCCATGACGATGCCGGCGGTGATGACGGGATAGCCCATCAGCGTCTGCAGATAGGGCGTCATCAGCGCCAGTGAGGCGAGATAGGTGATGCCGATCACGAAGATGAAGATCATGCTGATCGAAAAATTCTGGTCGAGGAACAGCTTCGGATTGACGAAGGATTTCTCCGCCGTCAGCGTATGCACCAGAAGCAGATAGAAGGCGGCGGCGCAGATGATCGCTTCGAGCATGATCTCGCCGGAGGAGAACCAGTCGAGCTGCTCGCCGCGATCGAGGAAGAGCTGCAGCGAGGCGATGAACAGGCTCATCATCCCGAAGCCGAACCAGTCCAGCCTGGCGAGCGCATCCCTCTTCGTCTCTGAAACAAAGACGACGATGCCGGCAAAGGCAAGCGCACCTATCGGCACGTTGATGTAGAACACCCAGCGCCAGCTGATATTGTCGGTCAGCCAGCCGCCGATGACCGGTCCGAGCACCGGTCCGACCATGACCGAGACGCCGAAAAGCGCCATGGCCGAGCCGCGTTCCTCCACAGTATAGATGTCGAGGAGAATGCCCTGGGAAAGCGGCACCAATGATGCGCCGAACAGGCCCTGCAGCAGACGGAAGGCGACGATCTGGTTCAGCGATTGCGCCAGGCCGCAAAGAACCGAGGCAGCCACGAAGCCGGCGATGGCGACGAGCAGCACGCGCTTCCGGCCGAACTTGGCGGCAAGGAATCCGGACGGCGGCGTCATGATCGCCGCCGCGACGATATAGGAGGTCAGCACCCAGTTGATCTGGTCGGCGGAAGCCGACACGCTGCCCTGAATATAGGGCAGCGCCACATTGGCGATCGTCGTGTCCAGCGCCTGCATGATGACGGCGAGAATGACGCAGGCCGTGATCGCGCCGCGATTGGCAACCGGGGTCGCCGGGGAAGCGGAAACGTTACTCATGATCCCCGCCCTGGGTCCGGCCCAGAAGCTTGTTGACGAAATCGGGCAGGCCGCGGGCATGGCCGGTCTCGACATCGACGACCGTGCTCATGCCGACGCGAAGCGGCGGCTTGCCCTCGGTGTCTTCGATGCTGACGCGCATCGGAATGCGCTGGACGACCTTTACCCAGTTGCCGGTGGTGTTCTGCGCCGGCAGCAGCGAGAAGCTGGAGCCGGAGGCCGGGCTGATGCTCTCGACCTTGCCCTTCCACATCACACCGGGATAGGTGTCGACATAGATCTCGGCTGTCTGGCCGGGTTTGACATAGGTGAGCTCGGTTTCCTTCGGGCTGGCGGCGATCCACAGGTGATCGGTGGCAACGAGCGAGAATGCTTGCTGCGAGGCCTGCAGGTAGGAGCCGACCTGCAGCGCGTTGACATTGGTGACGATGCCGTCGAACGGCGCCTTGACGACGCTGTGATCGAGTTCGCGCTGGGCATTGTCGACATTCGACTTGGCCTGCAGGTAGAGCGGATTTTCCTCGATCGGCTGGTCGGCAGAACCACCGAGCTGGGCAAGCGTGGTTGCGGCTTCGGCCTTGGCGACAGTCACCTTCTGCCGGGCGGCTTCGAGATTGTGCTTGGCCTCGTCATAGGCCGATTGTGTGGCGCTGCCGTTGTTGACGAGATTCTGCTGGCGGTCGAACTGATCCTGGTAATAAGGCAGATCGGCTTGCGCCTGGGTGATCTCGGCCAGCGACTGCTGATAGCTGGCCTTGAGGTTCATGATCTGGTTGCGCTGCACGCCGAGCTGCGCCTTGGCGCCATCGAGCGCGATCTTGAAGGAATCGGCTCTCAGGCTGAAGAGCACCTGCCCAGCTTTAACAGCCTCGTTCTCATGCACGTCGATCTGCTCGACGATACCCGAGACATCGGTGGTGAGCCCGACCATATCGGCCTGGAGGTAGGCATTGTCGGTCGACATCACCTGGCCGCCATTGACGTAATAATAACCGCCGACGACGAGGGCCACCGGCAGCAGGGCGAACAGGATCGGCCGCGTGAGGCTGCGCCGGCGGCGGACCTTGTTGCCGCCAGGCGCAGCCACGGCGACAGCCGGCGCTGAATTGGATGAAGGCGCTTCGGCTACCGTTTCCTGCTGTTTGGCTTGATTTTCTTCGAAAGGTGTCTTGGCATTGGCGTCGGCAACGACGCGGAGGGGGGATTGATCAGCCATCGTTCGTCTCATTCTCGTCGACCGGGCTCCGGCATGCCTGAACCAGGTTCGTCTTCATTACGGATAGGATGTGGAAAAGCTGCTCGCGCTGCTCGGGCGTAATGCTTTGCAACGCTTCTGCGCGGGTGGTGTCGCCAAGCTCGCGCATTTCGGCGAGCAGCGGATGCGCCTCGTCGCGCATGTAGAGCAGCCAGATCCGCCGGTCGGTCGGGTGCTGGCGCCGCTCGATCAGCCCGCGTTCGGCGAGCTTGTCGAGAATGCGCACCAGGGTGATCGGTTCGACCTCGAGGATTTCGGCAAGGCCGCTCTGATGGATGCCTTCGTTGTTCGAGAGGTAGGCCAGCGTCTGCCACTGCGACCGGGTCAGCCCAAGGCACTTCGCGCGCTGCTCGAACCGCTTGCGCAGCAGCCGTGCGACGTCATGGAGAAGGAAGCCGAGTGTGGGCGTAGCGCTCATGAAAACCTGCGATCGTTAATTTATAAGCATACTTATAATATCGGTAGATATATTGAGCTTGTGCAATGCACAAGGGCCTGGACGGCAGAATCGCCACCTCGACGAAAATGCCGCAGGCCGGTCGAGCCCGTCCGCGCCTCCCTCCTGCGGTCCTTTCGAGGCATGAGACAGTAGCCATGGCGCAGCGCCGCCCTAATTTTCCGCGGCAGGAACAGCCTCCGTCGGAGGCACGCATTGGGGAGCGCGATGGCATTCTTCGAAAGCATGCTGACGCTGCTGCTGGTAGCAATCGTCTTCCTGCAATTCTCCAGGAAATTCCGCATCCCTTATCCCACCATGCTGGCGATAGCCGGCATCATCGTCGCGGCCGTGCCCTGGGCGCCCGAGGTTGCGATCGATCCCGAACTGGCACTGGCGCTGCTGATCGCACCGGTGCTTTTCGATGCCGCCTATGATCTGCCGCCGCGAACATTGCGACGCAACTGGCTGCCGCTCTTCTCGCTCGCCGCCATCGCCGTGATCGTGACGGCCGCAGCCGTTGCCGCCGTTGGCGTGACGATGGCCGGCCTGCCGCTTGCCGCGGCCATCGCACTCGGCGCTATCGTCGCGCCGCCGGATGCGGCGGCGGCGACCGCCATGCTCGACCGCTTCGACCTGCCGCGTCAGACCTATGTGATCCTGAAGGGCGAAAGCCTTCTCAACGATGCCGTGGCGCTCCTGATCTTCAGCGCCGCGGTGGCCGCCGCCGCCAGCCCCGCCTTCTTCACCGGCGCCCTGGCGGAACTGGCGCTGGCGGTGCCGGGCGGCCTCATTCTCGGTTATCTCCTCGGCCGTCTCTACATGATTGTCGGGTTGAAGCTCGCCGGCACGCTCGGCGGCACCCTGCTCGAATTCGTCGCCACCTTCGGCACCTGGATCATCGCCGAGCGGCTGCACCTTTCGGCGATCCTCGCCATCGTCGTCTATGCGATGGTGATCGCCCGCTACATGCCCGAGCGCCAGACGGCCCGCCACCGCATTCATTCCTATTCGGTCTGGGAAGCAGCGGTCTTCCTGCTCAACGTGCTGGCCTTCCTGCTGATGGGCTTGCAGGTCCGTCAGATCGTCCTCGATCTCGATCCCGGCCGGCTGAATTTCGCGATCATCCTGGCCGCCGCGGTCTTCATCACCGTCATCTTCGTCCGTCTGGCCTGGGTGCTCTGCTATAACCGCGCGATCACCTTCCTCGCCGAGCGCGGTTATACCAGACAAGCCGTTCCCACGTTCGCGACCAGTCTGCTCGCCGGCTGGTGCGGCATGCGCGGCCTCGTCACGCTGGCGACCGCGCTTGCTCTGCCGATCGACTTCCCCGATCGCGACATCATCCTACTCAGCGCGCTTGCAGTCGTTCTCGGCACGCTCATCGTCCAGGGCCTGACGCTCGGACCGCTGATCCGCTTCCTGAAATTCGAGCCGGACACCTCTTTGGATCGCGACCTCACCAGAGCCCGGGTCGCGTTGATCGATGCGGCACTGGCCGAACTTGCAGGCGGCGAGGACAACGCCACCCGCATCCTGCGGGACGTCTACACCTCCGAGCGCGAGATCGCCGCCGATGGCAAACACCCGCGCGAGGTCAGCAGGCTCGACAAGCAGCGCCGCAGCGTCATTGCCGCCAAACGCCGCAAACTGGCAGCGATGCGCCGTGCCGACGAAATCGACGACGATGTCTTCCACACGCTGGAACAGGAGCTCGATTGGGCCGAACTCGCCGTCTTGCCGCCTGGCCGCGACGAGATCGTCGAGAGCTGACGCCATCCCTGACGTTTGATGGATTTTGCAACCGCAGCCAATTGGCGTTTGCTATTTTTCGCCGCTGCCGTTTATATCCGGTTCCATAGCGTTACGATTTTTCCGATGTGCATTGCGTGCCGGCCTTCCTTTCCAAGATTGGACGCCGGAGGAAATCGCGGGGGCCGAGGCCTTCGTTCACAGCAGCAAGATACGAATAGCATCACTTCATCTTAGCTTCGGCGGCAGTCGATCGGCTGTCGAGATTGGAGGAACCGGTATGACTTACGCACTTCGACGGATGTTGGTGCTTGGCTGCATCGCCACGTTCATGCCGCTGGCTGCGATGGCGCAGGGTGCCCCATCCGCCCCTCCTCCCGTCACCGTCGCAAAGCCGGTGGTGCGCGATGTCATCGACAATGACGAGTTCATCGGCCGTTTCCAGCCGGTCGACGAAGTCTCCATCCGCTCGCGCGTCGGCGGCTATCTGCAGGAAGTCCATTTCGAGGATGGCGCTTTGGTGAAGCAGGGCGACCTGCTCTTCGTCATCGACCAGCGGCCGTTCATAACAGCGCTCAACCAGGCAAAGGCGGCGCTCGAAGCCTCGCAATCCGCTCTCGTCTTTGCCGACGCGCAGTATAAACGCGCCCAGTCGCTCGCATCGAGCGGCAGCCAGTCAGCGCAGACGCTGGACGATCGCCGCCGCGAATTCGATTCCGCCGAGGCCAATGTCCGCGGCGCCCAGGCCGCAGCCGATCGCGCTGCTCTCGACATGGAATATACCGAGATCAAAGCGCCGCTCAGCGGCCGCATCGACCGCCGCCTGATCTCGACCGGCAATCTGGTGCAGGCCGACCAAACGGTGCTCACCACCATCGTTTCGCTCGATCCGATCGATTTCTATTTCGACGTCGACGAACGCCGCCTGCTGAATTTTGCCGATACCGCGCGCAAGCAGGGCAAGGATCTTCAATTGGGTGGCGGCGGCGTCGACGTGTCCGTTGCGATCTCGGATCCCACGGCCAAACCCTTCAAGGGAAAACTCGATTTCGCCGAAAACCGGGTCGACAACGAAAGCGGCACCATCCGCATCCGTGCACGCCTGCCCAATCCCGATCTTATCCTTCAGCCAGGCCTCTTCGGCCGCGTCCAGGTCGCAGCCTCCAATACCTATAAGGCCATTCTCGTCCCGGACGAGGCAATCGGCTCGGATCAGAACGAGCGCGTCGTCTATGTGGTTGACGCGCAAGGGAAGGTTTCGACCAAGCCCGTGAGGCCCGGCCCGCGGCTCTACGGCTATCGGGTGATCCGCGAGGGTCTCGATGGCACCGAGACGATCATCGTCAACGGCCTGATGCGCGCCCGGCCGGGTTCGACGATCACGCCTCAGATGAGCGAACTGCCGCAGGAGCGGCAGGACACCCCGCCTGAAGCCGCCAATGCGGAGAGCGGACAATGAGATTCGCGCACTTCTTCGTCGACCGGCCGATCTTTGCGGCCGTCATCTCAATTCTCTTTCTTGTCGTCGGCGGCATCGCCTACACACAATTGCCGGTCTCCCAATATCCGGAGATCGCGCCCCCGACCATCGTCGTGCGCACCTCCTATCCCGGCGCCGACCCGCAGACGATCGCCGATACCGTTTCGACCCCGCTCGAACAGCAGATCAACGGCGTCGAAGACATGCTTTACATGTCGTCCTATTCCAGCGCCGACGGCGCCATGTCGCTGACGATCACCTTCAAGCTCGGCACCGATCTCGACAAGGTGCAGGTGCTGGTTCAGAACCGCGTTTCGATCGCGCTGCCTCGCCTTCCCGAGGAAGTCCAGCGGCTCGGCGTCACCACCGACAAGAGTTCACCCGACCTGATGATGGTGGTGCACCTGCTGTCGCCCTCGCATCGCTATGACCAGCTTTACGTTTCGAACTACGCCCGCAACCGCATCCGCGACGTTCTCGTCCGCCTCGACGGCGTCGGCGACGTGCAGATCTTCGGCGAACGCCAGTATTCGATGCGCATCTGGCTGGATCCGGAAAAGCTCTCCGCCTACGGCATGACCTCCGACGACGTCGTCTCCGCCCTGAGGGACCAGAACGTCCAGGTCTCCGGCGGCAAGATCGGCGCGCCGCCGGTGACCGGCAAGAACGCCTTCGAATATACGGTGCGAACGGACGGACGTTTTTCCGATGTGCGCGAATTCCGCTACGTCATCGTCAAATCGACGGGAGCCGGCCGGCTCGTGCAGTTGCAGGATGTCGCCCGCATTGAACTCGGCGCCCAGGACTACGTCACCAACAGCTATCTCAACAACGACCCGGCGGTCGCCCTTGGCATTTTCGCCCGGCCGGGAACCAATGCGCTGGACACGGCCCATCAGGTTCAGACTCTGATGAAGGACATCTCCCAGAATTTCCCGGAGGGCCTGGAATATCGCATCGTCTACGACACCACGGAATTCATCTCGGATTCGATCAGCGAGGTCTATAGAACCATCGCCGAGGCGGCCATCCTGGTGGCGATCGTCGTTCTCGTCTTCCTGCAGTCCTGGCGAACCGCGATCATACCGATCGTCGCCATCCCGGTCTCGCTGATCGGCACCTTCGCCGTCCTGCTGGCCTTCGGCTTTTCGCTCAACATGCTCACCCTGTTCGGGCTTGTGCTCGCTATCGGCATTGTCGTCGACGACGCGATCGTCGTGGTGGAAAACGTCGAGCGCAATCTGGCGCGCGGGATGACGCCGAAACAGGCTTCCCACGTGACGATGGACGAAGTCGGAACCGCCGTCGTCGCCATCTCGCTGGTGCTGATCGCCGTGTTCGTGCCGACAGCCTTCATCCCGGGCATATCGGGCCAGTTCTACCGGCAATTCGCCGTGACGATCTCGGTCACCACCGCGATATCGGCCTTGAATTCGCTGACACTGTCGCCCGCCCTTGCGGGCATATTGCTGAGACCCCACGACCACGAAACCAGGCGCGCGAATATCGCCACACGGTTTTGCCGAGGTCTCGCGGACGGTTTCAATCGCGGCTTCGACAGGATGAGTTCCGGCTATTCATGGATCGTCCGGCATCTTGTCCGCAGCTGGGTCGGTTTGACAGCGGCGATGATCGCCTTCGTCTGCCTGCTCGGAGCAACCTGGTACATGAGCACGCGCGTTCCCGCGGGCTTCATCCCGACCATGGACCAGGGTTACGCGATCGTCGTCATACAGCTTCCGGACGGCGCCTCGCTCGCGCGCACCGACGCCGTCGTCAAACAGGTAGGCGACATCGCCCGCACCGTGCCCGGCGTCGGCAACGCCGTGCAATTTGCCGGCTTCAGCGGGGCGACATTCACCAATGCCTCGAATGCAGGCGTCGTCTTCGTGCCGTTCAAATCCTTTGCCGAACGCGAAGAAGGCGGAGAAAACGCCAACAAGATCATCGGCGAGCTTTACGGCAAACTGCAGAGCATCCAGGAAGCCTTCATCATCGCCATCCCGCCGCCATCCGTGCGCGGCGTCGGCAATTCCGGCGGCTTCAAGATGCAGATTTCCGATCTTGAAAACGCCGACATGACGCGCGTGCTCGGCCTCGCCCGCCAGATGATGGGCGCGGCGGCCACGACGGAAGGGCTGACGGGGGTCTTTACGACATTCTCGGATGCAAGCCCGCAATATTTCCTGTCGATCGACCGCGACAAGGCGCGCTTCCTGAATGTGCCGATCCCCAACATCTTCAACGCGCTTTCCATCAATCTCGGCGTAGCCTACGTCAACGATTTCAATGCGTTCGGCCGTGTCTACCAGGTGCGCGCGCAGGCCGACCGGCAATATCGCATGGACAGGGAAGATATCCTCGCCCTGAAGGTTCGCTCGGCGACCGGCGCTCTGGTTCCGCTTGGAACATTGATGGATATCCAGGATGCCAGCGGCCCGGCGCTTGTCCAACGCTACAACATGTACGTCTCGGTGCCGCTTCAGGGCAATCCGACGCCAGGCACATCGACGGGTGATGCCATCGCCAAGATGGAAGCGCTGGCGGCGAAGATCCTGCCGCAAGGGACCACCTTCGAATGGACGGAACTCGCCTATCAGGAGACCCACACCGGCAACACCGCCGTCTACATCTTCGCCCTGTCCGTCGTCTTCGTCTTCCTGGCGCTGGCGGCACAATATGAAAGCTGGGTTCTGCCGCTGGCGATCATTCTCATCGTGCCGCTTGCGGTGCTCGCAGCGCTGATCGGGGTCTCGCTGCGGGGAATGGACAACAACGTCCTGACACAGATCGGCCTGATCGTGTTGATCGGCCTTGCGGCCAAGAACGCCATTCTGATCGTCGAGTTTGCCAGGCAGGCGGAAGACGAGGGCAAATCGCCGGTGGAAGCGGCCATCGAGGCCAGCCATCTTCGCCTGCGCCCGATCCTGATGACGGCATTCGCCTTCATCTTCGGCGTTCTGCCACTTGCCATCGCCACCGGCCCCGGCGCCGAGATGCGCCAGTCGCTCGGCACCGCCGTGTTTTCGGGCATGCTTGGCGTGACGATCTTCGGCCTGTTCCTGACGCCGGTCTTCTACGTCGTGCTGCGCGGCTGGCGCCGCCGCCGGCCGGTGGAGAAACCGGTCGAGACCGTTGCGGTTGAGAGCGAGACGGTCTGATCCGCTTCGGCAGGCGGCCAATAAGGCAGGAAGTCAGGTGGAAAACAGATGCACCTTACCTTGCCACAGGCGTGCGACGGTGAGCTTGCCGCTGCGATAGGCGCGCGTATCGAGATTGAGCCGTCTCGGCCGTATGTCGGGCTCGTCGTTCGGCGTGTGACCATGAACGACGAGCTTCGGCAACGGCACCCGGCTTTCGAGAAACCGCTGGCGGATCATGACCAGATCCTCGTCGGTCTGCTCGCCAAGCGGCAGCTTCGGATTGATGCCGGCATGCACGAAAATCACGCTTGGCGTCTCCAGCATGACAGGCATCGCCCGCATGAAATCGATATGCGTGCGCGGCAGCGACTGGCGGAGGAAGGAATCGAGCTTTGCGCCGGTGGGAAAGACCAGCGGCAGGTGCTCCGGATCGAGACCATAGGATTTGAGCGACTCTGCCGAACCCATCCCCATCCACTCGTCATAGGAGATCCAGCCGTCGATATAGTCGAGCATGGCGATTTCATGATTGCCGGCAAGACAGATACGGTCGAAATCATCCGGCGGCGGCGCCATGAGGTGAGTAATGACCTGGGCCGATTCCGGCCCACGGTCGATATAGTCGCCAAGCGTCACGATCAGTTTACGTCCCGGCAGCCGCGCGGCGTCGCGCAGGATCGCCGCCTCGGCTTTCGCAAGCAGATCGTAGCGTCCATGAATGTCGCCGATCGCATAGGTCGGGATCGCGGCAATATCCAGCGTCAGACGTGGTCTCGACTGGCGTGCCATTTTCGAAACCTCGCTGTTGCGAGCAAGAGTATCGCTCATCATGTTTCTCAATCAAGGAAGCCCCACTTGACGGTAAGTAGAGGCGAAAACAAGGCAATCAAGCTGGTAAGAAAATTCAAAGCCTCGGGGTTTTGTAGAAAAACCGGCCTTATCAATCGAGGGCCGATCCCTCACTCCTGTATCCCTGCCATCGGCGCGACAATCAGAGCGATTTTCGGAAAGCGCGAGGCGCCGAGTCAACCTGTTGCAGCGCTCTTTACCCCTCCGAAAAGACGCAGAGCGCTGTAGGAAAGAGTGACCGATGGGAACGGTATCGCAATTTCAGGATAAAGTGAGGCCTCCTGCGCATCGCATCGAAAGTGAAGAGGAGGCGATATCCACCGCCCGCAGCCTCGCTGCCGCCTTCCGGCATCAGGCGAGCGAACGCGATATCAATCGCGTGCTGCCCTTTGCCGAACTCGACGCGCTGTCGGTTTCGGGACTGACGGCAATCGCTGTTCCGCCCGACCATCAAGGGCTCGACGTGTCGAACGCGCTGCTCGCTGAAATCGTCGCAATCATTGCCGAGGGCGATGCCTCGATCGGCGAGGCGCTGGAAAACCATTTTTGCGTGCTTGAAACGCTGCGCAGCCAGGCGACTGAGGATCTGCAGGCATCGCTGTTTGCCCGTGTGCTGCTCGGTGACCGCTTTGCCGGCGCTACCTTCGTCGACGGGGCCCAGCTTGCGGCCGAGGGCCCGGGCTGCCGCCTGAGCGGGCGAACGCGGCAAGCGCCCGGCATTCTATTTGCCGACTGGATCGCCGCTGCCGCCACCGCTCCACCCAGCCGTCTTGTGACGCTCTACCTCGCACGCAATGACGGAGGCCTGCAGGTGGTCGACGATTGGGACGGCTTCGGCCAGCGCACCAATGGCGCGGCGACAGCGATCGTCGGCATGCTTCACGTCAATGCCGATGCGATTGCGCCGGCCCCCTCCTCCGGCGTGTCGACCGGCACCTCGCTCGGCCTGCTGCTCAAGGCAAGTGTCAGCCTGGGTATCGCCCGGGCCGCATGGAGCGACCTGATGACGGTCATTGGCGATCGCGGCACAACGGTCCTTGCCCGGATCGGCGAACGCGCCATCCGCATCGAAGCGACGGCGGCAGCCTTGGAGCGGGCTGGCCGCAAACTCGACATTGCCCAGGTCAATCCCGTAGAGGCGGTGATGGCGGATGCACATTTCTCCGCTTCGGCGGCCGCGATCCTTGCCGGGGAAACGGCACTCGACACCGCAAACGCGCTGTTCGAACTGGCAGGGGAAACATCGGCCGGCATCGGACTCAATCTCGACCGGCATTGGCGCAATGCCCGCATTCATGCGTTATCGCTGCCACGCGAGAAACTGGTGCGTGCCGCAGGCGAATATCAGTCGAAGCCCGGCGACACCTAAAGCGCGTCGCATCAAACTTGATTCATGCGAGGCGCTTTAGCTCTTCGTTTTGATGCATGTCGTCATCCCGGAACCGCTACACACTTCCGGGCGACATGCATTCAATTCAGCTGGCGGCGGAGATCGGCAATTCTTCCTTGGCGCCGTCGATGCGGCCGCCGGTGGCGACGAATTGCTCGAGGCTCATATTGTCGAGAATGGCGGCGATCGCGTCACGAACATCGGTCATCGAGCGCCGCACCTGACAGGTTTCCGGATCGGCGCAGTCGTCGCAGGCCTCGTAAGCCGTACGGCTGGCACAGCGGATCGGCGCCAGCGGCCCATCGAGCGTGCGGATGACGTGGCCGATGCGGATTTCGGAGGCCGGCCGCGACAGGGAATACCCGCCGCCCGGCCCCTTCTTCGAGCGCAGGATGCCGACATTGCGCAGTTCGAGCAGAATGGTGTCGAGAAACTTCTTCGGGATATTGTTGCGGGCGGCGATGTCATTGATGAAGGCGGTCTCACCCGGCGCCAGCCGCGCCAGATCCACCAGCGCCTTCAGCCCATATTTTCCCTTTTTCGTCAGCATCGTCGTTGCCCTGTAGAAAACGCAGTATTTATCCCGCCAATAGCAGGCAAATAGCGTCAAAAACGTGAACATACAACAAAATAGCTATTATTTATAGCTTATATCGGCAACGTCCACAGGCTGCCCGGCGACCTTGGAAGGAACGCCGAGCGCTGTAGCCTCGCTCAGATCGTCTTCAGCATGCCGCCATCGACGAAATAGGTGGAACCGATGCAATAGCTCGCGCGCTCCGAACTCAGGAAGACGAAGACGTTTGCCAGCTCTTCCGGCGTCCCGAACCGTTTGGAGGCGGCGTGCTCGTTGGCGACGCTCTGCAGATAGCCCTCCCAGTTCCCGCCGGTTTCGGCCGTCAACTGCTTGGCGGTCTTGATCCAGTCGGGCGTCAGGATCAAGCCGGCATTGACGCAGTTGACGCGGATATTGTCCGGGATGAGTTCGGTCGAAAGCGTCTTCGAAAACATCATCAGCGCCGACTTGCTGACATTGTAGATCGGCTCGTACCAGAGCGGCTGGACGGCGCAGATCGAGGCATTGTGCAGGATGACACCGCCGCCGCGCCTCTTCATCTGAGGAGCGATGCCGCGCGCCAGCCGCACGGCGGCCATCACATGCAGGTCCCAATAGCTCTGCCACTTCTCGTCGGGCGCCTCCATCACCGTCTCGTTCGAGCCGGTACCGGCATTGTTGATGAGGATATCGGCACCGCCTTTTTCGGCCGCCGCCGCAATGATCGCCTCGGTTCCGGCAACCGTCGCCACATCGGCGGCAATAGCGGCGGCGCCGACGCCGTACTTCTCGGCGATCCGGGCGGCTTCCGCCTCGAGCCGTTCGCCGCCGCGGGCAGCCAGCACGAGATTGGAGCCCTCGGCCGCCAGCCCCTCGGCGATCGCCAAGCCAATGCCGACAGAGGCGCCTGTTATGACGGCGGTCTTTCCCTTCAGTCCCAGATCCATATTTTCCTCCGCGCAAGCGGCCGGGCGGGTCCGGCCTGATGTGCCGAGTGTTCCGCCAATGAAACCGGGCGTCAAGCGCTGAGACGCCTCTTGCGGCAGCCACCGATCTGTCGCAGCCTGCATCCACATATGCGAGGAGTTTTCATGCGACGTTATTCAGCCTGCATAGAGTGGCTGTTTGCCGAAGAGGGCGACAGCTTTCCCGATCGCATCCGCCACGCTCATGCAGGCGGCCTGACGGCGATCGAATTCTGGCGCTGGACCGACAAGGATCTGGACGCGATCGAGGCAGCACTCGATGAAACCGGTCTTGCCGTTACCAGTCTCGTCGCCGAGCCGATGATCGCGCTGACCGATGCCGGCAACCGGCAGGCTTGGCTGAAAGGCTTGGCCCAATCCGTCGCCGCGGCAAAGCGTCTCGGCGCGCCGGTGCTGATTGCCCAGGCCGGCAACGATCTTCCGGGCGTGAGCCGCGAAGAGCAGCGCCGGGCACTCACCGAAACGCTGAAGGCCGGTGCTGACATTCTTGCAGGCAGCGGTGTGCGCCTCGGCGTCGAGCCGCTCAACATCCGCATCGATCATGTCGGCTATTTCCTCGATTCGACCCGCGAGGGCCTCGACATCATCGATGACGTCGCCCGCCTCGAGATCGGCATCGTCTACGACATCTACCATTCCGCCGTCATGGACGAGCGCACGGAAGAGGTGCTCGACGGCCGTCTCGACCGGATCTTCCATGTCCATGTCGCCGATCATCCCGGCCGCAACGAACCGGGCTCCGGCGGCATCGACCTTTCCCACCGCCTCGGCTGGATCTTCGCCAACGGCTACGACGGCGCCGTCGGCCTGGAATACCGGCCGACCAGACCCGGCGCCGACGCAGTCAAGGCCGCGATCGCGTCGCTCGACGCCTAGAGCCTTTCCTGGTTAGATTGAAGCATTCTGCCGGAGCAGGTTTTCGTCAGGGCAGAGGCGATTGGCGACGGGCATACCCCAGGTACGGCCGAGCCGATCGCCTCTGATCCTGGCTAGAGATGCCCGGCCCTCCGGCCGCACCGCTTCGCCGTGGCGAAGCGATCAGTGCGTCCGGCGATTCCCAAGTCTTGCAGATTTGCCAGGCAAATCTGCGGGAGGGTTGGCTGAAACGGGCCGGCTGATCGACCGGCCGGCTTGGCCGTAGAGCTGGGCTACGACGCGCGCCGGCCGGTCGACCATCCGACTCCGTTTGAGCCAACAGAATGCTTCAATCTAACCAGGAAAGGCTCTAGATCGGGTTTGCGCCTTCCGCAAAAGCTTCAAGCTCGGGGTCAAAATCGACCTCGACGACATTGTTGAAGACGGCGGTGGCCAGCATGATGCCGGCAAAAGCGGCGAGATCGACCAGCACCTTGGTCGCGTAGCGCTGTTTCAGCTTCGCCCAGAGCTCGACGGGAACAGCGTTGGAATCGGTGACAACAGCCCTGCCGAAGGCGTCGAGCAGCGCTTCCGTTTGAGAAAGCTCCAGCGCGTCCGGATCGAAACCGTTATTGATCAGCGCCCGGCGAAAGAAGGTGATGGCGATCTTCGATTTCGCCGCCTTCGAGATCGCATGCGAGAAGATCCAGATCTCCCGGTCGCTGATGACGGGATCGAGCTCGGCCCGCAACGTGAACCATTCGGCGTAGATGCGATGGGCGGCCGGCGAATGCAGGAGAGTCCGCTTCATATTGGTCATGCGCCCGCGCAGCCTGACTTCCTCGTCATGTGCCGCCCGAACCTCTTGCGATGCGGTATCGTAATCGATCTGCGGGAGGTGGCTCATCGGGTGAAACGCTTTCCTTGAAGATAAATCCGCTTGGCCGCCGCGCGGCGCCTACCTAGATTGTTTACACCGAAGATGGAGGCAGCGCATGAGCGACGACCACGAGCATTCGCATATCGACTGGCGGGAACATGGCGTCAAGGTCATTCCCGGCAATTCGCTCGATGCGAACACCGCGCAGACGCCGGGCATGAACCGCGCCGCCGCGATCAACAATGCCCGCGCCGGCGCCGAGAAGATCTGGGCCGGCACGGTGACGATCCATGCCAACGCCAAGACCGGCGCCCATCATCACGGCGATCTCGAAAGCATCATCTATGTGGTCAAGGGCAAGGCCCGGATGCGCTGGGGCGAGCATCTGGAATTTACCGCCGAGGCTGGCCCCGGCGATTTCATCTATGTCCCGCCCTATGTGCCGCATCAGGAGATCAATGCCAGTCGCGACGAGACGCTGGAATGCGTGCTCGTCCGCTCAGGCCAGGAACCTGTTGTCGTCAACCTCGATATCGAGCCTGTGGAGAAGCCGGAAGATGTGCCCTGGATCGACCCGATCCATCGCTGATGCCAACGCCCGTCAGGCGTGAACCGCATCCGCCCCGCTCGTGGCCGGCTTCTCGATGATCCGGCCGGTATCGGCGGCATAAAGGTGGATCGCATTGTGATCGATCGCGATGCCGATCAGGTCGCCCGACTTCACGGTCACGGCCTCGGTCAGCGCCACGGCGAAGGGCAGCCCGTCGAAATCGGCATGAACGACACGGCTCGCGCCGAGTTCCTCGATGAAGTCGGCCGTTGCAACCAGGGCGCCGGGCGCATCCGGCGCCACCAGCCGGGCGGCTTCGGCGCGCATGCCGAGCACGACCCGTTTGCCTTTCAGGCTCGCAGCGCGCTCGCGCGGCAAAGCGATCTTGCGGCTCTGGTCGTAGACGAAGACGCCCTCGTCGTTGATCGTGCCTTCGAGCAGGTTCATTGCCGGCGTGCCGACGAAGCCGGCGACGAAACGCGACACCGGATGATGATAGACCTCCTCAGGCGTGCCGACCTGCTCCACCCTGCCGCCGTTCATCACTACCAGCCGGTCGGCCAGCGTCATCGCCTCGGTCTGGTCATGCGTGACGAAGATCGAGGTGGCCCCGAGACGGCGGTGCAGGCGGCGGATTTCGGCGCGCATGGCGATGCGCAGCTTGGCGTCGAGGTTCGACAGCGGCTCGTCGAAGAGGAACACCTTCGGTTCGCGGATCATCGCGCGGCCCATGGCGACGCGCTGGCGCTGGCCGCCGGAAAGGGCGGCGGGCCGGCGGTCGAGGAAGGGTTCGAGGCTGAGCGCCTTGGCAACCTCGGCGACGCGGCGCTCACGCTCCGCCTTCGCGACCCTCGCCACCTTCAAGGCATAACCGATATTCTCGGCGACCGTCATGTGCGGATAGAGCGCATAGTTCTGGAACACCATGGCGCAGCCGCGCTCGCGCGGCTCCAGTTGGTTGACGACACGTCCGTCGATGGCGATTTCGCCGCCGCTGATTTCCTCGAGGCCGGCGATCATGCGCAGCAGCGTGGATTTGCCGCAGCCGGACGGACCGAGGATGACGATAAATTCGCCGGTCTGGATCTCCAGGTCGACGCCGTGAACGACGGGAGTCTTGCCGTAGCTCTTTTTCACATCACGGATTGAGATCGGTGCCACAGGACTGCTCCTTCACTTCTCGGTAGAGATAAGGCCACGCACGAACCAGCGCTGCATCAGGATGACGAGCACCAGCGGCGGCGACATGATGATAAGTGTACTTGCCATGGCGACGTTCCAGTCGGGCAGGCCAAATTCGGACGGGATGAGGGTCTTGAGCTGCGTCACCGCAATGCCGAAATTCGGATCGGTGGTGATCAGCAATGGCCAGAGATACTGGTTCCAGGCCCAGACGAACATGATGGTGAACAGCGCGATCATGTTTGGCCGCGACAGCGGCACCAGAATGTCCCAGAAAAACCGGACCGGACCCGACCCGTCCATCTTCGAGGCCTCGGCAAGCTCGTCGGGAACGGTCAGGTAAAACTGGCGGTAAAGGAAGGTACCGGTCGCGGTGGCGACGAGCGGCGCCACGAGACCGGTATAGGAATTCAACAGACCCCATTCGAGCTTGATCTGGATGCCGGACACCCAGGCGACCAGCGCAGTGATTCCGGTGATATCGAGGATCGTCTGGAAAGGCTGCAGCGCGTTGGCGGCAATCGAATAGGTCGGCACGATGCGCACTTCCAGCGGCAGCATCAGCGTGATGAAGATGATCCAGAAGATCAGATGTCGGCCGCGGAAGCGAAAGTAGACGATCGAGAAGGCCGCCATGGCCGAAAGGATGACCTTGCCGGCGCCGACCGCTGTGGCGAAGATGATGCTGTGGATCAGCTTGTTGCCGAGATCGGCGCGGGTCCAGGCAGCCTGTGCATTTTCCCAGAAATGCGAACTCGGGGTCAGCGGCAGCGGCACGCGGTTGACCGTCTCCAGATCGAGCGTCGATGCGATGATGACGATGACGAAAGGCAGAAGCGCGATCACCATGCCGAGCGCGAGAATGGTGTAGCAGATAAAGTTGAATATCGGCGTGCGTTCGATCATGTCCGCGACCTCACTTGTAGTGCACGCGCCGCTCGATGAAGCGGAACTGGAAGATGGTGAGCAGGACGACGAGCGCCATCAGGATGATCGACTGGGCGGCGGCGCCCGAATAATCGAGCCCCCTGAAGCCGTCGAAATAGATCTTGTAGACCATGAGTTCGGTCGCCCGCGCCGGTCCGCCCTGCGTCATGACGTCGACGATGCCGAAAGAATCCTGGAAGCTTTCGGTGATGTTGATGACGAGCAGGAAAAACAAGGTCGGCGTCAGCAGCGGCAACTGGAGATCCCACATGCGGCGCAGCGGCCCGGAGCCGTCCATGGCCGCGGCCTCGATCAGCGAACGCGGAATGCCCTGGAGAGCCGAAAGGAAGAAGATGAAATTATAGCCGATATATTTCCAGGAAAAAGCAATGATGACGGCGATCATCGCATCCTTGCCGTCGAGCGCCGGATTCCACAGACCCGGCCAGACATGGTTGATGACGGAGAGAAGGCCGGCCTCCGGCGCCAGGATGAAGCGGAAGGCGAGTCCGAGAGCGGGCGCGGCAATCGCGTAAGGCCAGATGAAGACCGAACGGTAGATTTTGTGGCCGCGCAGTTCACGATCCGTCAAAAGCGCCAGGATGAGCGCCATCCCCATGGCGATGGCGGTCGAGCTGAAGCCGAAGATCATGCTGCGGGTGATCGACTCCCAATAGATCGGATCGCTGAGCAACTGCTTGAAATTGTCGAAACCGACCCAGGCATTGCCGCCGCCCCATGGCTGCTCGAGCGTGAAGGCCCAATAGAGCGCCTGCGCACTCGGCCAGTAGAAGAAGACGAAGATCAGCAGCAGCATCGGAAAGGCGAAGAGCAGTCCGATCGTCGTCGAGGAGAAAGTGACGCGCTTTTCCATGAGTGGTCGTTTTCGCCATAGTTAGGCGCGGCGGCAGTTCGCATCCGCGACTGATTAAGAGAGCTTACAAAGACGCACCCGGCGCGCGCGCAAGGCGGCCGGGTGCGGCTCATATCAGCCGATCAGGGGAGCTGAACGTTCTTGTAGGTCTGCTGGAAGCGGCGCAGCAGCTGGTTGCCGCGTTCGGCAGCGCCGTCGAGCGAAGCCTGGACGTCGGCATTGTTGACGAAAATCGCCTGCAGGCCGTTGGCGAGCTCGGTGCGGACCTGCAGCAGGCCGCCGAGGCGGATGCCGTGCGGCGCCGTGTCGTCGGCGGGCGATGTGGTCAGGCTCTGGATGGCGAGTTCGCGGCCGGCGTACGGTGCCTTGTCGTAGAAGCCCTGCTTCTTCAGGTACTCGAAGCCGGAGTTGCGAACCGGGATGTAGCCGGTCACGGTCGACCAGGTGAGGGCTTCTTCCGGCTTGGCGATGAAGTTGAAGAAGGCAGCGGCAGCCTTGTATTCGGCGTCGGTGTGGCCTTTCAGAACCCAGAGCGACGCGCCGCCGACATAGGAGCTGTGGCGGGTTGCATTGCCATAGGTCGGGAGCATCGCAACGCCCCAGTTCATGCCCTGCTTGGCGGTGCGGCCGATATTGCCGTGGTCGCCGACCGAGGTCAGGATGACCTGGCAATCGCCGGCGGCGAAGGCTTCGACGAAGGTCTGGCCGACGGCCTTGTTCTTGATGAAGGCCAGTTTGTTGTCGTACCAGGACTTGAGGTCCTTGATGTAGCTGACGAGCAGCGGGTTCTTGTTGTAGGTCAGCTCGGCGTCGAGGCCTTCAAAGCCGTTCTTCTTCGTCGCGATCGCCTCGCCGTTGACGGCTTCGAACTGCTCGATGTACTGCCAGACTTCGTTGCTGGAGATGTCGAAGGCGAGCGGGCAGGCATAACCTGCATCCTTCAGAGCCTTGAAATCTTCGCCGGCTTCCTGCCAGGTGGCCGGAGCATGGTCCTTGCCGATCTTGGCGAAGGCATCCTTGTTCCAGTAGAGCAGCGCGGTCGAGGAGTTGAAGGGGAAGGAATACATCTCGCCCTTCGATGTCGCATAATAGTTTGCGATGCCGGAGAAATAATCCTTCCAGTCGACGGTGTAGCCCATGTCGGTCATCAGCTGGTTGGCCGGGTAGTAGGCGCCGGAAAGCATGATGTCGAGCGTGCCGGCGTCGGAGACCTGAGCGATGGTCGGCTGCTTGCCGGCGCGGAAGGCTGCGATCGTGTTCTGCAGGGAAGCGTCGTAGCTGCCCTGGCTGGTGCAGACGACTTCGTAATCGGCCTGCGACTGGTTGAACCGATCGCACTGTTCCTGGACACGCTTTGCGATGTCGCCGGAATTGCCGAACCAGAAGTCAATCTTGGTCTTATCGGCGGCGGCAGCGGGACCGGCAAGAAACGCTGTAGCGAGAAGGGCGCCAACGGCGCCGAGAAGCTTGGATTGCATGAGAACCTCGAACGTAAAAGGGACGCGCACTTTCGGCGCACGCCCTATTAGCTGGTCCATATTGCCGCGGCCAATGAATATTACATGACATGAAACGATCGAAATCGTGCCGTCACAAAACCTTCATTCGGATGTTATTTGCCGCAGCCGAGGCTATATTTAGAGAAGCCCCGCCAGCCTCCCCAGCGCACTGCCGAACAATCTTATTTGTATGCGAATAATCAGGATTTTCAAGGGTTTTCAATATTTGCCTATATTGCGATGCAGCATCGCTATTGGCGAATACTCGCGCATGAAAACTTGCAAATTCGGCTATCTCTTTGCCCTTGCACTGCTGTGCAACGCCTGGTTTCAGCCCTGGGATTAGAGGAAATCCTTTAAAATTGCGGCAAAGCGGGGATCGAATGCACGGCTGATCGGTCCGGCGGCGGCGCCGATCGCCACCGACCAGGGATCGGCCATGCCGGGCTGCAGGCGCGGCAGCATTCGGCCGGGTCGTTCAGCGATTGAGGGCAGCAACGGGCCGATGGCCGCTATCAACCTGTTCACCAGCGCTTCCGGCGCACTGCCGCAGAGGATCACGGTCTCCGGATCGAAGACCGTTTCGATGAGATGGATGCTCCAGCGCAGGTCTGCTGCCGCCGCTTCGACCCAGGTTTCGATGCTTTGATCACCCCTTGAGGCAAGATCGTTGATGCGTGCATGCAGGCCGGGATCGGCGGGATCGGCCGAGAGATGCTGATAGAGCGAGGCGAGTGAAGCGCGATGTTCGAGCGGCGTCGATTTGCCGTCGGCAAACAGCAGCGCCATGCCGATCTCGCCGGCATTACCGTTGGCGCCACAGTAGAGCTCACCGTTCAGAATGAGGCCGGCGCCGATGCCGTAGCCGACGAAGAGGCAGACGGCATGGTCGAGACCATGGGCGGCTCCGACCATGCGCTCGGCGGTCGCCGCCGCCGCCGCATCGTTCTGCAGGCCGACATCGAGCCCGGTGCCGGCGGTCAGTGTGTCCAGCAGCGGAAACTTCTGCCAGGCTTCCATCATCCACGGATCGTCGCCGCTGCCGGCGACCCCGAAGGGTCCCGGCATGGCGGCACCGAGGCCGACCAGCCGCTTTTCCGACTGCTGGACGATGCCGGCCAGCCTGGAACGCACATCGGCGACGAGATCGAGGATGACCTTTGTGCCCGTCGACGGGCCGCCTGGCGGAAGGCCGGCTTCTGCGCGCACGAGAACACTGCCGATGAGATCGACGGCAACCGCCCGCGTCACATGCCGGTCGATCTGCAGGCCGATCGCGAAGGCGCCTTCGGGCACCAGCCGGTAGGGCGTCGAGGGCTGCCCCCTGCCCTTGCGCACCGGCTCCTGCGAACAGACGAGCCCATCACGCTCGAGTTCCTCGATGATATTGGATACCGTCTGCTTGGTCAGCCACGTCGCCCGCGCCAGATCGGCCCGTGAAAGCTGACCATTGACCCTCAAGGCGTCGATCATCACACGCCGGTTGTGCGCGCTGGTGCCTTCGTGGTTGGTGCCGCTCTTGGCCCGGATCGGCCTGACGTCATTCATGTGCAATTGCCTCTTGACTCCAGTAGAATGTTCAAGAAGTAATAAGTCAAGACAATTGACTTAATAAGGGACCGGAGAGTTCCAGGGAACGCAGGATGCCGACAACGGCTCCGACGACGCTCCGAGACGATTTCTCGAACACCGGTGGCGGAGGGCCGCCCTCGGCAATGCGTAAATGTCAAAAACTGGAGGCTGCAATGCTGAAATCCTTTACCAAGACGCTTCTGGGTGCGGCTTTGATCGGCGCATCTCTTGTACCGCACGCTTTCGCCGAGACGACGCTGAACGCGCTTTTCATGGCGCAGGCCGCTTACAGCGAGGCCGATGTGCGCGCCATGACCGATGCCTTCGCCAAGGCGAACCCCGAGATCAAGGTCAATCTCGAATTCGTTCCCTACGAGGGCCTGCACGACAAGACCGTGCTGGCGCAGGGTTCCGGCGGCGGTTACGACGTCGTCCTCTTCGACGTCATCTGGCCGGCCGAATATGCCACCAACAAGGTGCTGGTCGACGTCTCCTCCCGTATCACCGAGGAGATGAAGAAAGGCGTGCTGCCGGGCGCCTGGACCACGGTGCAGTATGACGGCAAATATTACGGCATGCCGTGGATCCTCGATACCAAATACCTGTTCTACAACAAGGAAATCCTCGAAAAGGCCGGCATCAACGCGCCGCCGAAGACCTGGGACGAACTGACCGAGCAGGCAAAGACGATCAAGGACAAGGGTCTGCTCGCCACCCCGATCGCCTGGAGCTGGTCGCAGGCCGAAGCGGCGATCTGCGACTACACCACGCTCGTCAGCGCCTATGGCGGCGATTTCCTCAAGGATGGCAAGCCGGCCTTCCAGAGCGGCGGCGGTCTCGACGCTCTGAAATACATGGTCTCCAGCTATTCCTCCGGCCTGACCAATCCGAACTCCAAGGAGTTCCTGGAAGAGGACGTCCGCAAAGTCTTCGAAAACGGCGATGCCGCCTTCGCGCTCAACTGGACCTACATGTACAACATGGCCAACGACCCGAAGGACAGCAAGGTCGCGGGCAAGGTCGGCGTCGTGCCGGCGCCGGGTGTCGCCGGCAAGAGCGAGGCTTCGGCCGTCAACGGCTCGATGGGCCTCGGCATCACCTCCGCCAGTAAACATCCTGACGAGGCCTGGAAATACATCACCTTCATGACCTCACAGGCGACGCAGAATACCTATGCCAAGCTCAGCCTGCCGATCTGGGCCTCCTCCTACGCGGACCCGGCCGTTACCAAGGGCCAGGAAGAGCTGATCTCCGCAGCCAAGGTCGGCCTCGCCGCCATGTATCCGCGCCCGACGACGCCGAAATATCAGGAGCTTTCGACCGCGCTGCAGCAGGCGATCCAGGAATCGCTGCTCGGCCAGTCCACGCCTGAGGACGCGCTGAAGTCGGCGGCCGATAATAGCGGCCTCTGAAGCCGGCACGAACTCCGGGCGGCGCCTGTCGCCGCCCCCTCCAAACCTATGAATGAAGAAGGGTCGCCTCGATGTCGGGCACATGGCTGACAACCCGCGCGTGGCTTTTGATGCTGCCGCTTCTCATGGTCATGATCTCGGTCATCGGCTGGCCGCTGGTCGATACCGTCGGCCTCTCCTTCACCGATGCCAAGCTCGTCGGCACGGAAGGCAGCTTCGTCGGCATCGACAATTATGTGAAGATGCTCTCCGGCTCGAATTTCCAGCGCACGCTGATCACCACCGCATGGTTCGCCGTCGTCTCGGTCGCCGCCGAAATGGTGATCGGCGTGCTCGCCGCCCTGCTGCTGAACCAGCAGTTCCGCGGCCGCACGGCGCTGCGCGCCCTGATGATCCTGCCCTGGGCGCTGCCGACCGTCGTCAACGCCACGCTCTGGCGGCTGATCTACAATCCTGAGTACGGTGCACTCAACGCCGCGCTGACGCAGCTCGGCCTGCTCGACGCCTATCGCTCCTGGCTCGGCGAGCCGGGCACGGCGCTCGCCGCCCTCATCGTCGCCGACTGCTGGAAGAACTTCCCGCTGGTGGCGCTGATCGCGCTCGCCGCACTCCAGGCCGTGCCGCGCGACATTACTGCCGCCTCGCTCGTCGACGGCGCCGGCGCTTTCGCCCGCTTCCGCTTCGTCATCCTGCCCTATCTCGCCGGGCCGCTGATGGTGGCGCTGGTGCTGCGCACGATCGAAGCCTTCAAAGTGTTCGACATCATCTGGGTCATGACCCGCGGCGGCCCGGCCAACAGCACCCGCACACTGTCGATCCTCGTCTATCAGGAAGCCTTCTCCTTCCAGCGGGCGGGATCGGGCGCATCGCTGGCCCTGATCGTCACGCTGCTGGTGACGCTGCTTGCCGCCGGCTATGCCGCCCTGGTGCGCAAGACCGCCGGGAGTGCGACCTGATGGAACGCCAAAATCCGCTCTTCTCAGCCTTCATCTATGTCTGCGCGCTGCTGCTTGCCGCCGTCATTCTGGCACCGATCCTGTGGCTGTTCATCATGAGCATCTCGCCGGCCGCCGACCTTGCCGCAAAGCCGCTGCGCTGGTGGCCGCAGACGGCGGATTTCTCCCGTTACGCCGTCCTGCTTTCGACGCTGGAAAACAGCGCCGGCGCCGCCTTCACCTCGTCGCTGCGCAACAGCATCGAGGTGGCGGGCATGGCGACGATCGCCGCCATCGCGCTTGCCATTCCGGCTGGTTGGGCAGTGTCGCGCACGCCCTCTGTAGGATGGTCGCTGTCGATGGTGATCGCCACCTATATGCTGCCGCCGGTGGCGCTCGCCGTGCCGCTCTATATGGGGCTCTCTCATCTCGGCATGCTCAACAACGTCTTCGGCCTTGCCTTGGTCTATCTGACGATCCTCGCCCCCTTCACCACATGGCTGATGAAATCCGGCTTCGATTCCATTCCGCGCGAGATCGAATCCGCCGCGATGATCGATGGCGCCGGCCTGTTCCAGACGCTGAGGATCATCACGCTGCCGCTCGCCGCCCCTGTGGTCGCGACATCGAGCCTCTTCGCATTCCTTCTTGCCTGGGATGAATTCTTCTATGCGCTGCTCTTCACCTCGGACCAGCGCGCCAAGACGCTGACCGTTGCCATTGCCGATCTCGCCGGCGGCCGCGTTTCCGATTACGGATTGATCGCCACGGCAGGCGTGCTCGCCGCCCTGCCCCCGGTGCTGATCGGTCTCGTCATGCAACGCGCCCTGATTTCAGGGCTCACCAGCGGCGGCGTCAAGGGATGACGATGACAACAGAAAGAATCCGGCCGGCCGGGCTTGCGGCGATCGACCGCGAGATGGCCCGTCAGCACACCGATGCGCTCGCCTCCTATGAAGCCGTCGCACCGATGGCAGAAAGAACCGCCGCCTCGCTTGAGAAAACCAGCCGGCTGCTCCTGCTCGGCATGGGCGGCTCGCATGCGGTCAACCGCGCCGTCGAGCCGCTCTACCGGGGCCTCGGCATCGATGCCGTCGCCTTGCCGCTGTCCGAACAACTCGGCCAGCCGCTGCCGATCACCGACAGGACGGTCTTCGTTACCTCGCAATCCGGCGAGAGCGCCGAGGTCCTGCGCTGGTTCGGAGAGACCGGCGGCACGGCGGAAACCTTCGGCCTGACACTGGAAGCCAGCTCCTTCCTCGCCAGAACCGCCCCGTCGCTGGTCGGCAGCGGCGGCACCGAGCTTGCCTTCGCCGCCACCCGCAGCCTGACGGTGACCTTCGCCCTGCATCTGGCAATTCTTTCCGCCCTCGGCGAAGATCCCGCCACCGCACTTGCCGTGCTCAGGACGCCCGAAGACCATGACATCGCCGCTGCCCTCGCTGCCCTCGAAAACGTCGCGACCGTCGTCACCTCAGGTCGCCGCCTGCAGGGTGTTGCCGAGGCTTTGGCTCTCGGGCTGACGGAGCTGTCGCGCCGGCCCTGCTTTTCTCTCGAAGGCGGCCAGCTGCGCCATGGGCCGATGGAGATGCTGGGACCGGAGATCGGCCTCGTGCTGTTCCGCGGCCTGGACGAGACATCAGGCCTCGTCACCGCAATGGCGGTATCCGCCGTCGAGACCGGCGCCCCTGTCGTCCTCTTCGACGCATCGGCCGAAACCCCGGTCGCCGGGGCGGTGACGATCCGCTTTGCCCCTGCAACCGGCCTCGCGGCAATCTTCGCCATGCTGCCGGTTGCCCAGCGGCTGATGATCGCCTTTGCCGACGCCCGCGTCGACAATGCCGGAACGCCGGTCCGTTCCACCAAGATTACCCGGAGTGAATGAATGCGGCCGCTTGCAGTCATCGGCAACGTCAATGTCGACCTCATCCTCGGACCGGCCGCGCCGTGGCCGAAGGCCGGAACGGAAATCATCGTCGATCATGACGAGCTCCGTGTCGGCGGAGCAGCCGGCAACAGCGCGCTCGCCTGGCAGGCGCTCGGCATCGAATTCGAGATCGCCGCCAATATCGGCAGCGATCAGTTCGGCCGCTGGCTCGCCGAAGCCTTCGGGCATCGCGCCGAGAAGTGGCCGGTCCGCCCGGAGAGAACGACGCTCTCCGTCGGCATCACCCATCCGGATGGCGAGCGTACCTTCTTCACGACGACCGGCCACCTGCCGCGCTTCAGCCTCGCCGACGTCTTCGCCGTTATCGACGGCGAAAGGCTGCGCGGCGGCTACGCGCTCCTCTGCGGCGGCTTTCTCACCGACGACCTGGCGAGCGAATATGACGCCTTCTTCGACTGGGCCGACAGCCACGACATCACCGTCGCGCTCGATACCGGCTGGCCGCTCGACGGCTGGACCGAAGAAAATTGCGCGGCCGCCCGCGCCTGGCTTTCGCGCAGCGGCATCGCCCTGCTGAACGAGGTCGAGACGACGACGCTTGCCGGCATCAACGATCCGATCGAGGCCGCCCGCGAGATCAGGTCGCATATGCCGGAAGGCGGGATCGTCGTCGTCAAGCGCGGCCCGGACGGCGCCATCGCCATCGGGCCGGATGGCCTGCCGGCGTCGGTGGCCGCGCCCGTCGTCAAGGTCGTCGACACGATCGGCGCCGGCGATGTCTTCAACGCCGGCTTCCTGGCAGCATTGGCAGATGGCAAACCGCTGGCTTCCTGCCTGGCGGCGGGGACGCAGGTTGCCTCGCGTGCCATCTCCACCCTTCCCCGCAGCTACGGTCCGTCATCCCCACAGGAGACCGTGCGATGAGCGCGCTCGACATCCAAAACATCCGCAAGACCTATGGCGAGGTCGAGACGCTGAAAGGCATCGACATCTCGCTGGAAAGCGGAGAGTTCCTCGTGCTGCTCGGCTCGTCGGGCTGCGGCAAGTCCACGCTGCTCAACATCATTGCCGGCCTTGCCGAGGCGACGAGCGGCGACGTCAGGATCGGCGGGCGCTCGGTGCTCGGCGTACATCCGAAGGACCGCGACATCGCCATGGTCTTTCAATCCTATGCGCTCTATCCCAATCTGACGGTGCACAGGAACATCGGCTTCGGCCTGGAAATGCGCAAGGTGCCGGCGGGCGAGCGTGACAGGGCCGTGCGCGATGCCGCAAAGCTCCTGCAGATCGAAAACCTCCTAGACCGCAAGCCGAGCCAGCTTTCCGGCGGCCAGCGCCAGCGCGTCGCGATCGGCCGCGCGCTGGTGCGCAAGCCGGAGGTGTTCCTCTTCGACGAGCCGCTTTCCAATCTCGACGCCAAGCTGCGCATGGAGATGCGCACCGAGATCAAGCGGCTGCACCAGATGCTGAAGACGACGGTGGTCTATGTGACCCATGACCAGATCGAGGCGATGACGCTGGCAAGCCGCATCGCCGTCATGCGCGACGGCCGCATCGAGCAGCTCGGCACGCCCGAGGAGATCTACAACCATCCGGCAACGCTCTATGTCGCCACCTTCGTCGGCGCCCCGCCGATGAACCTGCTGAAAGCGACAGTGCGTGACGGCCGGCTGGCGCTTTCAGGCTCCGATGCCACTCTGCCCCTGCCCGCCCGTTTCCGCGATGCGGCCGGCAACGGCCGCGATCTCGTCCTCGGCATCCGTCCCGAGGCGCTTCGCACTGACGGCGCCGGCCTATCGATCGAGGCAACCGCGGAGGTCGCGGAACTGACCGGCCCTGAACTGGTCGTCACCGCCCTTGCCGGAAATCAGCGGCTGATGGCCTGCCTGCCGCCGCGCACGCCGATCGGCGACAACGAAAAACTGACCCTCTTCTTCGACGAGGAAGCGATGCATCTCTTCGACCCGGAAACGGGTCTCAGCTGCCTCCGCGCACAATAGACCGGTCGGACGCCGTGAACTGTCGTTCAATTTGCCGCGTCGGCAGGCTTTCGCTTGTACACATGGATATAATCGACGAGCAGAATGGAAGGGTTCGGCGTTTCATCGATCGGCCATCCCGAGCCGAGCGCCAGATTGACCAGTGGATAAAACGGCATGTGAAACTCCTTCGGGGTGTCGAAGCTCCAGAGGTACTGGCGATCCAGATAGAAGGTCGTCTTGTCAGCCTGGATATCGACGCCGTAGGTATGATACTCGCTGTTTAGAATTCCGTTCTCGACCGTTTTCC
This sequence comes from Rhizobium sp. RSm-3, assembly GCF_001854685.1. Taxonomy (NCBI): domain Bacteria; kingdom Pseudomonadati; phylum Pseudomonadota; class Alphaproteobacteria; order Hyphomicrobiales; family Rhizobiaceae; genus Rhizobium; species Rhizobium sp. RSm-3. Next base: position 34,885 of record NZ_MAWZ01000008.1, on the reverse strand, counting down.
AATAGCCGCCGGTCGAGTTCTGGCCGCCTTGGCTCTGACGCCAGACATGAAAACCCATGCTGAATTCGTAGGGCGCGCGTCCGTAATATTCCAGCACGTCGATTTCGGCGGTGTATTTCGACCGGTCGAGCCCGATCAGCCAGAATGCCGGCCAGACGCCCTTGCCCGGCGGCAGCTTCATTCGTGCTTCGAAATAGCCGAACTGCTGCGAGAAACCTTCGCCCTTCGGGTTCACCGACGACAGCAAACCCGAGCGCCAGGTGCCATCGGCCTCCTTGCGCGCTTCGATTTTCAGAATTCCCTGATCGGTGGTAAACGGAAAGCCGGGAGCCGGGTCGGTGAAACGGGCATCACCGAAATCGCCGTTCCAGGGCGTATGGGCGATCCAGCGGGAGCTTTTCTCTCCCCAGGCCGAAACGTCGAGATTGTCGAAACTCTCCTCGAATGTCAGCTGATATGCATCGATATTGAGCGGTTCCTGGGCCACGCTGGGCCGGCCGGGCAACGCCCCCAGACCGAGAACGACGAGCAGGCCGAGCCCTTTGGCAGATATCCCGTAACGCATTGTTACTCCTTTAAAAACGCCGAACCAATCATTGCGCTGCACTTTTCCCGATCATGAAGTAAGAACCCCGTTTCGTCGCGGCATGAGCCTTTGAACGACGATCGTTTCGATACCATCAGGCCTTCCGACCATCTGCCACAGCAGCAAGGCGACAACCCAGAAAATGCCCGCTGCCGCCCCGCCGCAAAGCGCGACACAGGCGATAAGGGTGACACCGACGGGCATGGCGACGAGCATCGGCTCCATCCAGAGCAGGAAGGCGATCATCGGCAGGCTCGCGGCCAGCGGCCGGCAAAAGGAATTCAATTGCGCGGCAAAACTCGCGCCGATCAGCCGCCGCGTAATGACGAGCGACGCGCCGTAGGCGACGAGGACTGCCACGATCCGCGCGCCGAGCGCCCCTGCCACCTGAAAATAGGCGATGCCCAGAATGGTGACCGGCACCCTGACGGCGAACTCGACAAACATCCTGAGAGCGACATAACGGGTATTGTTCATGACCATGGCCAATGGCGGCATCATGTTCGTGGGAAGACCGAGCAGGCTGACAAGGCACAGCCATTGCAGGATCGGCGCGGACGATGCCCATTTCTCGCCGACGAGAATACGCACGGTCGGCTCGGCGAGAAGGGCAAGCGCGATGAGAACGGGGGCCGCGACGAAGGTGATCGCATTCGTCGCCTTCAGATAGGCGGCGATCAGGTTGCGGCGGTCTTCGACCGTGGAGAAGGCCGCCATCAGCGGGCGCAGCAACGGCCCGACAAAGGTCTGATACGGAATAGCCGCGATATTGTCGGCGACGCTGAAGGCGCCGAACGTCGATAAGCCCGTAAAACGCGGCAGAAGCAGCCGGTCCAGCTGCCAATTGATCGAACTCAGCACCTGCGACACGGTATTCCAGCTGATCATGTCCTGAAAATGCTTCCATTCGGAAAGGCTGAACGTCGGTCGCATCGGCGCAAAGACATAGGAGGTGATCATCGCCGCCGTCGGGCCGGCGACCGCTCCGATCGCCAGCCCCCAATAGCTGCCTGTTGCCACAGCCACACCCACGCCGAACAGCAATGTCGATCCCTTGGCGATGAGATCGAGCGCGAACTCGCGTTTGAAATCGAACCGCTGCATGAAAAGAACCATGCGCGGACTGACCATGCTGCGCATGGCAGGCGCGATCGACAGAACGGCGACAAGGGCGAAAAGCCGAGAATCGTCGTAGATCAGCGCCATTGGCCAGGAGATGAGCATCATCAGCAGGCTGATGGCCAGTCCTCTCAGCAGGCTGAGAGTGAAGGCCGTGGCGAACATCTCGTCCGAAGGCGACGATTGGCGCATCAGCGCCTGCGTCAACGGCAGGTCCAGGATCGCCTCGACGATGACCAGAACCGACGTCGCAATGGCGACCAGGCCGAAATCCGCAGGGCTCAACAGCCTTGCCAGGACAAGAAGGCTGACGAAATCGAGCATCCGCGCCAGGAATTTTCCACTGATGGTCCAGATGCTCGCCGTCGCCGTCCTCTGAGATACGCTTGACATGATCTGTCTATCTATTCCTCGTCGAGGGGTTGAGACGGCTTTGGGCGGGCGCAGCAAAGCGGGCTGCTCCGTTCCTTTCCCTTCAACCCGGCCGTCTTCCGAAGACGCCGGCAGATCCGTCTCCATGGCTGGACAGCTGTTGTCCGATGAGGCCGGACAGCCGATCGCGGAATACGGTGGAGGAGAATTTCAGCGAGTGCGCACGGATGGCATGCGGATCGATATCGTCCTCAACCTCTTCGAATGCTGCCATCGTTTCCAAAAGGGCTTCAGTCGTCTGCTCAGCAAAGCGAAAGCCGACCTGCGGCGCGGACACGGTTTCCCGGGCGCCGCCGGCGTCGAAAGCGAGCACTGGCCGCCCTGACGCCATCGCTTCCACCGGCAGGATGCCGAAATCCTCCGTGCCCGGAAACAACAGCGCTCGGCATCGCGACAAGTGGTCGCGCAGCACGTTGAAGGGCTGATGGCCGAGAAACTCAACCGTCGGTCCGGCGATCGACTTCAGATAAGGGAGTTGTTCGCCTTCGCCGATCACGACCAGTTTCCGGCCGGCCTCGGTGCAGGCGCGCACAGCAATATCCGGCCGCTTGTAGGTGGTGAGCTGTCCCGCATAGAGGTAGAATTCGCCTTTCCCCTTGCCCACCGCAAAATCGTCGATCGCAACCGGCGGATGGATCACGACGGACTCCCGGTCGTAGAAGCGGCGGATGCGGCTTGCGACATAGTCGGAGTTGGCGACGAACACATCGACGCGCGAGGACGTCGTCACGTCCCAGGCGCGCAGCATGGGCGCGGTAAGCGACATCAAGGCGCGTCCCACCCAGGGCAGGCCATGGCGATAGACATGGAACTGATCCCAGATGTAGCGCATCGGCGAATGGCAGTAGCAGACATGGAGAGCGTCGGCGCGCGTGATGATGCCTTTGGCGGGGCCGGATTCGCTCGACAGCACTAGGTCGTAATCCTGCAGATCGAACTGCTCGAGCGCGAAGGGCATCAGCGGCAGCATCTTAGTATAGTGCCGTTGGGCGCCGGGGATCTTCTGCAGGAAGGACGTGCGGATGTTCCGCGTCTTCAGAAAATCGCTGATGCGATCCCGGTTGCAGACGAGGGTGAAGATGTCGGCCTGCGGAAACATGCGGCACAGCTCTTCGACAACCTTCTCACCGCCGCGCATCGAAACGAGCCAGTAATGCACGATGGCGACACGAAGTTGCCCGGTCTCTTTTGTGCTTCCGGCCTCCGCAGCGCGTCTTTTCGCCATGACGGGCGCATCGGCAAGAAATGCCCTCGCGTCGGGAAGAGAGGTCGTTGCTTTAAGGGTCAACTGAATACTCCTTGTATCGTTGCACCGTCTGCCGGCTCGGAAACCGCATTCGTCGAAATCAGGCTTTGGTATTCGGCAAGAAGCGCATCGCGCCATTCCTCATGCGTCGAGGCGAGGTCCGGCGACAGCCGGAAAGCCCGCTCGCTCATGGCGCGAACCTCTTGCGCGGGCATTTGACTGAAGCGCCTCAAACTATTGGCAAAGGCGTTTTCATCGGCCGTATCGCAGGCAAGTGCCATGCCGGCTCTTTCCATTTCCTCGGCGAGAAAGGCGCTACGCGACATGATGACGGGCAGACCGCTCCTGGCCGCTTCGATAGCGACGAGACCGAACGGCTCGGGATAGCGCGAGGGCATCAACAGCGCGCGCGCCTTGCGGATGATCGGGCCGATCTCCGCATGCGACTGCCAGCCGACGGCCCTGACGTGATCTCCTGACGCTGCGATCCGCGGCATCAGCGGCCCGTCCCCGATCACGCAGAGCCTGACGCCGGCTTTGCGCGTGGCGGCGACGGCGTCCTCAACGCCCTTCTCTTCGTCCAGCCGTCCGATGAACACGAACTCGTCGTTGGTCTCCGCTTCGATGCGCTTGATGGAGAGGGGAGCGACGGGATTGCGGATCGTCGTCAGCCGTTCAGGCCGATAGCCGGCGCCGACGAGAAAGCTCGCCATCTTCTCGTGCAGCAGGATGATACGGCCGAAATCGGCCTGGCCCTTCAAGAGCCGGAGGATATTCGAGCCACGGGCGACCCGCCACAACTTGTGCGAATAACTTCTCTTGTCGCAAGCCGTCGCAATGCAGCCTCCGCCGAGCGGGCGCCGCAGGCAGATTTCCTGCGCCTGATAGTCGAAGAAGGCGCCATTGGGGCAGGCCGTGAAGAAATCATGCGCGTGAACCACGCATCGTCCGGCGACCGGCGCCAGCGCCCTGAAAATCGCGGGAGACAGGATCTGGTGCCAGCCATGCACATGGTAGACGGTGTTGGCGGTATCCTTTTCGGCAATCCAGTTCGCCACCATGCGGGCGGCGGCACCGTTGTGAATGCCGGTGACGAACGCCTTCGCACGCTCGGCGCTGAGCAGGTCGCGACTGTTCAGCCCGACCATCGAGACCCCGAGTGCGGCAAGCTCCGCATTGGCGGCGTCATCCCCGCAAATATAGGTCACGGGAATGCCGAGCCCGTGGAAAAGCTTGGCAGACAGCACCGCCAGGCCCGTCGCGCCGCCTCTGGCCACCGAATAGTCGTCGATGACGACTACGCGGTCGATCTTTGCCGTGCGGAGGCCGGGAAAGCGGCCGACACTTGCGGTGGATCGGATCCCCTCGGAAAGCGACGCGCGCATTACTTCACCGAAACCGCACCGTTGGCACAGGCCTCCAGCGCATTGCGGTTGAGAATGCGGATCTTGCCCTGCCCCCCGTCGATAATCCTGCCTTCACGCAGGCGCCGAAGGCATTGATTGACCTTCTCGCGCGACGCCGGCAGCGTCGCGGCCAGGTCATTTTGCGAGATGATCAGTTCGTCCCCGCTGTTTGCCGGGTCTTTTCCATAAACAGCCGAAAGCCGCAGCAGCGTGCTGGCCAGCCTCGACTGCAGGCTCGACGCCGCATTCGCGATGATCCGGAGTTCGAGCTCCGAAATACGCGCCAGCGCCCTGGAAAAGACCTTTTCGCGGAAAGAGGGATCGCTCGCATACATGTCGCGCAGCAGCCGACCTTCGAAGAAATGCAGCTCGCAGTTGGAACCGGCCCGATATTCGAGGCTCAGCGTCTGCCTGCGCAGAACCTCGAGCTCGCCGATCAGACCTGATTTCGGGATGATCTCGACAATGAATTCCCTGCCGTCGGGCAGCATGGTGCTTGCGCTGACCACCCCCGAATGCACGCGCGCGAACATATCGTTCAGGACGCCGGCCCCGGCAATGACCTCGCCGCGCCGGAAACGCCGAACGCTCGACCGACAGGAAAGAAATTCATCGTCGAGCACTATGCGGCTGCCGAGATGAATACCGCCGCTGGCCGATACCGCCGCCTTGCCGAGGCCGGCCCGGCGATCCGATGCGTGTGTCACCCCGTCCATGCGCATAACTCCAATACTCGAATAACGATTAAGCATGCTGCACTGCATCATCTATATTGGCTTAATACTCAAGTCAAATAACATCACAGATAGATAGCGTAAAAATTGAGATTACATTTAGATCAAGAAGAAAAAATACATCGCTCATCGCAATCAAAACATCGATATGCCCGAATAATGATCATGTTTTTGCATATATCTGCCTATTAAAAAGCCTCACAAGTCAAAAAACAGCAATAACCCAAATTTGGATATCCAGAAATGTAAATGAGTCTTCATAGATTAATCACCAAAGGTGGGTTAGATTCTTATTTAGAATGAAAATAAATCGATCGAGCTACAAACGGAATTCTCTTCTGCCGTTTTAGTAGCATAAAGAATTTATTAAGGATTATGACTTTGGTAACAGACAACCAGAGTGCGGCGCAGCAAACTTTGAACGGTTCTTAATCGGAAAGTTTTGGAGACCCCCGATGGCATGGGAAGCACATAGTTTCGAGGCATGGTCGCGTGTCGGACGGTCTGCGAAAAGCGGCGACATCCATGCGTCTCAGCCTCGTGCAGCAGCCAGATCATCCAAGCGCGCGCTCGACCTTCTGTTGGCGATCACCGCCCTGATCCTGCTTTCCCCGCTTCTGCTGCTCGTCGCAATGATCGTGAAAATCTCAGACCGCGGCCCGGTCTTCTATTCCCATACGCGCATCGGCTTCGGCGGAGCGCCATTCGGATGCCTCAAATTTCGCACGATGAAGACCGATGCGAGCGCTCAGCTGGCCGAATTGCTGCAGAACAGCCCGGCTGCGCGCAGCGAATGGGAAGCGACGCACAAGCTGAAGGATGATCCGAGGATCACGGCCGTCGGCGATATCCTCAGGCGGTCGAGCCTCGACGAGCTCCCCCAGCTGTTCAATGTCCTGCGTGGCGAAATGAGCCTCGTCGGCCCCCGGCCGATCACCGCCGAGGAATTGCCGCGCTACGGCGAGCATATTTGGGCCTACATGGCCGTCCGTCCTGGACTGACCGGTCACTGGCAGACCAGCGGGCGCAACGATGTCAGCTACGAGCACCGGGTTTCGCTCGACGTTCACTACCTCAACAACTGGTCGTTCGGCCGGGACTTGATCATCATCGCCAAGACCATCCCCGCTCTGTTTTCGCAGCGTGGCTCGTACTGAGCATTCAAATGGGAGAGCTGTCGATCCTGCCCGAAGTCGGAAGATACACGGCTCTCCCCGTCCCCTCCAGGCTGCCAGTACCTCGTTACTCCGTAATCTCGCCATTTTGGACTAGGACGACATGACCTCAAGCACGATCTTCAGCGGTGTTTCCCCATTATCCCTGCCTGCCGCCGCAGCCGCTGGCGGGAACTCGCCGCTGACCCTGCGGGACATGCTCTTTTTTCTCAGAATGCGCTGGCTATGGATCGTGGCCACGACCTTTGCCTTTGTTGCAATGGCCGGCAGCTACCTTCTCACCGCCGAGCCGACTTACGTTGCCAGCACGCAACTTGTGATCTTCCCCCAGGTGAACAGCTCCGAGGCTCAGAGAGCCTTCGCGGAAGACGCGTTCATAGAAGGGCAGCTGGAGATTGCCCGATCGAGCGATGTCATCGGCGGGACAGTAAGAGCGCTCGATCTTGATAGCGATCCCGACTTTGTCGATTGGAAACCTTCGCTGCTCGACAAGGCGAAGGACTGGCTTCTGGGAATTTCTGCTCAAGTGGATACGGCGCAGGACGCGGCAGGCATGCGAACGAGTGAAACGCCGCCCAGACCCCGGACGGAGGAGGAACAGCTCCACGACCTGGCAATCGCCACGCTGCAGAGCATGATGGACATACGCCGGATCGGGAGTTCGACGATCATCGAGATATCAGCTGCAGCGTCGAGCCCTCAGAAGGCCGTCGCCATCGCCGATACGCTCGCCAGGCAATATATCCAGAAGAATATCGCAATGAAGGCCGATGCTTCCCGACAATACAGCGACTGGCTGGAAAAATTCATCAGGGAGCAGCAGCGCGGGCTGGCCGATGCCTCCAGCGCCTTGAACACATTCAACAGCAATCCGCGCGACCAGTTCAAGCTTGCGGAGCTGCAGAGCGCGACGGATGCCCGCCGCACCCTTTATGAAAGCACGCTGACCCAGCTTACCGAAGCCAAACAGCGCATAACCTACCCCGTCTCCGACGCCACGATCGTCTCGCGGGCCACGCTGCCTCTTTCGAAGGCGAGGCCGCGCAGCACTCTCATCATCATCTTTGCCGGGGCGGTTGGCCTCGGCGTCGGCCTGGCGCTCGCCATGATAAGGCACGCCAGCGACCGCCGGATCGTCCGTCCTCAGCAGATCACGGATGCCGGCGGAGTGTCCATCGTCACCTTGCTGGCAAGATCGAAGGAGGATCGGAACGGGCATACTGCTCGCTTCCTCGCTGCCGGCACGGGCAGCGGTGAGACCGCCGGCTATCCTGTCCTTCCCGGCATGGCGGAATTGAGCGCAACCATCGTCGGCCTTCGGCGCAAACGCCGCGTCGCCATCGGGATAGTCGCCGTCGATCCCGGCAGCGGGGCATCGACCATTGCATGCGAACTGGCGGTGCTGTCGTCGATGTCAGGCGCGCACACGCTGCTGATCGATGCGGCTGCGCAGAAATCCTCGCTCAGCAAATCGATCGCGCCCCATACGTCCACAGGTCTCGTCGATGTTCTCGACAATGGCGAACTGATCCAGACGGCGGCGCTGCCCCTCACCCCAACCCTGAAATTCCTTCCGCTCGGCAAGGTGGAAGCAGTGACGCCGGCCGTTCGCCTCAGTTCCCGCCGCACGCAGTTGAGCTTCGCAGACCTGAAAAAGGAGTTCGACGCCATATTCGTCGATATTTCCGCATTCTCGACTTCCCCTGACGCCAATGCGATCGCGCCGGAGCTGGATGGCGTCCTCGTGGTCACCTCGCATGGGCACACCTCGATCGACGATACCGTGCGCGTCATCGACACCATGCGCAATGTCGGCGCCGAGATCGTCGGCGCGATCATCAACCATGCACCGAAGAGAATAGAGTCATGATCTCACCTTCGGCAGGAGCGACAAGACAGGACCGTCCATTGCGGATCGCCTTGGGGATCGCCTCGGCGGGGCGCCCCTCGATACTGCGGGAGACGATCGATTACCTCACCGGCCTGCCGGACCAGGCGGAACGGCTCATCGTCTGCGTGCCTGTTATCGAGGATGCCGCCGGGCTCGCCGGCCGCCGCGATGTGGAAGTCATCGTCGGCAGCCGCGGCCTGACCGCCCAGCGCAACAGGATCATCCAGTCCGCAGCGGCTGATACGGACGTTCTGATCTTCCTGGATGACGACTTCATTCCCGCCGCGACCTTCCTGGCGCGCATGGCAGCCGTCTTTGCAGCAAAGCCGGAGGTGGCAATCGCCACTGGCGAGGTGCTGGCCGATGGCGTCCTCGACGGGGGCCTCAGCATGCCGAAGGCCCTGGAGGTTCTCGCTACGGCAGGCGAAGCCGCCGAGCATGTGGCGGATATCTACAACGCCTATGGATGCAATATGGCGGTTCGCCTTGCGCCCGTTATCGAGCACGCCCTGGCCTTCGACGAGCAGCTGCCGCTTTACGGCTGGCTCGAGGATGTCGATTTCAGCAGGTCCATCGCCCGCCACGGCCGGTCCGTGCACGTCGAAGGCGCCTGCGGCGTACATCTCGGCGTCAGATCCGGACGCCAGCCCGGCCGGAGGCTCGGCTATTCACAGGTCGCCAATCCTGTCTACCTGATCCGCAAGGGCACGATGTCGAAAGGCCGTGCAATCGCGCAGATTGGCCGCAACATCCTGGCAAATATGTCGGGCGCCCTCTTGAAGGACCGCCTGATCGACCGGTGGGGCCGTTTGAACGGCAATTTGCTGGCGCTATCCGACCTTCTTGTCGGCCGTGCCTCTCCGTCCCGCATTCTCGAATTCGGCACTCCGTCGCCGCGCGAGATGCCTTCCCCGTCGATCGCAACGAAACGGAGATAGACCAATGCAGCCTACATCCTTGTTCGATCGCCTCGTCTCCGCGGCACTCGCCTTGCTGGCATTCTGCTGCCTGACCGGCTGGAGCGTCGCCCACGCGCAAACATTCACTCTCGTGCCGGAAGACAAGGTCAGGCTGCGCGTCGTCGAATGGCGGTCGTCGGATTCGCGCTATGCCAGCTGGGAGGCTCTCGACGGCGTTTATACCATTGATGATGCCGGCAATCTGTCGATCCCGATCGCTGGCCACCTGCAGGCGAATGGAAAGACGACCGAGCAGCTTGCCGATGCCATTGCCGCCGCGCTGGCCGAAAAGTCCGCACTTCCGGGCAAGCCGTATATCGCCCTGGAGATTGCCGAGCATGCACCGATTTTCGTCACCGGAACCGTGCAGACTCCCGGCCGCTATGCTTTTGAACCCAACATGACGGTGATGAAGGCCGTCAGCATCGCCGGCGGCTTCCTCAGGGAACGCGAAGACAATACCTATTTCGAGCGCGACCGGATCCAGGCTGCCGGCGCCTACCGAACGGCCGCCCTCAACCGGCGCGATCTGTTGATGCGGCAGGCGCGGCTGCGTGCCGAGATCGCCGGCGAGCAGAGTTTCGAAATCCCCGCCGAACTCCTGGGAACACCCGACGTGGACAAGCTGAAGGACCAGGAGCTGAACCTGATGCGGCTGCGGCGCGTCGACATCGCCAGCCAGATCGAAGCGGCGAACGACCTCACCCGCCTCTATGGCCAGCAGGCCGAGTCGCTGGAGGCCAAGATCAGTTCACAAAAACGGCAGATCGAACTTGCCCAGAAGGAACTGGACAATGTCAACAGCCTGGTGAGCAAGGGCCTGGTCAGCAATTCGCGCCAGGTCTCGGTCGACCGCTGGGTGGCCGATGCGCAAGGCACCCTGATCGATCTCGAAGTCGCCCTGACCACGGCACGCCAGGGCCTCAGCGAGGCCGACCGTTCCAAGATCAACATCGTCAACCGGCAGAACAGCGAAAACCAGGACCTGCTGAACCAGGTCAATCTCGCGATCGGCAGGGCGGCGATCGACATCCAGGTGGCCCAGCTTCTGGGCGAACAGGCCGGCTACGATGCCCAACTCGCCCAGATCAACACGGACGCGCCGGGTCTCGGCAGGGCGCAGAAGAATTACAGGATCGTGCGCCGCAACGACGACGGGACCTCCCGCAGCATCGTGGCGGACGAGCAGACCGCATTGCTGCCGCACGATCTCGTCGAGGTCGGTTTGGACACGAACCTTCAGACGCCAGCTTCGCCGCCGCAGGCCGCACCGCAGACACAGAGTTCGACGGTTCCGTCCTCCGATGTGGCCGGGGACAATCGCCCGGCTCCCGGCTGGGTCTCCCAGGCGGGATCGAATTAGGAGACGATTGTGATCATCGAGGCCTTGCCCATCCCGTCGAAAGGTGGACGCCGCTCTTCGGCAAAAGCGATGCTTCCGCCGCTCGCCCTCAGGCTTGGGATCTGAAGCATGTCGATAGAGCCGATCGGTTTCATGGTGTTGCTGCTTGGCGTGCTCAGCATGCTCAACGGCGCGCGCTTTGCCATCACCGTCCTTTGCCTTTCGACGCTGCTGGGAGCCGCAGCGGCTCTGCAACTGCCAGCGCTCGGCGGCAGCAGCATCCAGCCGAGCCATCTTCTGGTGCTCTTTCTCGTCATGACGGCCCTGCTGCGCCCGGTTCAGACGCAGGCGATGCTCGCCAGCGTCGCCTATCCGGGGCCTGGCTTCTGGTTTGCCTGCTACATCCTGTTCTCCGTGGTCTCGTCCTTCTTCCTGCCCCGTATCTTTGCCGGCGCGACCCTCGTTTACTCCTCCGCCAGAGATCCCTCAGGGATGATGTCGACGGTAGCGGCTCCATTGGCCCCAGGTTCGTCCAATCTCAGCCAGTCCGTCTACCTGCTCGGCGACCTTGCCTGCTTCGCCGTCGTCGCCGGACTTGCCCGGCTCGGCTATGGCCGCTTCATCGCCCAGCAGCTGATCGTGGCATCGATGGCGTGTTTTGCCTTCGCGCTGATCGACCTCGCAACCTTCCAGATCGGTCAGGCCCATGTGCTCGATCTCATCAGAAATGCGAATTATACGATGCATACGGCCGAGACCATCCACGGCTTCAAGCGCATCGTCGGCCCCTTTCCCGAAGCGAGCATGTACGGCGCCGTCGCACTGGCTTATTTCGCCTTCACGCTCATGCTTTGGCTGGAGCGAGTCCAAGGCCGTATGGCTGGGTTGGCAACGGTTCTGATCGGCCCCACCATCGTGCTCTGCACCTCGACAACCGCTTATGTCGCGGGCGCCTTTATTGTCTGCATGTTCGTGCTGTTCTCCCTGAAACGACTGATCGGCGGTCCCGCCACGACCCCGCACGTGACTTTCCTTGTGATCACGCTGTTCTTCATCCCCTGCGCCATCACCGCGCTCAGCCTTGTCCCCGATGCATGGAATTCCATCGCCGGCCTCCTGACCACCACCGTATCGGACAAGCTCCAATCGCAATCCGGCGAAGAGCGCACCGCCTGGAACACACTCGCACTGATCGCATTCGTCGATACCGCCACTTTCGGCGCCGGACTGGGCACGGTTCGCGCCTCCAGTTTCATCGCCGCATTGCTGTCCAATGTCGGATTGACCGGCACCGCCCTGTTCGCCGTCTTCGTCTACAGCCTGGCGAGGGCAGCCGGCCGGTATAAATTTGGCGACCGCGAGACCCATGCGATCGGAATCGCCGCCGTGATGGCATCCATTGCACAGATCGGCTCCGCGGCGATATCAGGCAGCGGCACGGATCTTGGCTTGCTGTTCAGCACCTCGGCGGGGCTGGCCGCGGGCTGCCTGGCCGGACCTTATGTCCCGCGGCATCGGGCAGTCTCATCGCCTGCGAACCAGCGCCTGGAGGCATCGGCATCTCGTATGAGAGCGCCGATGTTTTCAACACGATGACGCCCGCTCAGGACTTTCGTCGTGGATGGCAGCCTGGCGCAGTCTCAATGTCAGCCTTGCTGGCGCTCGCTGGCGGCAGAGACATTGCCTGCAGAATTGCTCTCCCGCAGCCTGGCATTGCGCCGCAGGAGACCCGACAGGAAGACGCCCGTCAGATAGCCGATCTCCATCAGCACGAGGATAGCGATACCGGATCCGATCGCCGCAACCGCGGAGAACCCGTCCACGAAAACCACGCCGCCCGAGCCGATGGCCACAAGGAATGCAAAGACTGCGAAAGCCCAGGCGCGGATGCAAGCACCGGCAGCTATCGAAATCACGGCGGCGATCAGCGCGGTGATCAGCATCCAAATACCTCTTCTGTCTGCGCCCCGGCTCCCACCGTTGTGCCAGGGAAGAAGACATCGAAACGCAGCCTCATCGCAGGCAGGGCATTCTTCATGGTGAATATCTCAACAATGAAACACACGAAAACCGCCGGCAGCCGGACGCCGATAAGCCAACGGCCGAAACTGCATCTCGGCAATATATACCGGACTGGGCCTTCATACGACAGGCCCTTCGGCTCAATCAACAACAGTTCCCTCGACTTGGAAGGCGACAGCGATTCATGCCTGTTGCGGGCGATCGGAAGGGTGAGGACATGAACAATCAGTGCGTCGTCTACGTCACGGATGTCGAATATTCATTTCCGACTATTCTTTCGGCGCTTCAGGCTCGGAAATTCGCAAGCCCTGCGACCGATGTCTGTGTCCTGATGTCGGAACATCTCGATAATTTCGAAGAGTTGAAAGCCCTGCTCGCAGCGAGCGGGGTCGACTTGATTGATGCGACCGAAGCGCTGCAGGATTCGCTCGGCAAGCTCGACGGATCACATTTCCAGGGACGCATCAGCGTCAGCACCATGGCCAAGCTCGTCCTTTGCGAGATCCTGCCTGCCAACTATACCCAGATCATCTACCTCGATGGGGACACGCAGATCGTCAGCGATCTCGGCAGGCTCGAAAATGCCTTTGTACCCGAGGGCAGGTTTTTCGCGGCGCGCGACTACACGGCGATCCATGACTTCCTCGACACCGGAAAGAGCAGCCACTATTTCAACGCGGGGGTCTTGAAATTCCACCGCAACGGCTGGATCGGACAGGAGGCGCTTGAGCTTTTTGCTAGAAATCCCGAGGCCTGCGAGGGCAAGCATGATCAGGGCGCATTAAACTATGTCTGCGGTTCATCACTCATCCTCGTATCGAACCGCTGGAACTTTCCCAAACAGTTCCTTCATCTCGTCAACATGTCCTCCCTGTCGATCGTCCATTATATGGCGCATCCGAAGCCGTGGCACGGCACCTTCTTTCCCTGGACCGATAGGGAAAGCCAAGTCTATGTCGATCTGCGCAAAGCACATCCGATTTACCACTCGCTGTATCGCGGAATAAGCTTCGATCGTAAGCTCCTCTATAAGTACCGGTCGATGCGGGCGCGCATCGAACACGCAATCGAGAAGGATGGATCCAGTCCGCGGGTCCAGAGCCTGCTGGTTGGCGATTACGCCGTGTGACGCGTGGTGAGCCTGGGGGTGAATATCGGCGTGACTGATCTCGGCATGGCAGTCGACCTTTTATTTGCAGGCGGAAGCGCAACGAATGTTCAGGACAGACTATGAGTTATAAGGCTTCCGCCGCCAGTATCTCGCATTACACAAAAGCCCGCCTGCGCCGCTCGCTCAAGGCCCGGCAGGTTCGCTACGACCTGCTGCGCAGCGGGCTCAAGCAGGCGCGTCATGTCGTCATCTGCGTCATCCGCGACGAGGGCCACCGGCTGGCATTCTTCCTGCAGTATTATCGCGATCTCGGCTTCGAGCACTTCATCTGCATCGACAACGGCTCCACCGATGGCACGGCCGAATTGCTGTCCGGCTTCGACGATGTCTCCCTTCTCTCTGCCCACGGATCCTACAAGGCGGCGAGATTCGGGAATGATTGGATCAACGAAGTCATCAACCGGCACTGCCAGGAGAAATGGGTTCTCTATGTCGACGCCGACGAGTTCCTGGTCTATCCGCATTGCGACACACGGCCGATCGATCAGCTGACCGCCTATATCGGTTCCACCGGCGGTCGTTCGCTGCGCTCGGTGATGATCGACATGTACAGCCCGCATCCCGTTCTCGAAAACATATGCGAACCCGGCCGCAATCCGCTCGAGGTCTGCAATCTCTTCGACCGATCCGGCTACGTCGCGCATTTCGACGAACGCAACGGGACGATATGGATCAAGGGCGGCGTTCGCGGGCGGGTCTATTTCCACGACCGGCTCTGGGACGGCCCGGCGCTCAACAAGATACCTCTGGTCTATATCGAGGGTGAACGTCTTTTTCTCAAATCATCGCATCAGGTCTGGCCGCTCTCGCTGAATTTGGGCGACATGCGCGGGGCGCTCGGCGTATCCGGCGCGCTTCTGCATTTCAAGTTCCTGTCGAGCTTCGTGCACAAGGTTGCCGATGCGGCGCACCGGTCCCAACATACGGAAGAATATGCCGTATATTCCTCGAGCAGGGATATGGATGACTTCGTCTACGACGACACCGGCACCTACAGAAGCTGGAAGGATCTCTCCGATCACGGGCTCATCCAGGGTGAAGGCTGGAAATACTGGAGGAATGCGTCGGAAAGCGAAGTCTAAAGCGCGTCGCGATCTTTCAGATTCGCTCAATGCGCTTTAGCTCTTTATTTTCTCGCATGTCGTTGCGGCAAAAGCGTTTCGCGCTTTGCCTGGGAAAACCGCTGCACAGTTTTGCGCGACATGCTTTAGCGCCCGCCAGCCGCTCCCACCGCCGTCAAACATAAAACCCGCCGGCGGCGGGTTTTATTGAGACTTTCGCTGCCGCTTTCTTTAGTCGAGGCGCCCCTCAAGCAAGCGACTCCATACCCTCGGCATAAGCTTCCAGCGCCTTCCGATTGAGAATACGGATTTTGCCCTGCGTGCCATCGACCACTTTGCTCTCACGCAAGCGCCGCAGGCACTGGTTGACCTTTTCGCGCGACGCCGGCAGCGTCGCCGCTAGGTCATGTTGGGAGATGATCAGTTCATCGCCGCTATGTTGCGCATCCACTTTGTACAAGGCAGAAAGGCGCAGCAGCATCCGGGCCAATCTCTGCCTTAGGCTCGATCCGGCGTTGGAAATGATCCGCAGTTCGAGTTCGGAAACACGCGCCAGCGCCTTCGACAAGATCTTCACCTGAAATTGCGGATCGTTTGCACACAGGTCCCGCAGCAACCGACCATCGAAGTAGTGCAGTTCGCAGTCCGATGAGGCCCGATATTCCAGGCTGAGGGACTGCTTGCGCAGCACCTCCAATTCGCCGATCAAGCCGCCTTTCGGAATGATTTCCACAATGAACTCTCGTCCATCTGCAAGCGGCGTGCTTGCACTCACCATTCCGCGCTGGACGCGGGCGAACATGTCGACGGCATCACCGGCGCCGGCAATCACCTCACCGCGGCGAAACTTTCGAACACTCGAACGGTAAAACGGAAACTCGTGATCCAAATCTCCCCGGCCGCCGTATACAATACCGACTGGCTCGCAAGTAACCGCTTCGCCTATTCGAGCCGCGCCGCCTCCAGTCTTGTTATCTCTGATACCAATCGCCCCGTCCATACACGCAGCTCCACGCAGACTAATTTATTTATTACTGTCAACAACATTCGTAATCCGTTAAATTAGAAAGTCAAATAGTAATAATATAAAAATCACCTTCTGAAATTATACATAAATTATGACGACTGCTCATATTTATATATAACAAAACCCATATCGAATTCTACAGAATGCAGCGGAGGAAAGCTGCAATTGGATTTTTATACGATTTATGACAATTGTCTAATTACAGCATAAATTTACACAACAGAAGAACAGCCTCTGATCACCACGTTAATATTAGTAACATTTTTCATATGTGCTTTACATTTCGAATAATACCTTAAATAACCGCAAGAAAAACTTTAGAGAATAAATAATTTATTCACCAATATGACCTTGGTCACAGACATCAAACTTATATTAAAACAAGATTTGGCGGTTATTTCTGGGATTCGCCCAACGGAGACGCGGATGGCGGGAAAAAATCATGGCATCAACCAAACAGAACCTTGGCAGGATTGCGCCGGGGTGCAACAGCAAGGGGGTCCATTCAATACGTCAAAATCCCATAAGATCAGCAGAATTCTGAAGCGTGCATTGGACATCGCCATTGCGACGTCTCTCCTATTTCTTCTGTCGCCGATCCTTCTGTCGGTAGCAGTCATCATAGCGCTAAGCGATCGGGGCGCCGTTTTCAATTCCGACCGGCGGATCGGATATAGGGGAAAAGAGTTCGGTTGCCTGAAGTTTCGGACGACGGGAGCCGACGCTACAGCCGGCCTGCATGTGACTGTCGTCGGCGACATGCTGACGCGATCGAACCTCGACAAGCTTCCGCTATTGATCAACGTGCTGCTCGGGCAAATGAGCCTCGTCGGGCCTCGCGCTACTACCAAAGAAGAGCTGCCGCGTTACGGCGAACATGCCGCCGCCTATATCGCGGTCCGTCCTGGCCTGACCGGCCATTGGCAGATCGGCGAACGCGTCGGTTATCAGAACAGCGTTTCCCTCGACGTGGAGTATCTGCGCAAATGGACACTCGCGTTGGATTTCGTAATCATGGCAAAGACTTTGGCAGCCCTGCTTTCCCGGCATGCCTTATTGCCCAAAATGGACGCGTAGGGTCGCTCCGTTTCCCCAACAGTTCGCAGAGGCCGCATCCTGCCTCCTCCCCACGGCATTATCCGTGGGGACGCTTGCCGGTCATAGGAGAGCGCTCTGTGAGCAAGTTCTTTCTCCGGCGCCTTTGGATATGCCCCCACAAAGAGTAGGCAAATAGACCCGCCAGATAACTTACTTCCATCAGCACAAGCGCTTCGAGGCAGTAGACGATCGCTTCCGAAAAGGAAGAACCTTTCAGCAGGATCACGGCCCCCCAGGCGACGACCAGCAGAAAAGCAAAGATTGCAAAGGCCGAGGCGCGGATGGTCGCTCCGGCGGCGATGGAGACGGCAACCACGATAAGCGCGCTCTTCAGCATTAGTCTGCTCCTCTCTCCACACCTCCTTCAAGCCGTCGCCTGCCCTCAATGACATGACAAAAACCCAAAGTCGAAACGAAGTCCGATCAAAGTATTTTATCGACTACCGTTAAAATATTGCTAAGATCCCCTCAGTAAGCCGACCGACCCGACCGCAGAATATTCGGCTATTCATCCGACAGAGTCGCTCTATCATCCAAAACAAAGAGATGCTTGGCGCACGCCGGAAGATTTAATACATGTCATCAGGGCGCCTATGCAGCGCGATGATCCAATGGCACTTATCATCCCAGCACGAGATGGCGACGACGTCGATGACGCAAGGCTGGTCCACGCCCAGCCTTCGCGACAGGCGGATATTTTTCCCCGGCAATCGACCACGGCTCAACGAATCAGAACTCGCTGTTGACTGGCAAGCCCTGCTGATGTCCGTCGGGGTTAGGCACGATGGGATCGCCGGCCTCGGGACCGGTATCGATAGGCCTATTTGGCGACTGCGGCGGCCAATTGCCGTTTTGCACCACGCTTGAGGCTGAGGTTTTCAAGCCAGGTGACCTGTTTCCTCAATTTCAACGCCGGCTTTTCGATGAATCTCCACGAGAAGGCGGCAAAGCAGGTGGCAACGATGCTGCAGACAATACCATTCAACCACCAGTTATGCGCCCAAGGCCCGAGCGCCACGAACGCCTGTTGAATGGGATAGCCATAGAGGAAGACGCCGTAGGAATAGTCGGCCCCGCTGAGAATGCCGAGCTTGCGGGGCGAGGTCAGGCCGAGAAAGACGGTGACATATCCGATTGCCGGAATGGCAATGAAATCTCCAAAGGAACTAAACCAGTAGGCCCATAATATGGTTGCCACCGAGGCAAGGAATATTCTCACATCCCACAGAACCTTGTCCCTATAGAGATAGAAGGTCACCCCTACGAGAAACGCACAGATGAGCAGGTTGCCCGACGCGGTCGTCGGCATCGCTGCCCAATCGCTCTCATGTTTCCAATACCTTGCCATACCGAAGCTGATGATCAAAGCCGGCGTTGCGACAAGGGCGATCACCCGCCGCCTGACCACGCCGAGCAGAAACAGCGCGGCGATCGCGGCATAGCACTCAAGCTCGAAGGGCACCGTCCAGAGCTGCCCATTCACCATCGCTGCGTCGGGATTATCCAGGAATACGCCGGGCAGATTGAAGTGGATATGGCCTGTGACATTCAGCAGGTAGGTAAAGAACTGAGGATCGGAGAAATAGTCACTGAGGTCATACTCTGTATAGATCGCTCCGAGTATAAAGGCAGCCAGCAATACCTCCACCGCAAGGGCAGGGTAGATCCGAATAAATCGGTTCCCGAGAAAGGAGATCAATGTCTTCGACCGTTCAAGACTGCCCGCCACCAGGAATCCGCTCAGAACGAAGAACATGGGCAGCACTGATTTGATGACTGGACGGAAAGGTGACTCCCAGAGAAACAGATCATCGCCGTACGTGACGCGGGCCGTATGTATCCAAAGCACTGAAAAGGCTAACAGCAATCGCATATAATCGAATCCTGTCGGTCGCCCTTTTGCTAGATCAAGCTTTTCGCCGAGAAACATCTGTGGCCCTTTCAGAAGTATTGACACGAATTGGAATGGTAAGCTGTTGCCGCAGAGCGGCGGCGGCATCATTGCCAGGTCGGGGCCGCGTGTCAGTGACCAGAGGTACATCAGGAAAAAATTGAACGAGAGAGCGCCCTCTCCCGAAGACGAGACCGCTGACCGTCAACCCAATGGCCCTGCGCTTCCCGAGGCGCCATGCGACGGTCGGCGTTGGACCAGACGATCGGGCGGCGGATTGGATGAGGAAACTATGAAATTTCTGGCCACCCTGTTTTTTATTGTACTCGCCTTCATCGGATTGGGTCTGATGGGAGGCGGCGCCTTGCTGCTCGGCTTCGGCGGCTCGCCCTATTACGCGATGGTCGGGCTTGCCTATCTGGCTGCCGCGCTTCTGCTGTGGCGCCGGCAGACGTCAGGCGCCCTCATCGTCCTGCTTGTGGCCGTTTTCACCCTTCCCTGGGCACTATGGGAGTCGGGTTTCAATTTCTGGGCGCTCTTTGCGCGTCTGATGTCGCCCATCGCGCTGGCGGGCTTTGCACTTTTCTTTGCGCCGTCACTTTCGCCAACCGCCAACCGCAAACTCTTCTATGGCGGCACCTTGATTGCGGTCATCCTCTTCGCTGTCGGTTTTAGCCTTGCGTTCACGCCGCACGGGTTGATCCGCCCCTCCGCCGGCATCCCCGCCTATAAGACCGCCAAGGGTGACAACTCACCCTCCGACTGGACGTCCTATGGCCGCAGCACGGCCGGAGACCGCTACTCCCCGTTCGATCAGATCAACCGCGGCAATGTTGCCAAGCTCGACCTTGCCTGGACATATCGCACCGGCAAAAGCGATGGCGCCGATCAGAACACGCCTCTGCAGATCGGCGATACGGTCTACACCTGCACGCCGACCAATGTGATCGCAGCGCTTGATGCAGATACGGGCAAACCCCGCTGGACCTTCGATCCCAAGGCGGCCGCGCCTTACTGGCAACGCTGCCGCGGCCTCGGCTACTACAAGATGCCACAGGAGGCCCAATCCGCCGACGGTCTTTGCAATGAGCGTCTGGTGCAGACGACAATCGATGCCCGTCTCCTGGAGATCGACAGCAAGACCGGCGCGCCCTGCAGGGGCTTCGGAGACAATGGCACGGTGCAGCTTTCCCAGGGCATGGGTGAAGTCAAGTCGGGTTACTATTTTCAGACGTCGGCGCCACTGATTGCCCGCAATCTGATCGTCATCGGAGGCTGGGTCATAGACAATCAGGAGATGGGCGAACCCTCGGGCGTCATCCGCGCCTTCAATGTCGTTACCGGCGAGCTCGAATGGGCATGGGATCTTGGCAACCTAGAGATCACCAAACTCCCGCCGGAGGGCCAGACCTATACGCGGGCCACGCCCAACATGTGGACGACGGCCGCATTCGACGACAAGCTCGGCCTCATCTATGCACCGCTCGGCAATACCACCCCGGATTATTACGGCGTTAATCGTCCGGCCTTCGCCGATCAATACAATGCCACGTTGGTGGCGCTTGATGTCACGACGGGACGGGAGAAATGGAAGTTCCAGACCGTGCATCACGATATCTGGGACTATGACCTGCCGGCCCAGCCGGTTCTGATCGACCTTCCCGACGGCAATGGCGCCACCATCCCTGCACTGCTGCAGACCACCAAACGCGGGCAGCTTTTCCTGCTCAACCGTCAGACCGGTGCACCGCTTGCCGAGGTTCAGGAGAAGCCGGTACCGCAGCAAGGTGGCGCACCCGAGGAGAAATTGTCTCCGACCCAGCCCTATTCCGTCGGCATGCCGACCATCGGTGCGGAACGGGTGACGGAGCAGACGGCCTGGGGCCTGACGATCTTCGATCAGCTGGCATGCCGCATCGCCTTTCGAAAGATGCGCTACGACGGCGATTTCACCCCGATCGGTCCGCAATATGCGATTCAGCAGCCGGGAAACCTTGGAGGCCTCAATTGGGGGAGCGTTTCGGTCGATCTGCCCAACAACCGGGTCTTCCTGAACGATATCCGTGTGCCCAGCCTCTTCGCCCTCATTCCCCGCGGGGAATATGTCGATTTTGCCCTCACCACGACTGCACACGGCCCCTCCGCCCCGCAGCGCGGCACACCTTTCGGCATGGCCACCGAAATGTGGACATCGAGGCTCCGCGTTCCCTGCACGCAACCGCCCTTCGGCACCATCACAGCCGTGGATCTGAACACCCGCAAGATCGCATGGCAGGTCCCGGCCGGGACCGCCGAACAGCTCGGGCCGTTTAAGATCAAAAGCAATCTGCCGATGCCGATGGGCCTGCCGAGTTATGCCGGTACGTCGGCGACTGCCGGCGGTGTCGTCTTCTTCGCCGGCTTTCAGGATTATTACATCCGCGCTTACGACGCCGAGAACGGTGATGAGCTCTGGAAATATCCCCTTCCGGTCGGCGCGAGTGCAACGCCGATGACCTACGTCTCACCCATAACCGGCAAGCAATATGTCGTGATATCGGTTGGCGGCGCACCATATTCGAAGGATGTCGGCGACTACGTCTTTGCCTTCTCCCTGAAAGACGGAGAATAGCCGCGGTCGCGTCCGCTTCACCGACGATCTTCAAGCCCAGGCGCGACCCCTTCTCATGAAGGCGATGGCTACGTTGCCGGTCACGCTGTGCTATTTTGGTCCGATGAGGAACTGAGGCTACGAGCGTGACGCGAAAACTGGCGGCGATCCTGGTCGCGGATGTGGTCGGCTACAGCCGTCTCGCCGGTGCGGACGAGGATCGCATCCTGGCTCCATCGAACGCCGCCGCCGCGTCCTCCCCTTCCGAAACCCCGAGGACTTTAACCGCCGCGTTGAAGGGCTGCGCAAGGCGGGACTTATGGTCCCGGATGTCGGTCGCTCCTGACAGAAACTGCGGCTCGGACCGATGAGCGGGCAGCTCATTCGCGGGCGAGAATCCGAGAGTTTCATTTTTTCCCGTCCGCCAGTGCCTCTTTCCGCCGGCGACGCGGCAGGACTGATTTGAAGTAGCGCCACATCGGGGAGATAACGTAGCCTGCGACCGGAATCGTGATCAAGCCGGCGACAATACCGACGATGCCCGCTCCGGTGGCCTCGACGGCCCATCGCAACACGGACGCCAGAACGGGAATGGCTTGGGAGGCGACCTCCCCGGCATCATGGATGAGATGCGCAAGGCCACCCACGCCATAGGCTTCGAGGCCGTGCACGATGATGCCGCCGCCGACCCAGATCATCGCAGCCGTTCCGACAATACCGAGCGCTTTCAGAAAATAAGGCATGCCTGTGACCAGTCCACGTCCGACCACGCGCAGGAATGCCCCCATCGGAGACGCCGTCTGCACCCGCGCCATCATCAGGCCCAGATCATCGGCCTTCACGATCAGCGCCACGCCGCCATAGACCATGGCCGTTATACCCAGTCCAACGACGGCAAGGATGAAGGCCTGCGTGAATAAGCTGCCTGATGGCACCGCGGCGAGCGTAATCGCCATGATTTCGGCCGACAGGATGAAATCGGTCTTGATCGCACCGGCGACCTTTTCGTCTTCGAGGGATTGCGCATCGAGGCTTGTCGTCTCGAGTGCCGATTCATGGGCGTGAGCCGCATGCGGCAGCACCAGTGCGTAGATTTTTTCCACGCCCTCGTAGCAGAGAAAAAGTCCGCCGATCATAAGCAGCGGTGTGATCGCCTGCGGCGCGACGAGGCTGAGGATAAGCGCCGCGGGAAGCAGGATCAGAAGCTTGTTCTTCAGCGAACCGACTGCGATCTTGCCGATGATCGGCACTTCGCGTGCTGCCGAAAATCCGGTGACGTAGCGGGGTGTGACTGCCGCATCATCGATGACGACGCCTGCCGCTTTCGCGCCTGCCTTGGCTGCCTGGCCGGCAATATCGTCAAGCGAGGCTGCAGCCACCTTGGCCAAGGCGGCGATATCATCAAGAAGGGCGATCAGGCCAACACTCATTCAAGCCTCCGTTGGGAAGATAGACTTACACAGCATAAAACGGAAAAACCCATCCAACGACCTCGGGACGAGGCGTGTCATCCCCGCCGGGAAGATGCCACGCACAGATCGCAACGGCAATGCCGCCGTTATTCACCCGGCGTCGGGCTCAGCCCGCCTCCCCCCGCAAAGAGCATGTCTGCCGTTTCAGCGAAACCCCTGACAGCCCCGGATTTGCACTCTGTGCCAATGCGGCGGATCAGTATCTCCGCCCGTTCGCCAGACCAGGGAAGCGTAGTTTCCGCAGCTCGGTGCGGCAGGCGAGAACGCGATTTTTGCGTATTGGATATTGGGAAAGTTGGTTGCGGGGCCTGAGAGTCGCAGACTTGCAAATTAGTCGAATTTGGAGGGTGTCTGAGGCGTACGCATATTTATGGACCCACGGTTTCGCAAGCACGACAAACTCCTTGCCGTGAGCCGTCGGCTATTTTTAAAGCGATCTCCATCATCTCCCTTCCCACTCATTTTCGTATTTTTGCGGACCATGCCACTCGAACGCCGAGGGCGCTCAGGACGAATGCGATCTGGCCTCTCAGTTCCATGTCGACATCATTCTGGTTTTTTAGGCGCAGTTCAACCAGAAGAGGATGCAGAAACGGATTCATTGCATCGACAACAGCTTGTGCGGTTTCCACTGAACCAGCAACGCCCAGTTTAGATGATGCATTCATCTCGCGGAGGATTTTTGCGAGAATTGCGATCAATCGTTGAAGATAGAGGCGCGTTACTGCCCAGTTGTCCAAATAAGCTGCGACGTAGAGCGCGTGGATATTCGGCGCATGGATAAAATCTTCGCGAACCCGACGATGAAGGACTTGCAGGATCGTAACCAGCCTTGCCGGAGCGGTGTCGGGACCGCCGGCGATATGAGTGATCGCCGACAGCGTGTCGTCGGTTAGCCTGGCAAAAACGCCATGGTCTATAGCCGCTCTCGTTGGGAAAAAGCGATAGATGTTCGCCCGGCTCATGTCCAGGTTATCTGCTATATCGGCGACGTTGGTTTTCTTGTGGCCGATGCGGCGGATATAGGCTTCGGCATGATCGAGAATAAGGCTCCTGATTTCAGCGTCTTCGCCTCGGCGTGACCTCAGGCCATCGCTTGGCATCACCAAGGTGTCAGAGGCCGCCAACATTTCCCCTTTGCCTATCTTCGCTGCTTTTCAGAACCGAAAAGCTGTTTTGCAACGCCTCGGGCTGCAGCTTGTCCCAGAGCGAAGGTGAACCGTTTAAGCGGGCAAGTTCCTCATGGCGCCGTATCCACTGCTCGGCCGACCTCAATCTGTTGGGATGGATGTCATCAAGAAGCTGGTAATCGCGTTTGATGATGTCATGTCTCCACATGTTCCAGAAGCCCGTGAAGTTGTCCCTAAAACTCATCGTGCTCCTATCGGCGGGATCCGCATTGTAGCCGGCCGGCCGATCTGCCGCGTTCTTGAGGGATCCGCCGAAATACTGATGCACGTCGGTATCTATGTAACGTGCGGGATGTCCCGTCACACGCTCGAACGTCGCAGCGAGTTCGTCGTAACGCACATGTTCGATGGCAACCTCAAGGTCCATTCCGACAGACCGTTCGGTGTTGTCGAAAAGCCAACGGACATAATATGCGCAATCTTCCAGCGAGACATGGACAACGGCTCCACGTCCAAGCGGCACTCTCCAGGTAACAACGCCCTCCTCAATTCTGGGCGTCATCGGCGTAAAGGGCGAGAACGCCATCTCCATATACGGCCCGGTCGTAAATATCGCGGCGCCCATCCTGTCGGCATTGGCTTTGTTTTGCGACAGAATCCATTCTGCGACGCGCCCTTTGCCGTCATAGTGGCCGGTTCGGAAACGCGAATCATATCCTGCCTTTTTCAGCACATAGTCGAGGTTGCCGAAAACGAAGAACCTGATCCCCTCCTCGATCGCGATTTCATAGGTCCTCATCGCGAGATAGGTTTCTGTTTTCTCGCCCGTGTTGAACCCGTCGATATTGACAAAAGCTCCATTGCAAGCACGGAAGCCTTTGCGGAGAATCTCTTCGTCAGCGAATGAACCCTCTATCAAGGAGACATTGCCCATATCCTCCAGTTGTCTCGCGCGCTCCGATGTACCGTCTCGGGTGAGTGCCAGAACGTCATATTTGCCGTCAGCGACCAGACCCTTTACCACCGACATTCCTTGTGCTCCCGTGGCACCAATCACGAAAATTCTGCTGGTTTCAAATGACATCCGGATCTCCTTCAAGTGCTCGACATGCCCACGACCATGAAACGATTTTTGCGTGCATCGTTCGGGCAGTCATGCTGATCGAATCACAGGTGCAGACGTTGTCAGCGCCCGTCGAAATGCCGGCCGCCCTTCACCGCGTGCGACGTAATTCTTAAGATTTGGATTGTTTTCGAGGAATTCAGTGCCGCGTAGCGCTCGCAGCACTGACACCATCAATAGGTCCGCGGCACTGAATTCCCCTTCCAACCAATCAGCGTTGCCAAGCTTGGAGGAAAGTTCCCTAAGCCGAACAGGCAGATAGCCGGCGCCATCGGATGAGATGCAAGGCTCGATTGTGTTCAACGCCGCAAACATCCACATAATCGCACGAGACCTGGCGTTTGGATCGAGCGGGAGCAGGCCAGGAAATTTGTGCGCGATGTGATGGACGATCGCACCTGACTCAAAAAGCACGAGATCCCCGTCCTCATAGGTCGGCACCTGCCCAAAAGGATGAAGCTCGCGGTATTCAGGACGGCGCATTTCGGAAAAAGTCAGCAATCGCATCTCATAGGGCTGCCCAACAAGCGCCCATCGCACGCGCATATCCCGGTGAAAACCCCGGCCGCCATCGGGAGGGTTTCTGAAAATTGATACGATCGGGGTCATGTCGCTCCTATTCTTCGATTCGCGTGGGTGGTTGACGGCTGGATCCCGCCGCCATTGGGCTGGAGGCGGGACCTGATGGTTACCCTTCGACTACTCCGAAGCGTCAGCGACGCTTCGGAGTAGGTCATCGCATCACTCCGCCGCGAGATGCATCTTCGGTTCCGTCTGACTAGCCCCCGACTGGATCGTTCCATGGTCTTGGTGCATCTCGGTTTCCTCTGTGGGCTTGATCCGGAACCATGCCGCATAGAGAGCAGGAAGGAACAGCAGGATCATCGCGGTGCCGACAGCCGTGCCGCCGATCAGCGTGTAGGCCATCGATCCCCAGAACACCGAATGGGTCAGCGGAATGAACGCGAGTACCGCTGCAAGCGCCGTCAGGATCACCGGACGGGTTCGCTGCACGGTCGCTTCGATGACGGCGTGATAGTCATCGAGGCCAGCCGCCTGGTTTTCCTTGATCTGCTCGGTCAGGATGAGGGTGTTGCGCATCAGGATACCGGCAAGTCCAATCAGACCTAGAATGGCGTTGAAACCGAAAGGTTGATTGAAGAGGAGCAAGGCCGGCACTGCACCGGCAAGGCCAAGCGGCGCCGTCAATATGACCATGGTCATGGTCGACAGGCTGCGAACCTGAAGAACGATCACGATCAGTGTCGCTGCGATCATCAAGGGGAAGATTTTGGCGAGCGCGACGTTTGCCTTGAGCGATTCCTCGATATTGCCGCCCATTTCGATCCGATAACCGACGGGCAGCGAGGTGATCAATGGCTGCAGGGCCTGCATGACGGCCTTCGACACTTCCGGTGGTTGCGTTGCCTCGCTGATGTCAGACCGGACGGTGATGACCGGCGTGCGGTCACGGCGCTTCATGATCGGCTCTTCGAAGCTAACCTCCGAGTGACCGATCTGATCGAGCGGAATTGCCCTTCCGTCCCTGCTGATCAGCGAGAAGTCCGAGAGCTTTGAGGGATCAAGACGATTGTCGCCACCGCTGCGCGCAACAACCGGGACGTTGCGGATGTTTTCACGGACCTGGGTTATAGGAACGCCCGTCAGCAGAAGCTGCAACTGTTGGGCGGCTTCGGCTGGCGACAGGCCGATGAGATTAAGCCTCTCCTGGTCAGGAATGAAGCGGACGATGGGCGTGCGGTTGCCCCAATCGCGGTTGGACTGGCGAACGTCCGGGACGGTTTTCATGATCGCGAGTGCCTGTTCCGAGATCTGATAGAGCTTCTCGGGATCGGGCCCCATAATGCGAAACTCGACGGGGAAAGGTGTGTAAGGTCCGAACACGAGCTGCGTGACGCGAACGGAGGCTTCCGGCGCAAGGCCATCGGCGATGGCGGCACGCAGGCGATGCTTCAGCGCTTCACGACCTTCTGCATCGGGGGTGAGCGCTACGATCTTGGCGAAGGCCGGATCCGGCAGTTCAGGCGCCATTGCAAAGAAGAATCGTGGCGCGCCCTGGCCGATATAGCTGGTTACGATCTTCGACTCGGGCTGCTTCTGCAGCCAGCGCTCGAGCTTTTCGACCGTAGCGGTGGTCGTTTCGATACTCGTGCCTTCGGGCAGCCGAACCTCGACCAGCACCTCGGGACGATCCGACGTCGGGAAGAATTGCTGCTTAACGCTTCCCATTCCCACGACGGACACAGCCATGACCACGACCACGACAGCGCAGGTCATGAACTTATGGCGAACGGCGAACTTGATGACTGCACGAAGACGTTGGTAATTCGGCGTGCCATAGATGGCGCCATGTCCGCCCGTGACAGGCTTGATGTCGGGAAGCATCTTGACGCCGAGATAGGGTGTGAACACCACGGCGATGATCCAGGATACGATAAGAGCGAAGCCCACGACCCAGAAAATGTTGCCGGCATACTCACCCGCCGTCGATTTCGCAAAACCGACCGGCATCAGGCCGATAATGGTGACAAGCGTGCCTGACAGCATGGGCGCTGCGGTATGGCTCCAGGCATAGGCGGCCGCCTTGATGCGGTCCATGCCCTCTTCCATCTTTACGACCATGACCTCAATAGCGATGATCGCATCATCTACCAGAAGTCCGAGCGCCAGAATCAGGGCGCCAAGCGTAATGCGATCGAAGAAGCGTCCGGTTTCCAGCATGATCAGGAAGACCACGGCAAGCGTCAGTGGAACGGCGAGTGCCACGACGATACCGACGCGCCAGCCCAGAGCGATCAGACTGACGAACAGCACGACACCGAGCGCCATCGCGAACTTCATCATGAATTCGCCGACGGCTTCCTGAATGTTCACGGCTTGGTCGCTGACCTTCGCCAGAGTCATACCGAGAGGCAGTGATTGGCTGATCGTCGCAGATCTTTCCTCAAGCGCCTTGCCGAGTTCGAGACCATTCCAGCCCGATTGCATAACGGCAGCCAGCATGATCGCCGGCTCGCCCTCGTGTCGAATGATGTAGGTCGCGGGATCTTCGTAGCCGCGACGGATATCCGCTATATCGGAGAGTTTCAGAGTCCGGCCACCGGCCACGATCGGTGTATCCGCGATCGCCTGTATGCTGTTGTAGGCGCCATCAAACCGGATAAAGACCTGCGGACCGCGTGTATCGATGGAGCCGGCGGGCGTCACGGTGTTCTGGTTTTGGAGGGCCGACGCGATGTCCTGCGCCGACACACCAAGCGTAGCGAGCTTGGCGAAGGAGAATTCGACAAAGATCTGCTCGGGCCGTTCGCCGAGAATGTTGATCTTCTTCACGCCCGGCACATGCAAAAGGTCCTGCCGGATCGTTTCCGCCTGACGAACCAGGTCGCGCATCGGCATGCCCTTGGCTTTCAGCGCGTAAAGGGCGAAGCTGACGTCAGAATACTCATCATTGACGAAAGGTCCGAAGACACCAGGCGGCAGGCTCCTCGCCTCGTCGCCCAGTTTCTTGCGTGCCTGATAGAATTCTTCCTCGACCGCGCTGGCCGGCGTGCTGTCCTTGAGGGTAACCGTCAGGTAAGCGTAGGCAGGACGGGTGGTTGTCTCCACCCGATCATACCAGGTCAGTTCCTGAAGACGCTTTTCCAGCGGTTCCGCGACGAGATCCTGCATCTCGCGCGCTGTTGCGCCCGGCCAGACACTCGTAACGGTCATCGTCTTGATGGTGAAGGACGGATCCTCTGCGCGCCCGAGACTCATGAAGGCGTAGACGCCTGCTGCGGCTAGAAGGATGATGAAAAAGAGGGTGACGGCCCGCTCACGAACGGCCAGCGCGGAAAGATTGAAGCTCATCACTTGGCCGCCTCTGCTTTTTCTGCACCCGTCCGAATGGTCGCGCCGTCGGTCAGGAGATGCGCGCCAAGTGCAACGACGACTTCGCCCGGCTTCAAGCCAGAAACGATCGCATCTTCCTCGCCGAGCCGTTCGACCGTCAGTTCCCGGAAGTGAACGGTAGAGGATTTATCGACGACCCAGATGCCCGAACGGTTGCCGTCGTCCAGAAGCGCGCCGATCGGCACCTCGGCATGGGTTTGCGCATCCTTATTGGGTATCTTGATCGTTACCGTTGCGCCCAGATGCGCTGTCGCCGCACCTCCTTGCAGGACCCAACGCGTTTCGTAGGTGCGGGTTCGCGTTTCTGCTGAAGCCGAAATCTGGCGAAGCACCGCGTTGTCTTCTGCGTCGCGGCCATAAACGGTGGCTTGTGCGGTCGCGCCGATCTCCGGCCTGAGATTTTCGGGCATCCACACCAGAGCCTCCCGCGCTCCGGCCTGGGCAAGCCGAATGACCGTCTGGCCGGCTGCGACCACCTGTCCGGGTTCGCCCAGCGTTTCGACAATTGTTCCGTCGGCGTCTGCCAGCAGCACCGTATATGTCGCCTCGTTGTCAGCGACATTCGCCTCGGCTTTTGCCGCCGCAAGTTGCGCGGTGGCAGTATCAAGGGCCGCTTTCGCCTTTTCATACTGCTGCGTGGATGCCGCCAGGTTTTTCACCAGAGCGGCGAAACGCTTTTCGTCGGCTTGTGCCTGAACGAATGTTGCCTGTGCCGCCGCAACGGCATTGCGTTTCGCGGTCAGCGCGAGGCGCAGATCTGTTTCGTCGATCTTCATCAAGGGCTGTCCGGCTTTCACCTCGTCACCGAGGTTCACCAGCCTTTCGACGATCTTGCCGGGGACACGAAAGCCAAGATCGCTCTGGACGCGGGGCGCGATCGTCCCGGTAAAGCTTCTAGCGACGGTATCCGGCGTCGTTGCCTCTACGACACTCACAAAGGGGATTGCGGTCCGAGGATCGGCCGCTGCCGCGACTTTCTCGGTCGGCCAAAAGACAAACGCGGCGGTGGCGGCGCCGGCGATCACGACCGCAGAGGAGAGGAGAAACTTCGTTTTCATGTGATGACCCTTCTTGACGGTCGATTCATCGGAATAGATTGCAACTTAAATCTAAAACGTATATAGATGTCAAATGAAATCTAAAAGGAGCAGCAAATGCGAGTCACTCGAGCCCAGGCCGAAGCAAATCGAGACGCAGTGATCACTGCGGCAAGCCGGCTCTTTCGCGAACATGGTTTTGACGGGATCAGTCTCAAAGACCTGATGAAGGGAGCCGGCCTTACCCAGGGCGGCTTCTATAAGCAGTTCGAATCCAAAGACGATCTCGCGGCGCTCGCATCCCGTCGGGCGATGGAGAGTGCAACGCGCCGGTGGTCGTCCGTCGCAGCCTCGAGCTCCGGTCCGTTGCGCGCGGTCGTCGGTCTCTACTTGTCGGCCGACCATCACGGAGAAACGGGGGACGGATGCCCGCTCGTCGCACTTGGCTCTGACGCGGCTCGCCAAAGGGCGGAAGTCCGGACACCCTTCCAAGACGGGATCGAGGCTCATCTGCAGGTGCTGGAGGAACTGATGCCGGAAAAAGGCGAGCCCGACGCCAATGAAAAGGCGATGGTGGTGCTGTCCCTGATGGTCGGCGCGGTCACGCTGTCAAGGATCATGACGGACGCGGATATGTCGGACCGTCTGCTTCAAGCGGCGGCCAATGAGGTAGAGCGCCTCGCCCCCCTCGACGAAGACTAGGACGCCACCGTTCCAGTCCGGCAACACACAATTTCTCGGAGTTATCATGCGTCGTATCGTCGTCACAGGCATGGGTGCGCTCAGCCCCCTCGGTGCCAATGTCTCAAGCTCCTGGACACGGCTCAAAGCCGGAAAATCCGGGATTCGCCGTCTATCGGACGAGGTTGTCGGTGGTCTCCCCGCCAAGATCGGTGGTGTGGTCCCCTCCATCGCCGAGGACGCAGAAGCAGGGTTCGATCCTGATCTTGTGCTGCCATCGAAGGATCAGCGAAAGATCGATCGCTTTATTCTTTTCGCGCTCGCGGCGGCTGACGAAGCACTTGCCCAGGCGCGTTGGAAGCCCATTTCGGAAGAGGACCGCCTTCGAACGGCGACGATCATTGCTTCCGGGATCGGCGGCTTTCCCGCCATCACTGACGCTGTGCGGACTGTCGACCATAAGGGGCCACGACGTTTGTCGCCCTTCACCATCCCGTCGTTTCTGGTCAATCTGGCAGCAGGTCAGGTATCGATACGACATGGGTTAAAGGGTCCCCTTGGAGCACCCGTGACAGCGTGCGCGGCAGGCGTTCAGGCGATTGGTGACGCCGCCAGGCTCATTCGCGCGAACGAAGCCGATATCGCCATCTGCGGCGGGACGGAAGCCTGTATGAATATCGTGAGCCTTGGCGGCTTTGCTGCCGCGCGCTCCTTGTCTACGGGGTTCAACGACACGCCTGAACTGGCATCGCGACCCTTCGATATACTCCGCGACGGGTTCGTCATGGGCGAAGGTGCGGGCGTGCTGGTCATCGAATCCCTCAGCCATGCCCTTGCGCGCGGTGCCGAGCCTTTGGCCGAATTGGTCGGCTACGGCACGACAGCCGACGCCCACCACATCACGTCCGGTCCTGAGGATGGATCGGGTGCCGCGAGAGCCATGCAAATTGCGATCCAACAGGCCGGTATTTCTCCTCAGGAAATCCAGCACGTGAATGCTCACGCGACCTCCACGCCGGTTGGAGACCGTGGGGAAATCGAGGCCATCAAGTCGGTGTTCGGGAAGGCATCCGGTCTGGCGGTGAGCGGCACGAAATCAGCGACCGGTCACCTGCTCGGCGCTGCCGGTGGGCTGGAAGCAATCTTTGCGATCATGGCTCTGCGCGATCAGATTGCGCCGCCAACGCTGAATCTGGATGCACCAGACCCTGCCAGCGACGGAATCGACATCGTCGCCAAGGCGGCCCGGCCGCTGTTCACGGATTACGCGATCACCAATGGCTTCGGGTTCGGCGGCGTGAATGCGAGTGCGCTGTTCAAGCGCTGGCCTGCAAAAGCGGCATAGGCCTCCACAAGCAATTTCGAACGAGGATAGGACGGATTATAATGATTCACCCCCTAGAGAAACCGGCAGGCTGGAAGCCGAAGATTGCCGTGATCGGTGTCGGCGGCGCCGGCGGAAACGCAGTCGACAACATGATCATGCAGGCATTATCCGGTGTCGATTTTCTGGTTGCAAACACCGACGCTCAGGCGCTCGTCAAGTCCAAGGCGCCGCAGGTCGTGCAACTTGGCCTGAAGGTTACCGAGGGTCTGGGCGCCGGCTCGCTCCCGGCAGTCGGTCGTGCCGCTGCGGAAGAGTCGATCCACGAGATCATGGAGCATCTCGCCGGTTATCATATGTGCTTTATCGCCGCTGGCATGGGCGGTGGCACGGGGACCGGGGCCGCGCCGGTTATTGCCCGCGCCGCACGGCAAGCCGGCATTCTCACCGTCGCCGTTGTCTCGGAGCCCTTCGTGTTCGAAGGCTCACACCGCATGCGCCAGGCGAAAGAAGGCATCGAACAGCTCCTCGAAGTCGCCGATACCGTCATCGTTGTCCCAAACCAGGGCCTCTTTCGCCTCTCGGCCCCGCATACCACGCTTGCCGCGGCCTTTGCTTCGGCTGACGCCGTGCTTTATGCAGGCGTCAGTTCGATTGTCGATTTGATCCTGAAGGAAGGAGTGGTCAATCTCGATTTCGCCGATGTGAAAGCGATCATGCGGGACATGGGCATGGCGGTGATGGGGACCGGCGAAGCTGCGGGCCCCGGCAGAGCGACCGCGGCCGCGAAAGCAGCCCTGGAAAATCCGCTGTTTGGCGCGATACTCGGGGATGCAAAAGGGGTTCTCGTCTCGATCTCTGCCGGTCGAGATCTCACCCTGTTCGAAGTCGATGAGGCCGCCGGCCGCATCCGCGAAGAAGTCGATGGGAATGCCGAAATCATCTTCGGCGCAAGTTTCGACGAATACCTCGGTGAGCGGATGCGGGTGTCGCTCATCGCAACCGGGATCGGACTGGCGGCCCGAGCGCCGCTGCTTGTCGACCGTGTCGCCTGACGTTCATGATTCAGGGTCCGTCGGCTTCCAAAGGCAATGCGTTCCTGAGCATCTCAACTCAGCTCAGCAAAAGATCGTCGGCGTAGACGTTCGGTTTTATCGTCCCCGAAAGGAAAAGGTCGTAAGCGGTGTGCCGCTCTCACCTTTACAGTAATCGCTCTTTGATGGGCACAGTAACTATAGCCGTTTGCAGGCTTCGCGATTTGATCGTATCAACAACCTCACGTAGGTGGGTTGGATAGTTGGGAGTCATGATGACAGCGCCATACAATGATCTTGGCTCGCTCGATGACTGGCTCCTTAAACAAGGGATTGAGCAGGCAGAGCGCGGGATTTCGATTGAAGACGAGCTTATTCCGGGGACGGTCGAGCAGTTGGGGCTGCCTTATGGCTATCTTTACGCTACGGTTATTTTCGACGGGGAAGTCGCCAATGGTGGCCTTCCTCAGTTCTTCGAGAACTCATTCGGTGCTTTGGCGCCTATTGTTCGGGATGCGTTGCAGGCAATGGAACTGCGCCACTACGCGACCATCATGACGCAACTTCTCAATGCCTCTGGACCGGAATATCCTCGCAATCGGTGGGTTCGAGTAGATAAGATAGACTCCGACACTTCCGTCCAGGAGATGCTGGATCGCGGATATCATGCCATTGATGTCTGGAGCCGGGAGTTCATCCTCGCACGCGACAATTACGCCAGAAAAAATGAGTTATTGAATGAGTAAACCGCGTCCAGAATGGCTCTTTTGAGCCTAGATCATATTAGCTATCACTGTAATAAACTTAAGCTCGTTGTCATTCAGAAATTGACTGAAAGCTCCGGCCCAGGTCTTGATCTGACTCAAGCCTTCCGTTCCCACCCCGATCATCGCGCTAGGACCATCAACTATTGTTTTCCCGTCATCAAATCCCGCATCTGAACTGACCAATAGGCCATTTGGTTTCGCGGCTACGTCCACAGTCACTGAGAATTCTTGGATACCACTGACCTTTGTGACACATAGGAATATCCTCAGAGGGAAGTGCTCGTTCGAACTATGACCCACTGCGACAATAAAATTTCGTCCAGAATTTTCTAGGCGCTCACGCCATCCATCTAGCAATTCGCGCACGACTAACTCAAGGCTACCGATATGATCGAGATTCATATGCATTCCTATTTTTTCATCGTGCCTACTACGGCGTCCATAAGTTCTTGCGTTAGCGAATGAACGACAGGACTTCCATGGGTGTCGATCCAGCTGCGCGCGCTGAGTTCTTTCTCGACTATCAGCAGAAACGCAAAAACCCGCCGAGAGGCGGGTTTTGCGGAAGTAAAGATTGGTTGCGGGGGCAGGATTTGTTGTTTTCTGTCCCTCTGCGTCGGCTTTGCCTCCTTGCGGGCCCCTGATTAGGCAT
>NZ_MAWZ01000007.1:0-196881 GCF_001854685.1 Rhizobium sp. RSm-3 | reverse complement strand
GCCGGTCGGATCGGGGGCTGATCATCGGTGCCAGTGTCGCGTTTCTAACTGGCCGACAGCGTCGCAGCCCTATTCGGCTTTGACATTGATTGTAGGCGCAAAGTTGAAGTGTCCTGTTTCTGCAAAGTTGGAATGTCACTCTCCCCGCGTTTGACGGCGCGGGAGACAAGCGGATGGGACTGATTGCGATGAGCGAGCGTGACCTGCAGCGGATCGAGGTTTTGTCGAAGGTTGCCGACGCATCCGGACCGGGTCGCCTTTTCTCGCAGGCTAGCCGGTTTAGCGTTGCCTTAAAGAAACTGTGCAAGGATGCAGGCGTACCCATCCACGCCGGAAACCTGATGACGTTTCGAAGAAATCCCAAGATAGTACGTGGCCTCGCTGCTTCCGCAGCCAGCCATGCGAGCGCATTTGCTCCGGCAATATTTGCGGCAATTATCGCAGTCATCGTCGTCTGGGTCGCAACGAACTGGCGGCTGGAGCGATCGCTGGCTGAGGAACGCTCGATTGTTGCCGGCGAGCTTGGCACAATATCGTCTCGGCTTCAGACGAACCTCAATAGCAACGTGAAGCTGCTGCAAGGGCTGGCGGCTGGCATCGCAGTCGACCCGGCAATGGACCAAAACGGTTTTTCCAAACTTGCCGCGCAGATCCTGCAGCCCGATTCACAATTGCGCAGCTTCGCTGCGGCGCCCGACATGGTGGTCAAGTGGGTTTATCCGGAAAAGGGAAACGAAAAGGCCATCGGGCTCGACTATCGAAAGAATGAGAAACAACGGGCTGCCGCGATGCTGGCGCGCAACACTCACAATATCGTTCTGACAGGCCCGGTGGAGCTCGTCCAAGGCGGAACTGCTTTCGTCGTCAGGTGCCCGATTTATATCAATGACGGAAACAGCCAGATCTTCTGGGGTCTGCTCTCCGGAATCGTAGATATCCCAAGGCTCTATAACGATAGCGGCCTTGGATCGACCGAGCTCGAGATTGCCATCAGCACCGTGCCGGAGCCCAACTCGCCCAAACAGGTTTTTCTCGGAAATCTGGAAACCTTTTCGAAGCAGCCGGTCGTGACATCCGTCGATATGACGTATGGCCGGTGGACTTTCGTCGCAGTGCCCAAGCGCGGATGGGGCCAAAATAACGGGATCGGCATTTTTGAGTTCTATGCAAGCCTGTTGGCCTTATGTGTCGTTGCGCCGATCATTTGGGTCGGTTTCCTGACCAAGTCACGCCAAAGAACAATCGAGAAGCTTCGCCTTCACAAGAAGAAGCTCGTTCGAGCGCGGCAAAGGCTGGAATATCTGTCGTTGCACGACGCCCTGACTGGGCTTGCGAACCGCCGGTTTGTCGACCAGATGATCTCGCAACCTGAGAGGCCCGGTGGACAAGACTGTCTGATCCTCATTCATATCGACCTCGACCGATTTAAAGAGATCAACGATACGAAGGGGCATGCCGGCGGTGACATGGTCCTGCAAATAACGGCTTCGCGCCTCGCCGATTTGACCGGCGCGAACGACGTCGCGGCTCGGATCGGTGGAGACGAGTTCATCTTCGCCCGGTGGAGCACCAATCCCGAGCCTGAAGCAACCGAATTGGCCAAACAGATTGTCGACGCACTCCAGCAGCCCATCCTTATCGATGGGGCGGAGTATGTGGTCGGAGCAAGCGTCGGGGTCGCCTGGGAGACTGAACGTGCTCGCGGGCGGGATCTGGGTCAGTTGCTTCTAAACGCCGATCTGGCTCTATATGAGGCGAAGAAGGCGGGTCGCGGCCGCGCGGCCGTCTTCACCGAAGAGCTTCGCAGCGCCGCAATCCATTCAAAAGAATTGGCGGATGAGTTCAATCAGGCGCTCGACCGCGATGAACTCGTTGCATTCTTCCAACCGCAGTTCAACGCAGACACACTTGATATAGCAGGCGTCGAGGCCCTCGCCCGCTGGGATCACCCGCGAAAAGGTCTGCTCGGCCCGACCAACTTTCTTGACGCAG
Organism: Rhizobium sp. RSm-3; assembly: GCF_001854685.1. Taxonomy (NCBI): domain Bacteria; kingdom Pseudomonadati; phylum Pseudomonadota; class Alphaproteobacteria; order Hyphomicrobiales; family Rhizobiaceae; genus Rhizobium; species Rhizobium sp. RSm-3. The sequence continues at coordinate 194,889 of NZ_MAWZ01000007.1, read as the reverse complement.
CGGAAAGGCTTGGCCGTAGCGGCGACATGGATAGGCTGATCCTGCAGAAGGCCCTGTTCGAGCTGACACGATGGGACAGCCTGGGAATGCAGATCCCGCGTGTCTCAGTCAATATATCGGCGCGCCGATTGGCGCAGGCGAATCTGCTTGCCGAACTGTCCGAGCTTCCCGTATCGCGGGGTCGCCTGTGTTTCGAGCTGCTGGAGACAATTTCCTTCGACGAGCTTCAACCGGCGCTCAATGACATCATTCCGATGATCAAAGAGCTTGGCATTGAAATCGAGATTGACGATTTCGGCACGGAACATGCCAGCATCATCAGCCTGCTTCGATTTGAGCCGCGACGATTGAAGATCGACCGCGAAATTATCAAACCGATCATAGCCTCTCCATCTCAACGCCGCCTGGTTTCCTCGATTATCGAAATCGGTCGGTCACAGAATATCGACATCGTCGCCGAGGGCGTCGAGACGATGGAGCACGCCAAGATCCTGAAGGATCTTGGTTGCCATTTGCTGCAAGGCTATGCTCTGGCGCGACCGATGACGTCGGAGCAGTTGATCGAATTTTGCCGCATGAAAGACAAGGGAACGGCAGAGGCAGGATGATCGCCTCTTCAGGCGGCCTCGGTTACGAGCTTCGTATTGAAATAATTCTCTATCGCTTCGGAGCCTCCTTCCGAGCCGTAGCCGGAATCTTTTATGCCTCCGAAGGGCAGTTCCGGCAGCGCCAGTCCATGATGATTGATCGACAGCATGCCACTCTCGATATCGCGAGCAAGGCCCGCGCTGGTCTTTGCCGAGGTCGTATAGGCGTAGGCCGCCAGCCCGTATGGCAAGCGATTGGCTTCCGCAATGGCGGAACCGTAGTCCGAAAATGCGCTGACGATCGCCATCGGACCGAAGGGTTCTTCGTTCATCACGCGCGCATCTTGCGGAACGTCGGTTAGAACTGTCGGCTGGAAGAAGTTGCCGAGATTGCCGATCCTTTTGCCGCCGTTTGCGACCTTCGCCCCACGCATCACCGCGTCGGCGGCCAGCGCTTCCATCGCTTCGACCCTTCGCGAGTTGGCAAGCGGCCCCATGGTTATGCCGTCGCTCAATCCGTCGCCGACATTCACTGCCTCGGCCGCCTTGACGAAGCCGTCGAGGAATTTTTCAAAGACGCGTTCCTGGATGAGGAAACGCGTGGGAGCCACGCAGACCTGGCCGGCATTTCGAAACTTGGCACCAGCCAACAGTCTGACCGCAAGATCGATATCGGCATCATCGAAAACGAGCGCCGGCGCGTGGCCGCCGAGTTCCATCGTGACGCGCTTCATATGGGCGCCGGCGAGCGAGGCCAGCTGCTTTCCGACGGCGGTCGATCCGGTGAAGGAGATTTTCCGGATAATCGGGTGCGGGATCAGGTGATTTGAAATATCGGCCGGAATTCCGAAAACCAGGTTGAGGACACCCGCCGGCAGGCCCGCATCGGCAAAGGCGCGAACAAGTTCAGCGCAACTCGCCGGCGTCTCCTCCGGCCCCTTCAGTATAATCGAGCAGCCGGCTGCAAGGGCCGCCGAAACTTTCCGTACCGCCTGGTTCAATGGAAAATTCCAGGGACTGAAGGCCGCCACCGGGCCGACAGGCTCCTTGATCACCATCTGCCTGACATTGGTCGCTCGTGGCGGAATGAGCCGGCCGTAGGCACGGCGAGCTTCCTCGGCAAACCAGTCTATGATGTCGGCAGCCGCGGCGGCCTCTGCCTTGGACTCGGTGAGCGGTTTGCCTTGTTCCAATGTCATTATTCGAGCGATCGTTGCGGAGCGCTGCCGTAGGATCTCCGCCGCCTCATGCATCAGCTTTGCCCGCTCGAACGCACTTATGCGCCGCCACTGCTCAAACCCGGCAGCGGCGGCCGAAAGCGCGTCGTCGAGATCAGCGGCGCCGGCATTGGAAACACGGCCGATGACTTCGCCCGAGGCCGGATTGACGACGGCCAGATCGTCGTTTGAACCCTGCCTCCAGCGGCCATTGATATAAAGTTGGCTATTCGGATATGCCGACATTCAGTTCTCCACCGCCTCTAGTAACCGAGCGCGCAACCATCCTTTCGATGGTCAGAGGCGCCCAGCAGCGTGTTGTTTTGATCGTCTATCCAGATCGCCTGGGCGCCGCCGATCGCCCAATTCGGTGCGACGACCTTGAAGCCGCGAGCTTCGAGATCGCGCCCGATCGCGGCTCGCAGAAGCGCCTCGGTTTCGATTGATGTCGTGCCGGGAAGCGGAAAGAGCCGAGGCAGATCAATCGCACTTTGTATGTCCAGATTGAAATCGAACAGCTTGGAGAGGAAGTGGGCGTGGCCCATCGCCTGATAGTGCCCACCCATCACACCGAACGACAAGACGCTTTTGCCATTGCGGGTGACCAGACCCGGGATAATCGTGTGCATGGGCCTCTTGCGCGGCCCCATCGCATTCGGATGCCCCTGCTTCATACTGAAGCTCTGCCCGCGATTGTGGAACAAGACGCCGGAAGTCGGCGCCATCAATCCGCTTCCGTAGGAATGGAAGATCGAGTTGATGAAGCTGGCGACATTTCGGTCCTTGTCGACAACCGAAATGTAGACGGTGTCCGCATGCTCGACGCCATCGATGACGGCCCCGGCATCGGCGATGGTATTCAGGTCGATCCTGGCGGCAAGGCTGTCGGCGAGTTCATCGGATAACAGGAAGTCGACCGGAACGTCTGAGGCGGCCATGTCGGCGACCCATCGGTCACGAGCCGCATAAGCCAGCCGCGTGGCCTCGACTTCGATGTGCAGATTGTCCACGCCAAGAGGATCGCCTTTGCGTTCAAAACGCTCCAAGATCTTCAGGATCATCAGAGCGACGATGCCCTGCCCGTTCGGCGGGCATTCATGCACCGTCCATCCGCGGTATGTCGCGCTGACCGGCTTCACATATTCGCCGGCGGCTGAGGCAAAATCCTCAACTGTATGGAGGCCGCCAAGGGAATTGAGCCGTGTCACCATGTCGGCTGCCACCGGACCACGATAGAAGCCGTCATGGCCCGCCGTTGCGATCGTTTCCAGCGTCTGCGCCAATTCCGGTTGATGTTGAACCGATGCGACCGGCGGAGCCTGATCATCGATCAGGAAAAGGCGACGGGTTGATGGATCGCGCAGCAGCAAGTCACGTTGGTTGGAAATGTCGGCGGCAACCCGTGGCGTGATCGCATAGCCGTCGCGCGCCAGTGCAATTGCCGGCGCAAGTATTTCGGACAGCGGCATCCTGCCGTGATCGGCAACGAGGCGGATCCAGGCGTCCACCGCCCCAGGAACAGTCACCGCATGCGGCGATGACCGCTCGATCGAACTGATGCCGTTTTCCTGAAACCAGGTAAAATGCGCCGCCGCCGGCGTCCGTCCCGAGCCGTTATAGGCAAGGACATCATCATTTCCATTCGACGCCAGCAGCGCAAAACAATCGCCGCCTATGCCGGTGGATCCGGCCTCGACGACACATTGGACGGCACAGGCGCCGACGGCCGCGTCGATGGCCTTGCCGCCGGCTTTCAGGATCTCGATCGCTGTCAAAGTCGCCATCGGGTGCGATGTCGCTGCCATGCCGTTGCGGCCGACCGCTATCGATCTTCCCGGTATTTCGAAGTTTCGCATATCGTCGCTTCCTTCGCTCAGTAGAGGCCGGTTGCCCTCGCCCACGTATAGGTATCATCCAACGCACGGGTGGAGCGGTCGAACAAATCGTGGATCTCTGCCTCGGTGATGATAAGCGGCGGGCAAAGCGAGTAGTTGTCGCCAAGGGCGCGCGTGATGACGCCGTGCACCTGGGCCTGCTTGCCTGCGTAAATGGCAATGCCGTCCCCTGGCTTGAACTGCTCTTTCGTTTCCTTGTTGCGAACCAGTTCGAGAGTCCCGATGAGCCCGCGACCGCGGGCGTTACCGACGAGCGGATGCTCGCCAAGTTCGTTCAATCGCCGCTGGAATACCGGGGCGACGTCCCTGACGTGGCCGACAATGTCGCGCTCCTCATAGATTTTCAAGGTTTCCAAAGCGACGGCGGTCGCAACAGGATGGCCGCTATAGGTGAAACCATGGCCGAATGTTCCAATTTTCTCGCTCTCGGCAACGACAGCGGAATGGATCTTTTCATTGATCATCAGGGCGGAAATCGGCTGGTAGGCTGCCGAAAGCTGCTTTGCCATGACGATCATATCCGGCTGAAGCCCGAAGCTTTCCGAGCCGAACATCGTGCCGAGCCTGCCAAAGCCGCAGATGACTTCGTCGGCGATCAGCAGCACGTCATATTTCTTGAGGATCGCCTGGATCTTCTCGTAATAGGTCGGTGGCGGAACGATACAGCCGCCGGATGCCATCAAGGGCTCGGCGAAGAATGCGCCGATGGTTTCCGGTCCCTCGTCGAGGATCATCTGTTCAAGCGCGTTGGCACAGCGCGTCGCAAATTCCTCCTCCGTTTCGCCCGGGCGGCCATAGCGATAAAACTCCGGGCAATCGGTATGCAGCACCCGATCAATCGGCAGATCGAAATCGCGGTGATTGTTCGGCAACCCGGTCAGGCTCGCCGAAGCAATGGTCACGCCGTGGTAAGCCCGCATGCGTGAGATGATCTTCTTCTTTTCCGGCCTGCCGATGGCATTGTGATAGTACCAGACAAGCTTCATGGCCGTGTCGTTGGCCTCGGAACCCGAATTGGCGAAGAATACTTTCGACATCGGAACCGGTGAAAGCTGAATGAGCCGTTCGGCAAGCTCGACCGCTGTCTCATGCGTTTTGCCGCCGAAGCTGTGATAGAAGGGCAGCTCTTTCATCTGGCGGGTCGCCGCGTCTACCAGACGTTGTTCGCTAAAGCCGAGCGACGCGCAGAACAGCCCGCCAAGACCTTCGATGTATTTGTTGCCTTCGCTGTCCACGATATGGATCCCCTCGCCCCTGGTGATAACCAGCGGGCCGTCCTTCAGATGCTGCGAAGCGTTGGTATAGGGATGAAGAACAAACGCAGCGTCGCGGGATTCGACGGAGTTGAGAAGGATGGTCACAGAGGTTCTCCAAATGTGGGTCTATTTCAATGGCGGCGCCTGGCGAAGCTGCGCCGGTCAGCCGGTGCGACCTACTCGGTACACCGGCTGCCAATTGCTGCCGAGGGAGCTTTGCCGCTTAATCAATCAAGGGATGTTTTGATCCACTTCTGCGCCAGCTTGTTGATCGTGCCGTCGGCTTCCGCCGCTTCGATCGCCGCGTCGAACATCGACTTCAACACCGTATCGTCCTTACGGATGCCTGCCGCGATCCCCTGTCCAAAGACTCCGCCCTTGAAGGTCGGGCCGGCGATCTTGTAGTCTTTGAAGTCGTCCTTGCCGAGCGTTGCAGTCAACGAGGTTTTCTGGGCAACGACGGCGTCGATTCGACCGGCCTGGAGGTCCAGATCATGCTGCTCGACGGTCTTGTATTCTCTTGGATCGACAACACCCTTGAAATAGGTGTCGAGAAAGGCTGCGTTCGCCGTCGATACCTGGGCGCCCACGGCCTTGCCTTTGAGGGCGTCCCGAAGCGGCTGCAATTCCTGCTCGACCTTCGCCTTATCAGCGGCAAGGTCGACCGTCGTCCCCGTCCCCGGCAGATCGGCGAGAGGGCCGGTTTTCTCGACCATGAAGGCGGCGGCGGTCGGGGCATAGGGCTTGCTGAAGGAGATGACCGCAAGGCGCTTTTCGGTCACGATCATCGAGGCCATGATGGCATCGAACTTCTTGGCATTGAGCGATGGAATGAGCCCGTCCCAGTCTTGGGCGACGATGGTGCATTTCACCTTCATGCGGGCGCAAAGGTCATTGGCGAGATCGATCTCGAACCCGGCGAGCTTGCCGTCGGGACCGGTAAAATTCCAGGGCTCGTATGCGCCCTCGGTCGCAATGGTGATTTCGGTTGGCTTCGTCTGCGCAGCGGCAGCGCCGACCGAGATGACGCCGATGAGGGCGGACGTCAGCAAAAGTTTTGATACTCGCATGTCTTATTCCCCTTTTTTGGTGCGCCCTGCCCTTTTCCCGAGCAAGGCGGTTGCAGACTCCGCGACGTCCATTTGCTAGGACGCGCGAACCTTGATTGCCTCGGCCGCAAGGCAGAGGAGTTCGAACAAAACCTGAGCGGCAATTTGTGCCGTATTCGACGTCGGGTCGTATTGCGGAGCGATCTCGACAACGTCGCCGCCGACTATGTTCAAGCCGATAAGACCGCGCAGAATGCCAAGGGCCTGGGCCGAGGTCAGGCCGCCGACTTCAGGGGTTCCTGTGCCTGGCGCAAATGCGGGATCGAGAGAATCGACGTCGAAGCTGACATAGGTCGGTCCCGTTCCGACGATCTCTCTCGCCTTGGCGATGACGGCGCTGATGCCGAGATCGCCGACCTCTTCCGCATGAATGACGGTCATGCCGGACGCGTACGAGAATTCCCACAGATATTCGGAATTGCCACGAATTCCGATCTGGATCGTCCGCCTGGGATCAAGCACACCGTCCAGAACCGCCTGGCGAAAGGGTCCGCCATGGTGGAATTTGCATCCTTCGAACGAACCGCCCGTGTCGCAATGGGCGTCGATGTGGATCATCCCCACAGGACGATCCCTGCCAACGGCCCTGAGGATGGGAAGGCCGACCGAGTGGTCGCCGCCGACGGCCAAGGGCACGACCCCCGCCCTTATCAAGCCGCCGACAAATTCCTCGATATCGTCATGGGATGCGGCAAGATTGAAGCGGCTTTTGAACGGGACATCGCCGACATCAGCGACACGTGCATGGGCAGTCGGGACGGTCCGCAAGACATGATCGTAAGGGCCAACCCGGTCGACATTGCGTACGGCTCGTGGCCCGAACCGCGCACCAGATCGGTTTGTCACCCCGAGATCCATCGGAATACCGAAAAGCGCGATATCCACATCAGCAAAATTGGGGGCAGCGTCCGGACAATACGGGGCCTTCAGCAATGTCGGGACGCCGCAGTAAGGCGCCTGGCGACGATCGCCCTCGCCGAAGACCAGGTCGGCCACCTTGCGAAACTCCGGATCGAACATCTCCCCGCCTGAAGCGTTCGAAAAGCGCTCTCGCAGCTCGTCCAGACTGAGAATCTCCGGCATTGGACCTCCAGATGTTGAGACCAGATCGCGGGTGGCTTTTGAAAGCCGGCGAAAAGACGATTGATTGTTGTAGCCAAGATTGTATACATAATCGTATTCCGCTTGATCGAGCAAGAGGGAAAAAGTTATGGTGTCGTTCACCGAGGGGTGAATGGACCAGAGACGGAAGGGGAATCGATTGGCAGCGACCAAAACGGAACAGCGGGGATCATTGCGTGAGAGCACCTATTCGCAATTGAAGGACCTGATCCTCACCGGCCAACTTCGCCCCTCCGAGCGGCTTTCGGAAGTGACGCTCGCCAAGCGCTTCGGCGTCAGCCGAACACCGCTGCGTGAAGCGCTGATGAAGCTGGAAGAAGAAGGGCTGATCGTCGGTCAGCGGAATTTCGGCTATACGGTGACCGATCTCGACGTCACCAAGTTCTGCAATCTGCTGGTCGTTCGCGAAGCGCTCGACGTTTGCGCGGCGCAACTCGCCTGCGAGGTGGCGAGCGAAGAAGACCTCGACCGGCTCCGAGACGTCATCGCCCAGATGGTTGAACTGAAGGATACGACGAACAAGACGCCGTCTGACGCGGCCCGCAACCTGGATCTTGGACTATACATCCATCGGGTCATCGTGGAATCGACCCGAAACGAGGCCCTCGTGAGGGTGACGGATCAAGTTTATCAGCAGCTTCGCCTGGCTCTTTGGCTCGAAGTTCTCTGGGTGGACCTGGAGCACACGGATCTCGACGAACACCGGGCGATCGCAGACGCCATCTGTGCACGCGACCGGGAGGCGGCCGCCGCCGCAGCAAGAGCGCATGTGCAAAGCTCGCTCAAAAACATGTCGAAGCTCCAGCGCATCTGGGCGCACCGGCGCGCAGCCGACTGACGCAACCCCGATCTTTCACCAAGAGGCCCCGCATGGCACCTATCGACAGTTACCTGGCTCTCGTCGGCTTCGGGCAGACGGGGTGGGGTTGGCTCCTTCTCACTGCAGCCGCCATGACAATCGGCGTATCCGTCTGCGGTTTTCTGGCCGGAACGGTGATCGGTACGATGATCACCTTCATGCAATTGTCCCGCCATATGGCCATTCGCTGGCTTGCGGACTGTTACACCACCGTTCTGCGCGGCGTTCCGGACCTTCTGGTCATCTATCTTTTCTATTTCGGCGGCAGCGCATTCCTGGGATCCGTCGGCGGCCTGTTCGGCTACCAAGGGTTCATCGGAATGCCGGCGTTTCTAACCGGAACTCTGGCGCTCGGCGTGGTTTCGGCGGCCTATCAGGCTGAGGTATTTCGCGGAGCCTACAGATCGGTTGCACGCGGCGAAATCGAAGCCGCCAGCGCCGTCGGCATGCGGCCATGGCCGAAATTCAGGCGCATCGTCGCCCCGCTCGTCCTGCGTTACGCTATTCCGGGTCTCGGAAACACCTGGCAACTGGTGCTGAAGGAATCGGCATTGGTCTCCGTCACGGGTCTCGTCGAACTCCTGCGCCAATCGCAAATTGCTGCCGGATCGACCCGTCGGCCCTTCGAGTTCTACCTGATGGCGGTTGTTCTCTATCTTGTCATCACCTGGTTCTCGTCAATCCTGTTCAGACGAATGGAAGCTCGAACCACCCAGGGCATAAGGGGGGCGTTGTAATGGATACGGGCTTCCTGTGGGATACGTTTCTCACGCTTCTGAGCGGTTTGCCGCTAACCCTTGAGCTTGCCGTTACATCAATCTTGGCAGGAAGCATCCTGGCGCTTGCGATCTCGTTCCTGGCCGTCACAGGCGGCGCAGCGGGTCGAACCGTCACCAGCGCTTACGTCTTCGTGTTCAGAGGGTCGCCCCTGCTCGTCCAGATGTTCCTGATCTACTATGGCCTTGGCCAATTCCGGCATGAGCTGCAGGACCTCGGCGTCTGGGGGTTCTTTCGCGAACCCTACTGGTGCGCGGTGCTGGCGCTCACTTTGAACACCGCCGCCTATTGCAGCGAGATTTTCCGTGGCGGCCTGCAGGCCGTCTCCGTCCAGGAAATCGAGGCGGCACGGGCTTGCGGCATGTCGGGCATTCTCTTGTTCAGACGGATCATCCTGCCGATTGCCATCAGGCATGCGCTGCCTGCTTATGGCAACGAGATCATCCTAATGATCAAAGCAACGGCACTCGCGTCTGTCATCACGATCATGGAAGTCACCGGCTTGGCTGGAAAACTGATCGCCGACAGCTTCCGCGCTTTCGAGATCTTTATCGTAGCAGGCGCGCTTTACCTTACGATCATTTTCGTCGTCACACGAATGCTCATGATGGTCGATTTCTGGCTTTCGCCTCATACGCGTATGCGGCTGCAATCTTAAACGGGAGTGCGCATGTCTGACAGGGGAACAGTTTTGGCCAGCGACAACAAGGACAAAAGCGCTGCCGTATCGGTCAAGGATCTTCGGAAATGCTTTGGCCCATTGGAAGTCTTGAAGGGAGTCTCCCTCGAAGCACATGAGGGAGAGGTGATTTCCATTCTCGGTTCATCCGGCTCCGGAAAATCGACGATGCTCAGATGTCTCAATATGCTCGAAGTCCCCGACAGCGGAGAAATTCGCATCGGCGGCGAGATGTATGCTCTGAAGAAAGCCGGGCATAGAACGGAACCGGCTGACCGCAGGCAAGTCGATCGGATGCGCGAACACATCGGCATGGTATTTCAGAGTTTCAACCTTTGGTCGCATATGACCATCATGGAGAATGTGATCGAAGCGCCGGTGCACGTGCAGAAACGCAACCGCGCGGAATGTATCGCCGAGGCTGAAGCTCTGCTCGAACGGGTCGGTATCGCTGATAAGCGAAACTTTTATCCCGCGCACCTGTCCGGCGGACAGCAGCAAAGAGCCGCGATCGCGCGCGCACTTGCGCAGCAGCCGAGGGTGATGTTGTTTGACGAACCGACCTCCGCGCTTGATCCCGAACTCGTCGGCGAAGTGCTCAAGGTCATGCGTTCCCTTGCTGAGGAAGGCCGGACCATGCTTGTTGTAACCCATGAAATGGCCTTCGCGCGAGACGTGTCCAGCAAAGTAGTGTTTCTTCACAAGGGTGTCGTCGAAGAAACGGGCGCGCCTGCCGAGCTTTTCACGCATCCGAAATCGGAACGGTTCCGCCAGTTTTTAGCAGGGACGAGGTGACGTCGCTTGACCTCCGGCGCGGATCTCAGGGGCACCGGGCATTCTGACGGAGATCGTCGTTCAGCCCGCCTGTTTGATGCTTGCGGGCACGGGGCAACAGGTTCATGCTGGCTCTCAGTTTTGAGGCCCGCCGGTGCGGCCGAGATAGCTGCAACATATCGGGCTTTCGTGGGACGCGTGCGATGGAGTGCGCCGGCTGCGGTTTCGATATTCAGAGCGGTTTTGCCTTCTGTCCGCGATGCGGCGCAAGGCAGCCCTTCTCCTGCGCCGCCTGCGGCAATCCTTGCCAGCCCGATTTTGCCTTTTGCCCCAAATGCGGCGCCTCGATCTCGGGCAAAGTCCAGCCTGTGCCGAAGCCAAGCATCGATGTGGTGCCGCATCAATCAGACAGCGACGCCGACCGGCGGCCGGTAACGGTGCTCTTTGCCGATCTTTGCGGCTTCACGACGCTGAGCGAGCAGATCGACCCCGAAATCATGCGGGTGCTGCAGAACGAATTGTTCGAGGAGATGACCCAGGCGGTCGAGGCTTATGGCGGCTTCGTCGACAAGTTCGTCGGCGATGCGCTGCTGGCGCTGTTCGGTGCGCCGGTTGCCCATGAGGACGATCCGGTCCGGGCGCTCAGTGCCGCGCTCGATATGATCCGTCGGGCGACCGAGGTCGGCGAGCGCTGGCAGCCCCGCGCCGGCGTGCCGTTGCGTCTGCATATCGGCATCAATAGCGGACCTGTCGTCACCGGCGGTTTCGGCGCGGTCAGCACCAAATCCTATTCGGTCACCGGCGACACGGTGAACACCGCCCAGCGGCTGCAGTCGATGGCTGGAGAAAACGATATCCTCGTCGGGCCGCTGACCTATCGCCTCACCCGCCATGCCTTTGCCTTCGACAGTCTCGGCGCGCAGACGCTGCGCGGCAAAAGCGGAAACGTCCTAGTCCATCGGCTGGCAGGGTTGCTGGAAGCGCCGCATACGGCGCGCGGTCTCGAAAATTTCGGCCTTCAGGCACCGATGATCGGACGGGATGCCGAGTTGTCGCGGCTGCTGACCTGCCTCGATCTCGCCTGCGGCGGCGCGGCACAACTCGTCCGCCTGATCGGCGAAGCCGGGATCGGTAAATCGCGGCTGGTCGCCGAATTCGTCGGAACCGCCGGCGACGCGGGCCGTTTCCCGGGCCTTGCCATCCGCAAAGCCACCTGCTCTCCGCTCGGCGAACAGTCCTATGGCACGCTCGCCGCAGTCGTGCGCAGCGCTTACGGCATCGGCGAGCGGGATGATCTCGACAGGACGCGGCAACTGCTGACAACCGGATTCCGCGCTCTCGATCTCAGCCAAGAGGATGTCGAGGGGATTCTGCCGCTCTTTCTGCATGTGCTCGGCCTCGGCGATCCCGATGGGGCGTTACGGCACATCGAGCCGGAACAGTTGCGGCGGCAGATCTTTTATGCGGTGCGCACCGTCTTCGAGCGGCGGCTGGCGCAAGGCCCTCTGCTGCTCGTCATCGAGGATCTGCACTGGGCGGACGCCGCCTCGCTGGAAGTACTCCGCTTCATGATGGATCGGCTGGAACGCAGCCGGCTGATGCTGCTTACGATCTACCGGCCGACATCGCAGACCGACCCGCTGAACTCCGATCGCGTCAACGTCACCGTGCAACGTCTTGACCCGCTGTTTGCGGCCGATGGGCAGAAGCTGCTCGCTGCCTTTTTTGGCGAGGGTCATGGCAAGCTGCCGGTCGCGATGCGCAAACGCATCCTCGACCGCGCCGGCGGCAATCCGCTTTTCATCGAAGAAATCCTTCGCGGATTGATCGACATGGGCACGCTGCACCATGACGGCCACCGCTGGCATGTCGCGGCCGACGACACCGATGTCGATATCCCGGTCAATCTGCAGGCGCTGTTGCTTGCCCGCGTCGATCGCCTGCCGCAGGAGATCAGACGCTTGGCGCAGGAGGCGGCGGTCGTCGGGCCGAAGTTCGATACCGCCCTGCTCCGCACCGTCACTTCCGACCCGGCCGCCGTCGATGCGGCGCTGGATTATCTCTGCGATGCCAATATCATCGAGGAATTGCGCGGGCCGGATGTGGCCGGGTCGCCGGGCTATCGCTTCAGCCAGACGCTGATGCACGACGTCATCTATCATAATCTGCTGCTGCAGCGGCGCATGGAGCTTCATGGCAGGATCGGCCGGGTTCTGGAACGCCAATATGGCGCGGCGCCTGACCGGGCCGAGCATCTGGCGCAGCTCGGCCATCATTTCAGCCTGACCACCGAGAAGGCCAAAGGCGCCGGCTATCTGATGGCGGCGGGCGATCTGGCCCGCAAGACCTACGCCAATGACGATGCCATGCGCCTCTACCATCAGGCCCTTGCCGCCTTCGCCAACGAGCCGGAGGCAACGCCGGAGCAACTGGCGCTGATGGAGCGTCTTGGCGATCTCTGCGGTCCCGCCGGCCGGCGCGATGCCGCCCTGAGCCATTATCAGCGGGCGCTTGCGATCCACCGCACCAAAGACGATCGGATCGCCGCGGCAAGGATCCTGCGAAAGACCGGCCGCCTGCATCTCGACGCGGGGCGCCGCGACCAGGCGGAGACCCATTGCGCCGCGGCCGAAGCGTTGATCGCGACGATCGATGCGCCGGTCGAACATGCGCATCTCCTGCAGGAGCGCGGCCATCTGGCCTTCCGCATGGGCGACCAGGCCGCCGCCGCGGAGTGGGCGACGCAGGCGCTGCAACGCCTGCAGACGCTGCCGGTCGACGGAACAACAGAAGCCGGGCGGGAGGCCGCGCGCGCGATGGCGGAGGCGCTGAACACCAAGGGTGCGGCGCTGGCGCGGCTCGGGCGCCGCCGCGATGCCGTACAGGAAGTCGAGCGCAGTCTTTCGGTCGCCGAGAAGGCCGATCTGCAGAGTGCGGCGTGCCGCGCCTATTCCAATCTCGGCGTTCTCTACACCATCGTCGATCCGGCCAACGCCATCAAGATCTGCCGGCGCGGGCTGGAGGTCGCCACCCGGATCGGCGATCTCGGCTTCCAGGCGCGCCTTCTCGCCAACCTCGCGGTCTCCTGCTGCACCTTTACCGATCGCTGCGCGGCCGAGGGTGTGCCGGCGGCGGAGAAGGCCGTCGAAATCGACCGGGCGCTCGATCAGCGCGACCATCTCTCCGTGCCGCTGATCGTCCTCGGGCAGATTCATCAATGCCACGGGCAGCCGAAGCTAGCTCGTAAGTATTACGAGGAAGCCCTTGAGGTTGCGAAGGAAATTGACGAGCCGCAACTGCTCTTTCCGTGCTATGATGGCTTGGCGACACTGAGCCTCGAACATGACGACATGGACGAGGCGGAACGGTATTTCACGCTGGCGCAGGATGTGTGCATTCGCCACAACCTCGATCCAGGCACACTCGTCGTTTTGCCGTTTCTCGACTGACCTTCCTCATGGTGCAAAATTCTGGAGATCGGTTAGTCCAATCAAGTCAGATAGATAAAGGGAGGAACTAAACATGCAGGAGAACCACTCGGAAAGACCATTACAGCCTGGAGATCGCGCGCCGAACGTGGTGCTGGATGCGATTACCCGCCAGGGCAAGATCGCCATCGACGATTTCCGCGGCCAGAAACCGGTGTTCGTCGGGTTGTTCCGCGGACTGCATTGCCCCTTCTGCCGCCGGCAGATCGCCGCCATGGCCGAACTCACCGATGCATTGCAGGAAAAAGGCATCGACAGCCTGACTGTCGTGAATACCCCAATCGAGCGCGCCCGCCTCTATTTCCGTTATCATCCGCTTCCCAATCTGCTGGCGGCCTCCGACCCGGAACGGGTATCGCACAGGGCCTTCGGCCTGCCGCAGCTCCAGTTCACCGAAGCCGAGAACGACTGGCCGCATAAGGTCAGCATGAATGCGGTGATGTCGATGCGCGTCGATATGCCGGGCGAGCTTCCAGAGCCCATGAACCCAATGGCGGCGATGGAATTTCTCGACAAGGCGGATGACTATGAATTCACCGAGGACGATAAGCAGATGATCGCTACCGGCGAAGGCCAGCTTGTTGGCGAATTCCTGCTCGATCGCGACGGCGTTATCCGCTGGTGTTTCACCGAGGTTGAGGAGGCCGGCCGTCATATGTTCGGCGTTCCCGCGCCGCGGGAAGTGATGTCGGCAGCGTCGAATATGGCTGTTTGACGCGAGCAATCTTGCGTTCAGGGATCACTCCTCGGGATTTATCCCTGACGCGAGGCCAGCCAATCGTGAAAAGCCGCGACTTCCTGCCGGCGCAGCGCCTTTGGCGCTGACAGCCACCGCCGCCGATCGTGTCGGTGGCGGGCATCCGCTGCCGGGGAATTCACAATGGGTGTCCGGCCTGTGGAAGGACCGCCTCATCCTGGCCGGAAGCGAGACAAGTCCTTCCGAACCTAGTTATCTTGCCGGCGCAGTCATCGCCGCCGGTCGCGCGGTCGCCGACATCCTGTCGAAGATGAATTCCAGATGAACGTCATGCAGCAAGCCTCGGCCGACCCGGCAGCCGCAAAGCGCAACTCCTGGGTGCTCACCGTTGCGCAGGCCTTCGGTGGCGCCAATGCTCCGATCATCGTCTCGCTCGGCGGTCTGGTCGGACAGCATCTGTCGAGCGATTCCGATCTGGTCACGCTTCCCGTCAGCCTTCTCAGCCTTGGGCTGGCACTCGGGACTCTGCCTGCGGCCTGGGTGATGCGTCGGTTCGGAGGCAAGCCCGGATATCTGCTGGGCTCGGTGATCGGCATGGTATCGGGCCTGATCGCTGCGCTGGGGATCGTGCTCTCCAGTTTCCTGGTCTTCTGTCTCGGCACCTGCCTCGCAGGCTTCTATTCCTCTTACGTGCAGAGCTACCGGTTCGCCGCGACCGACAACGCCACCGCGGCGCAGAGCCATAAGGCGATCGCCCGCGTCATGGTCGGCGGCCTGATCGCCGCGATCATCGGGCCGCAGCTCGTCATCTGGACACGCGACGCGCTGCCGGGGACGCCCTTCGCCGGGAGCTTCCTCAGCCAGGCGTTTCTCGCTGCCCTGGCGTTTCCGGTGCTGCTCATGCTTCGCACATCGACGCCGCCGACGGCTCATGCATCGGCAAGCGCCCCGGAGCGGCCCCTTGTCGAAATCCTGACATCGCCGCGCTATCTCCTCGCCATCGCAACCGGTGTCGTGTCCTACGGGCTGATGACCTTCGTGATGACCGCGTCGCCGATCGCGATGGTCGGGCACGGTCACTCGATCGACCAGGCCGCATTGGGTATTCAATGGCATATCCTCGCCATGTATGCCCCGAGCTTCGTCACCGGCCGCCTGATGGTGCGCTTCGGCAAGGAGCGGGTCGCGGCCGTCGGTCTCCTCCTCATCGGCAGTTCGGCGGCCGTCGCGCTCGCCGGCTTCGATATTTCCCATTTCTGGCTTTCGCTGGTTCTGCTCGGGATCGGCTGGAACTTCGGCTTCATCGGTGCGACCGCCATGGTGGCCGACTGCCATACGCCGGCGGAACGCAGCAAGGTGCAGGGTGCAAACGACTTCGTGGTCTTTGGTACGGTCGCCTGCGCCTCCTTCTCCGCCGGATCGCTTCTCCACAGCTCCGGCTGGGAGACAATCAACTGGATCGTGCTTCCGGCGGCCGCCCTGGTGCTGGTGCCGCTGGTCTGGCGGGCGGCGCGGCCCGGGGATCACTCGGGAAGACCGGCCCTGCGGTAGCCGTCGACGAAATGCTCGAGCGTGCGAGCGTCGCGGAATGGCTCGGTCGCCGCCCAGTGGCGAATGGAAAAATGCGGGTTGGCGACGAGGAAGAGTTCGGTCTCGGCGCGCGCCTCGTCGAGCTGGCCAAGCTGGGCAAGGCCTGCGGCCAGGAAACGGCGTGAGCTTGTGCGATAGGTCTCATCGCGGCGCAGCGTCTCGACGGCGGCCGCATATTGCCCGGCCGCATATTGCGCCTGGCCGAGCGTCAGATAGTACCAGCTTGCCGGAAACGGGTTCAGCCGAAACGCTTTGCGGATATGTTCGAGCCCCTCCCCGATCCGCCCGGCAAGGATAGTGATGTCGGATAGTGCTGCGAAGGTATCGGCCTCGTTCGGGTCGAGTTCGATCGCCTTGGCGAATTCCGCATCCGCCTCGGAGAATTCGAGCGCATAGGCAAGCAGGTAAGCCAGGACCCAGCGGCAGCCCGCATCGTTGGGATCGAGCGCCACAGCCCTGCGGGCCAGTTGCAAAGCAAGGCTGCGGCGGGGTTTCGTCGGTCCGCCGCTATGAACCCATCCCATCCAGTGGTTCATGGCAAGCCAGCGATAAGCCTCGGCATAATCGGGGTCGAGGGAGACGGCGCGCGTCAGCATCAGATGCGCTTCCTCAGCCGCCTGCGGGGAATCGTCCATCAGCCTGCGGGCCCGCACGCAGAGATCGTAAGCCTCGAGGCTGCTTGGCCGATTGCGCGGCGGCGGTGTACGCAGCCGCCCGAGCAGCGCCTCGACGATCTTGGCGGTCACCTCGTCCTGAACGGCAAAGATATCGTCGAGGCTGCGATCGAAGCGTTCCGCCCATAGGTGATCGCCGCTGGCGGCGTCGACCAGCTTGGCATTGATGCGGACCTGTGCTGCGACGCGTCTTGCACTGCCTTCCAGCAGGTAACGCACGCCGAGCTCCTCGGCGATCTCTCGCACGTCAACCGCCTTTCCCTTGTAGGCGAAGGCCGAATTGCGGGCGATGACGAACAGGCCCGGCATCCTGGAGAGGTCGGTAATCAGGTCTTCGGTCAACCCATCGGCGAAGAATTCCTGCGCGGGATCGTTGCTGATATTGACGAAGGGCAGCACGGCGACCGATGGCCTGTCGGGCAGCGGCAAAGTTTTTCGCTTGACCCCGCCGAACGGATTTAAGGCCCCGGTGAAGCGGTAGCCGACGCGCGGAACCGTGGCAATCCACTCGCCGCCGTCGGCGGCCGGGCCAAGCAGCTTGCGCAGCTGCGCGATCTGGACGGTGAGGTTGCCTTCCTCGACCGCCCTGCCCGGCCAAGCCGCATCCATCAGCTCGGCCTTGCCGAGGATTTCCCCGGGCCGCCCGACGAGCGCCGCAAGCAGCTTCAGCCCACGGTGGCCGACGGCAACGGGATCATCATTCCGAAGGAGCGTTCCCGCAGCCGGATCAAGCACAAACGGACCAAAGGCAAAGCGCGATCCCTGCATAGGGGCATCCTAGAGTCTTTAAGGCTTGGATGAAACTGTTCGTCCGTGACACCATGCACGGCGCTGCAAAAAGCAGGATCAAGCCTGCCGGACGATGGCGCCGATCGCATTGACGAGAAGCCGCGCGGCGGTGAGCGCCGACAAGCCATCGATGTCGGCGGGAGGATAGAGTTCGACAAGGTCGAATCCCGCGATCCTCGCCCGCCTGCCGAGGCCGGCGATCAGGTCGATCACCTCAGTGTAGGTCAGGCCACCAGGGGTACGCGCCGCCACACCCGGCATGATGCCGGGATCGATGCTGTCGCAATCAAGGGTGACGACGACCTGCGCTCCTTCCGGAATATGCTGGAGGGCGGCGCCGACGCCTTGGCCATGAACCTCGCGAGCGGTGACGAAACGGCTGCCATAGCGCTGCGCCGCTTCGATCTCGGTGGTGCGGGCGCTGCCGACGCTGCGCAGGCCGACTTGCACCATGCCGGCGACATGCGGCATCTCGCTCGCCCGGCGCATCGGGCTTGAATAGCCGTGGTGTTCGCCATGGACCTCGTCGCGCCAGTCGATATGGGCGTCGATCTGCAGCACCCAGACCGGCCCTTGCGCCGCAAAGCCGGCCAGGAAGGGAATGGTCACGGAACAATCGCCGCCGAGCAGGATCGGTATGGCCGGCAATGCCAGGATCTCAAGCGTCTTCGCCTCGATCCGGGCCCGGTTGCCGATATTGTCGTGCATGGTGGTCTCGACGTCGCCGGCATCGATGCATGAGATCGGCTTGCCGTCGAACAGCGGCCCGCCGAGATCGAAATCCCAGTGGTCGACGAGTGGGGCATCGTCTTGGCTTGCAGCACGGATGGCGTCGGCGGCCAAGGCATGACCGCTGCTGTCCTTGCCGGGATAGGTGCTGCCATGCGCGGCGGCGAAAATCACCGCGCGGGGCAAACACCCGTCGGCGAGGCGATTGGGAAGGCCAAGAAAGGAAGGCGAGGCGGTCATTTCCTAACGGTCCTGCGTTTGATCTCGACCTGTTTAGCCCCTTTTGGAAATTTTTGAGAACTTTTTGGGAGAGCTTAATTACGGCGCTCGCCATCTCCCGCAGAATTCGTCCTCCTGAGCCGAAGGGCTCCGGGGTTCTGAAAACATACGGTCTGACGAGGACATTATGACTGCCGAAGACATTCTAGCATCGAGGGAGGCCCGTATCCCGTGGGCGGCGATGGCGGGGATCATCGCGACCGTTACGGTATTCGCCGTGGCGCAGGGGCTGACCTATCCGCTGCTGAGCTTCATCCTGGAGCGGCAGAGAACGACATCGGGCCTGATCGGCCTGTCGGCGGCGATGACGCCGCTGGGTTTCATTGTATCGGCGCCCTTCATTCCGGCGCTCGCGCGGCGGCTTGGCGGGGTGCAACTGGCGATCCTGTGTTCGATTCTGGCCGCCCTCACCCTGATTGCGATTGGCGGAATGCAGAATGTCTGGGCCTGGATGCCGTTGCGCTTCCTGCTCGGCGTCTTCGCCAATCCGCTCTATGTGATCAGCGAGACGTGGCTGATCTCGATCACGCCGGCGCCGCGGCGCGGCCGCATCATGGGCCTCTATTCATCGATCGTTTCGGCTGGTTTCGCCATCGGCCCGCTATCGCTTGGGCTCGCCGGCACGGAGGGCTGGCCGCCCTTCGTGATCGGTATCGCGGCCTTCCTCGCCTGCGGCTTCATCGTACTGGCGGTCGCACCACACGTGCCAAAGATCTCAGGCGAAGGCGAGGCAACATCGCTCGGCGGCTTCTTCGCATTGGCGCCGCTGCTATTGTTTGCCGTTTTCACGGCTGCCGCCTTCGAGCAGATCCTGCTTTCGCTGTTTGGGGTCTATGGCGCGGCGCTCGGCAGCGCCGAGGCACGCATCGCTTCGCTCCTCACCTGTTTCATCGCCGGCAATGCCGTACTGCAGATCTTGCTTGGGCGCGTGGCCGAACGGTTCGGCTCGAAGCCGACTATGTCATTCTGCGTCCTGGCTTGCCTTGCCGGCTGCCTGCTACTGCCGCTGGTCTTCAAGGCATGGCTGATCTGGCCGCTGGTTTTCGTCTGGGGCGGGGTCTCGTTCGGGATCTACACCATGTCGCTGATTCAGCTCGGCGAGCGTTTCACCGGCCAGGCCCTGATCGCCGGCAACGCGGCCTTCGCCTTCACATGGGGCATCGGCGGCATGGCGGGCTCGCCCGTGGTAGGATTGGCGATGCAGTTGATCGGATATCAGGGGTTGCCGGTGTCGCTTGGCCTGATCAGCTTTGCCCTGGCCGTGTTTCTGATGGCCGGGAGACGGCCGGGCTGATGGCCTGTCAGCGGATGCGGCAGACCGGCTATACCGAACCGAGCGGGCTCTGCACCCATCCCGATTTCCAGGGGCGCGGCCTCGGCACCCTGCTCTTCCGCTTCGTTGCCGGCGAAATCGCATCCACGGCGCCGGCGCCTGGGAGCCCCTATCTTACCGCCGCCGGCAGCACTTCGAATTTCCAGAAGTTCTCCGGGCTGAAATAGGTCCCGGCAAACGCGCGAATATCCCCGACGGTGACCTTGGCGTAGCCGCTGAGACTGTCGCGTATCCGGTCTAAACGACGCGGATCAATCTGAGCGCCCCGCAGAGATTCGATCCAATATTCGTTGCTCTGCCGCTGATGCTTCAGTGTCTCGATGATCGGTCCCCGGGCGCGTGCGAACTCGTCCGCGGAGACATCCTGCGACCGCAAGTCATTGGCGATCTCGTCGACAAGTGCGTAGAAGCGCGCGATCTTTGCCGGCTCCGTCTCGACGTAGAAAAATGCGTAGCCATAGCCGGGGATTTCCGGTGACAGGTTCGCGTCACCCTCCAGGACATAACTTGCGCCTTCCGCAATACGAAACTGGTCGATCAGCCTGTTCTGGAAAATCTGGGTGGCGATATTGGCGGTGAAGGACCGCGGCAGATCGGAGAGCAAATCGCCGATTGGAGCCCCGAAGGCGGCGGCCGCGTTATCCGCCCTGCCGCTATGGGTCAGCAAAACGGGCGTCTTGCTCGCCGCCGGAAAACGCACCTCACCCCAATCCTTGCTCGGCGCTGCCTCCGGTCGTGGCGGCAAAGCGCCAAAGGTTTCAGCTGTTATCCGGATAGCGTCGTCCACCGTGACGTCGCCGACGATGGTGATATCGATCGGGCCGTTGGAAACCATAGGCCGGAACACCGCCTCGAAATCGTCCGGCTTGGCGGCGGACAATTGGGCGCGATCGGGGAAGGTCCAGCGCGGATCGCCGGAATGCACGAGACCTCCGAAATCACGGCTGACAACGCCGCCAGGGGTCGCCTGATACTGATCGAGGCCGCTCAAATAGGCCTGCTGCACCCGCTTGAATGCCTCAGGGCGGTAGGCGGGATCGGAGGTGTATGCCGTCATCAGCTGCAATTGCGTCGCAAGATCTTCAGTCCGGGTGCGACCGTCGAACTTGAAGGAACCGTCGCCGACCGAGAAGTCGATGCCGACGATGTTGGCCGTCAGCGCTTTCTGGATATCCTGATAGTCCATGGCCTTCACGCCGGACAGCGCGACGGCCGGAGATGCCCAGATCGGAGCGGGACGGTCCTGCGGCAGGTCCAGCCGGCCGTGGCCGATATCTTCGCGCACCAGCACTTCGTTGGCGCGCAGCTTGGTGGGTTTGACGGTAAGGCGCACGCCGTTGGAAAAACGCACCATGGTCAGGCCGAGATCGTCGACGGTGCGGCGTTCGACCACGGCGCCCGGCTCGCCGAAATGGGTGTAGGGCCAGGCGATGTCGGCTGCACTGGATGGCGCCGAGACGGCAACGGCCTTTGAAGCATCATAGGCTTGCCGAACTGCGTCGGCTCCCCCCTGCGGTGATTGGGCTGTCTGCAGCACGACCTGCGGACCGTTGCCGGAGAAAGCATGCCGCAGCGCCTGATTGACCTCGGCCGCCGTGATGCCCTTCGTGATCGTCTCGAACAGCGAAAGGTCTTCAGCGGGCGACGTGAAGACCTGATTGTCATCGACGCTGCTGGCCAGCATGGAAGCGATGTCGGTGGTCGTGCGCGTCGCGGCTCCGGCCGCAGCAGCCTGGAGGAACGAGCGATATTCGAGGATTTCACGATCGATCTCTGCCTGCGCAACGCCGAACTCCTCGATACGCCGCTGTTCCTGGTCGATGGCCGTGAGCGCCGCCTGCCATTTATCCGGCTCGGAATTCGCCACGATCAGGACGATATGTGCGGAATCAAGAAGATCCTGGGAGCCGGCGCCCGCGCTGATGAAAGGGGCATCCGCCTTGCTGGCAATGGTGCTCACCCGCCGTTTGAGCACCAACAGGCCGAGATCTTCGATAAGCTGCGTGCGGCGCTTGGCAAATGTATCAGGCGCGGCGTCATAAGGACGCGTCCAGGCGATCTGTACACTGGTCATGCCGCCGGGAACAGCGAGGACGTCGGCGCTTTCGCCTTTCGTCGCCAATGTGCCAGGATCCGGTTTTACAGGCGTCGGACCTACGGCCGTCCAGTCGCCGAAGTGCTGCCGGACTTGGGCTTCCATGGCAGCCGGGTCGATATCGCCCACCACCATCAACGTTGCCCGATCGGGCCGGTAATTGGCCCGGTAATAATCACGGACGAGGTCCACAGGCGCATTGCTGATAATGTCGGTTTTGCCGATCGGGACGCGGATGGTCGCGCGGCGGCCGGCGAGCAAGGAATTCATGATTCCGAGCCCCGCGCGATATTGCGGCGTATCGCGCAGCCGCTCCTCCGACAGGATGACGCCGCGTTCGCGATCGAAAGCTCCGGCATCAAGGCTCAGTTCGCTTGCCGTCTCCCGCATCAGCATCAGGCCCGTCGAAACCGTGTCGGCATCGACCTCTGGAAGATCGAGTGCGTAGACCGTCTCATCATAAGAGGTATGGGCGTTGGTATCAGGCCCAAAGGCCAGGCCCTTGCGCTGCAGGATGCGGATCATCTCCCCTTCGGGGACATGCGTCGAACCCTTGAAGGCCATGTGCTCGAGAAAATGCGCTAGGCCCTGCTGATTGTCGTTTTCCTCGAGTGAGCCGGAGCCGATGCGAAAGCGGATCGCGGCCTGCCCGGGCGGCGTGGCATTGCGCATGATCGCAAACCGCATGCCGTTGGCAAGTGTGCCGAAATGGACGTTGGAGTCGGCCTGAATGTCGCTTTGCGTCTGTGGCCAGGACGTGGACAGGGTGCCCGCATAAGCCGACGACGCGAAGCTTGCGACAAGAGCGACCGTCGCGAGAAACCGCCAGGCGGCGGAGCATTCCATTTTGTGAGACATTCTTGTCCGGGAGATCAGCATGAAAAGGGTGAAAGGCACTGATGCGACTATTCCACAGGTTGCATTTTTCTTCAACTTCCATGTGTGAATGGACGGAAAGCGAAAACTCTGGCCAGCCGCTTTACGCAATGTCAGACCAATGTCATCGAAGCCTCCTAAGGGATTGCGCCTTATCTGTCACCAGGAGGCGTTTTCGATGGCGACATTGCAGCAGGTCGCATTCCGGGCCGGATGTTCGCTGGCGACGGCAAGCCGGGTTCTCAACCGCAACGGACCGGCGAGCGACCTGATGGTGCGCAAGGTGCGCCGTGCGGCCGCAGAACTCGGCTATCGCCCCGCCGGCCCGTCCGCTGGGCGGCTTGGGCGCCGGCCGGTTATCGGCGTGCTGATTCCAAGCATCACCAATCCGGTCTTTGCCTCGTCGCTGTCGAGCATTCAAAACCGTATGCTGGTGGCGGGCCATGGCGTGTTGATCGCCCAGTCGAATTACGATCCGGCGCGCGAGGCCGATGCCGTCGCGGCACTCCTGAACGACCGGCCGACCGGGCTGATTCTCACTGTCTGCGATCCGTCGACCAGTGAGGCGCTGCTTGCCAGGCTGCCGCCGACCGTGCTGCTCAACAACCTGCCGACCGCGCAGTTTCCGGCGGCCGTCACCGCCGACAATCGCGGCGCGGGCCGCGAGATCGCGACCTTCCTGATCGGGATGGGCCATCGCCGTATTCTCTTTCTTTCCGGCAATTTCGCCGCTTCCGACCGTGCGCGCCTTCGCTACAAGGGCTATCTCGACGCCATGGCCGAGAGCGGGCTGACACCGCTCGATGCCATGCAGATCCCCTTCGTCGGCGGTTATGACCAGCTCGATCTCGGCACAACGATGACCTCACTTGCGCCGACGGCGGTCATCGCCTCCAACGACCTTCTGGCGCTCGGCGTCATCGGCGCGCTGAAGCGCGAGGGGCTGTCGGTGCCCGGGGATGTGTCGGTCGCCGGCTTCGACGGCATCGCCATCGGCCGGCTGATCGATCCGCCACTGACGACGATCGAAATGCCGGATGCCAGCATGGGGGCGACGGCCGCCTCGCTGCTGCTCGACATGGCGGAGAATGCCGCCCCTGCCCGCCACCTCGATGTCGCCTATACGCTGCGCCGCGGCGGTACGGTGCGGGCCATCTGAAGCCCTCCGAATCTAGTGAGCCACCGCGTTCGGCGCGGTGGCTCCTGTTCTATTCCTGCTGAGGAAGGCGTCAGCTGCGCGGCAGCATCCCTTCGACATCGGCGGCTGCGTCGTCGAGCGCTTCCTTCGGCTCGGCCGACTGGTCGACGATGCGCGAGAGATTGTCGACGATCGTCTGGGTGACCTTGACGCCGTTCGAGCCGGGGAAGGCATACCAGGGGATCATGACCGGCATCTGGCTCAGGCCGGCCTGGAACAGCGGGTTCTGCTTGTAGAAGTCACCGAGATATTCGGGCGACTTGGCGGCAAGCTCGTTGTTCGGAACATAACCGGTGCCGGGCACAACGACCGAGGCGCCATAAGGGCCGGCGGCGAATTTGGCGAACTTCCAGGCGGCATCCTGCTTGGCGGCGTCATGCGTCAGGATGACAACGGCGTTGCCGCCGGTGGGAAGATGGCCGTTCACCGGATCGATCAACGGGATCTTGGCGGTGCGCAGATCGAACTTATTGCCGACATTCTTGATGGTGTTGCGCAGCGCGCCTGTGGTCTGGAACTCGAAACCGACCTTGCCCGCCGCGAAAGCCTGTTCGCCGGCGGGCTTGGTGAAGACGGGCATGCCGCCTTCGGTGACCAGACGATGCAGGACCTCGACGGCCTTCTGACCTTCCGGACCGTTGAAGGCGACCTTGCTTTCGTCGTCGCTCAGCATCTTGCCGCCGGCGCCGAAGAGCAGAGCCGAAAACATCCAGTCGTCGCCCTGCCAGCGGAAATCGATGCCGTCGACGCCGTTGCCGAGCGCCTTGATCTTGCCGCCGAGCGCGATGACCTCATCCCAGGTCTTCGGCGGATTGTCGGGATTGCCGCCGGCCGCCTTCACGAGATCGGCGTTGTAATACATGATCGGGTTGGAGGTGGCGAAAGCGAGACCCACCTGCTTGCCCTTGACCTGGGCGAGCTTGAGGATGGTGTCGGAGAAGCCCTGCTCGGCCATGTTGCCGTCTTTCTTGACGAGCGGGCCAAGGTCGACGGCGACATCGCGTTCGTCGAGCATGCGCAGGCGGTTCAAGCCGATGAAGGTGATATCGGGCATTTCGCTGGTGCCGACCTGGCGAAGGATCGTCTGGATGCCTTCTTCATAGGTCGCCGAGGGGCTGGCGAACTGGATCTTGATATCGGGATTTTCCGCCATGAACTTCTTCGAGATCGTGTCCATCACGTCCTTGAAGAAACCCGGCATCGGGTAATGCACCGTCAGCGTCGTCTCGGCATGCGCGGGAAGCGCGATTGCCAAGGATACGGCCGCTGCGGCGAGAAGCTGGGTGATATGTTTCATCGCTCGTTCTCCTGGTTGAAGCCGGTCAGCCTTTGAGACCGGTCATGGTGATGCCCTCGACGAAACGCTTCTGCGCAAGCAGGAAGGCGGCGACGAGAGGAAGGGTAATGATCAGGGTCGCCGCCATCAGCGCGCCGTAATCGTCGCCGGCCTCGGCGGCGCGGAAATACATCAGCCCGAGCGGCGGCGTGGCATAGTCCTGCTTGCTGATGACGATCAGCGGCCAGTAAAGATCGTTCCAATGGGCGACGACCGAGAAGATGGCGAAGGCGGTGACCGCAGGCCAGGCATTCGGCACGATGACGCGGGCGACGATGCCGAATTCCGACATGCCGTCGAGACGGGCGGCATGGATGAGGTCGTCGGGCATGGCGCGGAAGAACTGCAGGAACATAAAAATTGCGAAGACCGAAATGGTGAAAGGCGCGACCAGCGCGGCATAGCTGTTGAGCAGCGAGGCGCGGTCGAAGGCGACATAGAGCGGCAGCGCGGTCGCGTGGATCGGCACGAGAAGGCCGAGCATGACCAGCACCATCATCGCCCGCGCCGCTCCGAAGCGCAGCTTGGCCATGGCGTAGGCGCAAGGGATCGCCACCAGCACCTGGAAGAAGAAAATCAGCCCGCAGACGACGACGCCGTTCCACAGGAGCCGCGCCATCGGCACCCGGCTCAAGGCCTTGGCGAAATTCTCGATATAGGCGAGATGCGCCGGAATCAGCGACAGCGACGAGGTGAAGATGTCGCTCTGCGTCTTGCCGGCTGCCGAGATCATGAAGATGTAAGGCGCGAGGAAAATGATCGCACCGAGGGAAAGCAGGCTCAGGCGGATGAGCCTGCCGAGGGAAAAAGCGCTCGTCATCATGTGTAATGCACCCGGCGATCGAGGATGCGGTACTGCAGGAACATCAGCACCACGAGGATCAGCAGAAACACCACCGTCATCGCCGAGGCATAGCCGACGCGCAGATAGACGAAGCCTTCCTGGTAGATCGTGAAGAGCAGCACCTCAGACGCCTTGTTGGGGCCGCCCTCGGTCAGCGTCTTCACAGTCTCGAAGACCTTGACCGCATTGGTGATGCTGATGGTGATGACGAAGAGCGTCGTTGGCCCGAGCATCGGCCAGGTCACCAGGAGGAAGCGATCGAAGGAAGATCTGGCGCCGTCCACTTCAGCTGCCGCGTAAAGCTCACGCGGGATCGCCGTCAGCCCGGCGAGGAACAGCACCATATTGAAGCCGGCCGATTGCCAGACGCCAATGATCGACAGGCTGTACAGCACCGTGCCGGAGCTGCCCAGCCAGTTCGGGCCGGGCAATCCCGCAAGCGCCAGCAAGGCATTGATCGGACCGATCGTCGGGTGGAACATATATTGCCAGACGGTCGCCATGGCGACGATCAGCGAGGCGACCGGCAGGAAATAGGCGGTGCGGAAGAAACTGCGGGCCGCGGTCTCGCTCTCGATCAGCATGGCGATGCCGAGGCCGAGCAGGATCGAGACCGGTGCCACGATCGCCGTATAGACCGTCGTGTTCCACAGCGATTTGCGAAAGGTGCGGTCGGTGATCAGGTGCGCATAGTTCTCCAAGCCGACGAAACGGAACTTGCCGTAGCCGAGTTCGAAATCGGTAAAGCCAAGCACGACAACAGCGGCGACCGGCAAGAGCACGAAGAGAAACAGCAGTGTTATCGCCGGCAGCACCAGCATCCAGGCGATGCGGGCCTCGCTGCGCCGATGCGCAGCGGCGGAATCATGCGGCACGGCCATGGAGACGACGCTAGCCATGTGCCCTCTCCCGTGCGGCATCGCTAGTAGCGGGGCCGGCATCAGCGGAGCTGAGCCCGGCATCAGCCGCTGCCACGCTGCCGGCCAGCCGGCTGCCGTCCTCGGCAAAGATCAGCGTGCGGCCGGGCGACAATCGAAGCCCCACGGCATCACCTGATGTAAGGCCGGAGGCGTCGGACGGTTGTACCTTGGCGACAATAGTCTCGCCGACCGCATCGAGCCGGCAATGGAGAATGACCTCGGATCCCAGAAACTCGACGCGTTGGATATGGGCGGCAAGGCCGTCTTGCCGGTTCCTGGACAGAAAGACGAATTCGGGACGGATGGCGAGCGTGACCGGCATCTTCCTGTCGGGTGCATTTTCAAGTGTCAGGCGCAAGCCGCCGAAAGCAATGACGCCGCCTTCGGCCGCCGCCGGCAACAGATTGATGCGTGGCTGGCCGATGAAGCGGGCGACCTCGATATGGGCCGGATCGTCGTAGATGACCTCGGGGCTGGCGATCTGCAGCAACCGACCGCCCATCATCACGGCGACGCGGTCGGCCATCGACAGCGCTTCCGCCTGGTCATGGGTGACATAAAGCGTCGGCACGCCGGCGCGCCGATGCAGGTCGACGATCTCGCCGCGGGCATGGACGCGCAGATTGGCGTCGAGGTTGGAGAGCGGCTCGTCCATCAGGAAGACGCTCGGCTGGCGCACCATGGCGCGGGCGAGCGCCACGCGCTGACGCTGGCCGCCCGACATCTGGCCGGGTTTGCGGTCGAGCAGATGGTCGATCTTCAGCGATTTCGCCATTTCCCTGACGTCGCGGGCGATCGCCGCACGCGTGGCGCGCTGGCCCGGTATCAGCGATCCGATAAAAGGCAGCCGTTCCAGTCTCGACAGCCGGCGCATCGCCAGCGGCACGGCGATATTCTCGGAGGCCGTCAGATGCGGATAGAGCGCGTAGGACTGAAAGACCATGGCGATGTTGCGGTCAGCCGCCGCCACGCCGGACATATCCCGGCCGCCGATCAGGATCTCGCCGCTATCGGCATGGTCGAGGCCGGCAAGGACGCGCAGCAGCGTGCTCTTGCCGCAGCCGGAAGGGCCGACCAGAGCGATGAATTCGCCGGCCTCGACATCGAGGCTGACGCCATTGAGGATCTGGTTGCCGCCGAAAGCCTTGGTAATGCCGCGAAGCGAGAGCGCGCTCATTCGACGGCCTCGCGCGGCTTGACCGCCTGCGGATAGACCTCGAGCACGACATCGTCGAGCACATGTGCGGTCATGCCGGGAACGGCGACGATCTCGCTTTCGACCGCTGTATCGAACTCGTGGACGACGGCGCCGATCAGGCGCTCGCCCGGCATCTGCCGCTCCATCTTGTCGATGATGAAAGCAGCTGACGGCCCCCAGGTCAGCTGGGTATTGTCGAAGCGGCCCTGCCAGGCCCAGTGAAGGTGGCCACTCGCAAACAGCGCCACGTCATGGGCTGAGATCAGATCATAGAGGCGCCGGCGCTGAGCCGGGCGAACGCTCCAATAGCCGGTGTCGCCTTCTTCAGGCGCATCGACGAACAGCGGCTTGTGGGCGAAAAGCGCCACGCGCCGCCCTGCCCTGTCTTCGAGGGCCTTGGCGAGCCATTCGAACTGGGCCTCTTCCTCCTCATCTTCATGGCCGAGCAGCAGCGAATTCAAGCCGATGAAACGCCAGCCGGCAGCATCCTCCAGCCAGCGATCGTCACCGGCAAGACTGCGCCAGCGGGCCAGCCGCTCGGCATTGACGGGCTGGTCCGATCCCTTGAGGTGGCCGACATCGTGATTGCCGGGAACCATCAGCATCGGGATCGACACCTGGCGCATCAGATCCATAGAGAAGGTGATGTCCTCACCCCTGTCGGCGCCGTCGACGGTGAGATCGCCGGTATGAACGATCAAGTCGGCGCCGGTCTCCTCGACCCAGGTCAGAAGCGGCGCCCAGTTGCCGTTGAAATGCGGCTTGTTGGGACTGAAATGGGTGTCGGTGATCTGAATGATTTTCATGGGTGCCCGTCTCCGAGACCTGGGAAGCGCGTCCTGCGCACTCCCTTCTCGGGCCCTCTCTAGAAGGCTCCCATGTCAATCAGACATCTGATGTTTTCAGCTGTTTCTCAGTTTTGACATCCAATTGTCATGCAACAAGAAAGCTGCCCGGGGGAACGGGCAGCCTTTGCCTGCATTTGAAATTCAGGACGCAGTGCGATCAGTGCCGTCGCGCGTTGGCGGGAATGGACGATATCGTGGCCGAGACGGGGTCGCTTGCCGGAAACGAGTCCTCAAGACCTTCGTTGAGTTCCTCCTCCAGCGTTTGGCTGTCATGGCTCGAACGCGCGCTCGGCTGGCCGATCAGGCCCTTGCTGCCTTCGTCGAAATTGCCGTTGCTCAAGGCATCGTAACGGTTGATGCTGCCATCCGCCTCCCCGCCCGGAAAGCTGGTCAACTGGACCATCATCACCTTGGCGTGGTCGACGGCCGTGGAGTGGTCAAGTTCGCCATGAGAGTTGTCGATCCTGACGGAGATCGATTCCCCTCCCTCGCCCAGGAACTCGACGGTGAAGACGTCACCGGCCTGTGTCACTCGCGTATCGATCAACTGCATGGAAACCTCCTGTGTTTATCGATATCAACGGCAATCACGCTCCGTGAGTTCCATGGCAAGGCCTTTCAGCGCTGACGAGCGCGCCCGAACGTTGGCAACCGCTGAGCCTTTCGTTGACGCTTATGGTTAATTTATTAATAATTCAGAATTTATAAAGGGAACGAAGCGGCCTTTCCGAGTGTTGATGGTGCGCCGCGGAGGAACCCCGATGATCCTGAAAATCCTTGCTCGCAAGATCGACGCCGATTGCCATGATACCGGTACCTATCCCGATGGGGTCTTTGCCGAAAACCGGATCGATCTTTCCAGCCGCGACGGCCGCCGCCGCTCGCCACATGAGCGCGACTACGGCGCCGACAGGAAACTGGACAAGCTGCCGCTCGGCTTTGCCTGACCGCTCCCGCCTCCCATCACAGCCTGCGGAAGACCAACACACCTGACGTAGGCAATACGGCGTTCAGCGCTCCTGCTGTGGCTCTGATCTTCTCGCCGCGATTGCCGATGTTCCAGCCCCCTTCGCCGGCGTCGGTATTGAAGACCTCCTACCAAAGGCCATCCCCCTAGCCGTTCGCTGCGCAGCCAGTGGCCGTCGTCGAAGGGAGCATCGATGCCCAATCGGTCGAGGGGCGGCCCTGCTCGTCGCAACTGCCGCGAAGACGGGCCTTGAGCCATCGACGGCAGGCCGTTGCGAAACCGGAACTGAACATTGACGGTCATCGGATTCCCCAGATGCATCGGCCAGTCTCACTCAGGCATGATCTGGGCGGACGACCGGAAAAATGCAAGCAAAGATTGATGATCTCATCGCACGAATTGCTGCCCGATACCGGGCCACATTCGGAACAACATATCATGGTTAACGGGCAAGCACCTGCACGGCCCTCCTCGTGTATTAAATCGAATCGGCGACAGCAAATGGGGATATATTCCCATAGTCGATTCCGTCGTAAACCGGGAGAAGACTATGGCTCAAGCCGTTAGAATAAACGATATTATTCGCTCCTTCGGAATTGATACGCACATCGATTACACCGACGGAAAATATTCCAATGTGGGGGGCGTTGTTAAGGCTTTAGACTATCTTGGCCTTGATACGGTTCGCGATCACGCCCCCAATTCCGCTTCCGACCCGAACGGTCAAACCCATCTCGGCGATGCCGCCGAAGCCGGCGTGCAATTCGTCTTCAGCGCCCAGCGCGAAGTCGACCCCGCCACGGTGGCGCAGCGGCTGCATGCCTTCGTTGAGGTTCATCCGGGGTCGATCGTCGGCATCGAAGGGCCGAACGAGGTGAACAACTGGCCGGTCAGCTATCACGGCCTCAGCGGCCAGGCGGCAGCGGTCGCCTATCAGAAGGACCTCTATGCCGCCGTCAATGCCGATCCCTTGCTGAAGAACATCCCGGTGCTCGGCTTCACCGGATATACGGTCGCTTCCGCCTCGGATTACACGACGATCCACACCTATGCGAAGGATGGCGACCAGCCATTCCAGTGGCTTTCCCGGGAAGCCGGCGTTCAGCGCGCCGCCGATCCGGGCAAGCCGCTTGTTATCACCGAGACCGGTTACCACACCTCGCTCACCGCCGACACCAATGGCGGCTGGGAAGGCGTCAGCGAAGCGACGCAGGCAAAGCTCGTGCTCAACACGCTGATGGACGGCGCGGCACTGGGATCGAAGCAGACCTTCATCTACGAACTGCTGGACGCCTATTCCGATCCGCAGGGCGCCAATCAGGAAAAGCATTTCGGCCTTTTTCATCTCGACTATTCCGCCAAGCCGGCTGCGACGGCGATCCACAATCTGACGGAAATACTGGCGGACGACAATGCTGCGAAGGCGAGCTTCAGCGCAGGGACCCTCAACTACTCGATCGACGGCATGCCATCCTCGGCCCGCAGCCTGCTTACCGAGAAATCCGACGGAAGCTACCAGATCATCATCTGGAACGAGCCCGATATCTGGAACCAGTCCACCGACACGGCCATCCAGGCGGCGACGACAGGCGTCAAGGTCAATCTCGGGGCCTCCTTCGGCTCTGTGAAGGTTTTCGATCCGTTGAGCGGGACGACCGCGATCAAGAGCCTCAGCAATGTGTCGTCCCTGACGGTTGAGGTCGCCGACCATCCCGTTATCATCGACATCGGTGGCGGCACCGCCAGCACGCCGCCGCCGGCCACCGGCCATCTCTATGGCGGCACGGGCGACGACATATTCACCGTGAGCAGCTCTACTCAAATTGTCGACGAAAGCCGGGGCGGCGGAACCGATACCGTGATTTCGTCGATCAGCTTCAGCCTCAAGGATACGACGCATACGATCGGCAACGTCGAAAACCTGACGCTGACCGGCGCCGCCAATCTGAACGGCACCGGAAATGGCCTGGCGAACACGCTCGTCGGCAATTCCGGCAACAATATCCTCGACGGCAGCACAGGAGCCGACCATATGTCGGGGCGTGCCGGCAATGACACCTATGTGATCGACAATGCGGGCGATGTTGCCGATGAAACGGACGCGTCCGGCAAGGACACCGTCAGGGCTTCGACCTCCTTCAGCCTGGCCGATACGAAGCGCGCGGCCGGCACGATCGAGAATCTCACCTTGACCGGAACAGCCAATCTCAGCGCGACAGGCAACAACACGGCCAACATCCTCACCGGCAATGACGGCAGCAACACGATCAATGGCGGCAAAGGCGCCGACCAGCTGGTCGGCGGGCTCGGCAACGACAAGCTGTTCGGCAAAGCCGGCGCAGACATACTGACCGGCGGCGGCGGAGCCGATAGCTTCGTCTTCGATGTGAAACCCGACAATGTCAGCGTCGACAAGATCCGGGATTTCTCCTCCGCGGCAGGCGACAAGCTGCTGCTCGACCATTCGATTTTCGCTGCGCTCAGCCTATCCGCATTTTCGGATGAGAATTTCGTTCTCGGCACGAAAGCGCTCGAGACCGATGACAAGCTGATCTACGATCAGGCGAGCGGCATTCTCTCCTTTGACGCGGATGGAAGTGCGGCGGGCACGGCAATCCCTATCGCGGATCTCGGCAATGCCGCGGCGCTGCACTTCAAAGATTTCGTGCTGATCTGACCCGGCCAGGCCCGCCGCACTCAGGCGGCGGACTGCCGCACCACGTGCTTTTCCAGGCTCCTCTTGCCGGCATGGCATTGCCGGCCACATTCCTCCGCTAACGCCACTCGCAGCACCGGAGAACCCCTTGCCCTGGATCGCCTATATCACCCATTTCATCGCCGCCGCATTTCTGACCAACGGCATCCCGCATTTCGTCAACGGCGTCAGCGGCCGGCGTTTTCGCACTCCATTCGCAAATCCCGGTTCGCCGACAGCGAATGTCGTCTGGGGCTGGGCGAATTTCCTGATTGCCTTTCTGCTGTTTGCCAATATCGGGCCGCTCTATATCGGCACGCCGGGTGATACGATCTTCGTCGCTGCCGGCATGCTCGTCACCGGCATCCTGCTCGCCCGGTTTTTCGGCGGCGATGCGAACTAGCGCAAATCTGTGGGGAAGCTGAGCTTAACGGTCGTTCCGTGCCCGGGAGAGGAATAGATGGATGCCTCCCCACCGCTCTGACGGACAAAGCCGTAAACCATGGCCAGACCAAGCCCTGCTCCACCGTGGACGCCTCGTGTGGTGAAATAGGGCTCGAAAGCTTTGTCTACCACCTCCGGGCTCATGCCTATGCCGCTGTCGGTCACCGAAATCAGCAATATTTCTCTGGTTGCCGTCGCGCCGATAACAATGACGCCTCCCGTCGGCATCGCCGCCGAAGCGTTGAGACAGAGGTTCAGAACGGACTGTTCCAAGAGGGCCGCGTCGAGCGATACGACCGGCAGGTGGGCATCCAGTTCCAGCTTGATATGGCATTTTGCACCGACGGCGATCTCCAGGATATCGGCCATTCCGCGAAGGAGGCTGGCGACATCCACGGGGCTTGGATAGAACGGCTGCTGGCTGCCGATCGACAGCATGCTGCCGGCCAGCGACCGCCCTCGCTCGGCAGCCTTGCGAATCCGCGCAATGTTGCGTTTCTGCCGATCATTGAAGCCGGTTTCACGCTCGAGGAGGCCGAGGCTGCCGGTGATGATGCCGATCATGTTGCCCACCTCGTGGCTCACCTGATGCGTCATACGCATGATGCCGTCCAGTCGCTGAACCTTTGCCGCTTCCGCCTCCTGCCGATCCATCAGCGTTACGTCGCGTGCCAGAAGAACGATGCCGCCCTCCGGCTGTCGTGACATGGAGATCTCGATGACCCGCTGGTCACCGGTCCGATGGCGGACGACTGCACGTTCCAACAGGGTGCCGCGCTCCGGATCGGAGGGCAGCAAGGCGGGATCAATCTCCGGCACGGGCTCGACAAACCGGCGCAGCGGCAATTTGCGCGCGGAACCCAAATGGCCGAACAGTTCGATGATCCGCCTGTTCATGGTGATCGGTCGCCCCGTCTTGTCGAAAAGCGCAATCCCCTCGTTCATGTTGCGAAAGGTTGAACGGATGGTGCGAGCGGCGGCTTCTGCCGTGCGTCTCAATCGAGAGACACGATCCACGCTGTCCTTGAAGGCGCGAAAGGCCTCCAGCAGACGCACAAGCTCGGTTTCATTTCCACGGTAGGCTGGCGGACCCACTTCGTTTTCGCCCTTGGCGAGCGCATTCATGCCGTTCGACAGCGCCACGATGCCCCGTGACACGCGCATGACCGACCGGATGGAGAAAATTGCCATGACGAGCACGAGCAGGAAAGCCAAACCTACGGTGACCAGCAGCCGGCTCAAAGCATCGGAGGTCGAAAGCAGATCGTCGTTCAGCTGGCGTGCAACAGCATCACTTTGCGTCTCCGTTGCATGAGAGAGATCGCGGGAGACGGCATGCAGCTTTGCGACCGCCGCCCGGATCGCGAACATGTTCAAGAGGTATCGTGTCTGAGCTTCGAACACACGCTCATACGGCTGAAGCTCGGCGGCCACGGTTCTCCCCTGCGCGGCCGTCGTATATGCCACGTATCGTCTGCGAAGTTCACCGAGCTGGAAAAGACTGTCGGAGGTGGAAGCCGCTTGCACGATTCCATTCACTTGACGGCGCAGATCGGGATCGGCAACGCCTTTGCCGGTCGCCACCTCCCCCAGCGCCGCGGCGGCTTCAGCCTTGTGATTTTGGGCGGCGTCGGCGTCCCTGGCAAGCACAAGCGTCTGTGTCCTGATAAGAGCGAGGAGTTCAACCATCCTCGGGCTCGCAAAGCCGCGGGCAGCCTGGTCTGCTCCGTGAGGCTCGGCCGTCTTGAGCAGGCTGTCGACCTGCAGCACGACATCGCGGCTCTCGCTCGCCACCCGGTAAGGCGAGGTCGAGTTCATCAGGAAGGGGGCGCTCGACACCAGGTCGGATACTTGTCGGGAAACGAGCGAGGCCTTGGCGAGGCTCGTGAAGGCCTGCAGGCCGTAGGCTGCCATTTCGTCACGGGCGCGCTGCAGCCCGTAGATCGCGATCGCTGAAAGACTGAAGACCAGGAAGCAGATGAAGGCAATCGCGAACGGCAGGCGAAAGGCAATCGATGACAGAAAGGAGCGGCTGATCACGCGGACGGCTCGCCATCGCCGGTGTGCAGGACATAGCCCTTTCCGCGTCGTGTCTTGATATGGCGCGGGAGGTCGGGATTACGTTCGATTTTCCGCCGGAGCCGCAAGACCAGGACGTCGACGTTGCGGTCGATGTAGCGATCGCTTTCCGAGCCAAGCCGATCGAGGATCTGCGCCCGGCTCACCGGCTGGTTGGGGGTCTGCGCAAGGATTTCAAGCAGGGCGAATTCGGCCGTCGTCAGCGTTTTGCTGCGGTCCGCGAGGCAGACGGCTTGCCGGCCCATCAGGTCGATAGCCCAATCGCCAAGCTGCAGAGAGGGACGTTCGTGCTCCCGCTCGCTCTCCTTTTCCTGTTTCAGCGACGGCACGGTTCGCCGTAAGACAGCTTTGATGCGGGCCGTCAGTTCGATCGGTTCGAACGGCTTGACGACATAATCATCCGCAGCGGTTTCCAGGCCGAGGACGCGATCGGCGGCACTGCCGGCTGCCGTCACCATGACAATGCCGATATTGGCCTCCGACCTCAGTTTCTGGGCGAAAGCCCGGCCTGATGTACGCGGCAGGTTATGGTCGACAAGCACCAGATGCATCTGCTCTCGCGCCAGGATATCGGTTGCCTCCTCGGCGGATCCCGCGCAGGTCGGAATCCATCCCTCGGCCTCGACGAGATCGGAAATAAGTTCCGCCATATCCGGATCGTCCTCGACGATCAGAATTCGAACCTTCTGATTCAGCACCGTTTGATCCTCCCGCCGTCATCATAGGCACGCCGACGCCAATGTTCAAAGGCTTGCTGATGATGAGGTTTGTCACATTTGTAATGAATGTAATATCGTTCGGCTCGGCGTTGAAAAATCGGTAACCATTCTTCGATTGCGGTGACGTGAAGATCTGACATGCTGGCTGTGGAGATTGGAACGGGAGGTTCCAAGGGAGGCTTGAGTGAGAATATTGACCGCTTTTGCTGCGGGCATGGCTTTCTGGCTGTGCGGCGCAAGCCAGGGCCTGACCGAGGCGCGATTGAACGTCCTGTGCGGCGTCGACGAAGCCTGGTGCATGGCCATGGAAAAAGCGTTCGAAGCCCGCGCGGATATCGATATCTCGATGGTTCGCAAGAGCACGGGTGACATACTCGATCAGATCCGTGCCGAGAAATCACATCCAACGGTGGATGTCTGGTGGGGTGGAACGGGTGATGCCCATCTACAGGCTGCCGCAGAGGATCTGCTCGATCGATACCAGCCCGACCATGAACACGATATGCTGCCTTGGGCGCAGAACTTCTTTGCCATGTCCGGCTCACGTTCGGCCGCCATATATGCGGGGGCTTTGGGTTTCGCCTACAATTCCGATCTGCTCGCAGCGCTGAAGCTTCCGGCCCCGACCTGCTGGCAGGACCTGACGAAAGAGGCCTATCGCGGCCATATCCAGTCCGGCAATCCGAATTCCTCCGGAACGGCTTTCACAATGCTGGCGACGCTCGTGCAGCTTCTCGGCGAAGAGGAAGCGTTCCGGTATATGGCCGCCCTTAACCGCAACATTGTCGAGTATACCCGGTCCGGCGCGGCGCCGGTAAAGGCTGCCGCCCGGGGTGAAATCCTGATCGGCATCTCGTTCATGCATGACGCGGTGACACTGAAGGAAGCGGGCGCGCCGCTGGTCATCGTCGCGCCCTGCGAAGGAACGGGTTACGAAATCGGTGCGGTCAGCATCGTCAAGGGTAGCCGCAATGCCAGGGCCGCCCAGGCATTCGTCGATTTCGCCCTCAGTCCCGAAGGTCAGGCGACGGGCGCCGCAGCCGGCCAGAACCAGGTTCCGTCGAACGCCAAAGCGGCGCTGCCGCCGGCCGCGCCCGACATCACCATGATCAAGATGGTGGATTATGACTTTGCAACATTCGGTTTACCCGACGAGCGAAGTCGGCTGTTGACCCGTTTCGACACCGAGATCTCCCCGACCCAATAGGCCGGGATCCGACTTCCATCCGACACTTGACAACACGGTGCGATCGACGCGCCGCGACGGGCAGCGCTTGTGTCGCTGCCCCACCCCCTCTCAGACGCAAGCAACAGGAGGATACCCATGCGACTGACAGTTCTTTCCACCCTTCTCTTTGCCGGAACGGCGCTGGCTGCCGGTTCGGTCCAGGCCGCCGGCGAGCTCAACCTCATCTGCTCAGCCGATGTTGTCATCTGCGAGCAGATGCAGGGCGACTTCCAAAAGGCTCACGACATCAAGGTCAATATGGTGCGCCTGTCGTCGGGCGAGACCTATGCCAAGATACGCGCCGAGGCTCGCAACCCGAAGACCGACATCTGGTGGGCCGGCACCGGTGATCCGCACGTCCAGGCAGCATCGGAAAACCTGACGCTGGAATACAAGTCGCCAATGCTCGACCAGTTGCAGGATTGGGCCAAAAAGCAGGCGGAGAGCACCGGCTTCAAGACGGTCGGCGTCTACGCCGGTGCGCTCGGCTGGGGTTACAACACCGAGATCTTCAAGACCAAGGGTTACAAGGAGCCCCGCTGCTGGGCCGATCTCCTGGCGCCGGAATTGAAGGGCGAAATCCAGATCGCCAATCCGAACTCGTCGGGCACGGCCTATACGGCACTCGCTTCGCTGGTGCAGATCATGGGCGAAGACCAGGCCATCGACTATCTGAAAAAGCTGAACGCCAACATCTCGCAATACACCAAGTCCGGATCGGCGCCGGTCAAGGCGGCGGCGCGGGGCGAAACGGCCCTCGGTATCGTCTTCATGCACGACGCCGTCGCCCAGACTGCCGAAGGTTTTCCGGTCAAGTCGGTCGCGCCATGCGAGGGCACCGGCTATGAAATCGGCTCCATGTCGATCATCAAAGGCGCCCGCAATCTCGACAACGCCAAGATCTGGTACGACTGGGCGCTGCGGCCCGAAGTTCAGTCGCGCATGAAGGATGCCAAGTCCTTCCAGCTGCCGTCGAACAAATCGGCGGAGGTGCCGAAGGAAGCTCCGAAGTTCGAGGACATCAAGCTGATCGACTACGACTTCAAGACCTATGGCGATCCGGCAAAGCGCAAGGCCTTGCTGGAGCGCTGGGACCGGGAAGTCGGCGCCATTGCCAACTGAAGATCGATGAGTGGCACGGCATCCCGGACGGATCCGGGGTGCCGATCCATTCTCCCCTTTCATCAACGTGAAATAAGCGAGGTATGCCAATGAGACGTGGCAATCGCCGATTGGACATCGTCCTTGGCCTGGGGGCGGCGGCCCTCATCCTGCTCCCGTGGTATCGCATCGAGGGCGGCTTCTTCGGATTCAAGTGGCTGTCTGCCTTTCCGTTCTCCGCCGATACGGCGCCAGGACTGCTGCAAATCCTGCAGTATGGAAGAACTTGGCTTGCCGGCGTGGTCCTGCTCTTTCTGCTCGGCTGTTCGGCGCGTCTGGTGCGCGATCCGATGCGGCGAGGAACCCTGCTCGCCTTTATCGGCGCCGTCGGTCTCGTCTTCCTGTCTCTGCAGGGACTGGCAATCGGCTTTTCCGGTTGGACCTGGTCAATCAGTGAAAACCTATTCGGCATGTTGTCCGAGGGACAGCCTTCGATGGGTGCCGGCGCGGTCCTCATGGCGCTGGTTTTCGTTCTCCTCTTTGCGTTCGGACTGGCCGAACGCGGGGTGATGAAGGGAGATGCCTTCATCGTCGCCTCGATTTGCATTCTTGCGTTTCTGGTCACCGTCTTCGTTTTCTACCCGATCGGCAGCATGTTCATCGCTTCGGTGCAGGACTTCGACGGCTCCTTCAATCCGGACGGTCTCATACGCAACATTCAGGATCCCGGCATTTGGAGCCTGGGCTGCATAGCGGGCGAAGAACGTTGCGGCGTTGCCTGGCGTACACTTCTTCTCGCCCTGATGACTGCCTCCGCCTCGACCCTGCTCGGCCTCGGCTTTGCGCTGGTGGCGACGCGCACGCGCTTTCCGTTCAAAAAGGGACTGCGCCTGCTGACGGTGCTGCCGATCATCACACCGCCCTTCGTCATCGGCCTGGCGCTGACGCTTCTGTTCGGCCGCGCCGGGGTCATCACCGAGACCTTGTCCAGCCTGTTGGGTATCGAGCCGGGCCGCTGGCTCTATGGGCTCACCGGCATCTGGATCGCCCAGGTGCTCTCCTTTACGCCGATCGCCTTCCTCGTCCTCATCGGCGTCGTCGAAGGTGTCAGTCCCTCGATGGAGGAGGCATCACAGACCCTGCGGGCCGGTCGCTGGCGCACGTTCTGGCGCGTCTCCCTGCCGCTGATGAAGCCGGGGCTCGCCAACGCCTTCCTGATCGGCTTCATCGAGAGCATGGCCGATTTCGGCAATCCGCTGGTGCTCGGCGGCACGCATGGCGTGCTTTCGACGGAAATCTTCTTTGCGGTCGTCGGATCGCAGAACGATCCGTCGCGCGCGGCTGTTCTTGCCATCGTGCTCCTCTGCTTCACGCTCTCGGCATTCCTCGCTCAGCGCCTCTGGCTATCGGGCAAGAGCTTTGCCACGGTCACCGGCAAGGGCGACAGCGGCGCTCATATCGCGTTGCCGCGCGGCCTTTCCATTGCCGTGCATGCGGTGGTCGTTCCGTGGATGATTTTCACCGTCGTCGTTTATGGAATGATCCTGATCGGCGGCTTCGTGAAAACCTGGGGCCTCGACAACTCGCTGACGCTCGACCATTACATTCGCGCCTTCTCGATCGGCTTCGACAATGGCGGGATCGCCTGGACCGGCGTGGCGTGGAACTCCTTCTGGACGACGATGGAAATCGCGCTCGTCTCCGCGCCCCTGACCGCTGCGGTGGGCCTGCTCACCGCCTACATCATCGTACGGCAGAAATTCGTCGGGCGGAACGTCTTCGAATTCGCCCTGATGATGAGCTTCGCCATTCCCGGCACGGTCATCGGCGTCAGCTATATCATGGCCTTCAACCTGCCTCCGGTAGAGATGACCGGCTCGGCGCTGATCCTCATCCTCTGTTTCGTCTTCCGCAATATGCCGGTCGGCGTTCGCGGTGGGATCGCGGCGATGAGCCAGCTCGACAAGAGCCTGGACGAGGCGTCGCTGACTTTGCGTGCGGACAGTTTCCGCACGATCCGCAAGGTGATCCTGCCATTGCTGCGGCCCGCCATCACCGCTGCGCTGGTCTACTCCTTCGTTCGCGCCATAACCTCGATCAGCGCCGTCATTTTCCTCGTCAGCGCGGAATACAACATGGCCACGTCCTACATCGTCGGTCTCGTCGAGAATGGCGAGTACGGCGTGGCAATCGCCTATTCATCCATGCTGATCGTGGTGATGAGCATCATCATCGCCGGCTTCCAGCTCGTCGTCGGCGAGCGCCGCCTACGCCGCGAAAATCGCGTCGCCGGCGCCAGCTCAGCTCCCTCTGTTCCTCTCGGTCAGGAGAAAACCGCATGATCACCGTCAAACCCGGTTCCGTCACCTTCCAGAATGTCCGCAAGTCTTTCGGTGCATTTACGGCCATTCCCGACCTTTCCCTCACCATCGATCCAGGCACACTGGTAACCTTGCTCGGCCCATCCGGCTGCGGCAAGACCACCACGCTGCGCATGCTGGCCGGGCTCGAGCATCCGACATCCGGACGCATCCTGATCGGCGGTGCTGACGTTACCATGCTGCCTGCCAACGAGCGCGATGTCTCGATGGTGTTTCAGTCCTATGCCCTGTTTCCGCATATGACTTCGCTCGATAATGTCGCCTACGGACTGCAGTCGTCGGGCCTCGGCAAGAAGGAAGCGCGGGAAAAGGCCGAGGAAGGATTGAAGCTCGTCGGCCTTGCGGGCATGGGCCATCGCCTGCCGGCCGAGCTTTCCGGCGGCCAGCAGCAACGCGTCGCGGTTGCCCGCGCGCTGGTGCTCGAGCCGCAGGTGCTGCTGCTCGACGAACCGCTCTCCAACCTCGATGCACGCCTGCGCCGCCGGGTGCGTACGGAGATCCGCGAACTTCAGCAACGGCTCGGCTTCACCGCCGTTTATGTCACCCATGACCAGGATGAGGCTCTGGCGGTGTCCGACCGCATCATCGTCATGAAGGATGGCGAGATCGCCCAGTCCGGGACGCCGCGTGAGCTCTATGAAGCGCCGGCATCGTCCTTCATCGCCGATTTCATGGGCGAGGCCAATGTCATCCCTTGCGAGGTGATCGGCGTCGAAGGTACGGAGGCGCTTATCCGCGTCGCCGGTGTGGACCATCGTTTGCCAGGCCGTAACGCAAAGCCCGGCATGGCAAAACTCGCTGTGAGGCCCGGATCGATTACCATAGCGGCAGCCGGCCGGCAGGGCCTGGCGGGACGCGTCCTCCACAGTGCCTATCTCGGCGGACATGTCGAATATGAAGTCGAGACCGATGTCGGAACGCTCTTCATCATCGACCACGCCGTAGAAAGAAACCTGCCGCCTGCGAGCGATGTCACACTCGGGTTCGAGAACCGTGGCATCGCGCTGATCAATGCCTGAACATTTGGGCCTGAAACATTTGGGCCTGAAACATTTGGAATGCGAATAAAGGATAGCAATATGACGATGCATGAAACCAACCTGGAGCGACGCTTCACCCTGGCCAAATCCCTTGCTGCGGAGGCCGGTGCTTTGGCGCTCGACTATTTCAATAAGCGCGAGACGCTTGTGATCGAGACAAAGCGCGATCTTCAGGATGTCGTTTCGATCGC
Organism: Rhizobium sp. RSm-3; assembly: GCF_001854685.1. NCBI lineage: Bacteria > Pseudomonadati > Pseudomonadota > Alphaproteobacteria > Hyphomicrobiales > Rhizobiaceae > Rhizobium > Rhizobium sp. RSm-3. The sequence goes on along the minus strand of NZ_MAWZ01000007.1, from coordinate 152,875 downwards.
GGACCGGAACGTCGAGACCTTTCTGCGCGAGCGGGTTGCGGCAGCAATTCCCGAGGACGGTTTCCTCGGCGAGGAGTTCGGCCATCAAGCGGGAAGCTCCGGCTACACCTGGGTTGTCGATCCAATCGACGGCACCGCGCCCTTCGTCAATGGCATGCCCACCTGGTGCGTTTCGATCGCTGTCCTCCACCAAGGCGTCCCGGTCATCGGCGTGATCCAAGCACCCTGTGCGAATGAGCTTTATGCCGCAGCCGTCGGCCTCGGAGCGAGTTTGAACGGTGATATGCTTTTGCTCGATCCCTCCCGCACGATACAGAACGCCATGACGGGTATCGGCTGCAATACGCACGTCGCTCCGGAGGTTGTCGGCTCCATCATAACAGCCTTGCTCGCCAGCGGCGGCACGTTCATTCGAAACGGCTCCGGAGCGCTCATGCTTGCCTATGTGGCTGCAGGGCGTCTTGTCGGCTACTATGAACCTCACATGCGGGCTTGGGACTGCATGGCGGGCTATTGCCTGGTCAAAGAAGCCGGCGGTGCGTACCTGCCCTTTCCGACCGAGGGGGAAGATTTGTTCAAGGGGCATCCCGTCCTTGCGAGCAATGTTTCCGCGTATGCTGAATTGTTGGCGATTCACAATCTGCGCGACGGCAATAGGATCGGATTGTAGAGCAGGCCACGTGGCGGCGAGCGCGCGGCTGACAACGGCGGATGGTTGCGCCTACAACTGATTGTCATAATCTGCCATGAACACGCTCATGCGGGTGAAGAATCAGCAAATTCAACAATCCTCAATTGCCATGAAGACTCCGAAAAAACGCAGCAAGCCTCGACCAGACAAGTCTCAGCCATTGCTGCGGCAGCTCGCCGCCGTTCCTGCCAAGCTGTTTTCGGGGGCATTCCGCCAACAATACGGCGCGATTTGCTTCCGCCACGCCAATGACGGACCGGGGATCGAAATCCTGGTGATCACATCGCGCGAGAGTGCGCGCTGGGTCATTCCGAAAGGATGGCCGATGAAAGGGAAGAAGCCGTTTGAAGCGGCAGCGATCGAAGCCTGGGAGGAAGCAGGCGTGCGGGGGACGGTGAGGAAAAAACCGGTCGGCCGCTACACCTATCTGAAAGAACTCGACAATGGCGACGTCGCCCCCTGCATCGTCGATTTGTTTCAGGTTGAGGTCATCGAGATCAGCGGCGACTTCAAGGAGCAAGGCCAGCGTATTCTCGAGTGGGTCAGCCCTGATGAAGCGGCACGGCGAGTTCGTGAGGTCGAACTCAAGTCGCTGCTCGTCGAGTTTGAAGTTCGCGGGCGCACAAAGCGACCCTCGCTGAAGGCCGTCACCTCCGACAAGTAACTTGCATGATGATAGTCACTGCTGTAGTGACTATCATCATGCAGCGAACAAGCTTCAGCCAATTCAAATGCCCGGCGGCGCGTGCGCTCGACAGCGTCGGCGACTGGTGGAGCATCCTGATCCTGCGCGACGCCTTTCAGGGGCTGTCGCGCTTCGACGAATTTCAGAAGAGCCTCGGCGTGGCGCCGAACATGCTGACACGGCGGCTGAAACAGCTGACGGATCAGAGGCTGTTCGAACGGCGGCTCTACCAGCAGCGCCCTGCCCGCTACGAATATCGGCTGACGGACAAGGGCCGCGATTTCTTTCCGGTGCTGATGACGCTGTTTTCCTGGGGAAGCCGGCATATGCCGGCGGAAGATCTCGCCTTTCTGCTCGGCGACGCCGCTTCGGGCAGAGAGCGCCAAACGGTGCTGGTCGACGCACGGACCGGTGAACAAGTGACACCCGAAAACACCAGCCTGCTTCCAGGCCCCGCAGCCGATGACGAGGTGCGCGCGCGGATCGCCCGCATGCGCGCCTGGTATCTCGGCATCGACGCATAGAGAGGAAAATATCATGGGCCGCATTGTTGTCACCGGCATGGGACTTGTCTCGCCACTCGGCACCGGCGTCGAGCCAGCCTGGAAACGCCTCCTCGGTGGCGCTTCAGGTCTGAGGGTGCTCTCGGAGGATGTTGTCGGCGAACTCTCGGCCAAGGTCGGCGGCATCGTTCCCGGCATTGCCTCGGATGTCGAGGCCGGCTTCGACCCCGACCGTTACATCCCGCCCAAGGACCAGAAGAAGATGGACCGCTTCATCCAGTTCGCCATGGCGGCGACGGAGGAAGCGGTGAAGCAGGCCGGCTGGATGCCCACAGACGAAGGCAAACGCGAACGCACGGCAACGATCATCGCCTCGGGCGTCGGCGGCTTCCCAGCGATCGCCGAGGCGGTCCGGATCGGTGAGGCGCGCGGCGTGCGGCGACTGTCGCCCTTCACAGTGCCCTCCTTCCTCGTCAATCTCGCCGCAGGTCAGGTCAGCATCCGCTACGGCTTCAAGGGGCCGCTCGGCGCGCCGGTGACGGCCTGTGCTGCCAGCGTCCAGGCGATCGGCGATGCGGCGCGGCTGATCCGTTCCGGCGAAGCGGATGTGGCGATCTGCGGCGGCGCCGAAGCCTGCATCGACAAGGTGAGCCTCGGCGGCTTTGCCGCTGCGCGTGCTCTTTCCACCGGCTTCAACGAGACGCCGGAACTGGCCTCGCGGCCTTTCGACACGGCGCGCGACGGTTTCGTCATGGGCGAAGGCGCCGGCATTCTGGTCATCGAAACACTCGAACATGCGCTTGCCCGCGGCGCGACGCCGCTTGCCGAACTCGTCGGCTACGGCACGGCAGCGGACGCCTACCACATGACCTCGGGCCCCGAAGACGGCGACGGCGCGCGCCGGGCGATCGAGGCAGCGCTCCGGCAGGCCAAGATCCCGGCGTCCGAGGTCAAGCACCTGAACGCACATGCGACCTCGACACCGGTCGGTGACAAAGGCGAGATCGCGGCGATCGCCACGGTCTTCGGCCGGGATGGCGGCATTGCCGTCAGCGCGACGAAATCGGCGACCGGCCATCTGCTGGGGGCGGCCGGCGGGCTGGAGGCGATCTTCACCATCCTGGCGTTGCGCGACCAGATCGCGCCGCCGACCCGCAACCTTGACGAGGCCGATCCTGATGCGGACGGCATCGATATCGTCGGCAAGGCGGCGCGGCCGCTGGCGATGGACTATGCCATCACCAACGGTTTCGGCTTCGGCGGCGTGAATGCCAGCGCCCTCTTCCGCCGCTGGTCGTAAAGGCCGCTTTTCTTGCGCTGGAAATGGCCTACACTTCCGCTCTATCGGGATCTTTTCCCCCGATAGAGCCGGAGATCCCCATGCGCGCCTTCTTCGCAGTTGTCATTCTGTGTGCCGCGTCCCTCCTCTCCCCTGTCTCGGCCCGGGCCGAAGATCCGATCGACGCCACACGGACGATGATCGAGGACCAGATCAAAGCCTTCCTCAACGAGGATGCGGAAACGGCCTATTCATTCGCCGCTCCCGGCATCAGGGCGATGTATCCCGACAAGAACCTGTTCTTCGCCATGGTGAAGAAGAGCTACGAGCCGGTCTATCACCCCGGCAACTACGCCTTCGGCCGCAGCCGCTCGATCGACAACGGCGCGCTGATCTATCACGAGGTGCTGATCTCCGGCCGCGACGGCAAGGACTGGACGGCGATCTACCAGATCACCCGCCAGCCGGACGGCAGCTACCGGATCAACGGCGTGCAGATCATGCCGGATGCGGACAGCAAGGGTATTTGATCAAACGGGTGCGAGGTCGCCTCTCGCCCATTCCTCCATCGTTTCCGCCATGAAATCGGCGAAGCGGCCTTCGGCGATCGCCTTGCGGATGCCCTGCATCAGTTCCTGGTAATAGGCGAGATTGTGCCAGGAGAGCAGCATGCCGCCGAGCGCCTCGTTGGCGCGGACGAGATGGTGCAGATAGGCGCGGGAATAATCGCGCGAGGCCGGGCAGTCCGACTGATCGTCGAGCGGGCGCATATCCTCGGCATGGCGGGCATTGCGGATGTTGACCTTGCCGCGGCGGGTAAAGGCCAGGCCGTGGCGGCCGGAGCGGGTCGGCATGACGCAGTCGAACATATCGATGCCGCGGGCGACCGATTTCAGCATATCGTCAGGCGTGCCGACGCCCATGAGGTAGCGCGGCTTTTCCAGCGGCAGCACCGGCAGCGTCGTTTCCAGCATCCGCAGCATGACGTCCTGCGGTTCGCCGACGGCAAGGCCGCCGACCGCATAACCCTTGAGGCCAAGCTGGCTCAGCGCCTCAGCCGAGCGGATACGCAGCGCCGGGATATCGCCGCCCTGGACGATGCCGAACATCGCTTTTCCCGGCTGCTCGCCGAAGGCGACCCGGCAGCGCTCGGCCCAGCGCAGCGACATTTCCATGGCGCGCTCGATCTCCTTCGGCTCGGCCGGCAGCGCCACGCATTCGTCGAGCTGCATCTGGATGTCGGAGCCGAGCAGCCCCTGGATCTCGATGGAGCGCTCCGGCGACATATGGTGCAGGCTGCCGTCGACATGCGACTTGAAGGTGACGCCCTGCTCGTCGAGCTTGCGCAGGCCGGAGAGCGACATGACCTGAAAACCGCCGGAATCCGTCAGGATCGGGTGCTCCCAGCGGATCAGCTTGTGCAGGCCGCCGAGGCGGGCGACGCGCTCGGCACTCGGGCGCAGCATCAGATGATAGGTATTGCCGAGGATGATGTCGGCGCCGGTCTCGCGCACCTGGTCGAGATACATCGCCTTGACGGTGCCGACGGTGCCCACCGGCATGAAGGCCGGCGTGCGGATGGTGCCGCGCGGCATGGAAATTTCGCCGAGGCGCGCGCCGGCATCAGTCTTCTTCAACGTGAATTGGAAGTTCTCTGTCATTTGTCTTTCCGGAAAAGAAGGCTCGCGTCGCCGTAGGAGTAGAAGCGGTAGCCTGTCGAAATGGCGTGTTCATAGGCCGCATGCATGGTCTCGAAGCCGGCAAAAGCCGAGACCAGCATGAACAGCGTCGAGCGCGGCAGGTGGAAATTGGTCATCAGCATGTCCACGACCTTGAAACGGTAGCCGGGCGTGATGAAGATACCGGTGGCGCCGGCCCAGGGCTTGATCTCTCCGCTTTCCGCCGCTGCACTTTCGATCAGCCGCAGCGAAGTCGTGCCGACGCAGACGATACGCCCGCCCCTTGCCTTGACGGCATTCAGCCGGGCGGCGATTTCACCACTGACATAGCCGCTTTCGAGGTGCATCTTGTGATCGTCGGTATCGTCGGCCTTCACAGGCAGGAAGGTGCCGGCACCGACATGCAGCGTGACGAAATGGCGTTCGATGCCGGCCTTATCCAGCGCCGCAAACAGATCAGGCGTGAAGTGCAGGCCGGCGGTGGGGGCGGCGACGGCGCCCTCCTCGCGTGCGTAGATCGTCTGGTAGTCCTCGCGGTCGCGCTCGTCCTCGGGCCGCTTGGCGGCGATATAGGGCGGCAGCGGAATATGGCCGACGGCAGCGATCGCCTCGTCGAGCGCCGGGCCTGCGAGATCGAAGGCGAGCGTCACTTCGCCGGCATCGCCCTTTTCCTCGACGGTGGCATCGAGCGCGCCGAGGAAGCAGCTTTCGCCGCTATGACCGAAGGCGATGCGGTCGCCCTCCTTGATGCGCTTGCCGGGTTTGGCGAAGGCCTTCCAGCGGCTGGGGCCGATGCGCATATGCAGCGTTGCCGACACCTGCTGGCCGCCGGCCCCGTCGCGGTGGCGGATGCCTTCGAGCTGGGCGGGAATGACCTTGGTATCGTTGAAGACCAGCGCATCGCCGGCCCGCAGGAAGGAAGGCAGATCGCCGACGCGATGATCGGAGAGCACGCTTTCCGCATGCGGCACGCTTTCAGCATGAGGCCCGCTTTTCGCGTGGGGATTGACGACGAGCAGACGGGCGCTGTCGCGCGGCTCGGCGGGCCGCAACGCGATGCGTTCATCCGGCAGATCGAAATCGAAAAGGTCTACGCGCATAACGGCACTTTCGGGCAAAGCGAAACCCGCCCCCACGCGGTTTGACGCGCAAGAGCGGGTTTCAGCAGAAATCACAATCAGACGTCGGCGGCAACCCGCATCGAGACGATCGAGTCCGGATCGGAAACCGGCTCGCCGCGCTTGATCTTGTCGACGTTGTCCATGCCTTCGATGACCTGGCCCCAGACGGAATACTGTTTGTTCAGCCAGGGCGCGTCGGTGAAGCAGATGAAGAACTGCGAGTTGGCCGAGTTCGGGTTCTGCGAACGGGCCATCGAGCAGGTGCCGCGCGTATGCGTGGTCGCGGAGAATTCAGCCTTCAGATCCGGCTTGGAGGAGCCGCCCATGCCGGCGCGGCCGGGATTGAAGGTTTCAGAGCCCTTCTTGCCGAATTCGACATCGCCCGTCTGGGCCATGAAGTCCTGGATGACGCGGTGGAAAACGACGCCGTCATAGGCCTTTTCGCGGGCGAGTTCCTTGATGCGGGCGACATGCTCCGGGGCGACCTGCGGCAGAAGCTGAATGACAACCTTGCCCTTGGTGGTTTCCAGAATGATGGTGTTTTCGGGATCCTTGATCTCGGCCATTGCCTTCTCCTCTTGTTTCTCTCGTAACTTACTTCTTGCCCAGGGTGACCTTGATCATCCGGTCGGGACTTTTGACTTCGCCGTTCTGACCTTCGCCACGCTTGATCTTGTCGACATTCTCCATGCCGGAAACGACCTTGCCGACGACGGTGTACTGGCCGTTAAGGAAGGAGCCGTCATCGAACATGATGAAGAACTGCGAATTGGCGGAATTCGGATCCTGCGAACGGGCCATGCCGACGGTGCCGCGCACGAACGGGGTCTTGGAAAACTCGGCCGGGATATCCGGCATGTCGGAAGAGCCGGTGCCGGCGAGGCTCGCATCGAAACCCTTTTCCATATTGCCGTATTTGACGTCGCCGGTCTGGGCCATGAAGCCGTCGATGACGCGGTGGAAGGCGACGTTGTCGTATTCGCCCTTCTTGGCCAGCGCCTCGATCTGGGCGACATGCTTCGGCGCCACCTCAGGCATCAACTGGATGACGACGGGGCCGTTCTTCAGCTCTATGGTGAGATAGTGATCGGCCGACTGGGCGAAGGCGTCCCCCGCGAAGGAGGCGAGATACAACACGCCGGCAAATGCGAGATAAAAGAGTTTCATATGGGCTCCATTGCGGCGGGTTTCGCCTGGTCTTTGCGCTTGCCAGACTTCGTACTTGTCAGTCTGGGCGCTTGGATGTGAGGGCTTGCAAGACGGCGGCCGGCACGAAGGCGCTGACATCGCCGCCCATGGCGGCGATCTGGCGGACCAATGTGGCGGTAATGGGCCGCGAGGCCGTGCCTGCCGGCAAAAAGATGGTCTGGATATCGGGCGCCATCGTTCTGTTCATGCCGGCCATCTGCATTTCGTAATCAAGATCTGTGCCGTCGCGAAGACCGCGGATCAGAAGCGTGGCGCCATGGGCGCGGGCGGCATCGACGACCAGATTGTCGAAGGAGACGACATCGATATCGCCGGTCTTGCCGGGCAGCGCTTCGGCCAGCGAAAGGCGGATCAGCTCGGCTCTCTCCTCGAAGGAAAAGAGCGGCGCCTTGCCGGGATGGATGCCGATCGCGACGATCACCCTTTGGGCGACGTTCAGCGCCTGGACCAGAACATCCACATGCCCATTGGTGATCGGGTCGAAGGACCCGGGATAAAAAGCTGTCGTCATCTGGCCCGACCGTTGGTTTGACGCCTTTTGTCACGGATGCCGCCTTGCCGCAAGTGATTTGGCCAATCGTCCCGGACGGTTGAACGGCGGATGAACGGCCCGTTCAAGGCGGTTTCAGACGGGATCTGCTTAACTCAAATCATCAAGACAGCCGATGCCATTCCGGCATTTGGCGCTCCCCGAAAGACCACTTCCATGCTGATCGTGCTCGTTGCACTTGCCGTTATTTCCTCGCTTGCCGCCGAGATGGCCTATGGCTACTTCGCCGATCGCTACGAGGTGAGCTGGGTGCGGCCGGAGCTTGCCGAACATGCGGCGATCGTGCGCGCCCAGGGCCGTCTGCGGGAAAAGAAAAACGACGTTCGAATCTGAACGCCAGATGAACGAGACATTCAAGGAGGCTTCAGATCGGCATTGGTAAACACCGCCTCAACATCCGGCGGAACCATTTTAAAACGGATGCGTTCATTCAACCGACACATAGATGCGATTATCGCGGCAGGAAGGACTAAAGATGCCCGGCAAGATTACGATGATTAACGTGCTCTGGATGGTAATGGTCACGGGCATGCTGACCGCAACTGTCGCTCTCTATGATCAGAAGATTGATACGTCCAAGGTTTATGGTCCCTATGCTTCGGCCCGGACGGCCGTACTGGGCCAGTACTGAGGGGCGAGAACGCAACTCCCCAGGAAAGGAATGCCTATGTTCACGATCTTGACAGTGCTCACCGCCCTTATCAGCGTCATGTTCATAGTGTCTGTAGCCTCGACGATATCAGCGCTGCGGCGCGAAGGTGAAGAGGTCAAGGCGCTGAACGAAAAACATAGAGCGTTCTGACTTTCCTCCTTTTCCAACTCCTTCCCCACCTTGAGCGGCCCCCTTCCGCTGCCAAGGCCTTTCAAAGCTGGATGCACCCAGCGTCCGGCTTTTTCTTTGCCCCCGGCAAAGACAACCGCGACTGCTAAAGAAAAGGGCGGCCCGAAGCCGCCCCGTTCACCTGATCATTCCTCGGCCGGCCCGGCCGGATCGCCATCGGCAGCCGGCGCCTCACCGGCAGCCGCTTCGCCGGTCGCTGCGGCGCCTTCGGCGGTCTCGACAGTCTCCTCCGCCTCATCCTCCTCAGGCTCGCTGATACGCTCGACCGAGACGACCTTCTCGTCCTTGGCCGTCGAGAAGATGGTGACGCCCTTGGTGGCGCGGCTGGCGATACGGATGCCGCCGACCGGTACGCGGATCAGCTGGCCGCCATCGGAAACCAGCATGATCTGATCGCCGTCCTCGATGGGGAAGGCCGCGACCAGTTCGCCGATCTCGCCGGTCTTCGACGTGTCGGTGGCGCGGATGCCCTTGCCGCCGCGGCCGGAGATGCGGAAATCGTAGGACGACGAACGCTTGCCGAAGCCTTTTTCGGAGACGGTGAGAACGTACTGCTCGAGCTGCTTCAGCTCTTCGTAACGCTCGTCGGAGAGCTGTCCCTCCTCGGTGACCTCCTCGCCGACCAGCGCGATCTCCTCGGCCTCACCCGTGGTCAGGCGGCGGTCGTTGGCGGCGCGCTTCAGGTAAGCGGCACGCTCCCACGGCTCGGCGTTGACATGGCGGACGATGGTCATCGAGATGATGCGGTCGCCGCCGGCAAGGCTGATGCCGCGCACGCCGATCGAGTTGCGGCCGGCAAAAACGCGGACGTCGTCGACGGAGAAGCGGATGCACTGCCCGAGCGCCGTCGTCAGCAACACATCGTCATTCTCCGTGCAGGTCTCGACGGAGAGGATCTCATCGCCCTCCTCCTCGAGCTTCATGGCGATCTTGCCGTTGCGGTTGACCTGGACGAAATCCGACAGCTTGTTGCGGCGAACCGTGCCGCGCGTCGTCGAGAACATAACGTCGAGGTTGTCCCAGCTCTCCTCGTCCTCGGGCAAGGGCAGGATGGTGGTGATGCGTTCGCCGGGGGCGAGCGGCAGCATGTTGATCAGCGCCTTGCCGCGCGAGGTCGGCGTGCCGATCGGCAGGCGCCAGACCTTTTCCTTGTAGACGATGCCACGTGAGGAGAAGAAAAGGACCGGCGTATGGGTGTTGACAACGAATAGCCGGCTAACAAAATCTTCGTCGCGGGTGGTCATGCCGGAGCGACCCTTGCCGCCGCGGCGCTGGGCGCGGTAGGTGGTCAGCGGCACGCGCTTGATATAGCCGAGATGCGAAACGGTGACGACCATGTCCTCGCGGGCAATCAGATCCTCGTCGTCCATTTCGAGGCCGCCATCGACGATCTCGGTGCGGCGCGGCGTACCGAATTCGTCGCGCACGGCAGTGAGCTCATCCTTGACGATGGTCTGGATGCGGAGGCGCGAAGAGAGAATATCGAGGTAATCCTTGATTTCCTCGCCGATCTTATTGAGTTCGTCGCCGATTTCGTCGCGGCCAAGAGCCGTCAAACGGGCAAGGCGCAGTTCGAGGATGGCGCGGGCCTGCTCTTCGGAGAGGTTGTAAGTCAGGTCCTCGTTGATGCGGTGGCGCGGATCGTCGATCAGACGGATCAGGCTTTCGACATCTTCGGCCGGCCAGCGGCGGGTCATCAGTTCTTCGCGGGCCGACTGCGGATCGGGCGCCTGACGGATGACGCGGATGACTTCATCGATATTGGCGACGGCAATGGCGAGGCCGACCAACACATGGGCGCGGTCACGCGCCTTGCGCAGCAGGAATTTCGTTCTCCGGCTAACGACTTCTTCACGGAAGGAGACGAAAGCGCGCAGCATGTCGAGCAGGGTCAGCTGCTCCGGCTTGCCGCCGTTCAACGCCACCATGTTGCAGCCGAAAGAGGTCTGCAGCGGCGTATAGCGATAAAGCTGGTTGAGGATGACCTCGGCATTGGCGTCGCGCTTCAGTTCGACGACGACGCGATAACCCTGGCGGTCGGATTCGTCGCGCAGATCGGAGATGCCTTCGATGCGCTTGTCGCGCACCAGCTCGGCCATCTTCTCGATCATCGTCGCCTTGTTCACCTGGTAGGGAATCTCGGTGATGATGATCTGCTCGCGGTCGCCGCGCATCGGCTCGATGGCCGCAACGCCGCGCATGATGACCGAACCACGGCCGGTCTCATAAGCCGAGCGAATGCCGGCACGGCCGAGGATCTTCGCACCCGTCGGGAAGTCGGGGCCGGGAATGATCTGCATCAGTTCCGGCAGTTCGATGGCCGGATCGTCGATCAGCGCAATGCAGCCGTCGATGACTTCCGACAGGTTGTGCGGCGGAATGTTGGTCGCCATGCCGACGGCGATGCCGCCGGCGCCGTTGACCAGCAGATTCGGGAACTTGGCGGGCACGACGACCGGCTCGGAGAGCGTGCCGTCGTAGTTGTCGCGGAAATCGACGGTTTCCTTGTCGAGATCGTCGAGCAGCGAATGGGCAGCCTTTTCGAGGCGGCATTCGGTGTAACGTTCGGCCGCCGGCGGATCACCGTCGACCGAGCCGAAATTGCCCTGACCGTCGATCAGCGGCAGACGCAGCGACCAGGGCTGGGCCATGCGGGCCAGCGCATCATAGATCGCCGAATTGCCGTGCGGATGGTATTTACCCATCACATCGCCGGTGACGCGGGCGCATTTGACGTATTTCTTGTTCCAGTCGATGCCGAGCTCGGACATGCCGTAGAGGATGCGCCGGTGCACGGGCTTCAGGCCGTCGCGCACGTCGGGCAGCGCGCGGCTGACGATGACGCTCATGGCGTAATCGAGATACGACCGCTGCATTTCCTCCATGATGGAGATGGGCTCGATGCCTGGCGGGAGCTTCCCGCCGCCGGGGGGTGTTTGCTCAGTCAAAACAGATCACGATCTCTTCTAGAATCACTTGAAGATTTATAGCGGAAAGCCCGTTCCCGCGCCAATTTCACGCGGCGTTTTGAACAGGCTTTTGCGGCTTAAAGAGGGTAAAACATGTAAGTTGCGCGGCCGAACCGGAGAAATCCGCCGCAGGCCGCCGCGGGATATTTGCCAAATCGGAATACCCGCTTCACAATCATAAAACCACGCATAAAAACCACGCAACTATATGGGGTTCTCGAGAGACGATGGCAAGCGCCGACCTATTGATCAACGCCTTCACGACGCTCATCGTCACCATCGATCCGCCGGGGCTGGCCCCGATCTTCCTGGGGCTGACGACCGGCATGAGCCGCGCCCAGCGCACGCAGGTGGCGCTGCGCGGCTCGACCATCGCCTTCATCATCCTCGCCGTCTTCGCGCTGTTCGGGGCCGGCGTGCTCGGCGTGCTCGGCATTTCGATCGGCGCCTTCCGCATCGCCGGCGGCCTGCTGCTCTTCTGGATTGCCTTCGAGATGGTGTTCGAACGGCGCCAGGAGCGCAAGGAGAAGGCCACCGAGGCGGCCGTCACCAAGGATCATATCGAAAATATCGCCGTCTTTCCGCTCGCCTTGCCGCTGATCGCCGGTCCCGGTGCGATCTCCGCGACGATCCTGCTTGCCGGCACGCTGCCGACCTCCGTCGAAAAAGCCCAGCTGATCGCCGTCATCGCCGCCAATCTGCTGCTGACCTTCCTGATGCTGCTGATTGCCGAACGGCTCGACCGTTTCCTCGGCGTCACCGGCCGGGCGATCCTGACACGGCTCCTCGGCGTCATCCTCGCCGCCCTAGCGGTGCAATTTGTCGTCGACGGCGCGAAAGCGGCACTTAATCTGATCAGCGCGACGCCGCATTAATGCATGCCGCAGCGAGCGTGCGGCGGCTTGCGATAAAGAGATGCGGAAATGCGTGGCAATCGAAGCTGAAACATAACGACACTCTTTAGGCAGCCAGAAGTGCGAACGCCTCTTCGGCGTTTCAGGAACTTGCGTCATCGTCAAAGCGCGTAGGATAGCCCTCGTCAACTCGCGAAAACCGTCTATCGACGAACCGATATCCGAATGGGCCATACGATCAAATGAGAGAATGCCAAAACTGGGTGCACTTTCGCGCAGATCCTCTACTCCCCTGAAAAGGGCCGGCAGGTACTCTGCTGCAAATCCGGCAAGCACTTTGTGGTAACTGGGAGCAAGCGATAGGGGCCAACTCTCGCCATTGAAAGGCTCAATTGGGACGTCCACCCGCAGGCCTTGCGCATTTGCGGACTGATCCAGGCTTGCTGACAGCAGGCCATATACGGTCATGCCCCCAACCGGTCGAGCTATTTCCACAGCCACGCTTTTCCGGTGGGGGATGCCTTCTCCACCGGCGAAAGCCCTACTCTCCCAAAGATGGCATCGCGTCGGTTCAATCGAGGGCGGCGCCTCGTCCAACCAAAGTCGGAGGCAGGCACCGGAGGTTTTCTCAAAGGTGTGGCAACTCATTCAGAAATTCCCCAGAGGCTTTTGCAATGCCGCCCCATCCAGGGCTTCAGTTGCAGTGGAAAATGCCATCGTCGCGACCAAAGAAAAAGAGCATGACGCCGTCCAGGGCATCATGCTCTCAATTCTTATTCAAACCAGGATCGGCACCGATCAGAACGGGATGTCGTCGTCGAGATCCCGCGAGAAGTTGCCGCCGCCACCGCCGCGGCTTGGCGATGATGAGGGAGCCGGGGCGCCGTAGTCGTCGCCATAATCATTGTTGCTGCTGCCGCCACGACCGCCGCCGGAGCTTGCACCGCCGCCTTCACCGCGGCCGTCGAGCATGGTCAGCGTCGAACCGAAGCCCTGCAGCACCACTTCCGTCGAGTAGCGGTCCTGGCCCTGCTGGTCCTGCCATTTGCGGGTCTGAAGCTGGCCTTCGATATAGAGCTTGGCGCCCTTCTTCACATATTGCTCGACGACCTTGCATAGGCCCTCGTTGAACACGACGACCGTGTGCCATTCGGTCTTTTCACGGCGCTCGCCGGAATTGCGGTCGCGCCAGGTCTCCGAGGTCGCGATACGGAGATTGGCGATCGGCCGGCCATCCTGCGTGCGGCGGATTTCCGGGTCCGCACCGACGTTTCCAATCAGAATTACCTTGTTTACACTACCAGCCATGCTTCACACCCTGCCTGCCGCCCTGCCCGGCGGCGTTAATCGATCAGCGCACCTTAAACCATCGCGGACCGCCGATGCGCGTAAACGGTCGTTCATCCACATGTTTATCCCATCAGAAAACCGCATGCATTCATCAGGAATTTTGTTCTTTATTTGTTCTAGTTTATCCGTATGATCCTGTCAACAGAATCGAAAACCTTGACCCTAGTTGACATTCAGCCTCGACTCGCCGGTCGGCATCACTAAATAAGGGCTGTTATCCCAAAGGACCAAAGCTGAGACGATGAGCGAACTGAAGACGATCTCCATCCGCGGCGCGCGCGAGCATAATCTCAAGGGCATCGATCTCGATCTGCCGCGCAACAAGCTGATCGTCATGACCGGGCTTTCGGGCTCCGGCAAGTCCTCGCTTGCCTTCGACACGATCTATGCCGAGGGCCAGCGCCGTTATGTCGAGAGCCTGTCGGCCTATGCCCGGCAGTTCCTCGAAATGATGCAGAAGCCCGACGTCGACCAGATCGACGGGCTGTCGCCGGCGATCTCGATCGAACAGAAGACCACCTCGCGCAATCCGCGCTCGACTGTCGGCACCGTCACCGAGATTTACGACTATATGCGCCTGCTCTTTGCCCGTGTCGGCGTTCCCTATTCGCCGGCGACCGGCCTGCCGATCGAGAGCCAGACCGTCAGTCAGATGGTCGACCGCATCCTCGATTTCGGCGAAGGCACCCGTCTTTATATTCTCGCGCCGCTCGTGCGCGGGCGCAAGGGCGAATACAAGAAGGAACTGGCGGAGCTGATGAAGAAGGGCTTCCAGCGCGTCAAGGTCGACGGCCAGTTCTACGAGATCGCCGAGGCGCCGGTGCTCGATAAAAAATACAAGCACGATATCGACGTGGTGGTCGACCGCATCGTCGTGCGCTCGGATGTCTCGGCCCGCCTGGCCGACAGTCTGGAAACCTGCCTGAAGCTCGCCGACGGGCTAGCTGTCGCCGAATTCGCCGACAAGCCGCTGCCGCCGGAAGAGACTTCGGCCGGCGGCTCGGCCAACAAGTCGCTGAACGAGACGCATGAGCGCGTGCTGTTTTCGGAAAAATTCGCCTGCCCGGTTTCCGGCTTCACCATTCCGGAGATCGAGCCGCGACTGTTCTCCTTCAACAATCCCTTCGGCGCCTGCCCGACCTGCGACGGCCTCGGCGCCCAGCAGAAAATCGATCCGGATCTGATCGTGCCGGAGCCCGAACGGACGCTGCGCGACGGGGCGATCGCCCCCTGGGCCAAGTCGACTTCGCCCTACTACAACCAGACGCTTGAGGCGCTCGGCAAACATTACGGCTTCAAGCTCGGGACGCGCTGGAACGATCTTTCCGACGAGGCCAAGGATGTCATCCTCAACGGCACCGACGACAAGATCGAATTCCATTATGCCGACGGCGCCCGCTCCTATACGACGCAGAAGAATTTCGAAGGCATCATCACCAATCTCGAGCGGCGCTGGAAGGAGACCGATTCCGCCTGGGCGCGCGAGGACATCGAGCGCTTCATGTCGGCGGCCCCCTGCCCGTCCTGCAACGGCTTCCGCCTGAAGCCGGAGGCCTTAGCGGTGAAGATAAGCACGCTGCATATCGGCGAAGTCACCGGCATGTCGATCCGCGTCGCCCGCGACTGGTTCGAGACGCTGCCGGCCAGCTTCAATGCCAAGCAGAACGAGATTGCCGTGCGCATCCTCAAGGAAATCCGCGACCGGCTGCGTTTCCTCAACGATGTCGGCCTGGAATATCTCAGCCTGTCGCGCAATTCCGGCACGCTGTCGGGCGGCGAAAGCCAGCGCATCCGGCTAGCCTCGCAGATCGGCTCGGGGCTGACCGGCGTGCTCTACGTGCTCGACGAGCCGTCGATCGGCCTGCATCAGCGCGACAATGCCCGGCTGCTCGACACGCTGAAGCACCTGCGCGACATCGGCAACACCGTCATCGTCGTCGAACATGACGAGGATGCGATCATGACGGCCGACGACGTGGTCGATATCGGACCCGCCGCCGGCATTCACGGCGGCCAGGTCATTGCCCACGGCACGCCGCAGGACATCATGGACAATCCGCAGTCGCTGACCGGAAAATATCTCTCAGGCGAACTCGGCGTTCCCGTTCCAAACGAGCGCCGCAAGCAGAAGAAGGGCCGCGAGATCAAGGTGGTCGGCGCGCGCGGCAACAACCTGAAGAACGTCACGGCCTCGATCCCGCTCGGCGTCTTTACGGCGGTGACCGGCGTCTCCGGCGGCGGCAAATCCACCTTCCTGATCGAGACGCTGTATAAATCAGCGGCTAGGCGGGTGATGGGCGCGCGCGAAAACCCGGCCGATCACGACCGCATCGACGGCTTCGAGCATATCGACAAGGTGATCGATATCGACCAGTCGCCGATCGGCCGCACGCCGCGCTCGAACCCGGCGACCTATACCGGCGCCTTCACGCCGATCCGCGACTGGTTCGCCGGCCTGCCGGAAGCCAAGGCGCGCGGCTACCAGCCGGGCCGCTTCTCCTTCAACGTCAAGGGCGGGCGTTGCGAGGCCTGCCAGGGCGACGGCGTCATCAAGATCGAGATGCACTTCCTGCCCGATGTCTACGTCACCTGCGACGTCTGCCACGGCAAGCGCTATAATAGAGAGACGCTCGACGTGACCTTCAAGCAGAAGTCGATCGCCGACGTGCTCGACATGACGGTGGAGGAAGGCGTCGATTTCTTCGCGGCAGTACCGGCCGTGCGCGACAAGCTGCAATCGCTGAAGGATGTCGGCCTCGGTTACATCAAGGTCGGCCAGCAAGCCAACACGCTTTCCGGCGGCGAGGCGCAGCGCGTCAAGCTCGCCAAGGAACTGTCGAAACGCTCGACCGGTCGCACACTCTATATTCTCGACGAGCCGACGACCGGCCTGCATTTCCACGACGTCGCCAAACTGCTCGAGATGCTGCATGAGCTGGTCAATCAGGGCAATTCGGTTGTGGTGATCGAGCACAATCTCGAAGTCATCAAGACCGCCGACTGGGTGCTCGATTTCGGACCCGAAGGCGGCGATGGCGGCGGCGAGATCGTGGCTTTCGGCACGCCCGAGACGATCGTCAAGGAGAAGCGGTCCTATACCGGACAGTTCCTCAAGGAATTGCTGGAGCGGCGGCCGGCCAAGAGGGCGGCTGCGGCAGAATGACGATGAGGCCAGCGTCGCCCGATGATCTGGAAAGGGTCGTGACGCTGACGGCAGCCGCCTATCGCCCCTATACCGAGCTCTTCGGTGCTCCGCCGATCCCGGTGACGGAAGATTACGCGCCACGCATCGAACGCGGCGAGGTCTGGCTGCGCGAGATCGGCGGCGAAATAACCGCGCTCATGGTCGTCGAACGGCATTCGGATCACCTCATGCTGTTCAGCATCGCGGTCTCGCCGGCCTTTCAGGGTGCCGGGCATGGTCTGGCGATGCTCAACTGGCTGGAGCGCAAGGCGCGCGAATGGGCGCAGCCTGAGATCCGGCTCTACACCAATGCGCTGATGGAGCGGAACATCGCCCTCTATGGCGCCTTCGGGTTTCAGGAAACGGGTCGCCGGCCGAACCCTTATCGGCCAGGATGGATGCTAGAGCATGATGCCGAAAAGTGTGAACGGTTTTCGGACGACATCATGCTCTAATACTCTGATTTAGAACAGGATTCATCCTGTTCTAGGCGACATGACGAAAGAGATTGATGCAGCCTGAATGGCTGCGAACCGGGAGGACGACATGACGAAATCCGGCACTATCCGCACCGGCATCGGCGGCTGGACCTTCGAGCCCTGGCGCGGGCATTTCTTTCCCGATGACCTGAAACAGAAGGACGAGCTGAATTATGCCAGCCGCCAACTGAAGGTCATCGAGGTCAACGGCACCTATTACAGCACCCAGAAGCCGGCGGTCTTTGCCAAATGGGCAGCCGACGTGCCCGACGGCTTCATCTTTTCACTGAAGGCAACGCGCTTCGTCACCAATCGGCGGGTGCTGGCCGAAGCCGGGGAATCGATGGAGCGGTTCCTGTCATCGGGAATCAGCGAACTCGGCGATCATCTCGGGCCGCTGCTCTGGCAGTTCGCGCCGACGAAGAAGTTCGATCCGGACGATTTCGAGGCCTTCCTGAAGCTGTTGCCGGCAAAGCAGGACGGGCTGGCGCTGCGCCATGTGGTCGAGGTCCGGCACGATTCCTTCAAGGTGCCGGAATTCGTGGCGCTGCTGGCGAAATACGGCGTGGCGCCGGTCTGCGCCGAACATTTCGAATATCCGATGATCGCCGACGTGACGGCCGATTTCGTCTATGCCAGGCTGCAGAAAGGATCGGACGATATTGCAACCTGCTATCTGGACAAGGACTTGAAGGCCTGGGCAGAGCGGCTCGAGACCTGGGCCGAAGGCAAGGTTCCCGACGATCTGCCGCTGATCGATGAGGGGCGCAAGGTCAAGGCCGAGCCGCGCGACGTCTTCGCCTTCATGATCCATGAGGGCAAGGTGAACGCGCCGCATGGGGCGATCGCCCTGCAGAAATTGCTCCAGCGATAAGTCGAGCTAAAGCGGCAGTACCGCCAGCGCGAGCTCTTCCGCCGTCAAGCCCTTGCCGGCGCGTTGCCCTGCCTCTCCGTGCAGCCAGACGCCGGCAGCCGCGGCCTCGAAGGCCGGCAGGCCCTGGGCGAGCAATCCGCCGATGATGCCGGCGAGCACATCGCCGGAACCAGCAGTGGCAAGCCAAGCGGGAGCGTTGGTGTTGATCAGCGCGCGGCCGTCCGGCGCGGCGATCACGGTATCGGCGCCTTTGTAGACGATCGCGGCATTGGCGCGGCGGGCAGCGGCTATGGCCTTGTCCACCTTCCCCAGCCCATCGTCGCCGCCGATATCGGGAAAGAGCCGCGAAAATTCGCCCTCATGCGGCGTCAGTACCAGTCGCGGCTCGCCCTGGAAAAGATCGAAAAGCTGCTGCGGATCGTCCTTGAACGAGGAGATGCCGTCGGCATCGAGCACGAGATGGCGCTCGGCAAGGGCCGAGACGAAAGCGCGCGCCCTGGCGCCGATGCCGAAACCGGGGCCGAGAACGAAGGTCTGCAGCCGCTTGTCGGCGAGCCAGTCTTTGAGGTCGGCCTCGTCGTCGATCGCATGCAGCATGACGGCGGTGAGATGCGCGGCATTGGCAGCCATCGCCGCGCGCGGCGCTGCAATCGTCACCAGGCCGGCGCCCGCCTTCAGGCCCGAGGTCGCCGACATGCGCGCGGCCCCTGTCTTGTCGGCTTCGCCTGAGAAGACGACCAGATGGCCGCGCTTGTATTTGTGGGTTTCCAGCTGCTCGGCGGGCAGCACGGCTTTCCAGGCATCCGGCCCGTTCTCGGCGACCGTGCCGGCTGCCTCGGCCCGGATGATGCGGGCCGGAATGCCAATATCGAAGACCTCCAAGTCACCGCAAAACTCCCTGCCCGGCATCAGCAGATGGCCGGGCTTGCGGGTCATGAAGGTGATGGTGTTGCAGGCGCGGAAGGCGGCCCCTAGCACCCGGCCGGTGCGGCCATCCAGGCCGGAGGGCAGATCGACGGCAAGCACGGGAAGACCCGCCTCGGCGACCCGCTCGATCACCGTGCGGACATCGGTCGGCACCTCACGGCTAAGCCCCGCACCGAACAGGCCGTCAATGACGACGTCGCCGCTTTCGGGACGATAGAGGTGGAGCGGTTCCCCCCGCAGCGTGCATCCGGCTTTCGCGCGGGCCGCATCGCCCTTCAGCCTGGCGGGATCGCCGAGATGGAAGAGCGCCACCGGAGCCCCACTCTTCTGCAGATGCCTTGCCGCCACATAGGCGTCGCCGCCATTATTGCCGGGCCCGCAGAGCACGACGAAGCGCAAAGCTTCGGGATGAAGACGCAGGGCGGCGGCGGCGGCCGCGGCACCTGCCCTTTCCATCAAGGCGAAGGAATCGATGCCGGAGGCGGCAGCGGCAGCGTCGACCGCAGCCATTTCGGCAGGCGTGAGAAGAAGGTCGGATAGCTGGTGACTCATTGGCCTATTCAATCAAAAAACGCCTAAAAAACAACCGCTGGAAACATCAAAGAAAAGAACCTATTTTATGCAATTGCCTATATTTTCACCCCCAAGACACGTGGTTGCGCGACTCCTAAAACAAGGGTCTTTTTCGATTTTCGATAGGATTTTGATCGATGGACCGAGTTTTCCCGCTGATTTATCACCAAACCGACATCAGAATCTCCGCAAATGCAGCGGTTTCGGCAAAATCCGCGAATTTTTTTAAGAAGATGGATTTCAAACTGGCACGATATCTGCATCATATCCGGCGAGCGGGAAAATTCCTGCCATAACGGGAGAAGCGGAGAGACATTTTCTCATGAAAAAGATCGAAGCGATCATTAAGCCTTTCAAGCTGGACGAAGTGAAGGAAGCTCTTCAGGAAGTCGGGCTGCAAGGTATCACGGTCACAGAAGCCAAGGGCTTCGGCCGTCAGAAGGGTCACACGGAACTTTACCGCGGAGCTGAATACGTCGTCGATTTCCTGCCGAAGGTGAAAGTCGAAGTCGTACTGGCCGACGAAAACGCGGAGGCCGTCATCGACGCGATCCGCAAGGCGGCGCAGACCGGCCGTATCGGCGACGGAAAAATCTTCGTTTCCAACGTCGAAGAGGTTATCCGTATCCGCACCGGCGAGACCGGCATCGACGCCATCTGACCCACTTTGCCAAGCGCGCAAAGTTCGATACGGTCAGCGCAGCCATGTATTGTCATCGTAAATCGGAGGAAGGTATTTAATGGCGACCGCAAGCGAAATTCTGAAGCAGATCAAGGAAAACGACGTGAAGTTCGTCGATCTGCGCTTCACCGACCCGAAGGGCAAGCTGCAGCATGTGACGATGGACGTTGTCTGCGTCGACGAGGACATGTTCGCTGACGGCGTGATGTTCGACGGCTCCTCGATCGGCGGCTGGAAGGCCATCAACGAGTCCGACATGGTGCTGATGCCCGATACCGAGACGGTGCATATGGACCCGTTCTTCGCTCAGTCGACCATGGTCATCGTCTGCGATATTCTCGATCCGGTTTCCGGCGAGGCTTACAACCGCGATCCGCGCGGCACCGCCAAGAAGGCCGAAGCCTATCTCAAGGCATCCGGCATCGGCGACACGATCTTCGTCGGCCCGGAAGCCGAATTCTTCGTCTTCGACGACGTCAAGTACAAGGCCGATCCCTACAATACCGGCTTCAAGCTCGATTCGACCGAGCTGCCGTCGAACGACGACACCGATTACGAAACCGGCAACCTCGGCCATCGCCCGCGCGTCAAGGGCGGCTATTTCCCGGTTCCGCCCGTCGACAGTGCCCAGGACATGCGTTCGGAAATGCTGACGGTTCTCTCCGAAATGGGCGTCGTCGTCGAAAAGCATCACCATGAAGTCGCCGCCGCCCAGCACGAACTCGGCATCAAGTTCGATACACTGGTGCGCAACGCCGACAAGATGCAGATCTACAAATATGTCGTGCATCAGGTGGCCAATGCCTATGGTAAGACGGCGACCTTCATGCCGAAGCCGATCTTCGGCGACAACGGCTCGGGCATGCACGTGCACCAGTCGATCTGGAAGGGCGGCAAGCCGACCTTTGCCGGCGACGAATATGCCGGCCTCTCCGAGAGCTGCCTCTACTACATCGGCGGCATCATCAAGCATGCCAAGGCGATCAACGCTTTCACCAATCCGTCGACGAACTCCTACAAGCGTCTCGTCCCGGGCTATGAGGCACCGGTTCTGCTTGCCTATTCGGCCCGCAACCGCTCGGCCTCCTGCCGCATTCCGTTCGGCACCAATCCGAAGGCAAAACGCGTCGAAGTCCGTTTCCCGGATCCGACCGCAAACCCCTATCTCGCCTTCGCCGCCATGCTGATGGCCGGCCTCGACGGCATCAAGAACAAGATCCATCCCGGCAAGGCCATGGACAAGGATCTCTACGACCTGCCGCCGAAGGAACTGAAGAAGATCCCGACCGTCTGCGGCTCGCTGCGCGAAGCGCTCGAAAGCCTCGACAAGGACCGCAAGTTCCTGACGGCCGGCGGCGTGTTCGACGACGACCAGATCGATGCCTTCATCGAGCTGAAGATGGCAGAGGTGATGCGCTTCGAAATGACGCCGCATCCGGTCGAATACGACATGTACTACTCGGCCTGATTGGCCTGAACACGGAAAGTCCCGGTCTCCGGGGCTTTCCCCTCCCAGGGTCATGGACGCCAGCAGGAGGATATGACGTTCATGTGACGCGCTTGCGCAAAAATCTTGATTTGCGCGGCACCAATCACCAAATTTGGTGATGAAAGGAAGTCGTACCATGAAAGAAAGAGTAGCAAAGTTCAGTATCGGCGAAGTGGTCCGGCACAAGGTTTTCCCGTTTCGCGGCGTCATCTTCGACGTTGATCCGGAGTTCGCGAATACGGAGGAATGGTGGAACTCCATTCCGGCCGAGGTGCGCCCGAGCAGAGACCAGCCCTTCTATCATCTGCTCGCCGAAAATGACGAAAGCGAATATGTCGCTTATGTCTCCGAGCAGAACCTGATGAACGACGAAAGCGGCACGCCGCTTCGCAACCCACAGATCTACCAGATTTTCGATCAGGCCCCGTCAGGGCAGTTCAAACCCAAGATGAGCTTCGCCCACTAGATCGGTTGATTCACAGCATGAACAAGGCCTCACCTCTCCCAGCGAGGCCTTTTCTGTTGGTTGCAAATGCAGCGTTTTGCTGGGGAGCCCCTCATCCGGCTGCCGCCACCTTCTCCCCGTAAACGAGGCGAAGGAGATATGCTGCGACCTCTCCGTCCCTCGCCGACATCCTGCGTGGCACGTCCCCTCTCCCCGTCAAAACGGGGAGAGGGTTACGGTGAGGGGCAAATCCGGGGCGTAAACCGGGCCACGGCGCAAAGCCGAGGAGAGACAGAGACCCATCAATAAAAAACCCGGCCTGAAGCCGGGTTTCCAATTCAATATGGCGGCAGGATTACTGCGCCTTGGCTGCCTTCTGGGCGTCTTCCAGCTTCTTGCGGGCTTCTTCGGCCTTCTTCTGCATGCCTTCCTGCAGGCTGCGCTGGCTTTCAGCGAGCTTCGATTCGGAAACCGGTTCGCCGTCATAAGCGCCGGTGAAGCCTTCGAGCGAAATCTTGATCGGGTTCGGGGCGCGGCGGAAGTTGATCGAGGTCAAGATCACGTCGCTGCCCTTCTTGAGGCTGGCGATCATCGCATCGGTCAGCGGGACCTCGGCGGTGCACTTGTCCGGCAGGCAGACGGCGTAGTCGAGTTTCTGGCCCTTGCCGCCGTCGATCTGCATGATGACGCCCGGGGGGATCAGGCGAGCTGTCGGAACCGAGACCTGCAGGAGCTTGCGGTTGATCTTGCCGGAGACCGAGATCAGGCCAACGGCCGTGACGAGCTGGCCGCCATTGGCGAGGATCAGGTTCTGGACAACACAGATGTCGTTGTCTTCCTGCTTGCTGCAGGTTTTGTACCAGCCGAGCCTCGGCGCACCGGCGGCCTGTGCCTGGCCATCGGCGGGAGCTGCCGCTTCCTGGGCGAAGGAGGAGACCGGAGCCGAAGCGGCGCCGAACATCACTGCCAGAACGGACAGCGCTGCCCGCATTTTCTTTTCAGACTTGAACATCATAACGAATTCCGTCTCCTGATATCCGTTCAGGACAGCGACTTGCCGCCCCAACCTCGGGTCGTTCGGCACCCACCTCTTAAAAAAATAAGGCAAATGCATGACCCCGAAACTTCGGGTTCACCTGTTACATCGCAGCGTTCAAGATATCCAGCATTTCTTTGGCAATTTGACGAGCATTTCGTCGCGATGCCAAAGAAATCGCCGCTTTGTGTTGGAATCGCTCGACCCCATGATAATCTCCGCGGTGAATCATGCCCGTTTTCGTGGTCGCAAGGATTGCCGAATGCTCCGGATCGTCGTCCCCCTCGTCCTCTCGCTGCTGTGCGGCGCTGCCGCCGCCGAGCCGCTGTACGGCATTGCGACGCGTGGCGCGCCAGCCTTGCCGGCTGATTACAAGCACTTTCCTTACGTCAATCCTGACGTAAAAAAGGGCGGCAAGATCACCTATGGCGTCGTCGGCACCTTCGACAGCCTCAATCCGTTCATCGTAAAGAGTAATCGCACGACGGCGCGCGGCATGTGGGATCCGGAATATGGCAATCTCGTCTACGATTCGCTGATGCAGCGCTCCAGGGATGAGCCTTTCACGCTTTACGGCCTGCTGGCCGAGACTGTGGAATGGGACGACGCCAGGAGCTTCATCCAGTTCAACCTCAATCCGAAGGCGAAATGGGCCGATGGCCAGCCGGTGACGCCCGAAGACGTGATATTCACCTTCGAACTGATGCGCGACAAGGGCCTGCCGCGTTACACGACCCCCCTGAAAACCGTCGCCAAGATAGAAAAGGTGGGCGAGCATAGCGTGCGCTTGACCTTCAACGACCAGGCTAACCGCGAGACGCCTTTGATTTTGGGCCTTTTCCCGGTGCTGCCGAAACATGCGGTCGATCCGGAAACCTTCGACCGCACATCGCTGACGCCGCCGCTCGGTTCCGGTCCCTACAAGGTGAAGACGGTGAAACCCGGTGAGAGCATCACCTATGAGCGTGATCCGAATTACTGGGGCAAGGACATTCCCGCCAAGGTCGGCACCGACAATTACGACACGATCACCGTCCAGTATTTCCTGCAGGACACGACATTGTTCGAAGCCTTCAAGAAGGGTGATGTCGACCTCTATCCCGACGGTAATCCCGGCCATTGGGCCAATGCCTATGATTTCCCCGCCGCCACCTCCGGGGCCGTGATCAAGGATGTGTTTACGCCGAAACTCCCAAGCGGCATGCTCGGCTTCGTGTTCAACACGCGCCGGCCGATCTTCGCCGACTCGAAGGTGCGCGAGGGCCTGTCACTGGTGTTCGATTTCGAATGGGCGAACAAGAACCTTTATTCCGGCGCCTATAAGCGCACCCAGAGCTTCTGGCAGAATTCCGAGCTTTCGAGCTTCGGCGTTCCCGCCGATGAGAGGGAAATTGCCCTTCTCGGGCCGATCAAGGACAAAATTGCGCCCACGATTCTCGACGGAACCTATAAGTTGCCGGTCACTGACGGTTCCGGCCGCGACCGCAATGTGCTGAGGCAGGCGGTCGAACTGTTGAAACAGGGCGGCTATACCATCCAGGGTGGCAAGATGATAGACGCCTCGGGTCATCAGCTCGCCTTCGAAATCCTGACGCAGAATGCCGATCAGGAGAAACTCGCCATTGCCTATCAGCGTTCACTGCAAACGATCGGGATTACTGTTTCGATCCGCACCGTCGACGATTCGCAATATCAGAGCCGAACCAACAGCCGTGATTACGACATGATCATCAAAGCCTATGTGTCCACGCTGTCGCCTGGAATAGAGCAGCTCGGTCGCTGGTCTTCGGCTCTGCGCACAAAGGAGGGTAACGACACCTTTGCCGGCGCCAACGATCCCGATCTCGACACGCTGATTGACCATCTGCTGAGGGCGCGCTCGACCGAGGACTTCATCGCGGCGGTGCGTTCCTATGACCGACTGCTGCTGTCCAGCCATTACGTGCTGCCGCTCTATCATATCGGCCAGCAATGGGTGGCGCGCAGCAAGCGCATCGGCCGTCCCGACACGGTGCCGCTTTACGGCTACCAGCTGCCGGTATGGTGGGATACGAGCGTGCAATAAGAAGAGCCGAATCGGGCCGGCTGAAACGTCTCCGTTCTGAGGCGCATGGAATAAGGAAGATCATCATGGAACGTATCACTATCGACGTCGTCTCGGATGTCGTCTGCCCCTGGTGCTATCTCGGCAAGGCGCGGCTGGAACTCGCCATCGCCGAAGTGCAGGACGAAATCGGCGTCGATATCAACTGGCGGCCGTACCGGCTCAATCCCGATTACCCCAAGGAGGGCGTCGACCAGAAGAAGGCGCTGGCGCAGAAGCTCGGCGGCGAGGAGCGCGTAGCGCAGGCCCATAAGATGCTCACCGATCTCGGCCGCGAGGTGGGCATCGCCTTCGATTTCGAGGCGATCAAGATCGGGCCGAACACACTCGATGCGCATCGACTGATCCACTGGGCGATGATCGAAGGCCGCGAGAAGCAGGACAAGGCCGTCGACGCGCTGTTCAAGGCGAATTTCGAGGAAGGCCGCAATGTCGGCGACCATGCGGTGCTGCTCGATATTGCCGAAAAGGCCGACCTCGACCGCTCGGTCATCGCTTCGCTGCTTGCCTCCGATGCCGATCGCGATCTGATCGTCGCGGAGATCAAGGCGGCGCAGGAGATGGGCGTCAGCGGCGTGCCGTTTTTCATCTTCGACCAGCAATATGCCGTCAGCGGCGCCCAGACGCCCGACGTGCTGGCCAACGCGCTGCGCGATATCGCCAAGGCGAAGGCCGAGGCGCGATCCGGACTCAACTAGCAGGCGGCAATGGCCGGGCAACGGCCTTTGCTTCATCCCAGGACCGGAATGCAGCGCACCTCGGTTTTACCGAATTGGCGATGAAACATTCGTCGTGGGCGCGATGATGCAGGCTTTCGAGCTCGCTTAGCGAGGGCTGCTTGTCGCCGGAGAAGACGACATGCGGCCGCAGCGTCACGACGGTCATGGCGAGGCGGCCGTCGGTATTCTTCTCCATAATGCCCTCGGCGGCATCGGTGTAGCTGTCGACGCAGAATCGCTGCTTTGCCGCGATCGAGAGGAACCAGAGCATGTGGCAGCTGGAGAGCGAGGCAACGAAGGCCTCTTCCGGATCGATGGCATCCTCGACAGAGTAAGGCAGCGGAACGACGTGGGCTGACGAGGATGCGCGCAACTCGATGCCGCCGTCGAAGCCCCAGCGGTGGGCGCGGCTGTAACGATTGTCGGTGAAGGTCTCGCCGTTCCGCTTCCAGGCGATCGTTGCGCCGTATGTCGCCATGCCCGTCTCCTTCCGATCTCTTTGTTCCTCACGCATTCCGGACGCAAAACCGCTTCGCACTTTTGCTGGAACTGCTTCTATTTCGCCATCTCGGCCAACTGCGTCATGATCACGGCGGCGCCCTGCAGGCGTTTTTCCGGGGTCGGCAGATCGCGGGTCAGGAACAGGCTGTGGTCGGGGCGGATCTTCGCCATCGTGCCCTGCCTGCCGATATAACCGACGAGATTTGCCGGGTTCGGGAATTCCTTGTTGCGGAACTGCACGACGACGCCCTTCGGGCCGGCATCGAGCTTTTCGACATTGGCGGTGCGGCAGAGCGACTTGATGTAGACGATCTTCAGGAGATGCTGGACCTCGATCGGCATCGGCCCGAAACGGTCGATCATCTCGGCGCCGAAGCCGTCGATCTCCTTGAGTTCGGTGATCTCGCCGAGACGGCGGTAGAGCGCCATGCGCAGATGCAGATCGGGAACGTAACCCTCAGGAATCATCACCGTCGTGCCGACGGAGATTTGCGGCGACCAGCCGGTGTCGTGGATTTCGTCTACACCCTTGACCTCGGCGACCGCCTCTTCCAGCATCTGCTGATAGAGTTCGAAGCCGACTTCCTTGATGTGGCCCGACTGCTCTTCGCCGAGCAGGTTGCCGGCGCCGCGGATATCGAGATCGTGACTTGCCAGCTGGAAGCCGGCGCCGAGCGTATCCAGCGACTGCAGCACCTTCAGCCGGCGGTCGGCCGTTGCCGTCAGCACCTTGTTGACAGGCAGGGTGAAGAGCGCGAAAGCGCGCACCTTCGAGCGGCCGACACGGCCGCGCAACTGGTAGAGCTGGGCGAGGCCGAACATATCGGCACGGTGGACGATCAGCGTGTTGGCTGTGGGCACATCGAGGCCGGATTCGACGATAGTGGTCGACAGCAGCACGTCGTAACGGCCTTCGTAAAAGGCGTTCATGATGTCTTCGAGTTCGCCGGCCGGCATCTGGCCATGGGCGACGGCGACCTTCAGCTCCGGCACATCCGACTGCAGGAAGGCATGCACATCGGCGAGGTCGGCAAGCCTCGGGCAGACGTAAAAACTCTGGCCGCCGCGATAATGCTCGCGCATCAGCGTCTCGCGGATGACCAGGCTGTCGAAGGGGGAGATGAAGGTGCGCACGGCCATGCGATCGACCGGCGGCGTGGTGATCAGCGACAGTTCGCGCACTCCGGTCATGGCAAGCTGCAGCGTGCGCGGGATCGGTGTGGCCGACAGCGTCAGCACATGCACGTCGCTCTTCAGCTCCTTCAGCCGCTCCTTGTGCTTGACGCCGAAATGCTGCTCCTCGTCGATGACGAGCAGGCCGAGATTGGCGAATTTGATACCGGCGCCGAGCAGCGCATGGGTGCCGACGACGATATCGGTCTTCCCCTCCGCCACCTCCTTCTTGGTCAGCGCCAGCTCTTTGGCCCCGACAAGACGGGAGGCCTGCTGGACGCGCACCGGCAGGCCGCGGAAGCGCTCGGAAAAGGTCTTGAAATGCTGGCGGGCAAGCAAGGTCGTCGGCACGACGATGGCAACCTGGACGCCGTTCATCGCGGCGACGAAGGCGGCGCGCAGCGCCACTTCGGTCTTGCCGAAGCCGACGTCGCCGCAGACGAGGCGGTCCATCGGCCGACCGGCGCCGAGATCGGAGCGTACCGCGTCGATGGCGTTATCCTGGTCCTCGGTCTCATCATAGGGGAAGCGGGCGGCAAATTCGTCGTAAAGGCCATCCGGCGTCGTCAGCATCGGCGCGTGGCGCGTCAGCCGCTCGGCGGCGATGCGGATCAGGGCATCGGCCATGTCGAGCAGGCGCTTCTTGAGCTTGGCCTTGCGCATCTGCCAGGCGCCGCCGCCCAGCTTGTCGAGCTGGGCCTCGGTGCCCTCGCCGCCGTAGCGCGAGAGAAGATCGATGTTTTCGACCGGCAGGAAGAGCTTGGCCTCGTCGGCATACTGCAGTTCGAGGCAGGCATGCGGGGCGCCTGCCGCCTCGATGGTCTTCAGCCCGATGAAGCGACCGATGCCGTGTTCGGCGTGGACGACGATCGAGCCCTCGTCGAGGCCGGCAACCTCGGCGATGAAATCGGCGGCGCGCTTGCGGCGCTTGGAGCGGCGCACCATGCGGTCGCCGAGGATATCCTGCTCGCCGATGACGACGAGATCGCCCGCCTCGAAACCGGATTCGAGATTGAGCACAGCGGCTGCCGCCTCGCCTTTGCCCAGTGCGCCGACATCTTTCAGCGCCTCGACCGGCTTCACCTTTTCCAGGCCGTGTTCATTCAGCACCTGCAGCAGGCGCTCCAGCGAGCCTTCCGTCCAGGCGGTGACCAGCACTTTCGCTCCGCCGGCGCGGCGGTCGGCGATATGCTTGACGACGACGTCGAAGATGTTGATGCGTTCGGCATCGCCGCCGCCCTCGGCATTCGAGCGGGCCCAGCGCTGGCCCTGGCGGGCGTCGATATTGACGACCCGCCTCGCCTCGCCTTCGATCTCGTTGAAGGGGCTGATGCGGATCGCACCGAGCGCGTCGAGGGTTTTGGCGAAAAGCTTGCTGTCGAGATAGAGCTGGCCCGGCGTCACCGGCTTGTAGGGCGTGCCCTGCGCCATCTGGCCCTTGGCCGGCTGACCGGAATTCAGGCGGGCGTCGTAATAGTCGAAAACCAGCTTGGAGCGCTCCTCGGCTGCCTCACGCACCGTATGGTCGGTGACAACTCGGAAGCCGCTGAGATAATCGAAGACGGTGTCGAGCTTCTCGTAGAAGAGCGGCAGCCAGTGTTCCATGCCAGGATAACGGCGGCCTTCGGAGACGGCGAGATAGAGCGCGTCATCGCGTGTCGTCGCGCCGAACGCCGAGAGGTAATTCTTGCGGAAGCGGCTGATCGTATCGGGCGTCAGCGTCACCTCGCTCATCGGATTGAGATCGAGCGAGCGCACTTGGCCCGTGGTGCGCTGGCTCGCCGGATCGAAGCTGCGGATCGATTCCAGCGTATCGCCGAAGAAATCGAGGCGGACAGGCTCTTCCGAACCCGGCACGAAGACGTCGAGAATGCCGCCGCGCACGGCATATTCGCCGACTTCGCGAACGGTCGCGACGCGGTCGAAGCCGTTGCGCTCCAGGCGGCCGGCGAGATCGTCCATGCGCAGCTGGTTGCCGGGACGAGCCGAAAAGCTCAGGCTTTCGATGACATCCTGCGGCGCCACCTTCTGCAGCATGGCATTGGCGGTGACGAGCACGATGGCCGCATGCGGCTTCTTCCGGTGGGCAATGAGGCCGCCGAGCGCGGCCAGCCGGCGGGCCGAGGTATCGGCGCTCGGCGAAACGCGGTCATAGGGCAGACAGTCCCAGGCCGGCAGGGTCAGAACCGGAATGTCGGGGGCGACGAAGCCCAGCATCTGCTCGAGATCGGCCATGCGGTGGCCGTCCGATATGACATAGGCGACCGGCTCTCCCGCGCGGGCGAGTTCGGCGAGCAGCAGCGGTTCGAGGCCGACAGGCACATTGCCGATCGTCAGCGGCTCGGCAATGGCCGCAAGCTTCTTCGCATCAAAACCAGGGATCATTCCGGCGTCCTGAGGGGCTTGTCGAAATCGGGCGTATAGGCGGCAAGGCGGGCAAAGATCGGTGTCTGGAAACGCTCAGGCACAGGCCATGTTCCCATGATCCAGCGCACCAGATCATTGTCTTCCTCAGCCATGATCGTCTCGAATTCGTCGAGCTCGGCTTCCGAAAGCGTCGCGATCTCGGCTTCGGCGAACTGGCCGAAGACCAGATCCATCTCGCGGATGCCGCGGTGCCAGCAGCGGAAAAGGATCCGGCGGCGGCGCGGGTCGAGACCGGCACTGGTGAGCGTGACACCTGTCATGGCATTACCTTCCTGTTGATGCGCCTCTATAGACCCTGGAAAGCGGCTTGTCAGCCTTGCCAAGGCCGCATTGTTCATCGCATTTTGGCCGCATGCGCCCCGCCATTCTCGATCCTTTGTTTTCCCCCATTTCGGGCCTTCCGGGCGTCGGCCCGAAGATCGCCGAACTGCTGGTCAAGCTGCTCGGGCGCGAGACGCCGGAAGATTGCCGGGTCATCGACCTCATCTTCCATGCGCCCTTTTCGCTGATCGATCGGCGCAACCAGCCGGGCATCGCCCGCGCGCCGCAGGGCGCGATCGTGACGATCACCGCGCGCGTCGACCGGCACCAAGTACCGCCGCGCGGCAAGAGCAATGTCCCCTATCGCGTCTTCCTGCATGACGAGACCGGCGAGCTGACGCTGGTCTTTTTCCGCGGTCAGGCCGCCTGGCTGGAAAAGCAGCTGCCTGTCGATGCGGAGGTGACGGTCAGCGGCAAGGTCGACTGGTTCAACGGCCGCGCCTCGATGGTGCATCCAGATTATATCGTCAGGGCCGATGAGGCGGAGAACCTGCCGCTGGTCGAGCCGATCTATCCGCTGACGGCAGGACTTTCGCCGAAGACATTGCGCAAGATCATCGACGGCGCCCTGCCGCGTTTTCCCGAGCTGCCGGAATGGATCGATCTGGCGCTGGCGCAGAAACAGGGCCTGCCGGCGATTCGCGACAGTTTTCATATGCTGCACGAGCCGCGCGACCCCGCCGATATCGACCCACAGGCCCCTGCGCGGCGGCGGCTTGCCTATGACGAATTCCTCGCCGGCCAGCTTTCGCTGAGCCTGGTGCGGCAGAGGCTGCGCAAGGTGGCCGGCCAGCCGGTGCTTGCGACTGGGGAAATCAGCGGCAAGATCCTGAAGTCCCTGCCCTTTTCGCTCACATCAAGCCAGAACGAGGCGATCGCCGAGGTTTTGAAGGACATGGCCGGGGCCGAGCGCATGTTGCGGCTGCTGCAGGGCGATGTCGGCTCCGGCAAGACGCTGGTGGCGCTGATGGCGATGGCGGCGGTGATCGAGAGCGGCGGCCAGGCGGTGCTGATGGCGCCGACCGAAATCCTGGCGCGCCAGCACCACGCGACGATCTCGAAATTCGCCGCCTCCGCCGGTCTCGGCATCGAGCTGCTGACCGGCCGCACCAAGGGGCGTGAGCGAGAGGAGATTCTGGAGCGCATCGCCTCGGGAGCGGCACAGATCATCATCGGCACGCATGCGCTGTTCCAGGACAGCGTCTCTTACGCCAAGCTGATGCTGGCCGTCGTCGACGAACAGCACCGTTTCGGCGTGCATCAGCGCCTGAGGCTGACCGCCAAGGGCATCTCGCCGCATATGCTGGTGATGACGGCGACGCCGATCCCGCGCACGCTGGTGCTTGCCGCCTTCGGCGATATGGATGTTTCCAAGCTCACGGAAAAACCGGCCGGCCGCAAGCCGATCCAGACGATCACCGTGCCGATGGAACGCACCGGTGAAATCGTCGGGCGGCTGCAAAGCGCGCTTGCCGAGGGCAAGAAAGCCTACTGGATCTGCCCGCTGGTCGAAGAGTCCGAAGAGCTCGACTTGATGTCGGCCGAGGAGCGGCATGCCACGCTGGTCTCCGCCCTCGGCCCCGATATCGGCCTCATCCACGGCCGGATGAGCGGGCCGGAAAAAGACGCGGCGATGATGGCGTTCAAGAACGGCGAGACCCGCCTTCTCGTCGCCACCACTGTCGTCGAGGTCGGCGTCGACGTGCCGGATGCGACGATCATGGTGATCGAACATGCCGAGCGCTTCGGCCTGGCGCAATTGCATCAGCTGCGCGGCCGCGTCGGGCGCGGCGACGAGGCCTCGACCTGCATCCTGCTCTATAAGGGGCCGCTCGGCGAGACCGGCCATGCCAGGCTGTCGATCATGCGCGAGACGGAGGACGGTTTCCGCATCGCCGAGGAGGATTTGAAGCTGCGCGGCGAAGGCGAGCTGCTCGGCACCCGCCAATCCGGCACGCCGGGCTTTCGTATCGCCAGCCTCGAGGCGCATGCCGACCTGCTGGAAATCGCCCGCAAGGATGCGGCCTATCTCATCGAGCGGGATCCGGAGCTGACCAGCGAAAGAGGACAGGCGATCCGCACCCTGCTCTATCTCCTCCGTCGCGATGAGGCTATTCGATTCCTGAGAGCCGGTTAGTCGGCCTTTGAAACCGCCACCGGCTTCGGCCGCGGCAGATGCTTCTGCTTCGGCTCGGACGGCGTGTGTCCGGGGGCGACGAGACCGCCCGAAATCAGGAACTTGGCGGCGTCTTCCGGGCTCATGTCGAGCAGGACGATCTTTTCGCGGGGGACGAAGACGAGGAAACCGGCCGTCGGCACCGGCGTCGGCGGCAGGAAGACGGCCACCATGTCCTGGCCCATGGCGTTGAACTTCGACGCGATCTCTCCCTTGGCATCGGTGGCGATGAAGACCAGCGCCCAGAGGCCGGGACCGGGATATTCGATGAGGCCGACCTTCTTGAAGGAGTTCGCCTGCTCCTTCAGAACGGTTTCGAAAATCTGCTTCACGCTTCTGTAGATCGTGCGCACCAGGGGCATGCGCTGGACGACTGATTCACCGAAACGGACGATGCTCTGGCCGATCAGGTTCTTGCCGAGAAAACCGACGACGGTGATCAGCACGACGGCGATCAGCAGGCCGAAACCGGGAATGGCGAAATTGAGATAGCTTTCCGGATTCCAGCGCGCCGGAATATAGGGCCTGACCCAGCTGTCCGACCAGTGGATGAAGGTCCAGGTCAGCCAGATGGTAATGGCGATCGGCGCGCAGATGATCAGGCCTGCGAGAAAATTATTCCTCAGCCGGGTCGCGACCGGCATTCTGGGGGTGTTGTCGGTCATCTCTCCTGATGAGCTCCATCTCGGTCCTGGACAGGCCGGAACGCCGGCCTTTCCCCCTTGTCCGCCTGGTAAAACTGCCAGAATTCGGGGCGTCGCACAATATGTTTCGGCGCGAAGATCGGGTCGTCGCGGGCTTATTCCACGGTCACGGATTTCGCCAGATTGCGCGGCTGATCGACGTCGGTGCCCATGAAGACGGCGGTGTGATAAGCGAGCAGCTGGATCGGCAGCGAGAAGATCATCGGCGCGATGATTTCGTCGACCACAGGCAGGGTGATCGTCGCCATGGTCGGCAGTTTCGAGGCCGCCGCCCCCGCCTCGTCGGTGATGAAGATGATGCGGCCGCCGCGGGCTGCGACCTCCTGCATATTGGACACGGTTTTTTCGAAGAAACGGTCGTAAGGAGCGATGACGATCACCGGCATGTTCTCGTCAATCAGCGCGATCGGCCCGTGCTTCAATTCGCCGGCGGCATAACCTTCGGCGTGAATATAGGAAATTTCCTTGAGCTTCAGCGCGCCTTCCATGGCGAGCGGGAAGCTGGT
Source organism: Rhizobium sp. RSm-3 (assembly GCF_001854685.1). Lineage (NCBI taxonomy): Bacteria > Pseudomonadati > Pseudomonadota > Alphaproteobacteria > Hyphomicrobiales > Rhizobiaceae > Rhizobium > Rhizobium sp. RSm-3. The sequence continues at coordinate 118,824 of NZ_MAWZ01000007.1, read as the reverse complement.
GCCGCGGCCGAGATAGAGCACGTCCTTGCATTTCGACAGTTCGCGCGACAGGCTTTCCATCTGCGGCTGGATGAGGTTCAGCACCCGGCTCATGATGCGCGGCATTTCGGCGAGGTGACGCACCAGCGCCCTTTCCTCCTCGGCGCTGACCGTGCCGCGCGCCTTGCCGGCGCCGATCGCCAGCGATGCCAGCACGGCCAGCTGGCAGGTGAAGGCCTTGGTCGAGGCGACGCCGATTTCCGGGCCGGCCATGATCGGGAAGACCGCGTCGGATTCGCGGGCGATCGTCGATTCGCGGACATTGACGACCGCGCCGATCTTCAGGCCGTTCTCCCGGCAATAGCGCAGCGATGCCAGCGTATCGGCGGTCTCGCCTGATTGTGAGATGAACAGTGCCGCCTGCGACGGCGACAGCGGCATTTCGCGGTAACGGAATTCGGAGGCGACGTCGATCTCCACAGGCAGGCGGGCATAACGCTCGAACCAGTATTTGCCGACAAGGCCGGCGAGATAGGCGGTTCCGCAGGCCGAGATCGCCAGACCGGTCGCCGCCTTGAAATCGATCGCGGCGGCATTGGCGCCGATCGTGTTCTCGGCGAAATCGACGTAATGGCTGAGCGCGTGGGAGATGACCTCCGGCTGCTCGTAGATTTCCTTTTCCATGAAATGGCGGTGATTGCCCTTATCGACGACATAGGCAGTCGCCTGCGAGATCTGGCGGGCGCGCTTGACCGGCTTACCGGCGAAATCGATGACGGCGACGCTGTCGCGGGTGATGATGGCGCAATCGCCGTCGGAGAGATAAGTGATCTCGTTGGTGAAGGGCGAGAGCGCAATCGCATCCGAACCGAGGAACATCTCGCCGCGGCCGTAGCCGACGGCAAGCGGCGGCCCGGAACGGGCGGCCATGATCGTGCCGGGATCGGCCTTCAGCATGACGGCGAGCGCATAGGCGCCGGTCAAGCGGTTCAGCATCTGCAGCATGGCGGCGCGCGGCTCCGCGCCCTCGCGCAGGTATTTCGCCATCAGCTGGGCGACGACCTCGGTATCGGTCTGGGTTTCGAAGACCGCGCCCCTCGCGGTCAATTCGTCGCGCAGCTCGGAGAAGTTCTCGATGATGCCGTTATGGACGACGGCAACACCTTCGACAAAGTGCGGATGGGCATTGGTTTCGTTGGGAACACCGTGGGTCGCCCAGCGCGTATGGGCAATGCCGACCAGGCCTGGCAGCGGCTCGGAGTCGAGGCGCTTTTCCAGATTGAACAGCTTGCCTTCGGCGCGGCGGCGATCCATCACCCCCTCATGAATGGTGGCGACGCCGGCGGAATCATAGCCGCGATATTCGAGACGCTTCAGCGCATCGACCAGGCGCCCGGCTACAGGCTGCGTTCCGACGATCCCCACAATACCGCACATATAACATCCCCATAAGGCTTCGATAACGAGGCCAGTCCTACTGATTTCCGCTTATTTCTCAATGGTCTCGGCGGTCACTTTCAATTTCCGCCGGTTACGCAAAGCCGCTCAAGCCTTGGCCTTCTTCGCCGCCTTGATGGCGAGTGCGCGCTCGCGCAGCAGTGTGGCCCGGCCAGGCTTGATCTCCTGGCGAGCCCGGCCGAGCGCCAGCGCATCGGCCGGCACGTCGGCGGTGATGACGCTGCCGGAGCCGATATAGGCACCGTCGCCGATCGTCACCGGGGCGACCAGCGAGGAGTTGGAGCCGATGAAGGCGTTTTCGCCGATCACCGTCTCGGCCTTGTTGACGCCGTCATAGTTGCAGGTGATCGTGCCGGCGCCGATATTGCTGCCGGCGCCGACGACGGCATCGCCGATATAGGTGAGATGGTTGACCTTGGCGCCCTCGCCGATCCGGCCGTTCTTTACCTCGCAGAAATTGCCGACCTTCGACCCATTGCCGAGATCGGCACCCGGCCGCAGCCGCGCGAAGGGGCCGACGGTCGCACCCTGGCTGACATGGGCGCCTTCGATATGCGAGAAGGCATGGATGACGGCGCCGCTGTCGATCACCGCGCCGGGGCCGAAGACGACGTTCGGCTCGATCAGCGCATCCTGGCCGATGACGGTGTCGTAGGAGAGAAAGACCGTTTCCGGCGCAATCATGGTAACGCCCGAAAGCATCATCTGGTGGCGGCAGCGCTCCTGCCAGAAGCGCTCGATGACGGCGAGTTCGGCCCGGGTGTTGCAGCCGGTCATCTCGATTTCAGGGGCGTCGACAGCGGTGACGCGGCCACCGAGTGAGCGGGCGATCTCGACGAGATCGGTCAGATAGAATTCGCCCTTGGCGTTGGCGTTGCCGATGCGTGAGAGCAGATCGAGCGCCTTGCGGCCGTTGATCGCCATCAGCCCGCTGTTGCACCAGGTCACAGTGCGCTCGGCATCGGTCGCGTCCTTTTCTTCGCGGATGGCGATGAGTTCGCCGTCCTTGACAAGCAGGCGGCCATAGCCGGTGGGGCGATCGGTGTGGAAGCCGATGACGACGATATCGCTGCCGTCGGCAAGGCCCTGGCGGGCCGCCTTCAGCGGCCCGTCGGTCTGCAACGGCACGTCGCCATAGGTGACGAGGATATCGTCATAACCTTTGCCGATCGCTTCGCGGGCAGCCAGTACTGCATGGCCGGTGCCAAGGCGCTGCTGCTGCAGATAGGATTCGACGCCGACACCGTCGATGCTTGCAGCCTTTGCCACCTCCTCGGCATCGCGGCCGACGACGAGCGCGACGGAGGAAATGCCGGCGGAGGCGACTGCCTCGACCACATGGGCGATCATCGGCCGTCCGGCGACCGGATGCAGCACCTTCGATTTCGAGGATTTCATCCGCGTGCTGTCACCGGCGGCAAGGATGACGGCAAGACAAGTACGTTCCATGATCTGCTCCGCGAATCCGCGCCATGAGGCGGCTTTGTTGCCTCATACTGCATAATTCCTGAAATCGGAATCGATTTTCGGAAAGCACGTTGGGTGGATTGAAAGTCTTGCAGCGTGCTTTGCGCGCCCGAAAAGACGCGCGGTGCCCTCAGATCAGCAAAGCCTTTGCGGGTGTTAAATTTCGGTCGAAATCGACACGATGACGGTCTCCGAACCGACGGCGGCGAAGGCCTCGTGCACATGGTGGCGGCCGTCCAGGATGACGAGCTCCATGGCGCGGCGCGCAGCAAGGCTGTCGCCGGAAACGATCGCATCGACGATGCGCATATGGGTGTCGGCAATATTGGCGAAGCCGTTTTCGGTGGGCGGCGTACTCATGCGGAACATGCCGACGAGGGCCGCCTCGATGAGGCTGCCGAGCGTGCGCATGAAGGGATTGTGCGAGGCTTCGGCGATCGCCAGGTGGAAGCGAAGGTCGGCAAGTGCCAGGCTGTCGGCGGTATGGCCGCTCGCCGCCATATCGAGCGCCAGTGCGCGCAGCGTCTCGATATCCTCGGCATTCGCCCGTTCGGCGACGAGACCGGCGGCGAAGGGTTCGACGGCAAGACGGATATCGTAGAGCTGCAGCAGGAACTCTTCCGTCACGCCATTGTCGAAGTGCCAGGCGATGATCTCGCTGTCGAACATGTTCCACAGGTTCTTCCCGGTCACACGCGTGCCGACCCGCGCCTTGGCGACGACCATGCCCTTGGCGGCCAGCGTCTTCATCGTCTCGCGCAAGACGGTGCGGGACACCTTGAAGCGCTGCGCCAGTTCGGTATCACCAGGCAGGATCGAGCCGACGGGATAGGTGCCGGCGACGATCGCCTTGCCGAGTTCGTCGACCACCTGCGCGTGGCTCGTCCGGGTTCTGCGCCCCGTCTTACGTGTCTCTTCCAATGTGTTGCGCAAGCGATCCCTCTCCCCTTCAGGCGTACCTCTTGTTCAGACTGGAAACGAACAGGATGGCTTTCTGCATCAGGATGAATGCAAACAGCAGAAGGCCAATCAGGATCTTGGTCCACCAGCTCGACAGCGTGCCGTCGAAGGTGATGTAAGTCTGAATGAGCCCCTGGATCAGGATACCGATCAAGGTTCCCGCCACGAATCCCGCTCCTCCGGTCAGCAGCGTCCCCCCGATGACGACCGCCGCGATGGCATCGAGTTCGACGCCGACTGCTGCAAGAGAATATCCGGCAGAGGTGTACAGCGAAAAAACGATCCCGGATAGGCCTGCCAGAAAGCCCGACAGCGCATAAATCTGGATCGTCGTGCGTCCCACAGGCACGCCCATCAGCCGCGCCGTCTGCGGGCCGCCGCCGAGCGCATAGACATTAGTGCCGAAGCGGGTGCGCTGGGCGATGAAAATGCCGACGGCAAAGACCAGAAGCATGATGCCGCCGATCAGCGTCAGCCGGCCGCCTCCGGGCAGCCGCCAATAGAGGCTCGTCAGCGTCGAATAATATTCGTGGTCGATCGGGATGCTGTCGATCGAAAGCACGAAGGCCATGCCGCGTGCCAGGAACATGCCGGCGAGCGTGACGATGAAGGCCGGCATTTCCAGATAGTGGATGATTGCGCCCATGACCGCGCCGAAGGCGGTGGTGATGACCAGAACCAGCGCGAAGGCCAGCAGCGGATGCATCGAGGTCTTCTGCAGGATCACCGCGAGGAAAACGCCGGTGAAGGCGATGATCGAACCGATCGACAGATCGATGCCGCCCGAGATGATGACGAAGGTCATGCCGACGGCGGCGATGCCGAGGAAGGCGTTGTCGGTCAGAAGATTGCCGATGACGCGGGTCGACAGCATGTTCGGATATTGCAGCGTGCAGCCGGCATAGGCGAGCACGAAGATGACGATGGTCGCCAGCAGCGGCAGGTATTTGGAGTTCATTTCGGCTGCTCCCTTCCGCCCTGCCGGCGGCTGGCGAAGATGGCGAGCGACTGCACCGCCGGCGACTGGATGACGAGAATGACGATAATGATGACCGCCTTGATGATCAGGTTGAATTCGGGCGGGAAGCCGGAGGACAGGATGCCGGTATTGACAGCCTGGATGATCATCGCGCCGATCAGCGATCCCAGGATGCTGAAGCGGCCGCCGAGCAGCGAATTGCCGCCGACGACGACCGCGAGGATGGCGTCGAGTTCCAACCAGAGGCCGGCATTGTTGGCATCGGCGCCCTTGATGTCGGCGGCGACGATGATGCCTGCGATCGAGGCGCAGAGACCGCTCAGCGTATAGACGGCCATCAGCAGCACCGGCGTCTGAATGCCCGAGAGCGTGCTGGCGCGGCGGTTGATGCCGACGGCCTCGATCAGCATGCCGAGCGCCGTGCGGCGGACAAGCAGGATGACCAGCAGGCCGACGAGCAGCCAGATGACCACGGGCATCGGCAGAAGAGCCATGGAACCGCTGCCGAAGAAGGTCAGCCCGTCATCGTTGAAGGTGAGGATGGCGCCTTCGGTGATGAGCTGGGCGATGCCGCGGCCGGCGACCATCAGCACCAGCGTGGCGATGATCGGCTGGATATTGAGGACCGCCACCAGGAAACCGTTCCAGACGCCGCAGGCAATGCCGATCGCCAGTGTCAGGACAATGGTGTAACCAACTGAATTTCCGGAGACAATCGACGAAGCGGCGACGGCGCCGCAAATGGCGATAACGGCGCCGACGGACAGGTCGATGCCCTTGGTGGCAATCACTAGCGTCATGCCGATCGCCAGCAGCGCCACCGGCGCGCCGCGATTCAGCACATCGATCAGGCTGCCATAGAGCCGGTCATTCTGAACAACGACATTAAAAAACTGCGGCGACGTTATGAAATTCAACAAAAGAATGACAACGAGCGCGATCAATTGCGGCGCCAGGCGATAAGCCAGCGCATTCAGCGAGGACCTCATGCATCCTCCATCTTGTGTTCGGCGGCCGCGATGGCATCGACGATGCCGGCGGCGGTGATACGTTCGCCGGTGAGTTCTGCGATATGCTGCCTGTCGCGAAGGACGATGACACGTGAACTATAGGCGACAAGCTCTTCAAGTTCCGAGGAAATCACGATCAGCGACATGCCCTCGGCGCAGAGCTGTTCGATGAGCTTGATGATCTCGGCATGGGCGCCGACATCGATGCCGCGAGTCGGCTCGTCGAGGATCAGAAACTTCGGATTGGTCGCCAGCCAGCGGGCGAGGATCGCCTTCTGCTGGTTGCCGCCGGAGAGCAGCCGGATCGGCTTTTCGCGATCGGTGGTGCGGATGTCGAGCGCCTTGATGTAGCGGTCGGCAAGCGCATTCTGCTCGGCGCGCGACAGCGGCCGGGTCCAGCCGCGGCGGGCCTGCAGCGCCAAGGCAATGTTCTCCCGGATCGACAGGTCGCCGACGATGCCGTCCGTCTTGCGGTCCTCGGGGCAGAAGCCGAAGCCCTTTTCGATTGCGGCGCGCGGGCTCGAAAGCGTGACCGGCTGGCCGTCGATCGTGGCGCTGCCACTGTCGGCATGTTCGACGCCGAAGAGAAGTTCGGCAGTTTCAGTGCGGCCGGAGCCGAGCAGCCCGGCAACGCCGACTACCTCGCCGGCGCGCACGTCGAGATCGAAGGGCTTGACCTTGCCGCGTTTGCCGTAACCCGAAAAGCGATAGCGGACCTCGCCGGCGGCAAGGCTGTGTTCCCGCACCGTCTCCTCGACATGCGCCAATTCGCGACCGAGCATCATGGCGATCAGGCCCTGGCGCGGCAGATCGGCGACGTCGCGGGTGCCGACGAGCTTGCCGTTGCGCAGCACGGTAATCCGGTCGCTGATCGAATAGACTTGCTCTAGGAAATGAGTAATGAAAACAATGCCGAGGCCGCGCTTCTTCAGATCCTCAATGATGCGGAAGAGCAGTGCCACTTCCTGGTTGTCGAGGCTTGCCGTCGGCTCGTCCAATATCAGCACTTTGCCGGAAAGATCGACGGCGCGGGCGATGGCGACCACCTGCTGGACGGCGACGGAGAAGCGGCCAAGTTCGGCGGTGACGTCGATATCGATGCCGTAGCCGGCGAGAAGTTCGCGCGCCTTGCGGTTCATCGCGCGCACGTCGGTCATGCCGAAACGCCTTGGCTGGCGTCCGAGAAAGAGATTTTCGGCGACGCTCAGATTGGCCAGCAGGTTGACCTCCTGGTAGACCGTGCCGATGCCGAGCTTCTGGGCGGCGAGCGTATTGGCCGGATTGATTTCCTGGCCGTCGAGCGTCAGGCTGCCCTCGTCACGATGATAGGCGCCGGTGAGGCATTTGATCAGTGTCGATTTGCCGGCACCGTTTTCGCCCAGCAGCGCGTGTACCTCGCCCTTGCGCAGCGAGAAATCGACCTTGTCCAACGCCACTGCGCCGGGAAAGAATTTCGATATTCCGGAAGCTGCGAGAACGTTCTCGAAATCGTGAATCATAAGGGTGTGTTTTCCTGATATTGACGGCAAAAGCCGCGCCGCGGCCGGACATGACGTCCCAAGGCGGCAAGGCAGTTCCGCACCGGTCCATGACGGGCCGGTGCGGTTCTACAGCGCTTAATGCTGCATCTTTCACCCTCAAATCGATCCCGATTTGAGGGTTATGCAGCGGTGTCAAATCAGATCAGTAGCCCTGACCCTTCTTCTCTTCGTAGACCTTCATCGGCTCGTCGGCAGGCGTGTAGAGCTTGGACTCTGTCTGGATCCACTTTGCCGGAGCCTTCTTGTCCTTCAGGTAGGCATCGAGGGCATCGAAGGCCGGGCCTGCCATATTCGGCGTCAGCTCGACCGTAGCATTGCTTTCACCTTCGGACATCGCCTTGAAGATATCGGGAACGGCGTCGATGGAGACGACGAGAATATCCTTGCCGGGCTTCAGGCCGGCTTCCTTGATCGCCTGGATGGCGCCGACGGCCATGTCGTCATTATGGGCGTAGAGAGCGCAGATGTCCTTACCGCCATTTTCAGCCTTCAGGAAGCTTTCCATGACTTCCTTGCCCTTGGTACGGGTGAAGTCACCGGTCTGGCTGCGAACGATCTTGAGGTTGTCGTGGCCGGCAAGAGCTTCTTCGAAGCCCTTCTTGCGGGCGATGGCCGGCGACGAACCGGTCGTGCCCTGGAGCTCGACGACGTTGCACTTCTTGTCGCCAACGGTCTTGACGAGGAAGTCGCCGGCGACCTTGCCTTCGTGGACGAGGTCAGAGGTGACAGCCGTCAGGTAGAGATCATCCGGAGCCTTGATGGTGCGGTCGAGAAGGATAACCGGAATCTTGGCTTCCTTGGCTTCCTTGAGAACGTCGTCCCAGCCGGTTTCGACGACCGGAGCAATGAGAATGGCATCGACGCCCTGAGCAATGAAGGAGCGCAGTGCCTTGATCTGATTTTCCTGCTTCTGCTGCGCATCGGCAAACTTCAGATCGATGCCGCGCTTCTTGGCCTGTTCCTTGGTTACGGTCGTTTCAGCCGCGCGCCAGCCCGATTCCGAGCCGATCTGCGAGAAACCGACGGTCAATCCGCCGGCGGAAGCCGAACCGAACATGCAGGCAGCAAGAATCGTGGCACTCAAAAGTGCAGTCTTCAATTTCATGATTTCCTCCCAAGCCGCGTCTCGCGGCGCAGGGTCAAAAAATCATATAGTATTACTTTTGTAAATCGGAATCTTTGCATGCACTGCAGCAAAAAAAGAGCGCCCACAAGGGGCGCCCTTCGCAGCTGCGAATTGAAATGCGGCTTATTGCGCCGGCAGCTTGTCGTCGACGCCTTCGACATAGAAATTCATGCCGAGCAGCGTGCCGTCATCCGCCTTCTCGCCGGCCTTCAGCCAGGGGGTGCCGTCCTGCTTGTTGATCGGGCCGGTGAAGGGATGCAGCTCGCCTGATTTGATCTTGGCTTCGGTTTCCTCGGCCATCTTCTTCACGTCGTCAGGCATGTTGGTATAGGGCGCCATCTTCAGGATGCCGTCCTTCAGACCGTCCCAGCTCTGCTCGGACTTCCAGGTGCCGTCCAGAAGCGCGTGAACGCGCTTGGAGTAGTAGGTGCCCCAGGTATCGACGATCGCCGTCAGCTGCGCCTTGGGGCCTGCCGCGATCATGTCGGATGCCTGACCGAAGGCATGGATGCCGCGTTCTTCGGCAACCTGCATCGGCGCTGTCGTATCGGTGTGCTGGGTCAAGACGTCGACGCCCTGGTCGACCATCGCCTTGGCGGCATCGGCTTCCTTGCCGGGGTCGAACCAGGTGTTGACCCAGATGACCTTCAGCTTGAAGCTCGGATCGACCGACTTGGCACCCTGCTCGAAGGAGTTGATGCCCATCACCACTTCGGGAATCGGGAAGGAGGCGATATAGGCGGCGCCGTGATTCTTCGAGGTCTTGGCGGCGATCTGGCCGAGGATGTAGCGGCCTTCATAGAAGCGCGAATTGTAGGTCGCGAGGTTCGGGCCGGCCTTGTAGCCTGTGCCGTGCTCGAACTTCACCTTCGGGAACTTGGCGGCGACCTTCACCGTCGCATCCATGAAGCCGAAGGACGTCGTGAAGATCAGCTTGCAGCCGGAACGGGCAAGGCGCTCGATGGCGCGCTCGGCATCCGGGCCTTCCGGCACGTTTTCGAGGTAAGGCGTTTCGATCTTGTCGCCGAATTCGGCCTGGACCTGCTGGCGGCCGAGATCGTGGGCCTGCGAATAACCGCCATCGGTGTGCGAACCGACATAGACGAAGCAGACCTTCGTCTTATCGGCGGCTTGAGCGGCCGACGAGATGCCGATCACGGCGGCGGCCGAGGCGGCGAGTGTCAATGCGTATTTCTTCATGGGAACCCCTGTTGGTTTGAAGTTATTGCGGAAAACCGTCTTTATCGTGTTGCTTTATCGCTCCGGCACGAAGGCCTTTCCGAGCGAGGCGGGCGTATTGATCAACGTCGTGCGCCGATTATGAGAAATGATGATGAGAACCACAATAGTCGCGGCATAGGGCAGCATCGAGAGGAACTGCGAGGGAATGCCGAGACCGAAGGCCTGGGCGTGCAGCTGCAGGATGGTGACCGCGCCGAAGAGATAACCGCCGGCAAACACCCGCCACGGCCGCCAGGAGGCGAAGACCACCAGCGCCAGCGTGATCCAGCCGCGCCCCGCCGACATGTTCTCGGCCCATTGCGGGGTGTAGACGAGCGACAGCTGGGCGCCGGCAAGACCGGCGCAGGCGCCGCCGAACATCACCGCCAGATAGCGCGTGCGGATGACCTGAATGCCGAGCGCATGGGCCGAAGCGTGACTGTCGCCGATTGCCCTCAGCTTCAGCCCGGCCCGGCTGCGGAACAGGAACCAGCTGACGCCCACTACAAGCGCAATCGACAGATAGAAGATCAGGTCCTGCCGGAAGAGAATATGGCCGATGACCGGAAGATCCGACAGGACCGGAATGACGATCTCTCCCAGCCGGATGCCGGGAACGCTGACATAAGCCTCGCCGAGCATGCCGGACGCGCCGAGGCCGAGAAGGGTGAGCGCCAGTCCCGTCGCCACCTGGTTTGCCACCAGCGTCAGCGTCAGGAAGGCAAACAGCAGCGAGAAAAGCGCGCCTGCCGCTATGCCGCAGACGATGCCGACATAGGGCGAGCCGGAGATCTGGGCGCCGGCAAAAGCGGCAACCGCGCCCATGATCATCATGCCTTCGACACCGAGATTGAGAACACCGGAGCGCTCCGTCACCAGTTCGCCCAGCGCTGCGATGACGAGCGGCGTCGAGGCGGTGATGACCGTCAGCAGAATGGCTTCGAAGATGCTCATGCCGCGCCCCTGACCCGCGACCAGACGATGCGGATTTTGTAATAGATCAGCGTGTCGCAGGAGAGCACGAAGAACAGCAGCAGCCCCTGGAAGACGCGGGTGACCTTGTCGGAAACGCCGAGCGACAGTTGTGCGGCCTCGCCGCCGAGATAGGTCAGCGCCAAGACCAGGCCAGAGGCGATGATGCCGAGCGGATTGAGGCGGCCGAGGAAGGCGACGATGATAGCGGTGAAGCCGTAGCCCGGCGAGATCGCCGGCTGCAGATGGCCGATCGAGCCGGAAACCTCGGCTATTCCGGCAAGGCCGGCAAGGGCTCCGGAGAAGAGGAAGCTGAACCAGATCATCTTCTTCGAGGAGAAACCGGCAAAGCGCCCTGCCCGTTCCGACTGGCCGAGCACGACGATCTCGAAGCCTTTCAGCGTGTAGCGCAGCATGAACCAGACGCCGACGGCCGCAATGAGAGCGAAGATGAAAGCCCAATGGGCTCGGCCCGATTCTTCCCAGATCGCCGGCAGCACCGCCTCAGGGGCGAAATCGCGCGAGACCGGAAAGTTGAAGCCCTTCGGATCGCGCCAGGCGCCGCGGATCAGCCAGTCGAGAAAGAGCTGGGCGATATAGACCAGCATCAGCGATGTCAGGATCTCGTTGGTGTTGAAATGCGCCTTCAACAGCGCCGGAATGGCGGCAAACAGCGCGCCGCCAAGAGCTCCCAAGAGCAGCATCAGCGGCAGCACCAGCGGAGAATGCCAGTCGTAGAAGACGATCGGCAGATAGGAGCCGGTGATGGCGCCGATGGTGAACTGGCCTTCGGCGCCGATATTCCAATTGTTCGAGCGATAGCAGACGGCAAGGCCGACGGCGATCAGGATCAGCGGTGCGGCCTTGATCGCCAATTCGTGCAGCGACCAGACCTCGAGCAGCGGTTCGACGAAGAAGGCATCCAGCGCCTCCACAGGATCCTTGCCGAGCATGGCGAACATGATGGCACCGAAGGCAAGCGTCAGGGCAAGCGCCAGCAGCGGCGAGACGAAGGCGAAGAGCTTCGAGACGTCGGGGCGTTTTTCGAGTTCAATGCGCATGGGCTGCCTCTTCAATGCGCATAGGGCGTCTCCGGGGCAGAGCCGGTTTCGTGCAGGCCGCCCATCAGCAGGCCGATCCTTTCGCGCGTCAGTTCGCCGGCCGGATAGGGCCTGGAAAGCCGTCCCTCGGAGATGACGGCGATATCGGTCGCCACTTCGAAGATCTCGTCGAGATCCTGGCTGATGACAACGACGGCGGAGCCGGCCTTTGCGAGATCGACCAGCGCCTGGCGGATGCGGCTTGCAGCCCCGGCATCGACGCCCCAGGTCGGCTGGTTGACGACGAGCACGGCCGGCTGGCGATCGAGCTCGCGCCCAACGATGAATTTTTGCAGATTGCCGCCGGAAAGCGAGCCGGCGGCCGGATCGTCGCCGCTCTTGCGGACATCCATCGCCTCGGAAATGCGCCGCGCCGCGGATTTCACCGCACCTTGGCGGATGATGCCGAGCAGGCCAAGAAAGGCCTTGCGATCCGACTGGCTGCGGGCGAGCACCAGATTGTCGGAGAGTTTCATGGCGGAAACGGCGGCATGGCCATGCCGTTCCTCCGGCACGAAACCGGCGCCGAGCAGGCGGCGGGCGGTGATGCCCTCGGTACCCACCGGCTTCTTACGGATGACGATCGCTTCGGCCGACGCGACCGGATATTCACCCGACAGCGCATCGAAAAGCTCGCTCTGGCCGTTGCCGGCAACACCGGCGATGGCAAGGATTTCGCCAGCGCGCACCGCCATGGAGACATCGCGGAGCGGCATGGCGAATGGCGTGCGGGCTGTGACGGAAAGGTTGGCAACGGCAAGCTGCACCTCGCCCTTGTCCGAGCGCTCTGGATGGGTGACGGTCGCCACCTCGCTGCCGACCATCATGCGGGCAAGCGAAGCGGGCGTCTCCTGCTTTGGATCGCAGGCGCCGGTGACGCGGCCATGACGCAGCACGGTGGCGCGGTCGCAGATGCGCTGCACCTCTTCCAGGCGGTGGCTGATATAAAGAACCGAACGGCCTTCGGCCCGCAGCTTGAACAGCGTTTCGAACAGCCTGTCGGCCTCCTGCGGCGTCAGCACCGAGGTCGGCTCATCGAGAATGATCAGCTTCGGGTTCTGCAGCAGCGCACGGACGATCTCGATGCGCTGGCGTTCGCCGACCGAGAGATCGGCGACATGGGCATGCGGGTCGAGCGGCAGGCCGTAGGCTTGCGACAGCGCCCTCGCCTCCTCGGCGATCCTGTCGATCGGGATGGCGTCATCGAGCGACAGGGCGATGTTTTCGGCAACCGTCAGCGCCTCGAACAGCGAAAAATGCTGGAAAACCATGCCGATGCCGAGTTTGCGGGCCTCGCCCGGCGAGGTGATCGAAACCGGCTTGCCCTGCCAGAGGATATGCCCGTGCGTCGGCTCCAGAACGCCGAACAGCATCTTGACCAGGGTGGATTTGCCTGCGCCATTTTCGCCGAGAAGCGCGTGAATTTCGCCCGGCGCAATATCGAGATCGATTTCATTGCAGGCGGCAAAGCCACCGAAAAACTTCGTCAGCTTCTGGACGGATAATAACGCGCCGGGTTCCGGCACATTCAATGGCGACACGTTCCCCTCATTTCTTCTGCCGATCGGTCCGTTCGGATCTCATGGAATCAGCAGCGTCGTTCCTGTTGTTTTTCTTGTTTCCAGATCCGCGTGAGCCCGCCCAACCTCACGCAGCGGATAGGTTTGATTGACATTGATACGCACTTTGTTGCTTTGCACAACATCAAATAGCGTCTTAGCGCTATCGATCAGCTCCTGGCGTGCGGCGATGTAGGTGAAGAGCGTCGGCCGCGTCGCAAACAGCGAGCCCTTCTGCGCCAGCGCGGCAAGGGTGAAATTCTCGATCGGCCCGGAGGATTGGCCGAAAGAGGCAAAAAGGCCACGCGGCTTCAGGCAATCGAGCGACTGTGGAAAAGTATCGCGGCCAATCGAATCATAGACGACATCGACGCCCTTGCCTGAGGTGATCTCGCGGACCCGGACGGCGAAGTCTTCGCTCTTGTAGTTGATCACATGGTCATAGCCATGGGCGAGCGCCAGCGCGACCTTGTCTTCAGAGCCTGCCGTGCCGATGACGGTGGCGCCGAGCGCCTTTGCCCATTGTCCGGCGATCAGCCCGACACCGCCGGCGGCGGCATGGAACAAAAGGACCGTCTCGGGCCCCACCTTGAAGGTGCGGTTCAAGAGATATTCGGCGGTCATTCCCTTCAGCATCATCGCCGCTGCCGTTTCGAGCTCGATGCCATCAGGCACATGCACCAGATGGCGCGTCTCGATATTGCGCTCGACGCTATAGGCGCCGTCGGCGCTGGCATAGGCGACACAGTCGCCGATCTTGAAATCCGTAACGCCGGGGCCGACCGCCGTGACGGTGCCGGCGCCCTCCTTGCCGGTAACGAAGGGCAGATGCGGCGCCTTGTAGGTGCCGTTGCGGAAATAGACATCGATGAAATTAAGGCCGACTGCCGCCTGGCGGATCTGCACCTCGCCGGTTGCGGGCGGCGGCAGATCGAGTTCGACATAGTCGAAAACCTCCGGTCCGCCGGTCCTCGAGAATGAAACCGCCTGTGTCTTCGTCATTTGCCTGTCCTCAAGCTTCGCGTCCGAGAGCGGGGAAGAATTGCAGCACCGCGCCGATGACGTAAAGATAGAGCCCGGTCACGATGAAGAGAATGAGCGCCCATTCCGGTGTGTCGAAGTGCATCAGCAGCGAAAAAATGCCCAGCGCCGACCACAGAAAAAAGACGCCGAGATTGAGCGGGCGCAGCCTTTTGACGCGGACCGGGTGCAGGAAATTGATCGGCAGGAAGGTCAGCACCACCGAAATCGTCACGACGGCGAGCGCCGTCGTCGCGCTGGCATCGATGACGAACAGGGTGAAAACGATCATGTTCCAGACGACGGGAAAGCCGGAGAAGAAATACTCGTCGGTCTTCATGCCCATATCGGCATAATAGATGGCGCTGGAAACGACGATCATGCCGGCGGCGACGAAGGACCAGGGCTCGCCGATCATGCCGCTCTGATAGAGCGCGAAAGCCGGCAGCAGCACATAGGTGACGTAATCGATGATATTGTCGAGCGTATCGCCAGACCAGTTCGGCAGTACTTCCTTGACGCGCACCTTGCGGGCGATCGGCCCGTCTATCCCGTCGACGAGAAGCGCCAGGCCCAGCCACCAGAACATGTCGATGAAGCGGTGCTCGGCGGCGGCAACGACGCCGAGAAAGGCAAGGAAGGAGCCGGAGGCCGTCAGGATATGGACGGAAAAGGCGCGCATCTCCGCGTAAGGAACACGCTTATACTTAAAAATCTTCATATTCCCCCGACCGCCCTATCGCGCTCGCCCCGGCAAGCATGTTCTTCGCCAACCATCGCCGGCCCCCTCTTTCTGAATCGGGTCCCGACGCCGTAGGTCTTTGTTGTCGCACCGTTTTTGCCGAAAACCGGCCTGCAGTCCAGGCACGCCGCCCTAATATGCATCCTTTGCCGGGCTTCGCCAGCGGAAATACGACATTGCCCACCGCCCCCCTGGTTGGCCATTGAATCCTGACTATGACACGCATATTTCTCTTCAGGAGCACTGCGTGGAATGGAATGCCTTTAATTCGAGCCCGATATGTAATATCTGCCTCGCATCCGACAGTTCATCCGACGAAAACGGGATCCGCTACCGCAATGAACGCGCCTGCAAAGACCGAAGACTTCGCCTCGTCCATCCCCGCCGGCGTCTACGCCGAGACGGTGCTTTCCGTGACGCATTACACTGACCGGCTCTTCCGCTTCACGATGACCCGGCCGCAAGGCTTCCGTTTCCGTTCCGGCGAATTCGCGATGATCGGCCTGATGGTCGAGGGCAAGCCGGTTTTCCGCGCCTATTCGATCGCCAGCCCCGCCTGGGCCGAGGAGCTTGAATTCTTCTCGATCAAGGTGCCGGACGGCCCGCTCACCTCGCATCTGCAGGCAATCAAGCCCGGCGACCAGGTGCTGATGCGCAAGAAGCCGACGGGCACACTGGTGCTTGATGCGCTGACGCCCGGCCGTCGTCTCTACATGTTCTCGACGGGAACGGGCATTGCGCCTTTCGCCAGCCTGATCCGCGATCCCGAGACCTATGAAAAGTTCGAGGAAGTCATCCTCACCCATACGACGCGCGATGTCGCCGAGCTGAAATACGGCTTCGACCTCGTCGAAGAAATCCGGAATGACGAACTGCTGAAGGAAGTGGTCGGCGACAAGCTGCGCCATTATGCGACCGTCACACGCGAAGACTTCGCCTATCGCGGCCGCATCACCGACCTGATTTCCTCCGGCAAGATGTTTACCGATCTCGGCGTACCGCCGCTCGACCCGTCAATCGACCGCGGCATGATCTGTGGTTCCTCGGCCATGCTGAAGGACACCAAGGAGCTGCTCGAAAAGGCCGGCCTCGACGAAGGCGCCAACAGCAAGCCGGCCGAATTCGTCATCGAGCGCGCTTTCGTCGGCTGACGTTTTCCCCGAAAATCAGACGTGACAGCGGCTCCGGAAACGGGGCCGTTTTCATGTGCGGGCGAGATAGTCGATCAGCGCCGCCATGCTGGCGCGCGCTTCCTCCGCCCTGCCCTGATGGATGGCGCGGATGACGGCGACATGCAGGGCGATGGCGCGGTCCATGCGCTCCGGGCTTGCTGTTGAGTACCAGAGGCGACGCGCATGCGTCTGCACCGGGCCGAGTGCCGCCATGATGAAGCCGTTCGGGCAGGCATCCTCGAGAATTTCGTCGAAAGCCTTGTCGGCGGCGAAGAAGCCGGCGAGATCGCCGGTCACGGCGCATTCATCCATGGCGCGGGCGCAGTCGCCGAGACGCACACGCTGTTCGTCCGTTGCATGTTCGGCAACGAGGCTCGCGGCGATCGGCTCCAGCTCACGCCGCACCTGCATGACATTGCCGTGATCCTGTGGCGCGATCTCCGCCACCTGCAGCCCGACACGCGGCTTCACCCGGATCAGCCCCTGCCAGGCGAGCTTCTGGATCGCCTCGCGCACCGGCGTCCGCCCATGGCCCGCCATATCGATCAGCTGCTTTTCGGTGACCAGCGCCCCGGGCTTCAGCGCCAGCGTGACGATCAGATGTTCCAGCGCGAGATAGGCAAGATGGCTCTGTGACGTCTGCATGCTGGAGTCCAATGACTGTACCTGATATATCACATAGTGGCACGGTCAAAAACCGAAGACAAGTCGGCATTGAATATCAGAATAGAGACAAAGAGATAACAGCGGTGTGGGATCGGGGACTTTAGGCGTCTACACCACGAAAGAACTCATTTCGCCGCCCCATCCTCCGGGGCCGCCGCGGGAAGATTGGGAGCGGTAGGGTCGGATATGAGACTAAGTCTGGTGGAGTGAGCTATCTCCGGCGACTTTAGCCGCACTCTCCGTCATGCTCGGCCTCCACGCCGCATCTGCCAGCAGTCGTGGCGTGGATCCTCGGCTCAAGGCCGAGGAAGACGAGGACGGGTTGGCGTTCCTCCCAAACTCACCCGGGCGTAAAAGAGAGACATCGCGCGCTTTGCCACAACGCCTTTATCTTGCGTCACTCATGCCGCAGCGCCTCAATGGGATTCAGCTGCGCTGCCCGTCTCGCCGGGAAATAGCCGAAGATCATGCCGATGGCGGCGGAGAAGAGGAAGGCGACGGCGACCATCATCGGGCTGAAGACGAAGGGGACTTTCAGGAGGGTGACCGTCACCAGACCGAGGCTGAGGCCGAGCACGATGCCGGTGATGCCGCCGAAGAGCGAGAGCGCCACGGCTTCGACCAAAAACTGGGTGAGCACCTGGTTTTCGAGCGCGCCGATCGCCAGGCGAATGCCGATTTCGCGGGTGCGTTCGGTGACGGAGACCAGCATGATGTTCATGATGCCGATGCCGCCGACGAGCAGGCTGATAGCGGCAACGGCGCCGAGCAGGCCGGTCAGCAGCGTCGTCGTGCCGGTCATCGCTTCGGCGATCTGGGTCATGTCGTTGACGTTGAAATCGTCCTGCCGGCCGGGGATGATCTTGCGGCGCTCGCGCAGAAGATCTTCGACATCGGACTGCACCTTGGCGGTGGAGACGCCGTCGCGCGCCGAGATGATGATCTGTGGCACATTGCTGTTGCCGCTGATGCGGCGCTGGAACACCTTGACCGGCATGATGACGACATCGTCCTGATCTGTGCCCATGCCGGACTGGCCGCGTTTGGCGAGCACGCCGATGACGGGACATGAGACCTTGCCGACGCGAATCTGCTGACCGATCGGGTCGGCGGCGCCGAAGAGCTGCGAGCGCACCGTCTCGCCGATGATGCAGCGGGACTGGCCGCGCTCCTCGGCGGGGGTGAAAGTGCGGCCCAGCGCCAGGTTCCAGTCCTGCGCGACGAAATAGTCGTTGGTGGTGCCGGAAACGCTGGTCGAATGGTTCTGGCCACCTGATATCACGGTCGCCGTCGACTGGTTGAGCGGCGCGACCGCCCTCAAGCCGCTGATCTGGTCGCGGATGGCGGCGACGTCCTTGACGCTGAAGCGCTTGGCCTCGGAGCTCGCCCGGCCGGGACCGAACTGGCCGGGGCGGACGAACAGCATATTGGTGCCAAGCCGCGACAGTTCGGTCGAGACCTGTGCCGTCGTGCCGTTGCCGATCGTCACCAGCGCGATGACGGCGGCAACGCCGATGACGACGCCGAGCACAGTCAGGAACGAGCGCAGCATGTTGCGGCTGATGGCGCGCAGAGCCAGCTTCAGCGTCTCAAAGAACATGATCCGCCCTCCTGCGATGCTCGACCTCGGTCTCCAGCTTGCCGTCGACGAACCTGAGCAGCCGCTGGGCATAGGCGGCGATATCGGGCTCGTGCGTGACCATGACGATGGTGATGCCCTGCTCGCGGTTCAGCCGGGTCATCAGATCCATGATCTCGACGCTGGTTTTCGTGTCGAGATTGCCTGTGGGTTCGTCGGCGAGCAGCAGCGCCGGTTCGGTGACGATGGCGCGGGCGATGGCGACGCGCTGCTGCTGGCCTCCCGACAGTTCCTGGGTCTTGTGATGTTCGCGGCCGGAGAGGCCGACCAGCGCCAGGGCTTCGCGCGCCCGTTCGCGGCGCTCGCGCACCGCCATGCCGCGATAAATCAGCGGCAGTTCGACGTTCTCGACCGCTGACGTGCGCGACAGCAGGTTGAAGCCCTGGAAGACGAAGCCGAGCATATGGCGGCGCAGGAGCGTCAGCTGGCTTCGGTCGAAGCCGCTGGTCGGAATGCCTTCGAAGACGTAATCGCCTGATGTCGGCACGTCGAGGCAGCCGAGGATGTTCATCGCCGTCGACTTGCCGGAGCCCGACGGCCCCATGATCGCGACGAATTCATGGGCGTTGATTGCAAGGTCGACATGGTCGAGCGCGCGGATCGCCGCCTCGCCCTCACCGTAGACTTTCGAGACCTGCCTGAATTCGATGAGCGGCGGGCTTGCCATCCGTCCCTCCGCCTAATTCGCGCGCGTCGTGGCGTCGGTCACCAATGCGTCACCTTCCTTGAGGTCACCGGAGACGACCTGGGTGAACTGGCCGTCGGATGAGCCGACCTGGATGACGACGGGTGTGGGCCGGTCGCCGCGCAGCACCCAGACGCGGCGCTCGGCGCCCGTCAGCGCCTGGCCGGAATTGCCGCCGCCGCGCTGGCGTGGCGGGCCGAAGATGCCGAAAATACCGCGGCCGCGCCGTCCCGCCTGCGGGGGCGCATAGCGCAGCGCCGTGTTCGGCACCATCAGCGTATCCTTGACGGCCTCGACGGTGACGTCGGCGGTCGCCGTCATGCCGGGACGCAGCAGCAGGTCGGCATTGTCGACGGAGAGGACCGCCTTATAGGTCACGACGTTGTTGACCACCTCAGAGGCGAAGCGGATCTGCTCGATCTCGGCGGGAAAACTCCGGTCGGGATAGGCGTCGACTGAAAATTTCGCCTTCTGGCCGACGGCGATCTGGCCGACATCGGCCTCATCGACATCGACCTGCAGCTCCATCTTCTTCAGGTCGCCGGCGATGGTGAACAGGATCGGCGCCGAAAGCGAGGCTGCGACGGTGGCGCCCGGATTGACGGCGCGGGTGAGGATCACGCCGTCGATCGGCGAGACGATCTTTGCCTTGGCGAGATTGACCTCGGCCAACTGCAGGTCGGCTTCCGAAGCGAGCACCTCGGCTTCGTTGATCTGTTTGGCGGCGACGGCGGAATCATATTTGTAGGTGGCGTCATCGAGGCTCTGCTGGGTGGAGACATTGCTCCTGACCAGGCTCTTCAGCCGCTCAAGCGAGGTGCTTGCCGACTGCAGATCGGCATTGGCCTTGGCGACATTCGCCTTGGCCGAATTCAGCTTGGCGCGCGAACTCTTCACATCGGCCTCGAGCTTGTTGGTGTCGAGCAGCGCCAGCACGTCGCCCGCTTTGATCGTGCTGTTGTAATCGACATTGACGTCGCGGACCGTGCCGGAAAGCTCGCTCGATATATCCACCTGCTCGGTCGGCTGCACCGAGCCGGTGGCGGTGACGAGCACCGTCAGATCGCTGCGTTTTGCCGGCTGGGTGGCATAGCTCACTTCGCTTTGCCCGCGGCCCATATAGAAATAGGCGGCGCCGGCTGCAGCAGCAACGAGGATCAACAGGCTGAACAGCCGCCCGCGCCAGCGGCTGCGCTTGCCCTGCCGTCCCGATGCGGCGAGCACCGCTGCAAGGTCGGACGCGCCGCCTGTCTCTGCCCCGGTCTTCTTGCCGGTTCCGGTATCGTTCATGTCATCCTCGATCAGTCAGTGCCTGCCTTGACCCGCAGTAAAATAATCACAGCGCAGATGAACCGGGCATTAGCGTTGCCGCCGAAGTGGCACGGAATTGCGGATGGGGGAAATGAAATATTGGTAAGAAAAGTCAAGTTTTGGTGCGGAACACTCGTCAGTCGGCATCCTCGGCATATTGGCCGGCGCCCGGCAGCTGGTGCAGCCAGGGTTCGCGCCGCTTGATCCAGACTTCATGATCCGGGACAAGGTCGCTCGGCGGGCTGTCGAGCGAGCCGAGACGGATTTCCGCGGCCTCTTCCTGCAGGCAGAAAAGCCTGCTGCCGCAGGCGGGGCAGAAGCTGCGGCCGGAGAAAGTGGCGATCTCGCCGCTGTGGGAAAAAGCCAGGCGCGGCCAGACCGCGAAGAAGACGAAGGCGGAGCCGCTCGATTTGCGGCAATCGGCGCAGTGGCAAAGGCCGACGCGAAGCGGCTCGCCTTCGACGCGATAGGCGACCGCCCCGCACAGGCAGCTTCCGGTGCGTATCCGCATAGCGACCGTCAGGCGTCGAGACTGGTGGGCAGCCCCGGCGGGCGCCGCTTTGCCGCCATCAACAGATCGAGTTCAGTGGCGGAGGGGCCAAACTTGTCGTAGAGGCGTTTTGCCTCCTTGTCATCCAACCGGTATTTCCTGGCAAATTCGCCAATGCTGTAGGGGCGGCCACGCAACACTCTTCGCGCCGGGGTCGCCGTATTCGGTGCGTCGGTCATGGGTTTCTCCTTTCATTCCCTGCGCTTTAAGTTAGAGCGATGGGGTCGATTGGAAAGAGCCGAAGGGCTGGAGCGGGCTTCCGGCATGGGTCGATCGGGCTGATTGCGGAACCTTCCTGCCGCTAGACGCATTGTCGAATCGAGGTAGCGGGCCGCGCCAAGCGGACGCGGCGGTGCTGGAGAACATCGGGATTTTTCCACTTTCTCCCGATGGCCAACGAAACGGCAGGCGAGCTCCCTACCCGCCCGGTCCGCTTCCTCATCCTGTTTTCCGAAATGAGATCACGAAATATTAAAATTTGGAACACCTGCGCCGGAGCGAGGTTTTTCCCCTCGAGGTCGACGTGGCCTCGTTCAAACCGAAGGAGAACCGGATGGCAAACCAAGGTGGAACCCATGAACAGCACGTCAAAGCCGGGCAGCAGAGTCACAAGAACGACGCCAATGCCCGCAGCTCCTCTTCAGGTGGCCGCGACGCGCAGTCCAGCGGATCCCGCGGCGGCAGCCATGAACAGCATGTAAAAGCTGGTCAACAGAGCCACAAGAACAGCCACTAAAGCTGTCTTGATATGAAAATTCGGCCCGCGCCTCCATTCCGGCGCGGGCTTTTTTTCGGCTTCTCAGGACAGACGCCGGCCGTCCTCACCGAATAGGTGCAGCACGGCGGGATCGAGATGGAGCGGCAGGCTGTCGCCGGATTTCATCCGCTGCTGGCCGGCAAAGACGGCGATCAGCTTCTTTCCACCTGCGTCGGCGTGGACCACGGTCTCCGAGCCCAGTTCCTCGACGAGGAGGATGCGGGTATCCAGCTTGCGAGCGTCAGTCCCATCGGCAAGGGTGATGTGCTGCGGGCGAATGCCGATGCTGACCCTCTCGCCGATCGGGCGTGAATCCCGGGCAATAACGGAAAGACGATGGCCGCCGACGGTTTCGACCTCGGTGAGATCGCCGTCATGGCCGATAATCGCGCCTTCCAGGAAATTCATATGCGGGGCGCCGATGAAGCCGGCGACGAAGCGGTTGGCCGGCCTGTTGTAAAGTTCCAGCGGCGTTCCCACCTGCTCGATCCGGCCGCCTCTCAGCACCACGATGCGGTTTGCCAGCGTCATCGCCTCGACCTGGTCATGGGTGACGTAGATCATCGTCGCCTTCAGGCGGGCGTGAAGGGCGGCGAGTTCGGCGCGCATGCTCACTCTCAACTCGGCGTCGAGATTGGACAATGGCTCGTCGAGCAGGAAGGCATCCGGGCGGCGGACAATGGCGCGGCCGATCGCGACGCGCTGGCGCTGGCCGCCGGAGAGCTGGCCGGGACGGCGCTGCAGGAAGGGCTCGATCTCCAGCATGCGGGCGGCGTCGGTGATGCGCGCTTCGATCTCGGCCTTGGCCACCTTGGTATTCTCGAGCCCAAAGGCCAGGTTTTCCCTGACGCTCATATGCGGATAGAGCGCATAGGACTGGAAGACCATGGCGAGGCCGCGGTCGGCGGCGCCGATCTCGGTGACATCCTTGCTGTCGATGGCGATGCTGCCGCCTGTCGGCTTGTCGAGGCCGGCGATCAGGCGCAGCAGCGTCGACTTCCCGCAGCCGGACGGACCGACGAAGGCGACGAACTCGCCGTCTTTGACCTCAAGCGAGACATCGCGGATGACCTCGACGGCGCCGAAATTCTTGACGATGTTCCTGAGCTCGAGCCCGCTCATGCACTCTCCTGTATTTTTAGCCTGGCCTATTTCAGGCCCGAGCCGGCGATGCCTGTGGTGATGAAGCGCTGCAGGAAGACGAAGATCAGCACGACGGGGATCATCGAAACGACGGTCATGGCGAGGATATAGTGCCATTGCACATTAAGCTCGCCGGCATAGACGTTGAGGCCGACCTGCAGCGTATAGAGTTCCTTGCGCGACAGCACGATCAGCGGCCAGAGGAAGTCGTTCCAGCGCCAGACGACCGAGAAGATCGCCAGCACCGCCAGCGCCGGCGCCGACAGCGGCAGGATGATGCGCCAGTAGATCTGCCATTCGCTGGCCTTGTCCATGCGCGCGGCGTCGATCAGCTCGTCGGGGATGGTCAGCATATATTGGCGCAGCAGGAACACGCCTGTCGGGGTGGCGACCGTCGGCAGGATGACGCCCCAGAGGCTGTCGAAGAGATTCAGGGTGCCGATGACGGAATAGAGCGGCACGACGATGACCGAGAGCGGCACCATCAGCGTCGCCAGGATCATCAGCATGACGGCGGTGCGGCCGGGGAACTGGTATTTCGACAGCGCGAAGGCGGCCATGGAATTGACGAGCAGCGTGATTGCCGTCGCGATGACTGTGACGAAGACGGAGTTGCGCAGGAACAGGAAGAAATCGAAGCGCTGGAACGGTTCGGTGTAATTGGCGGCGGCGAATTCGACCTTGCGCACCGGGGTGCGGTCCTTGATGTTCGCCTTGACGATTTCACCGGGCTGTTTCGGATCGACCATCTGGCCGATGATGCCGATGCGGCGGACTTCGGCGAGCACGCGGCTGCTGCCGTCCGGCATGGTGACGTTATAGAGCGGCAGCGGCTTGTCATAGCCCGGCACGACGGCCTGTTCGGTGACATAGGGCAGCAAGGACGGAGGGAACTCGGCAAGGGCGGCCGGCGTCTTGAAGGAGGAGAAAACCAGCCAGACGGCCGGGCCGAACATCAGGAAGACGCCCGAGATCAGCCAGATCCAGGTGACGACGTCCGTCCAATGCCAGCCGCGGCCGCGGCGGCGCAGCAGGAACGAGCCGACAGCGCTCATTGGCGTCTTCCCTTCTTCTCGTTGCGGCTGCTGGCGGCGAGCTGGATCAGTGTCAGAATGACGAGCACGATGCCCATCAGGATCGAGGCGGCCGAGGCAAGCCCCGGATTGCGCAGCGAACTGGCAAAGCCGGTCTCGTAAATATACTGGGTGATGTACATGGTGCTGGTGCCCGGGCCGCCGCCAGTGAGAACAAAGACCTCGTCGAAGATCTGCACAGCGCGGATCAGCGCCAGCACCAGGACGACGATGAGGTTCGGCATCAGGAGCGGCAGGGTGATGCGCCGGAAGATGCGGGTGGGGCTCGCCTTGTCCATCGCCGCCGCCTCATAGAGATCCCGCGGGATCGCCTGCAGGCCGGCAAGCAGGATCAGCGCGTAAAAGCCCATATGCGCCCAGACCGAGACGAAGACGGCGAAGAAGAAGGCCCAGAAACGATCGCTGAGCCAGGAGAAGGGTTCGAAGCCGAAAGGGCTCAGCGCGTAGTTCAGCAGGCCCTGGCGCTGCAGGATCCATTTCCAGATCAGGCCGACAACGACGGGCGACAGCAGCACCGGAAAGAAGAACACGGCGCGCCAGAAGCCGCGATTGGAAAGCTCGCGGTTGAGGATCAAAGCCGTCGCCAGTGCGGCGATCAGCATTGCCGTCACCTGGAAGACGACGAAGACGGCGGTGTTGCGCACGGCCGCCCAGAAGGTGTCGGCCGCGCAGGTCGAGGGATCGAGGTAGGAGTCGCAATCGAACAGGATGCGGTACTGGTCGGCGCCGACATAGGTCCTGTTCGGCAGGAAGATGGCGCCGCCGCTCGTCGTCGAATAGATGAAGTTGATGACCAGCGGCAGGAGTACGAAGACGGTGAAAATCAGCATGTTGGGCGCCAGGAAGACGCCCGCCATGCCGTTCAGCCCCGTCAGCTTCTGCCAGGCGCGCATGGGAATATCGACGATCCCCATCAGGAGCCGGATAGGCGCCGAGAGCGCCTGCCGCAGACCGGCTTTTGCCGGCGGTTCGGAAGAAACCGTCTTCTCCGCCATCTCTACGTCCGTCAGTTGGCGCCGACCTTGGCCTTGATGTCCTCGTCGATGCGGGCATAGGCGTCGTCGAGCTTCATTTCGCCGGCGATCACCTGGCTGATGCGGGCAACGATGGCGCTGTAATAGGCGTCCGACCACTTCCAGCCCGGCAGCTTCATCGCCGGCGCCGCCGTCTCACCGGCCGCCGCGACGAAGGCCTTCAGCGCCGCCTGCACATGCGGATTGTCGGTCTTGAAGTCCATCTGGCCTGAGGCGACGCCCTTATGCGCCGGAATAAACAGGCTGCGCTCGGCAAATTCCTTCTGCGCGTCGGCGCTCGCCAGGTAATCCATCACCTTGGCGACATCCTTGGGGTTCTTGGTATATTTGACGGCAACGAGACCGGCGCCGCCCTGCAAGCCGGTGCAGGCGGCCGTGCCGCAGGGGCTTCCCGCCATGACCCAGTCGAAACTGTCGCCGATCTTTTGGGCGAAGGCCGAGATCTGCCAGCTGCCCGAATAATAATAGGCAAGGCCGCCATTGATGAAGTCTTCGGCGGCGGCGCGATAGGTGGTGCCGGCAGCACTGACCCAGACATCCTTGTTGATCGTGCCGTCCTCGTTCCACTTGACGAAGCGGCTGAGGAACTCCTTGGCGCCCTGATCGATCGGCGCCGGCTTGCCGTCGGCGGCGATGTAGTTGGCGCCGTAGGAGATATTCGGGCCGGAGACGCGGTGGCCGGAGCGGTCGATCGCCATGGCGAAGACTTTCTGGCTGTCGGCGACCTTCCTGGCGGCGGTGGCCCAGTCATCCCAAGTGGCTTTCGGGCCGGGAATTTCGACGCCGGCCTGCTCGAACAGCGTCTTGTTGACGAAACCGCCGGTCAGCGTCAGCTGCGTCATGAAACCGGTGATGGCGTTCGAGCCGTCAGGCCGCATCCAGTCGGCCTGGGCGCCGAAATTGTCGTCCCAATATTTCGCATCGGCGAGCAGCGGGCGAAGATCGAGCCAGTGCTGGGCCTGCGCCTTCAGATTGGTGACGCGGGCGATGTCAGGCCCCTTCCCGGCTTCGAGCTGCACCGGCAGCTGTTCCTTGACGACGTCGTAGGAGACCTCGTCGAGGATGACGTTGACATCGGGATTGGCCTTGGAGAAGCGCGCCAGCAGGTCCTTGACGACAGCGCCTTCGCCGCCGTCGGAATACCACATGATGCGCACGTCGCCGGCATGGGCGGCAACGGAACTCAAAAGAACCGCGGCAAAGGCCGCGCCGATCGATTTCATTCTGGTCATTTTCTCCTCCTCTTGACCGATGAAGTCCTACAGCGCCGCGCGTCTTTTCAGACGCGCAAAGGACGCTGTAACACTCTGAATTGCTGCATAATTTTATCCTTAAATCGATTCCGATTTAAGGAATTATGCAGTGGGCCCGGTCGGTCCTCCACCTGCCCGGGCACGTCGTCTACGAAGCGGCGCGCCGAGGCTGCCTGCCTGACATCTCAAGATGTACCGCGTCTCCCCGCACCGACCAGTCCGACGGCCGAAGAATACGGCCTTCGGCGCGCACGGTGCCGTCCTCTTCGAAGACGACCTGGCCATAATCCGGATCGATGACGATCAATGCGCCCTCATTGTCGCGGTCAGCTGCGAGCGTGGCGAAACGTGCCCGCATGCCGTCAAGGCCGCCTTCGCGCCCGCGATCGGAGAGACGGACGATCCAGCGGCCCTTACGGCCGGCGAGGCGCAGTTCGACGTCCGTCGTCGGGCCATGCTTCACCGGCTCCAACGGCCCGTTGCCGATCAGCATCGCAAGGCCATTGCCGGAACGGGCGAGCGCCACATTGCCCTCGATCATCGTGTCGTCGAAGGCTTCGAGCGGGAACCAGGCATGGGTGAAATCCGGCTGACCCTCGTGGATATCGAAATCGAGGATGGCGAGATCGCGATATTGATGGACGCGCGGCAGCGTTCCGCAGCCGCCCCAGAAACTCGGCCGGCCGTAACCGAACTGGATGGTTTCGCCGGGATGGTTGATCCAGACCTGCGCTTCCGGCCGGTCGCCGAGCCGCAAGTGCAGCACCGTCTCCTGATATCCCCAGGCACCGGGGCGATAATGGGCGATGGTGCCGAGGGCGGTATCGCGTGTCTTGTAGTGATAGAGGGCGGCAAAACGGTTTTCGCCTTGCGAAAAGGTCCACTCCTGCGCGTCGTCGGCGTCATGCGCGGCAATCGCGGCAAGCGCCTCGGGGAACTGCAGGCCGTGATCGCGGATGCAGACGGCAAGCTGCGGCAAAGCGTGGACGCGCCGGCCATACCAGCCGCGGCCCCAGAGCAGCCGGGCGATACCAGACAGCTCGACCGAGCGGCCGGGGCGTAGCGTGTGTTCATAGGAGCGGCCCTGGCTGCCGGTCAGCATGCCGTGATGGGCCGAACGGGCAACGATCTCCATCAGGCGGACGATGCTGGCATTCGCCCGGGCGCGGATCGTCTCATCAGGCGCGCAGGCGGCAAGCGCCGTCAGGCCCTTGAGGTCGATCGGGAAATAGGGAACGGAATTCCACTCGGCCATTTCCCAGCGCTCGAAATGATCGAGCCAGGCGCGGACACGCTCTTCGCCGACCTTCATCTGCTCCGCGCCGGTGCGGCCGGAGCGGACGAAGACGGAATTGGGGAAAAGCCTGCCGCCGAGATAGGCGGCGGTGTGGAAGAGCAGCGCGTGGTTTTCGGAAAAATACCACTGAACGTCGTTGCCCGGCTCATCCATCCAATAGCGGTAATTGAGAACCGCATGCTCGATCCTCTGCCGCAGATCTTGCGACAGCAGATCGCTCCAGCGGGTATAGGCAAAGAGCAGCGGCACCAGCACGAAATCGGCGCAGTCGTGACAATCCTCGATGACGGGCAGCATGGCCGAGATCATCGCCTCGGTCTGCTCGCCGCCCTGCCCCAGGGCGAGGCGCGCGAAAGCGCAGACCGTATCGGGCTCGGAATGGGCGGCGACTTCGGCAAGCGCCTCGGCGACCCGATCTTCCAGCGCAGCCGGCGCCGGCCCCTGGCGCTGGGGATGACAGATCTCGACGCCGAGCGTGCGGCCGAGCGAAAATTCGCCTGTTTTGAAGGTGATGCGAAAATGGCGGAAATCGGCGGGCATTTCAGCCGAGGTACCGAGTTCGAGCCTGGTCGCGCCTTTCTCCAACGCGAAGTCATAATCGAAGCGCTCGACCGACATGAAGTCGCCCTCGATCTCGACATGGCAGGTCAACGCCACCGGCAGCGGCGCGGGAAACAGGATCGTCACGTCTTCGCCGAGATAGGCGGTGCGGTCGAAGCGCATGCCTTCGAGGATCGCCTCCAACCCGTTCGCCACATCGGCGGCGATCGGAACGGGAACCGATGTTTCGACTTCCGGCCCGTCGAGATAATCCAGCTGGAAATAGAAGCGGGCGTCGCGTTCGGCCAAATCGTCGAAATAGATGCGGATTTCGTTGAGGCCCGCCGAAAGTTCGACCTCGAAAAGCTGCTGGGCTTCCAGATTGCGCTCATAGGGCGCCATGAAGCCCTGCTCGCGGCCATTGACGAAGAGGATCGCGCCGCCGCAGGTCGACAGGCGAAGTCTGGCAGGTCCGGTCGAGCCGGCATCGAGGAAGGTGCGCGCCCAGCAGCCGATGCGGGTCGGGCGAAACCAGAAGCCGGAGAGATCGACACGCGGCGACGCAAAGGGCAGCCACCAGCGGACGGGTTCGAATTCGGCGGTCGGTTGCGGTCTTTGGGCGGAGAAGGATTTTTTGAATTCGGTGCGGCAGGGATATTCGTGCGGGATGAAGTTCTTCGTCTTGGTGACAAAGAAAAACGGATCCATCCTGCCTTCCATCGGCCGGTCGGCGACGTCGTAGCGCGCCTGCGAGAGGTGGCCGAGCTGCCAATAGACGATCGGGCTCTGCTTGCCGGTGGCGCGGCGAAGATGGGATTTCTCAGCGGTCATGCTTCAGCTCGTTCGAGCCGCGAGATGTCGGAAACACCGACGCGTGGACTGGCCGTCAAACCGCATCTTCAAAGCCTCCCTGCTCTGTCGCTTGTCGCGGACTCCTCTTGGCCAATTGTGCATAGGCATTCCATTTGCGCAATCTGAAAGATTTTTGCATAAAGGCATGGGAGCGAGGAGAACGACATGGTGGCGGAGGAGAAAAAAGGCAGGCGCACGCGTCTCGACGATATCGCCGCCCGATGCGGCGTCTCGATCAGCACGGTGTCGCGGGCGCTCGCCGGCGAAAAGGGTGTGAGGCCCGAGATTCGCAAGCTGGTGCTGGAAACGGCAAGTGCGGTCAGCTACGCCCTGCCGGCCAGCGTCGCCGGCAAGAAGGTCATGCTCGTCGCCTCCGGCGCGGCGATGATCGATTATGTCCGCAACCAGTTCACGCTCTATGTGCTCGAAGGATTGAATGCGCGCGCGGCCGCTCTCGGCATCGAGATGGCGATGCGTCCGGTCGCCGACAAGGCCGATGAAGCCCGTGTCATCGCCGAGATGCGGGATGATCCAAGCTTCGGCGGCATGCTCATCCTGACCGTCGACGAGGAAGATATGCTGGCCGCCGCCGCCGGTCTCGGAAAGCCCGTGGTGCTCGTCAATAGCGACGATCCCTATATGCGGCTTTCCAGCGTGACGCCCTGCAACCGCTCGGCCGCCTTCATCGCCGCCGAGCACCTGATCAAGGCGGGGCACGAACGCATCCTGTTCATGCTGCGGCCGGGACGACGAACGATCGAGCGGCGTCTGGAGGGCTGGCGCGATGCCCTGCAGCATCACGGGCTGAAGGCCGATGCCGATCTGGTGCTCGAGGTCGACGACTGGCTGCCGGAATTGGGCGCCGAGGCGATCACCCACCTCGTCCGCGACAAGGGCCTTTCCTTCACCGCTATCCTGACGGCGGGCGACAGCCTTGCCAGCGGCGCCGTACGCGGATTGCAGGCGATGGGTTATGCCGTGCCGCAGGACATCTCCGTCATGGGCATCGACGACCTGCCGCAATCGGCCTTTCTCAATCCGCCACTGTCGACCGTGCATATTCCGATGCGCGAACTCGGCGCCACCGCGCTCGATCTCTTGCGCGACATGATGCTCGGCCTGGCCACGCCGCGGCGGCGTGTGGAGCTTTCCTGCCATCTCGTCGAAAGGGGTAGTGTGGCGGTGGTCAGCGGCGCAACAGCGCGAAATTTCAGGCCTCGATGAAGCTCGCTTCGAACAGTTCGCGTGCATAGGCATCATGGGTGATGCCGGCCTGCAGATCCTGTTTGGTCAGTTCGTCGACAAAGCCGCCGTTCTTCATGATCAGCACCCGGTCACACATATGGGCGATAACCGCGAGGTCGTGGCTGACGAGCAGATAGGTCAGCCCCTTTTCCTCGCGCTGATCGGCCAGCAGGTTGAGGATTTCGGCCTGAACGGAGACGTCGAGCGCCGATGTCGGCTCGTCGAGCAGCAGGATCGGCGGCGACAGGATCAGCGCCCGGGCGATCGCCACGCGCTGCCTCTGGCCACCGGAAAGCTCATGCGGGAAACGATTGGCAAAGCTTGCCGGCAGGCCGATCTGGATCAAGGCCTTTTCGACCTTCGACCAGATCTCCGAATGACGCATGGCGCGCAGCGGCTCGGCGAGCGCGGTGCCGATGCGATGACGCGGATGCAGGGAGCCGTAGGGATCCTGAAAGACCATCTGGGCAAATTTCAGCTCCTCGCGGGAGCGATGCTTGCCGATCGGTCTGCCGCCAAGCTCGATCTGCCCGGTCCAGCCGGTCTCCATTCCGGCGAGGCAACGCAGCACCGTCGATTTGCCGCAGCCGGATTCACCGACAATGCCGAGCGTCTCCCCTTGCCTGACCTCAAAACTGATGCCTTTGACGACATGGTTGCTGGATTTGCCCGAGGCAAAGACGACATCGAGGTCGCGGACATTGATCATTGCGCCGTCTCCAGATCGAGTTTTGCCCTGTCGAGAACCGCAAGCCGGCGGACCGGGTTCTTCGGGTCGGGCAGCGCGGCTATCAGCCCGCGGGTATAGGGATGGCGGGCTTCTTCGAGGCTGCTAAGCGTCTCGACGATGCGGCCGGCATACATGACGATGATGCGCTCGCAGAAGGCCGCCACCATGCGAATGTCGTGGCTGATCAACAGCAAGCCGGAATTGTTCTCGCGCACCAGTTCATCGAGCAACAGCAGCACGTCCTTGCGGACGCTGACATCGAGCGCCGAAGTCGGTTCGTCGGCAATGACAAGCTTCGGCCGCGCCAGCAACATCATGGCGATCATCACGCGCTGGCCCATGCCGCCGGATATCTGGTGGGGATAAAGCGCCATGACCCGGTCCGGATCACTGATGCGCACACGCTCCAGCATGGCGCGGGCGGCATCGAGCGCTTGGGCCTTGCCGAGACCGAGGTGAAGACGTGCAGCCTCGGCGATCTGCTTGCCGATCGAGAGCACCGGATTCAGCGAATAACGCGGATCCTGCATGATCAGCGCGATGTCCTTGCCGCGAAGCGCGCCCATCTGCCGCTCGCTCTTGGATAGCAACGGATCGCCACCGAGGTCCAGGCGTTCGGCGGTGACGACCGCTGCCGGCGGCAGCAGCCGCATGATGGCGCGGCCCGTCGTCGATTTGCCGGAACCGGATTCTCCGACGATGCCGACCCGTTCGCGCCCGACGTCGAAACTGACATTGGAGACGGCGGGCACGGCGCCGCGCCCGAAGCGGACGCTCAATCCTTTGACGGAGAGAACGGGTTGAAGATCACGATCATTCATTTCACGATCTGGCATGGCGGGGATCCAGAATGTCGCGCAGAGCATCTCCGGCGATGTTGAAGGCAAGGCTGGTGAGAAGGATGGCGATACCCGGCATGACGGCGACCCACCAGTAATCCAGCATGAATTTCCGGCCGTTGGAGATCATCGCGCCCCATTCCGGCGCCGGCGGCTGCGCGCCGAGGCCGAGGAAACCGAGTGAGGCCGCCGTCAGGATGATGCCGGCCATGTTGAGGGTCAGACGAACGATCACCGAGGGAACGCACATCGGCGCGATATAGAGGAGAAGGATGCGGATCGGCGAAGCGCCGTAAAGGCGGGCGGCGACGACATAGTCGGCGTTTCTGACGACAAGCGCCTCGGCGCGCGCCAGCCTGGCAATCGGCGGCCAGGCGGTCAGCGAGATGGCGATGATAGCCGTGGTCAGGCCGGCGCCGAGTGCTGCCGCAAAAGCCAGTGCCAGGATCAGCGACGGGAAGGACAGGACGATATCGGTGGCGCGCATCAGCAGCGCGTCAGTGCGCCCGCCGAAGAAGCCGGCGACGACGCCGATCAGCAGGCCGATCGGACCGACGATCAGGGAGATCGACAGCACGGTCTGGATGGTGATGCGCGTGCCGAAGATCAGGCGGCTCAGAATGTCGCGGCCGAATTCGTCGGTGCCGGCCCAATGCGCCAGGCTCGGGGCCTGCAGGGCATCGCCGAGCGACTGCACGACCGGATCATAAGGCGCCAGAAGCGGTGCGAAGACCGCGATCAGGCACAGCAGGCCGAGGATGACGAAGCCGGCAAGGCCGAGCGGCTCGGCCGCCAATTTGCGGCCGGCGCGCGCAAACGACGCGGCGACGCGGGTCGCGACACTTGGCGGGCGGATCTGAATGTCGGCGTGGATAGCGTCGCTCATCGGGCCGCCTCCCGCATGCGCGGATCGAAGACGGCGTAAGCGACGTCGGCGAGGAAGTTTAACAGCATGAAGATGAATCCCACGATGATGGTGCCGGCCACGATGGCGTTCATGTCGCCGATCATGAGGGCGTTCGTCATGTATTGGCCGATGCCCGGCCAGGAGAAGACGATCTCGGTGACGACGGCGCCTTCAAGCAGTCCGCCATAGGAAATGGCGAGGATGGTGATCAGTTGCACCGCAATATTCGGCAGCACGTGACGCCAGATCGTGCCGAAAGGGCTGACACCCTTGGCGCGGGCCGCGATGACATAGTCCTGGCTCAACTGCTCCAGGGTGAAGCTGCGTGTCATGCGGGTGATATAGGCCATCGCCGCATAGGCGAGGATGATGGCCGGCAGAATGATGTGGCCAAGTGCATTCCAGAAGATTTCCGTCTCGCCCTGCAGCAGGCTGTCGATCAGCAGCAGGCCGGTCTGCGGCGTGACGAGGCCTTCGTAGAAGACATCGATCCTTCCAGGTCCGCCGACCCAGTTGAGGCCGGCATAGAAGATGACGAGCCCGACGATGCCGAACCAGAAGACGGGGATCGAATGCCCGACGAGCGCCACCACCCGGGCTATCTTGTCGATGAAGCTGTCGCGAAACAAAGCCGCGACCAGGCCGAGCGGCACGCCGACGAATGTCGAGATGATCACCGCCAGCGTCGCCAGTTCGAATGTCGCCGGAAACGCCTGGGCGAGGTCTGAGGAGACCGGATTGCCGGTAAGAACGGCAGTGCCGAAATCACCATGCGCCAGCCCGTTCAGATAGAGGAAAAACTGCTGGTAGATCGGCAGGTCGAGCCCCAGGCGGGCCCGCATCGCCGCATAGGCGGCGGGATCGGCGAGTTCACCGACGATCGCGCCGACCGGATCGGTGGGCAGAACGCGGCCGATCACGAAGGTGACGCAGAGGAGAATGAACAGGCTGACCAGCAAATGCGCCAGGCGTCGGCCGAATTCGGCTACGGAGAGTTCCTTCATGATCGGCTGCCCTCTCGAGTCTTACTGGGTTTCGACCTTGGTCACGTTCTCGAGACGCGTCATTTGAGACGGATGTCCGACATATCCCTGGACCCTGCCGGTCAGGACGATCGGCTCAAAGCGCTCGAACATCGGCAGCACCGCCGGCTTCTGTTCGACGAACAGCTTCTGCATCTGAACGTAGAGTTCGCCGCGCTTCTTGGCGTCCGGTTCCATCGATGCCTTTGCGGTCAGGGCTGTCAGCTCGGGAATGTCCCAGGCCGAGCGCCAGACGAAATTGCCGGCATTGTTGGCCTCTTTCGAATTGTCGGGATTGGAGGAAAACTGCTCCATAGAGCCGAGCACGTTCGGCATGTAGGCGCTGGTCTGCGGGATCAGCAGATCGAAATCCCGGGCGCGATGGGCGGCGATGATTTCCGAACCGTTGCCCTGCTGGATGTCGATCTTGATGCCCACCTGGGCAAGTGAAGCCTGGATGGCGGTGGCAAGATCGATGCGCGGCGTTTGCGCAATGGTCTTCAGCGTCAGCGAGAAGCCGTCCTTGAAACCCGCCTCGCTCAGCAGCTGCTTGGACTTTTCGACATTGAGCTGCCAATCCGGGCTCGGGATCGCATATTCGAAGTTCTCCGGAACGGGAACGGTTCTCGCCCGTCCGTAAGGACCCATGATCGTCTTCTCGATGCCCTTGTAGTCGATGCCGTAGGCAATTGCCTCGCGGACTTTGGGGTTGGAGAGGTACTGGTTGCCCGCATTCATCGACAGCACGTAGAAGCCGCCTGTCGGAATGCGCTGGATGGCGAAGCCCTGCTTGGCCTGGAATGTCGCGAGATCGGAGGCCGTGAGCGCACTGGCAATATCGATATCGCCGCGCTCCAGCATCAGCCGCTCGACCTGGCTTTCCGGCACATGGCGAACGATGACGCGCTTCATCTTCGGCGCGCCGGTCATATAGGCCTTGTTGGCGTCGAGAATGACCAGTTCGTTCGGAGACCAGCGGTTGAGGGTGAACGGACCGGAACCGGCCGAATGCGTCCGCATCCAGGCATTGCCGTAGTCATTGTCGACAGCGTGGCTTTCGACCTCGACGCTGTCGACTACGCTGGTGGTGGTCGTCGTCAGCCGGTAGAGCAGAAGCTCCGCCGTCACCTGGTCGGAAAGATCGATGCGCACCGTCTGGTCGTCGACCGCCTTGACGAGCTTATCGACATTGTTCTTGTCGTAGCCGACGCGCTTGAGGTTGGCGGCTGCGGCCTGATCCATCTTCAACAGCCGCGCCAGCGAATAGACGACGTCCTTCGAGGTGACCGGATTGCCGGAGGCGAAATTGGCCTTGCGCAGCGTGAATGTGATGCCCTTGTCGTCGACCTTCCAGCTTTCCGCCAGCTGCGGAAGGATCTTACCATCAGCCGTGCTGGCGACCAGCCGATCGTAAAGATTCGACATGATCTCGACGGCTTTGCCTTCGGTCGCCTGTTGCGGATCGAGGGACAGAACCTGCGCCAGCGACGTCCCGATCACCAGCTGGTCCTGCGGCGTCGCAGCCTGCAACTGCGGTGCTGCTATCGTGAGGGCGCCGAAAACGGCGCCGACGAACAGGCCTTTAGAAAAATGCTTCATTGTCACTCCTCCGTGGATTACTATAGAAGACATATTATGTCGCCCGTATGTCGTATTATGATCTATCGAAGTCTGATACGGTTGACAAGGCCCGAGCGGGAGACTTGAGTGCAAAGGGATTGGGGAATGAAAAAATGACGACACTCAGCCGTGGGCGAGAAAGACTGGCGCAGCAGGTCATCGATCAGCTGCGGGCGCAGATCGAGACGGGCAAGCTGCGCGTCGGCGATCAGCTGCCGACCGAGCCGCAGCTTGAAGCGACCTTCGGCGTCAGCCGCACCGTGGTACGCGAGGCGATCGCCGATCTGAGGTCGGCCGGCTTCGTCAAACCGATCCAGGGCAAAGGGGTATTTGTCGCGGATCCGAAATCTCAATCGGTCCTGCCATTGACGCCGGTGGAAATCAAAAGCATCCCGGAAACCCTTGAATTGCTGGAGTTTCGCATGGCGGCCGAGGGTGAAGCGGCGGCGATTGCCGCCTATCGCCGCACCGCCGAGCAGGAAGCCGCCATCCGTGAGGCCAACCGCCGTATGGCGAACCTGATCGAAACCGGACAGCAAACGGTGGAGGCGGATTACGCCTTCCATATGGCGATCGCCGCCGCCACCAACAACCGATTCTATGTCGATGTCCTGCGCCAATTCGGCCCCAAATCAATCCCCCGCGGCCAGTTTCCGACGCTGCCCGAAGCCAATGACCGCGACTACCTGCAGAAGGTCTATGCCGAACATGTCGAAATCCTCTCGGCCATCGCCGATCAGGATCCGGATCGCGCCCGCCAGGCGATGCGCGCGCATATGATGGCGAGCCAACGCCGCTACCGGATGCTCGCCGAGCAGCAATAGGGCTCGACTCTCTTCAAAATTCATATTATGTCATATGACATTGTGTAATTTCGAAAGAGACTCAAATGTATCTGGGAACACAGGTCGCCGCGCGGGACGACGACGATTATCGCATCTTCGCGCAACTGGGTGTGAAGCATATCAACGCCGACCCGCCGGGAGAACCGAGCAGTTGGACGCTTTCCGACCTCGAGCGCCATCGCGACAAGGTCGAAAGCTTCGGCCTGATCCTCGACATGATCCAGCTGCCGCTGCCCTCGCAGCCGATCGAGAAAGCGTCCTATCCGGATATATTGCTCGCCGGCCCGGAGCGCGACAGGCAGATCGACGCCGTCTGCAAGCTGATCGAAGATACCGCGGCGGCCGGCATTCCGGCGGTCAAATATAATCTCAACCTGATCGGCATTCCCCGCACGCCCGATGAACCGGGACGCGGCGGCTCGATGAATGCCAGCTTCCGCTGGGACAAGACGGATCAGCTGGCAGCGCCCGGTCTTGCCGGGGTGCTCTCCGAAGACGAAAATTGGGAACGGATCGACTATTTCCTCGAACGCGTCGTGCCGGTCGCTGCAAGCAACCGCGTCAGGCTCGCCTGCCATCCGCACGATCCCTATACGCCGCCGGGCTTTCGCGGCGTAACCCGCGTGCTCGGCACCGTCGAAGGCCTGAAGAAATTCGTGCTGATGCGGGAAAACCCTTATCACGGCCTCAACTTCTGCCAGGGCTCGATCGGCGAGATGCTGGAAAATCCCGGCAAGGAGATCGACGACGTCATTCGCTGGTTCGGCGAGCGCAACAAGATCTTCAATGTTCACTTCCGCAACATCCGCGGCGGCAAGCTCTCCTTCATGGAGACCTTCCCCGACGAGGGCGACATGGACATGGTCCGCTCGGCCAGGATCTACAAGGAAGTCGGCTTCAAATACATGCTGATGCCCGACCACGTGCCGACCGTCAGCGGCAAGGACCCTTCCGCCACCGCTTTTGCCTACTGCTACGGCTATATCGCTGCCCTTCTGCAGACGCTCGAAAGCGCCTGAGACGGCCAATTTTCAACAGCTAAGGAACAGGACTTTCATGATGAACCCGATTGAATTGAAGAAGGCCGTCGGTAGTGGTCTCCTCTCGTTTCCGGTGACGCATTTCGACGATCAGCTCACATTCGACGAGGCGAAGTACCGCCGTCATGTCGAATGG
The DNA here is from genome assembly GCF_001854685.1 of Rhizobium sp. RSm-3. Lineage (NCBI taxonomy): Bacteria > Pseudomonadati > Pseudomonadota > Alphaproteobacteria > Hyphomicrobiales > Rhizobiaceae > Rhizobium > Rhizobium sp. RSm-3. The sequence continues at coordinate 81,313 of NZ_MAWZ01000007.1, read as the reverse complement.
CTTTCGGGGTATGATGCCGCCGCCCTGTTTGCCGCTGGCGGCACGGGGGAGTTCTTCTCCCTCAATCCGGCCGAGATTCCGCAGGTCGTCCACGCTGCCAAGGCCTCGGCCGGCAAGACGCCGATCATCTCGGGCACCGGCTACGGCACGTCGCTCGCCATCGAAATCGCCAAGGCGGCCGAAAAGGCGGGCGCCGACGGGCTGCTGCTTTTGCCGCCCTACCTGATGTTTGCCGAACAGGCCGGCCTGATCGCCCATGTCAAGGCGGTATGCCAATCGGTCGGCATCGGCGTCATCGTCTATAACCGCGACAACGCCGTCCTGACGGCCGAAAGCATCGCCCGGCTCGCCGAGGAATGCCCGAACCTGATCGGCTTCAAGGACGGCGTCGGCGATGTCGACAAGGTGATCGAGATCACCACTCTGCTGGGCGACCGTCTCGTCTATGTCGGCGGCATGCCGACCCATGAAGTCTACGCCCAAGCCTATTTCGCCGCCGGCGTAACCACCTATTCCTCGGCCGTCTTCAACTTCGTGCCGGCGCTGGCCCAGCGCTTTTACGGCGCCTTGCGCACCGGCGACCAAGCAACCGTCGACGAGATCCTGAAGAGCTTCTTCTTCCCCTTCGTCGCCCTGCGCAACCGCAAGAAGGGCTATGCCGTCTCGATCATCAAGGCGGGCCTGCGCGTCCTCGGCCAGAATCCCGGCCCCGTTCGTCCGCCGCTGACGGATCTGACCCAGGAAGAGCTGACGCTCTTGGAAAAGATCGTCCAGGCCAACGGCGTCGAACGGATCGCCGCGGAGTAATCGCCGACCGAGGACCGCGGGAATGCCTGCTGCGCCCTCTCGATTCCCTCTTCTCCCCTCGGGGAGAAGAGGATGCGCCGCACCCTCTCCGTTCCCTAGAGCCTTTCCTGGTTAGATTGAAGCATTCTGCCGGAGCAGGTTTTCGTCAGGGCAGAGGCGATTGGCGAAGGGCATACCCCTTGGTACGTCCGAGCCGATCGCCTCTGATCCTGGCGGAAAGATGCCCGGCCCACCGGCCGCACCGCTTCGCCGTGGCGAAGCGATCAGTGCGTCCGGCGATTCCCAAGTCTTGCAGATTTGCCAGGCAAATCTGCGGGAGGGTTGGCTGAAACGGGCCGGCTGATCGACCGGCCGGCTTGGCCGTAGAGCTGGGCTACGACGCGCGCCGGCCGGTCGACCATCCGACTCCGTTTGAGCCAACAGAATGCTTCAATCTAACCAGGAAAGGCTCTAGCAGACTAAACCGCGCCTACAGCGCCACCCCGCTGCCGCGGTCGAAGACATGCACCTGGTCGCTGGCGATGCTTGCCTCGAACACGGCGCCGTAGCGGGCGGGGTATTCGCCGTCGACGATCGCCGTCACCTGCTGTCCGGCGAGATCGAAGACGACATGGGTCTGGGCGCCTGTGGGTTCCACCAGCATGGTGCGGCCGGCGAGCGGCGTGCCGGCCGACAGGCCGGGAACGAGATGTTCGGGGCGCAGGCCGACGGTGACAGCCTGGCCGCGCCTGACCCTGCGGTCGGGCGCGATGCGGATTGCCGTGCCGTCTTCAAGGCGAGCGGCCGGTTCGCCGTTTTGACCCTCCACCGTGCCCTCCAGCATATTCATCGCCGGCGAGCCGATGAAGGCGGCGACGAAGAGATTGGCGGGCTTCCGGTAAAGTTCGAGCGGCGTGCCCTGCTGCTCCACCCTGCCCTGGTTGAGCACGACGATGCGGTCGGCGAGCGTCATCGCTTCGATCTGGTCATGGGTGACATAGATCGACGTCGTCTTCACCTTCTGGTGCAGCGTCTTGATCTCCGAGCGCATCTGCACGCGGAGTTTCGCATCGAGGTTGGAGAGCGGCTCGTCGAACAGGAAGACGGCCGGATTGCGCACGACGGCGCGGCCCATGGCGACGCGCTGGCGCTGACCGCCGGAAAGCTGGGCCGGCTTGCGGTCGAGCAGCTGGGCGAGATCGAGCATGCGGGCGGCCTCGGCGACGCGGATCTCGATCTGCGGCTTGGCGACGCCGGCGAGCTTCAGGTTGAAACCCATGTTTTCAGCGACCGTCATATGCGGATAGAGCGCGTAGGACTGGAAGACCATGGCGATGTTGCGCTCGCGCGGCGTCATGGCGTTGACGATATTGCCGCCGATCGCGATCTCGCCATCGGTAATCTCCTCGAGGCCGGCGATCATCCGTAGCAGTGTCGATTTTCCGCAGCCGGACGGGCCGACGAGGGCGACGAATTCGCCATCCTCGATATGAAGCGAAATGCCGTGGATGACGTCGACGGCGCCATAGGCCTTAGTTACATCGTGCAGTGAAACGGATGCCATGATTGCAGCTCCAAGGGTTCGGCTCAGGACTTGACGGCGCCGGCGGTCAAGCCGGCAATGATGTGCCGCTGGGCGACGAAAAAGACGATGATCGTCGGCAGGATGGTGAGCGTGATGAAGGCCAGCACTAGCTGCCACTCCGTGCCGTACTCGCCGCGATAGACCATGATGCCGAGCGGCCAGGGATATTTGGATTCCGAGTTCAGCATGATCAGCGGCAGGATGTAGCTGTTCCAGCTGCCGACGAAGGAGATGATGCTGACGGTGGCGACGATCGGCCGCGAAAGCGGCAGCGAGATATGCCAGAAGAATCTCATATAACCGCAGCCGTCGACGAAGGCCGCCTGAAACAATTCTTCCGGAAGGTTGCGAAAATAGTTTCTAAACAAAAGGATGCTCATGCCGAGGCCGAAGGCCACCTGCGGCAGCACCACACCCCAATAGGTGTTCAGCAGGCCGAGATCGCGGATGCGGATGAACAGCGGCAGGATCGCGGTCGCCGCCGGAAACATCAGCCCGAGCAGGAAATAGTTGAGCAGGAAGGACGATCCGAAAAAGCGGACATGGGCGAAGGCGAAGGCGGCCATCGACGAGACGATCAGCGTCAGGAGCACGGTGAGCGCCGCAATGATCAGCGAATTGCCGATCTGCAGCCAGTAGCGTTCGCCGAAGAGGATGTCGGTATAATTCGCCCACTGCCACTCCGTCGGCAGACCGAAGGGATTGGTGCGCAGGTCGCCCAGCGTCTTGAAGCCGCCAAGCGCCGTCGTCAGCAGCGGGATCAGCACGATCGCGGCGATCAGGCTCAGCGACACATAGAGATAGATGCGTGTCGAGGTGCGCATGCGGATGGAAGAGCTCATGTCAGTCATGGCGCATGAAGATCCTTTTGTAACCGAAGGCGAGCGTGACGCAGATGATGAAGAGCACGACGCCGACGGCGCTGCCGAGACCGACCTGCATGCGCATGACGCCATAGGTGTAGAGGAAGGTGACCATCGTCTGCGTCGAATTGGACGGGCCGCCGCCGGTCAGCGGCATGATCATGTCGAAGAGCTGCAGCGAGCCGACGACGGCGAAGAAGATCGACAGGCGCAAGGTCGAGCCGAGCAGCGGTAGCGTGACGTAGCGGAACTTCTGCCAGCCGGTGGCGCCGTCGATTTCGGCCGCCTCGAGCACGCTCTTGTCGACCGATTGCAGACCGGCGATGAACAGCATCATGTGAAAGCCGAAATATTTCCAGACGATGACGCCGAGCACGGCGTAGATCGCCACGTCCTTGTCGGCGAGCACGTAAGGATTGGCGAAGCCGAAGAAGTTGGAAATGGCGGCAAACAGGCCGTAATCGCCGTCATAGACGAAGCGCCAGATCAGGCCGGCGGCAACGTCTGCCAGTACATAGGGCAGGAAGAAGATCAGGCGGTAGCCGACGACGCCGGGAATGCGGTGGGCGAGCATGGTGGCAAGCCAGATGGCGAGCGGCACCTGGATGCAGATCGAGATGACGATAATCAGGCCGTTATTGAGCAGCGCCTGGGTGAAAGCCGCATTGCGGAACAGAACCTGGAAATTGCGGAGCGCGATGAATTCGGTCGGCGTGCCGTAGCCGTTCCACTTGTAGAGGCTGTACCAGGCCGCCTCGCCCATCGGCATGATGACGAAAAGCGTGAAGAGCAGCAGCGCCGGCGGCAGAAAGAGCAAGAGCACCTTCAGCCGGTCATGGGCGACCGAGCTCCTGCTGTTTGCCGCTCTTCGGGCCGGCCGTGCGGAAGTCGTTATCGATGGAACTGAAATATCGGCCATGGGTCCTGCTTTCGTTCGTCGGCAGCAATGCCGGCGCCCCGTTTGATCGGGAGCGCCGGGAAGGCTCTGCGGGCGCTGGTTATTGTTCCAGCTCGAAAGCGTCCTGGATCATCTGGGCGCCGTCCTTGGAATTCATCTGGCCGGAGACGATTTCCACCGAGACGTCGTTGACGACACGGCCGACGGCCGCACCGAGATCCTGGTCGAAGAAGTTCTGATGCCAGGTCGAACCGGCAAGCTGTTTGGCCGATTCGGAAAGCAGCGGGTTGACGACGCCGTCATCGGCGCCGACGGCAACGGGAAGCAACATGCCTGATTTGGCCATCGCCCGCTCGTTCTCGGCGCTGGTCAGGAAGGCGAGGAAATCGATCGCCTCCTTGGAGGCCTTCTTGGTGACGGCCCAGCCGTTCAGACCGCCGAGCGTATCGGTCGGCTTGCCGGCGCCGCCATCAACGGTCGGGAAGACAAAACGGCCGATATTGTCGGGCGCCAGGCCCTTGCCGTCGCCGGCATTCTTGCGCTGGTTGGCCTCGGTGGCTTCAAAGCCGAGGATCATCGCCGCCTTGCCGTCGCCGAAGACACCGAGCGTCTGCGGCCAGGTCGCGCCGAGATAGCCGGGCTGGAAAGGTTCGAGCTTGCCGAGTTCGGCGAGGTCGTCACCGGCTTTGATGATGGCGGGATCGAGGAAACCTTCGCCCTCGCCGTTCTTGGCCGCTTCGAAGACCTTCTGGCCGCCTTCGCGCATGACGAGATAGCTCCAGTAAAAATGGATCGGCCATTTCTCGCCGCCGCCGCCGGCAATCGGCACGATGCCGGCCGCCTTGATCTTCTTCACTGTGGCGAGAAAATCGGTCCAGCTCTTGATGTCTTCGGCCTTGACGCCAGCCTTGGCGAATAGCGCCTTGTTGTAGAAAAAGCTGACCAGACCGACCTTGTAGGGAATGGCCCAGGTCTTGCCCTCAAAGGTCAGGCCATCGACCGAAGCCGGGGTATAGGCCTTGCGCAGCTTGCCGCCATCGGCATCGAGGGCTGCCGTCACATCCTGCAGCGCGCCGGTCTCGGACTGCTGCTTCAACACGCCGCCGCCCCAACTGAAAAAGAAATCCGGCACGTCGTCGGATTGCAGCAGCGTGGGAAGCTTGGCCTTGAAAGCCTCGTTTTCGAGGAACTGCATCTGGATATCGACGTCGGGATGCTGGGCTTCGTATTTCTTGACGATGTCTTCCCAAGCCGCGACGTTTTTCGGGTCGAGCTCAAGATGCAGCCACTTGACCACCGTCGTCGCCGAGGCAGCACCGGCTCCTGCCAGCAACATGCCGGCTGCCGCGGCCATGGATACGATGCGCCTGCCGCCGAAAGCGGCGTTCTTTAGCATAAAATTCATGATTTCCTCCCAGGGGACCTATCCTCACAATTTTTCCCCAATGCGGATTAATTCAACGGAGCTTGCGCCGGATGTCAACCCAATTGCCGCTATTTTTCCCAAAAGCGCTTGACAGCCTCACGGGATTGCCTGCTATTTATTTCGTAACCCGTTAAAAATATTGGGTTCCGCCCAACGAACGATGCCGGCTAGTTTTTCATGAAGACCGCAGATCCAGAATTGATGCGCGCGATCAATCGCTTGAACGTGCTCGATACCATCCGGCGCCATGGTCCGATCTCGCGCATCGAGATCAGCGAACGCACCGAACTTTCCACAACCACCGTTTCCGCCATTACTGCTTCGCTGCTCGACGACGGGCTGATCCTGCCGCGCCACGAAGGCGACATCCGTAACGAGGCGGTGCGCGGACGGCCGCGCGTGGCACTCGAGCTAAATCCCGACGCCGCCCGCGTCGTCGGCGGCAAGATTGCGGCGAACCGGATGGTCTTCGTCGTCACCAATTTCCGCGGCGACGTGCTGTCGAAGCTCGCCTTGCCAATCCGCCTCGACCGGCAGCCGATCGGTGTCATCGCCGATCTGGTCGAGGACGGGGTCAGGCGTTGCGTCGTCGATGCCGGGCTGTCGCTTGAGGATGTCGACAGCGTCTGCCTCGGTTTTCCCGGGGTCATCGAGCACCGCACCGGCTACATCAGAAGCAGCCCGATCTTCCGCGACACCAATGTCGATTTCGCCGCCGAGATGTCGACCCGGCTGTCGACGTCGACCATTGTCGAAAGCGACGCGCATGCCATCACGCTCGGCCATCACTGGTTCGGGAAAGCGCGCGATCTCGAGGATATGGTGTTGATTTCGTTGGAACAGACGCTGGGGCTCGGCGTGCTGCACGGCAACCGCCTGTTCCGCGGCGCCGGCGGCCTCAGCCATAATCTCGGTGACCTGGTGCTCGGCATGGGACCGAACGGCATCGTGCGGCTGTTCAGCCAAGCCGGCGAAAGCGCCATTCTCGGCGAACAGCAGGCCGACGGGCGTTTTGCCGAAGCGATCCGGCTCGGCCGCGGCATGACCCACGCCCAGGCCCTGATCAAGGCCGACGACGACCGGCTGATCGGCGCCGCCATCCGCGCCGGCGAAGCGGTGGGGCTGACCATCGCCAATATCGTCACGCTGTTTGCGCCACCGCGCGTCATCCTGGTGGGATCGAGTCTCGCGCTCGGCGAGCCATTCCTGAACAGCCTGTGCGATGCCTATGCGCTCGCCATTCCGCCTTCGCTGAAGGGGGTGAGCGAACTCGTCTTCGACGATTCGAGCGACGACTTCTGGGCGCAGGGTGCGGCTGCCGTGGCGCTCTACGAACTCTACGAATCGCCCTGGAGCACGACCGGGCCGGCGCTCTGACGGGCGTCACAATCACGATCATATGGAGGAACTCATGGAAAGAGTCGGTATCGGCATCATTGGATGCGGCAATATTTCGGGCGCCTATCTCAGGGCGATGGCATCCTTTCCCATTCTCGATATCCGCGGCGTCGCCGACCTCAACCGGGAACTGGCGGAAGCCAAGGCTAAGGAATTCAACGTTCCGGCCAAAACGGTCGAGGAGCTATTTGCCGACCCGAAGGTCGAGATCATCGTCAATCTGACGATCCCCAAGGCCCATGTCGCGGTGGCGCTGCAGGCGCTCGAGGCCGGCAAACATACCTATTCGGAAAAACCGCTCGGGATTAATTTCGCAGAAGGGAAAAAATTGGCCGAGGCGGCCAAGGCCAGAAATCTCCGCATCGGTGCTGCCCCCGACACCTTTCTCGGCGGCGGCCATCAGACGGCGCGTGCGCTGATTGATCAGGGCGTCATCGGCCAGCCGGTCGGCGGCTCGGCGAGCTTCATGTGCCCGGGCCATGAGCGCTGGCATCCGAACCCGGCCTTCTATTACGAAGTCGGCGGCGGGCCGATGCTCGACATGGGTCCCTATTACATCACCGATCTCGTCAATCTTCTCGGGCCGGTCGCTCAAGTGGCGGGCTTTGCGACGACGCCGCGCGCCGAACGGTTGATCACCAGCGAGCCGCGCAACGGCGAGCGCATTCCCGTGCATGTGCCGACCCATGTCGCCGGGATGATGGCATTTGCGAGCGGCGCCGTCGTTCAGATCGCCATGAGCTTCGATGTCGCCGGCCACAAACATGTGCCGCTCGAGGTCTACGGCACCGAGGGCACCCTGATCGTGCCCGATCCCAACAAATTCGAAGGCCCTGTCGAATATCTGCGGAAGGGCGGCCAATTCGAGGATCAGCCGCTCACATCTCCCTATGCCGATGGCAATTACCGCTCGCTCGGCGTCGCCGACATGGCGCATGCGATCCGCTCCAACCGGCCGCATCGCGCCAATGGCGATCTGGCGCTGCATGTGCTGGAGGTCATGGAAGCATTCCACACCGCGTCTGCGACCGGACGGACGGTGCCGATATCAACGGCGGTGGAGCGCCCTGCCCCCTTATCGCAATCCATCGTCGACGGACGGCTGGCGAAATAAATTCAGGAGGAAAGACTATGCGTGAAGCACTGATCGTCTGGGGCGGCTGGAGCGGCCACGAGCCGCAGGAATGCGCCGAAGTCATCAAGACCATGCTCGAGGAGGACGGCTTCAAGGTCTATCTCGAACACGGCACCGAGGCGCTTGCCGACCCTTCCGTCCACGATCTCAGCCTCGTCGTGCCGATCATGACGATGTCGAAGATCGAGAAGGAGGAGGTCAAGAACCTCGCCGCCGCCATCGAGAGCGGCGTCGGCATCGCCGGTTATCACGGCGGCGCGGGCGATGCCTTCCGCGACTCCGTCGACTACCAGTTCATCATCGGCGGCCAGTGGGTGGCCCACCCGGGCAACATCATCGACTATACCGTCAACATTACCCGGCCTGACGATCCGCTGGTGGAGGGTATTGCCGATTTCCCCTATACTTCGGAGCAATATTACATGCATGTCGACCCCTCGAACGAGGTTCTAGCGACGACCAAATTCACCGGCGAGCACGCCTACTGGATCGACGGCGTCGTCATGCCCGTCGTCTGGAAGCGCAAATACGGCAAGGGCCGCGTCTTCTATTCCTCGCTCGGCCACCAGGCCAAGGAATTCGACGTGCCGGAGATGAAGACCATCTTCCGCCGCGGCGCCAATTGGGCGGCGCGGTAGGGGCAAAATTGGACCCCAAAGATGCCCCTCACCCTAACCCTCTCCCCGTAAAACGGGGAGAGGGGACGTGCCCTGCGAGAGGCTGCGGGGAACGGAGAGGTCGCGGCATATCCCCTTCGCCCCGCGCGCGGGGAGAAGGTGCAGGCAGGCGGATGAGGGGCAGGCCGCAATCTCAGCGCAGAATCAACGCCGTCCCGTAAAGTCCCAATGCAAACACCGTATGCGCCAGCAGATTGAAGCACCGGACCTTGTTCGGGGTCGGATGTTTGGAAGCGGCCCAGCCGATGCCGAGGCCGGGCTGGAGCAGGAACCACCCTGCCCCGACGGTAAGAATGCCGAAGATCCAGGCAGGCAGAAATGTCGGAGCGGCAAGCCAGCCCTGCCCCATGATGAGTGCAAAGATCACGCCGTAGAGAATGCCGACGGCATAATGGCTGAACCAGCCGAGCCCCAGTTCATGCTCATAGGGTTCGGCATCGGCAATGCTGTCGTGAAAGACCTTTCCGCGGCCGAGATGCCAGAACCAGCGGCCGACCGGGGCCCAGTTGGGCGGCGTCTGGCCGAAAACCTTGGTGAGCACGATCGCCCAGAGGTCCATCAGGATGGTTGCGCCGGCGCCGATCGCCAGGCCGCGCCACAGAATATCGAACATTGGGAATCACCGGAGAGCGTTGAATTGCGGAGGCGCCAGCAAACCATTGCAGACGCGTCGGCGCAATGGCTCCGTTGAATTCCTCCCGCATCCAGGGATCATGCGACGGTGCCTCCCGCCCTCTGGGCGGCCGTCGTTGCGGCATCATCCGCAAAAAGGCATCGGTGCGGGCGCAAATTGATGCTTTTCGCGTGCCGCGATATTTCCTACTCACTGTCGAAACGGCAATGAGAGGCGCGGCGATGGCAATGCCATTTTACTGGAACGAACTGAACAGCTCCGATTTCGCCGGACTTTCGCCCGACACGACCATTGCCATCCTGCCGATCGCCTCGACCGAACAGCACGGCCCGCACCTGCCGATCGCGACCGATGTGGCGATCGCCAACGGCATGTTGGCCGAACTGCGGAAACAGAAGCCCGACGACCTTGATTTCCTGGTGCTGCCGACGCAGGAGATCGGCAAGGCGAACGAACATATTTACGGGCCGGGAACGCTGTCGCTCGGCGCGGAGCTGCTCATTCCCGTCTGGACGGCGATCGGCGCCAAGGTTGCCGAAGCCGGCATCCGCAAGTTGGTCATCGTCAATTCGCATGGCGGCAATGTCGACATCATGAGCATCGTCGCGCGCGAGTTGCGCGTTCGCTATCAGATGGCCGTGATCTCGACGCAATGGGGCCGCTTCGGTCATCCCGACGGCATGATCAGCGAAGACGAGTTAAAATACGGCATCCATGGCGGCGAGGTCGAGACCTCGCTGATGCTCCATTTCCGCCCCGATCTGGTGCGGATGGACAAGGCGCAGAATTTCACCTCCAAGGCCGAATGGATGCGCGGACAATCGAGATATATCCAGCCGCTGCCGCCGCATTCGCTTGCCTGGATCGCCCACGACCTCAATCCGCACGGCGTCGTCGGCGACGCCTCGCGCGGAACGGTGGAGAAAGGCGAAGCGATCTGCCGCCATCAGGTTAAGGGCTTCATCGAGTTGCTGTCCGACCTGAAGCGCTATCCGCTTTCCAGCCTCTATTCACGATAACGCCGGCGATCTAAGGGGCGACAGGCTTTTCCATCGCGATATGACCTTTGGCCTGCAGTTCCTGCACGAGACCGGCAAGTTCGGCGAGCAGATATTCGACGAACAGGCTGGTGGCGGAATCGAGCGGCGCGCGGGCGCGGGCAAAAAGCTTCATCGGCTGCTGGCGCGCATGCGGTTCGGCGATCGCCCGGAAGACGAGCTCGCCCTGCCGGCATTCGGTGATGACGTCGAGCGGGTTCAGTATCGTCAGCCCCGCCCCCGATTTGACCAGCTTCTTCAGCATCTCGGATGCGTTGGTCTCAAGCACCGGCTCGACATGCACGTCGAGGCGCGCCAAGGCGAGATTGATCACATCACGCAGGCTGGTGCCCTGCTGGGCCAGCACCAGGCGCTCCTGGACGATATCGGCCAGATTGATCGAGCCTGAACCGATCAGGTGATGGCCGGGCGGCAGCACCACGCCGATCGGGATGTCGAAACTGCCAAGCGTCCGGATGCCCGGTGTCGCCGGAATGTTGAAGCCGAGGCCTATATCCACCTCACCCGACAGCACCGGATTGACCGTCATCGTGCCCGCGTCATTGCGCAGCTGCATGAAGACGCGCGGATGCTCCGCCTGGAACCGAGCGATGATGTCAGGCAGCGGGCCCGCGGCAAGCCCAACCGTGGTAACGATGCGGACCTTACCGGCCTGCTGCATCTTCAGGCTGCGGATGCGCCCCTCCAGCCGCTCGTAATTCTTCAGCACTTCGCGAATATGTTCGATGCAGAGTTCGCCGGCTGCCGTCAGCCGCAGGCCGCGCGGCAGCCGCTCGAAAAGCGGCGCACCCATTTCCTCCTCCAGTGCGAGAATCTGGCGGTTGATCGCCGATGACGCCACATTCAGCCGCGCCGCCGCCTTGCGGATCGAACCGGTGCGGGCGATCTCGTTGATGTAGATGAGCTTTCGGGAGTGCAGCATCGCAACCTCGTTGCATGAAAATAAAGCAGACGCACAAATTAGGCACAGGCTGCCGTTGAGATGCCAAAAAGGCATCGTTGCGCACGAAATTTGATGCTTTTCAAAGAGCAAAGCAATCGCTCCAATGAAGAAAATCCGACGTCATCACAGGCGTTGCGAACTCAAAAGGGGAACGCTGATCATGCCCAATGCACTGAAGAATACGGTCTTTTCCGCTCTCCTGGGTCTCGGTGGCGCGCTCGCCGCTGCCGGCGCGGCGCATGCGGCCGACAAGGTAAGCTACGGAACGAACTGGCTGGCGCAGGCCGAGCACGGCGGCTTCTACCAGGCAGTCGCCGACGGCACCTATGCGAAACACGGCCTCGACGTCACGATCGTGCAGGGTGGCCCGAACGCGGCCAATAGCGCGCTGCTGATCTCCGGCAAGATCGATTTCTACATGGGTGGGCCGCAGGGCGAGATCTCGGCTGTCGAACAGGGCATCCCGCTCGTCGATGTCGCGGCGATCTTCCAGAAGGATCCGCAGGTCCTGATCGCACACCCCGACGCCGGGATCGACAAATTCGAAGATCTTGCCAAGCTCAAGACGCTGTTTCTCGGCAAGGACGGTTACCTCACCTATTTCGAATGGATGAAGGCGAACTTCAAGGGCTTCAAGGACGAGCAGTACAAGCCTTATAATTTCAGCCCCGCTCCCTTCCTTGCCGACAAGCAATCCGCCCAGCAGGGCTATCTCACCTCCGAACCCTACGAGATCCAGAAGCAGGCCGGCTTCGAACCGAAGGTCTTCCTGCTCGCCGATAACGGCTATTCGCCCTATTCGACGATGATCACCACCACGCAGACGATGATCGACAGCAAACCGGACGTCGTCCAGCGCTTCGTCGATGCCTCGATCGAGGGCTGGTACAACTACCTCTACGGCGACAACAGCAAGGCGAACGAGCTGATCAAGAAGGACAATCCTGAAATGACGGATGGCCAGATCGCCTACTCGATCGCCAAGATGAAGGAATACGGCATCATCGAATCCGGCGACAGCCTGGACAAGGGCATCGGCTGCATCACCGACGCACATTACAAAGCGTTCTTCGACGAGATGGTTGATATCAAGGTGTTCAAGCCGGAGACAGACTACAGCAAGGCCTTCACGACGAAATTCGTTTGCAAGAGCACGGGAATGGCGATGAAGAAGTAAGCCCCTCCGACGTCGTCCGATGGTCCGCCTGAGGTGGCGGACCACATCCTCCCCTGGTGAATGAGACAGGCAATGCCGTTAGCAAAAGCCCAGGCCTTATCTCCGAACGAGACGCGCAAGCGGCCGCTGGTCGTGATGCAATCGGTCTCGAAGGTCTTTTCCAGCGGCACCGTCGCCCTTTCCGACATGTCGATCACCGTCGAAAGCGGCGAGTTCGTCAGCCTGCTCGGCCCCTCCGGCTGCGGCAAGTCGACGGCGCTGCGCATCATCGCCGGCCTTGGCGACGTGACGTCGGGGGTGATCGACTGGCCGAGCTCGCGCATCAACTCCAGGGGCCTGCCGGAGGGCGATATCGGCTTTGTCTTCCAGGAGCCGACGTTGATGCCGTGGAAGAACGTATTCGACAATGTCCACCTGCCGCTGAGATTGAGGCGGATTTCGAAGGTGGCGGCGCATGGAGAGATCATGCAGGCGCTGACCACCGTCGGCCTCCAGGATTTCGCCAAAGCCTATCCACGCGAACTTTCCGGCGGCATGAAGATGCGCGTCTCGATCGCCCGCGCGCTGGTGACCAAACCGAAGCTGCTTTTGATGGATGAGCCCTTCGCCGCACTTGACGAAATCACCCGCCAGAAGCTGAACGACGACGTGCTGCGGCTCTGGAAGACGACAGGCATCACCGTCATCTTCGTCACCCATTCGGTCTATGAGTCCGCCTATCTTTCGAACCGCATCGTGGTGATGAAGGCAAGGCCCGGCCGTGTGCATGCCGATGTTCCGCTGACCACCAGCCTGGAACGCGACGAGCATTACCGCACCTCGGAGGAATACCGGAAGGCTTGTGAGACGGTCTCCCTTTCGCTCATCGGGGCAATCAACGCGGCGGGAGAGCATTGATGCGTGACGAAACGGATACGCCGCAGATCCTTCATCTTTCTGTAAATGCCACAGGCGCAAGACGCCGCGATCTCGCGCTGCGCATCGCCATCCCCTTCCTCGTTATCGGCCTTCTGGTCCTGATCTGGTATGCCTATGTGAAGCTCTCAGGCGTGCCGCCCTATATCCTGCCGGGTCCATCAGCAGTCGCAAACGCTTTCGTGACGGACTGGGATACGCTTGCCCCAGCGCTTTGGGTCACCACCAAGATCACCTTGCTGTCGCTGATGCTGGCCCTTGTCGGCGGCGTCGGCTTTGCGATCTTCCTGGTGCAGTCGCGTTGGATCGAGCTCGCCTTCTATCCGCTTGCCGTCATCCTGCAGGTGACGCCTGTGGTGGCGATCTCGCCGCTGATCCTGATCTATGCGCCGTCGACCCAGGTGGCGCTGCTGATCTGCGCCTTCCTCGTCGCCTTCTTCCCGATCCTTTCGAATATGGTCCAGGGGCTGAAGAGCGTCGACCACAATCTCATCAATCTCTTCGAGCTTTACGGCGCCTCGCGCTGGCAGACGCTGCTCTTCCTCAAGCTGCCTGCCGCCCAGCCCTATTTCATGACGGGCCTCAGGATCGGCGGCGGCCTGGCGCTGATTGCCGCCGTCGTCGCAGAATTTGCGGCCGGCTCGGCGGGCGCCGGCTCCGGCCTTGCCTTCCGGCTGCTCGAAGCACAGTACCGGCTCAACATTCCGCGCCTCTTTGCCGCGCTGCTGATGCTCTCCCTGCTTGGCGTGGCGATCTTCGCCGTCACCTCGTTCATTTCCTGGCTCGCCCTGCACCGTTGGCATGAGAGCAGCCTGAAACGGGAAAACTGATGACATATTCCTTCATTTCGCCGCCCAATGCCGGCCGCTTCGTGCTAAGCAATGCGACGCTGCCTGCCGTCGCCGTCGAGGGATTTGACGCGCCGGCGATCGAGGGGCTGGTCAAGGCGGATATCGTCATCGCCGATGGCGTTATCTCCGCGCTGCTGCCGGCGGGTGCAGCACCAGTGGAATTGCCGCGGTCCGATCTGAAGGACGGCATGGTCTGGCCCTGCTTCACCGACATGCACACTCATCTCGACAAGGGGCATATCTGGCCGCGCAACGCCAATCCCGACGGCACCTTCATCGGCGCCCTGGACGCAGTGCGGGCGGACCGGGAGGCGTACTGGTCGACGGCGGATGTCAGCAAACGCATGGAATTCTCACTGCGTTCGGCCTATGCGCACGGCACCAGCCTGATCCGCACGCATCTCGATTCGCTGGCGCCGCAGCACCGGATTTCCTTCGAGGTTTTCGCCGAGATGCGCGAGGCCTGGAAAGACAGGATCGCGCTGCAGGCGGTGGCGCTCTTCCCGCTGGAAAATATGGTGGACGCGGCCTATTTCGCCGAGCTGGTCGCCGTCGTGCGCGAAAAAGGCGGGCTGATCGGCGGCGTCACCCGGATGAATCCCAATCTCGACAGCCAGCTCGATCTACTTTTCAGGGCTGCCGCCGACAACGGCCTCGACGTCGATCTTCATGTCGACGAAAGCGACGATCCCGCCGCCGAGACGCTGAAGGCGATCGCGCAAGCCGTGCTGCGCAACCGGTTCGACGGCAAGGTGACGGCGGGCCATTGCTGCTCGCTCGCCAGGCAGGACGAGGAGACGGCAAAACGCACGGTCGACATCGTCGCAAAGGCCGGCCTCTCCATTGTCTCGCTGCCGATGTGCAACCTCTATCTGCAGGACCGATATCCCGGCCGGACCCCGCGCTGGCGCGGCGTCACCCTGTTCAAGGAACTGGCAGCGGCCGGCGTTGCGACGGCGGTGGCCTCCGACAATACGCGCGATCCCTTCTATGCCTATGGCGATCTCGACCCGGTCGAGGTGTTGCGTGAAGCGGTCCGCATACTGCATCTCGATCACCCGCTGGACACGGCGGCCCGCGTCGTCACCACCTCGCCTGCCGATATTCTCGGCCGGCCCGACAAGGGGCGCATTGCCGCCGGCGCCCTGGCCGATCTCGTGCTCTTCAGCGCCCGCCGCTGGAGTGAATTTCTCTCCCGTCCACAGTCCGACCGCGTCGTGCTTCGCCGCGGCAAGGTAATCGACCGCAGCCTGCCGGATTACCGTGAACTCGATAACATCGTTGGAGCCTGACATGCCGGATTATCAAACGATCAAAAAAGAACTCGAGGGCATCGCCATCGAGGACAATCCGGCGCTGGTGCGCCAGAAGAGCCGCGATTTTTACTGGTATTCGCCGATCCTGAAGGCGCAGCTCGACAATGTGACCGCCGATCTCGTCGTCACGCCGAAAAACGAGGACGAGGTCATCCGGACGCTGAAGGTCGCCTTCGCGCATGGCGTGCCGGTGACTCCGCGCGGCGCCGGTACCGGCAATTACGGCCAGGCGATGCCGCTTTCCGGCGGGATTGTGCTGAACCTTGCCGCCATGAACAGGATCAAGGAGATCCATCCCGGCCGGGTGGTCTGTGAACCGGGCATCGTCATTGCCCAGCTCGACAAGCAGACCAAGGCGCATTCCGGCCAGGAACTGCGTTTCCACCCGTCGACGGCGCAGACGGCAACGGTCGGCGGCTTCGTCGCCGGCGGCTCCGGCGGCGTCGGTTCGATCACCTGGGGCGGACTGCGCGAGCTCGGCAATATTCTGCGTCTGCGCGTCGTCACCATGGAGAACGAGCCGCGCGTGCTCGACCTGACCGGCTGGGATCTGCAGAAGGTGAGCCATGCCTACGGCACCAACGGCATCATCACCGAAATCGAAATGCCGCTCGCCCCTGCCTATGATTGGGTCGACGTGCTTGTCGGCCATGACGACTTCATGGCATCGGTGCGCTTCTCCGATGCGCTGGCCAAATGCAACGGCATCCTCGTCAAGGAAATCGCCCCGATCGCGGCGCCGATCCCGCACGACTATTTCACCCGCCACAAACCCTATATCCGCAAGGGCCAGTCGGTGGTGGTGCTGATGATCGCGCCGCATTCGATGGATGCCTTCCTCGCCTTTTCAGCCGCCCACAAGGGCGAGATCATCTTCCGCTCCGACACGGTCGAAAGCATGAAGGGTATTCCGCATGCCTACGAGCTTGCCTGGAACCACACGACGCTGCGTGCGCTGAAGGTCGATCCCGGCTTCACCTATCTGCAGGTTCAGTATCCAGGCCCGGATCACGTCGCCAAGGTCGCCAAGATGGTCGAGATCTTCGGCGACGAAGTGCCTGGACATCTCGAATTCATCAGGTTCGACGGGCAGATCCAATGCTCCGGCCTGCCGCTGGTGCGCTATAGCACGGAGGAGCGCCTCGAGGAGATCATCAAGATCCACCAGGATCACGGCTGCCCGATCTTCAATCCGCATCGTTACACGCTAGAGGAAGGCGGCATGAAGCGCACCGACAAGGTACAGCTCGCCTTCAAACAGGAAACGGACCCGAGGGGGCTGTTGAACCCCGGCAAGATGATCGCCTGGGAAAATCCCGATTTCGATTTCAATGCCGGCAAGAATTATCTCTTCCCGGGGCTCGCGAGCGTCATGGAGGCCTGATGAGAGTTCTCGTTCTTCACTCGCATCCGGTCGAGGAAAGCTACGGCAAGGCGCTCTACAAACAGACGCTGGAAAGCCTGGAAGAGGCCGGTCACGAGGTGGATGCGTGCGATCTCTATGCCGAGAATTTCGATCCGGTGCTCTCCCGAGACGACCGACTCGCCTATCACGATTATCCCGGCAATACCGAGCTGGTGAAATCTCATGTCGATCGGCTGAAGCAGGCCGAAGCGCTAGTGCTGGTGACGCCGATCTGGAATTTCGGCTTCCCGGCGATCCTGAAGGGCTATTTTGACCGCGTCTGGCTTCCCGGCGTCTCCTTCGAACTGGTCGACGGCAAGGTGGAATCGCGGCTGCGCCACATCAGGAAACTCGCGGCCGTGCTGACATATGGCGCGACGCCGTTTCGCGCCTTCGCGGCCGGCAACCCGCCGAAGAAAATCGTCAAGCGTGTGCTGAGGGCGCAGATCAATCCGCTGCGGCCGGTCACCTTTCTTGCCCATTACGACATGAACAATTGCACGCCGGAAAGCCGGGCCAGGTTTTTGGAGAAGGTGAAGACGGCGATGGAGCGGTTTTGAGAGCCCGCATCTTCCTCGCTGCACCCTAGGAAAGGCCTATGAAGATTTTCAATCCCCCGTCTGTCCGCCGTCCATTCGGAAATTACAATCATGGGCTGCTGGTGCCGGCGGGCGCCTCGCTGCTCGTGACCTCCGGCCAGCTCGGCATCGGTCTCGACGAGAAAGTGCCGGGGGATATCGGCGCGCAGGCAGAACTTTGCTTCGAGGCCATCAAGGCAATTCTCGCCGAGGCGGAAATGAGTTTTGCCGACGTCATCCGCATCTCAGGCTTTGTGACGAAGCGCGAGGATTTCCCCGCCTATATGGCCATGCGGGATCTCTATACACTCGATCCGAAGCCGGCCTCGACGCTGATCATCGTCAGCGGCTTCACCCGCCCCGAATTCCTCGTGGAAGTGGAAGTCACCGCCGCCAAACTGTTTTGCTGAAGAGAGCCAGGGACGCGCCCTCGTCAGCCGCCCTCTCCCCGGGATTCTCCCACTTCGCCGCCGGCATCATCGCCGATATCCTCCGCAAACTTCCGCATCAGCCGCACCAGCTCATTGAAGTCGTGCTCGTCCCAGCGCTCGAAGATGGCGCGGCCGACCCTTTCGCGCGCCAGGTCGATGCGGTCGGTCATCGCCTTGCCTTTCGGGCTGATGACCGCCTCGCGCACGCGGCGATCGGCGGCACTTCCGCGCCGCTCCACCAGATCGAGGCTTTCGAGCTTGGCGACCTGACGGCTGACGGTGGTGTAGTCGCGCCCGGCACGGTCGGCGAGCTCGACCACGCCGATCGGGCCGAGGCGTTCCACCGTGACCAGCAGCGGAAACAGCGCGCGATCGAGCGAAATCCCCGCCTCGCGCACCATCTGCTCGTCGCGCTGCGGACGGTTCATGACGCTGACGATCTCGATCAACGCCCCATGCAACTCGCGCAGCTTCTCCGACATATGTGTATTTTGCACATTTTTTCTTGACGCCATATCGATTCTCCAATTATGTGCATAATACACATATGGAGATGACAATGACACAGAATTCTGCAGTCGACGTGCTGATATCAGGAGCTGGTGCTGCCGGCTTGACGCTGGCGATCGAGCTGGCGCGGCGCGGCGTCAGCTTTCGCCTGATCGAGAAATTGAACGACCCGTTCCGCGGCTCGCGCGGCAAGGGCATCCAACCAAGAACGCAGGAGGTCTTCGAGGATCTCGGCATCCTCGACCGGATCGTCGCGCTCGGCGGCGCCTATCCCCGGCAGCGGGAATATCGCGACGATGGAAGCGTCAGTGAATCCGACGCCGTCCTGCGCGCGGAGCCGACGCCCGCCGAACCCTACCATTTTCCGCTGATGGTGCCGCAGTTCCTGACCGAGGGCGTGATGCGCGAGCGTCTGCTCGAACTCGGGCACCGCCCGGATTTCGGATGTGAACTCATCGGCTTCGAGCAGGACGATACGGGCGTGACGGCGCGGCTGCAGGGCCCGTCCGGTGAAGAAACCGTCCGCGTGCGCTGGCTCGTCGGCGCCGATGGCGGCCGCAGCTTCGTGCGCCACGCGCTTGATATCGGCTTTCCCGGCAAGACGCTCGGCGTGCGCGCCATCGTCGCCGATGTCATGCTGACGGGTCTGGATCGCGACGCCTGGCATCGTTTCGGCGAAGGCGACATGCGGCGGCAGATCGGGCTTTGCCCTCTCGCAGGAACGGAACTGTTCCAGATCCAGGGACCGATCCCGCTCGAAGGCGAGTTCGATCTTTCCGCGGCGGGTCTGACCGAGCTGGTGGCGGAGCGCACCGGCCGCGACGATATTCACGTCCGATCGGTTTCCTGGGCATCGGCCTTCCACATGAACGCCCGGCTTGCCGATCGCTACCGGCTCGGCCGCGTCTTCCTGGTCGGCGATGCCGCTCACACGCATCCGCCGACCGGCGGCCAGGGTCTCAATACCAGCGTGCAGGACGCCTATAATCTCGGATGGAAGCTGGCGGCCGTCGCCGGCGGCGCGCCGGATGCGTTGCTCGACAGCTATGAGGAAGAGCGCCGCCCGATCGCAGCGGCAATGCTTGGTCTTGCCACCGGTCTTCTCGATGCTCTGAAGCGCGGCGATTTCAGGCGCGGCCGCGAGGTCCATCAGCTCGATATCGGCTATCCCGAGTCTTCCCTCGCGCTGGAAAAGCCGGAGCGGCGCAGCGGCCTGCTGGCCGGCGACCGTGCGCCCGATGCGCCGCTGACCGGTGCAGCCGGCCAGCCGAGGCGTCTGTTCGACCTGTTCAAGGGCGCTCACTGGACGCTGCTCGGCTATGAGGTCGGGCAAGTCACCCTGCCGCCGCGCCCGGGGCTGCACATCCACAGGATTTGCCAAGGCGGCGACGTCATCGATAAAGGCGGGCATTTCCGCGAGGCCTATGGCTTGGCCCCAGGCGATTGGATGCTGGTGCGCCCGGATGGTTATGTCGGCGCCATCGTCGCCTCGGCTGAGGCCTGGGCGCTGGAAGACTATCTGGCACATGTCGGTTTCGAACATAATGTCTGAGCGCCGGGCCGGGGGAAAAGCCTCCATAAAGGCTGCCCTTCAAAACGCCTGGCCATCGCCCTTCTGCGCGGCTTGCTGAGGTCGACGCGCGCGGCGCGCGATCTCTCAATCCTGCCTCGGCTGCGCGACCAGATAAGAGCGAAACATAATCGTCAGCTGCTTTTCGGCCTCGTGAGCATCGGCGGCGGACAGAACGCGGTGGCAGAAGGGCGGAACCGTTCCGTAAAGCGCTGCCGTCAGCGTTTGCGCCAGCAGGCCCGGATCGGCGAAACGGCCATCCTCTGTGGATAGCATCGCCTCGATGGCGCTTGCGCTTCGCCGGGTCGCGGCCTCGATCAACGCGCGGGCGTCCAGTTCCATGGCGATGCGATAGAGGGCCGGAGAGACCTCGGCGCGCGAGCGATATCTCCAGAATCGCTGATATCGACGCGCTTCGCGACCATATCGAGAAAAAGCACGGTCGCGTCGACATCATCTTTGCGAATGCCGGCGGAGCGAAGCCAAACCTGCTCGAATACATGTCGGAGGAAGAATTCGATTTCTCGATCGCCAACACCGCTGAGCAGACAAGGCCGCCCCTATGTCAGCGTCTACTCAGCGGGGAAAGCGGCCATTCGCTCGCTGGCATGCTCGCTTACCGTGGAACTGAGCGAGAAAGGGATTCGCGTGAATGCCATGGCTCCCGGCTACATCGATACGGATCAGGCGCGCAAAGCCGGCGTGAACGAGGAGATGATCGAACAGACGAAGGTGCAGGTGCACGGCCAAATCCCCATGCACCGCAGCGGCACGGTCGATGAGATCGCCAAATCAGTCCTTTTCCTCGCCTCCGATGACTCGGCCTACATCACAGGCTCGGCATTGTGCGTCGACGGTGGCTGGGCGCAGATCTGACGGCGCTTCGGCGCGCTCTTTGCGAGGCGCGTCCGCAAAAGACGCGCGGCGCTGCGCGAGGCTCTGTTGTGTCAGAGGGCGTCGCGTTTGTATCGCGGCGTCCAGCCTCGGGTCATCCCGCGGCTCATCGCCCCCTCCGCCAGCGCCAGCTGCTGGCGGAGATGCTTACAATCGTCGAGCAGCGAGCGGATCGCCGCCTTGGCATTGTCGTCATGCCAGGCCAGCACGGCTTCGACTTCCCAGGCAGGATCGGGCCAAGCAGCATCGGGCGACGCAGCATCAGGCAAGGCAGCATCGGGCAAGGCCGGATCGGGCCACATGGGATCGGGTTCCAGGATCTTTGCCGGCTGCATCAGTTCAGTGCCAATGGCAATTGAACCGGACGCGGCAAAGGTGGCAGCGGTCGGCTGAGTTCGACCTTTCTCTGCCAGGCGGCGCGTCGCAGCTGATCGCGCTCACGCGCCGCACGCGACGCTTCGACAAGGGCTAGGGCGTTGGCGATCACTTGTTCCGTATGTGTCATGACCATCTCCAATGTTCCTGTTTTGTTCTAAATTAAACCTCCTCCTGAAAAAGTCAAGTCGGGGGGCTGGTGTGGACGGTGGATCAGATGGATGTTCAGTCGGCAGCTTCGATGACGGCGATGCCGGCTTCCTGCGCAGCTCTGATAAAGGATGCGCGCACCTCTTCCGGCGGCAGATCGCCGATGATCGCATCCAGGCATGACTTCACGGCTTCGAAATAGTCTTCGCCGTCATCGACCGGCCAATCGCGCAGCAGCGTGCGCGCGGCGTCCCACACAGAGTTAATAACGGCATAATGGCCGAGCCCCACTGAGGCCAAGCCGACCGGTCTAAAATTTGCCGTCTGTCTCACTTTACTACAGCTTTTCCAATTTCCGTGAGCTTACGAGTTAACGATGCAATTTGCGTGCCGTTGGCGGGGCCGGGAACCGACAGGCTCCTTCGCCCCTCCAGCCAGGCGCTTTGAGCACATGCAACGCTTAAAGCGTCCCGATCGGCCCCGAGAAACCCGCGCTCAGTTACCAAACGACAGATTATGGTAAATATCAGGCTTCGCCCTCCTGTCCTACTCATTAAAATCCGGACTTTTCCTAGTATTCTATAGAATTTACATCAACGCATCGAATTTTCTGGAAGCAACAGCCTGAATATTCATTCATTGATTGTGCCGAAGGTGGACGCGGAAGCATCCAGACCGTACAGTGTCATTCCTTGCACGCGGCGGTTCTGGAAGGATGCGCGATGCCTATCTTCATGGACCGGCACTTTCTTGAGGGAACGTCGGCGGCCGACGTTGCCCGGGCGCATCGCATGGATCTCGACATTCAGGATCGCTACGGCGTCAAGTTCCTCACCTATTGGTTCGACCAGCGGCGCGGGACGGCCTTCTGCCTCATCGATGCTCCCGACGTGGAAACCGCCCAATGTGTGCATCGCGAGGCGCATGGCTTCGTCGCCGGCGAGGTGGTCGAGGTGGCTTTGTCAGCGGTCGAGGCTTTTCTCGGCCGAATTCATGACCCCGAGCCGGTGCCTGGCCAATCCTCGGCTGATGTGGATCCCGGCCACCGGGCAATTCTCTTTACCGATATCGTCGGCTCGACCGAGATGACGGCGCGGCTCGGCGATCGCATCGGGGCTGAAATGGTAAGGGCCCATGATGCGATCGTGCGCCGATGCCTCGGCCAAAATTCCGGCCGCGAAGTGAAGCACACCGGCGACGGCATCATGGCGGCCTTTTCCTCGACAACGGCCGCCGTCGAATGCGCTATAGCGATCCAGAAGGAATTCCAGCTTTACAACGGCGGCAACACCGAGCCGATCCATATCCGCATCGGGCTGGATTGCGGCGAGCCGGTCGAGGACAGCAACGACCTGTTCGGCTCGACCGTCCAGCTCGCCGCACGGCTCTGTGCGGCCGCGTCCAGCGACCAGATCCTCGTCTCGGAGAATATCTTTCGGGAATATGGCGCCGCCGATCTCTTCGGTCACGCCTCGCGCCGACGGCTCAAGGGCTTTTCGAAGCCGATGATGGTCTTCCGGTGCGACTGGGCGAATGGCGGGCTTGCTTGAGGTTCCGCCAAGATTCCCCGGGGTCACCTCCGCCTCATGCAGATGTCTGTCGTCCCGCTTTTTTGGCAAAGAAATAGACGTCCGGCAGGCAGCCGCCATCAAAACCAAAACGCGCCGCACGTGATGTGCCGGCGCGTTTTTGTTCATTCTGCCAATCAGGCATTGCCGATATTTCGATCGCCCATCAGCTGCTCGAATTTGGGGGCGCCCTCGACCTTGGCAAGCACGCCCGACATCTTCAGAAAACGCCGGAAATTCTCGCGCGCAGCGCTCAGCGGGAAACGCCCGCTGGCGGTGTCTCTGCACGCCTTCAACAGCGTGTCATATGCCAGACCTCGTTTGTCCTCCGGCCATTCATCCAGAAAATCGAAGATTTCATCGAGACAGGTGATCTCAGCGATGAAATGTTGACGATGAAGCAAAACCGGATCGAACCGAGTTTCCGTCATAGTATCCTCCCATTTATATTACTTTTTTATGGCATAATATTACTGAAAAACCTTGATTCATTCAAGACAAAATCGGCCACCCCTACCCAAAAGCATCCGCAACTACTTCCATAACGGCAGAATAGCTCGATGAGATTATCTTGAGTGAATTGATCAGCGATCAAGGTTCAAACGCACACGCCCAAGGTTAACTGATCCCTCGCACACGTGTTCAGCCAAGCGTGATCAAGCGCGCCGGAAGTTTTGGTGTAGGCTCGTGACGGCGTGGTAGATTGTGACCAAGATCAACTCCGCAGGGGAGAGCCTAGATGAACCGATTTCTCACATTTATCGCTGCCGGGGCGCTGCTCGGCGCGTCCGCGATCACCTCATCCTGCACCACGCCTGGCAAGCCCGATCGCGAAGATTTTCAGTACCAGCGGGATACATCGATCAACCCGGCCTGCGCGGGTGGCTTCAGGCCCGGCAACGCGCGCTCGTGCAGTTATTGAAGGCGCGGGCGGCCGACATGGGTGCGGAGCATCGCTGCGATTGCCCCAGGGAGCAGCCGCGGTATGACTGCGTCGCGAGAGGAAGCGCGTTACAGCAATAGGAGTGGTTAGGGAACCGCAAGCTCGCCCCGCAGTTAAGTCAACGGGTCACGGTTGGCTCAATTCAAACAGGAGAACGGTTCCCAATGAACAATTTGATCTGGCTTGTCGGCGCTGTCGTCATCGTGCTCGCGATTTTGAGCTTCTTTGGCTTTCGCTGATTGATGTAAATTGTGGCGATGGGCCCTCTCTCCACGCCGATCGGATGGAGATGAGACCCTCTGACGCCGATCTTCGGAGCGACTTGTCTCTGTCGGCTTTGGCGGGCCGAACGCTGTTTGCGCGTGTTGTCCGCTGAGCGTCGAACCGCGCTCCATTGCCGTTTCGTCAATAATCCACCGAATGACGCTCGGATAGGCTACATCACCCCCCTCGACTTCCTTTACAGTCAAGCGTTTCGGCCTACCCCGGGGCCGGTCGCGAGGGAATTCGATGGAACGTCTTGGCGTGCATAAAGCGACTGAATCCAGGAAGCGGGCTGCAGAAGCCGATCACTCCGGTTCTGCCCGGGATGTTTCAGTTGTTAAAGTCGGCGACTGCCTGCTGGGGTACAAGGCGGCGCTGCGTCGTGCGCGAGGCGGCCACTGGAACCATTTCCGCGGCCGGATGCGCGAGATCGAAAAATTGATCCGGCATCGCCATGGCGACATCGTACCCGAGGCGGACGACGCATTGATCTATGTCGAGGTGATCGCCAGCCTCGCCCTTGTCGAATTCGGACAAGACTTCGTCGACGTGGTTCTCGGCTGGGCGGCGCGATGGCTTCCCTGGGCTGGGAAAGCCGACGTGGAGGAGATCATCTACGAGCGGACGAAGGTGCGTTTTTCCGCCTTGTCGGCCGACGCGCTCGGCCATGCGCTGCATGTGAGCTACGCCGAACGGTGCGCCCTCGATATCCGCACGATCGGCGCCTTCGATGTGCCGAAGGCGAAAAGAGCAAGGCTACAAAAGGAAAAGCGGCGCAAGCGCGACCGAAGCCGGAAAGAGGAGCAACGCCGCGCCGCCGGCGCGCTTCCCAGAGCCGACTATCTCGCCAATTCCTTCAGCCAGGCCCGCCCCTGGGACGCTCTCGGCATCAGCCGCCGGACATGGGAGCGCCGCGGCAAACCCATGCCGGGGGCCGAGGCGATATCGGATTGCGGTTCGATGCCGCTGGCCGCTTAGGCCGGAGTCTTTTCGGCATTGGCCGGTGGTCCGAACCAGGTCGTCATCGCCTTGTGGAGACCATCCGGCTTGCCCTCGCCCACCCACGCCACATAGCCGTCGGGCCGGATCAGCACTGCGATTGGGGCGGAGACTGCGCCCAGCACCGGCAGCTCCCACGCACCGTCATAGCTGGCGTCAACCAACTGGACGCGGGCTGACCATGGCGTGATGTCGAGGCTGCCGGGTGCGCCGAGATTCAACAGCACTGGCCGCGCATTTTGGAGCAGCACATAGACGCGGAGCGGGCCATCGGGCGTGGTGAGGTCGAGGTCGGGCATGCGGCGGCCGAGCAGCGGATGCCCCTCGCCGAATTCGTAATGGATGGCCAGTCCGGACATTTCGGCGGCGATCTTTTTGCGGGGCTCGTCGATCGCGAGGAGTTCCAGGACGATCTCCCGCAAGGCTTCGGTGCGGTCATCGGTCCGTTGCAAGGCGACCTGCGCCATCGTCGTGCGCAACACGCGGGCGGCCACCGGATGCCGCTCGGCGTGATAGGTGTCGAGCAAGCTTTCCGGCGATATTCCTTTCACCACCTGCGCCAGCTTCCAGCCGAGATTGACGGCATCCTGCACGCCGGTATTGAGGCCCTGCCCGCCCACCGGAGAATGCACATGCGCGGCATCGCCGGCCAGGAAGATGCGGCCGTTGCGGTAAGCCGCCGCCTGCCGCGACATGTCGGTGAACCTGGAAATCCACCTTAAGCTGTGGATTCCAAAATCCGTTCCGCATGACTCGATCAGGGTTTGCCTGAGGTCGCCGAGCGTCGGTTCGCTTGTAGTAGCGCCGGCAGTCTTTTCCGTCACCATGACGTTGATCGGACCTTCACTGGCAAAGACGACCTTGCCGTCGCGGATTTCATATTCCTCGCGGCCGAAGGCATGCATGCCGAGCGCCGTGCGATGGACGCCGAGCGGCGGCTCCTCCTCCATCTCGGCCTCGGCCAGAATATTGCTGGTCGTCGCATCCCATCCCGGAAATTCAATGCCCGCGATCTTGCGAACCAGACTGCGGCCGCCATCGCAGCCGACGAGGTAGCCTGCCCTGAGCTGGAAACCATCGGAGAGTTCGATGGTGACGCCGGTATCGTCCTGCGCAAATCCGGTCAGCTCGCGGCCACGATAAATCGTCACCGGCAGTTCGCCGACCCATCCGGCCAGAATGCGCTCGATATGCTTCTGCCGCAGCGCCAGCCCGTAATTGTGCCGTGTCGGAAAATCGCTGATATCGAGCCGCGTGACGGCAAACCCGGTGACCTGGGCGATCTGCCCTGCCGCGAGAAACCGGTCGACCACGCCCCGCTGATCGAGAACCTCGAGCGTGCGCGCGCTCAGCCCACCGGCGCGCGAACCGACGACTTCCTGGTTCGGCCGGCGCTCGACGAGCGCGACATCGACACCTGCCAGAGCCAATTCGCCC
Organism: Rhizobium sp. RSm-3; assembly: GCF_001854685.1. Taxonomy (NCBI): domain Bacteria; kingdom Pseudomonadati; phylum Pseudomonadota; class Alphaproteobacteria; order Hyphomicrobiales; family Rhizobiaceae; genus Rhizobium; species Rhizobium sp. RSm-3. The sequence goes on along the minus strand of NZ_MAWZ01000007.1, from coordinate 54,527 downwards.
GCCAGCATCAGCCCCGTCGGCCCTCCTCCGGCAATCACGACGGCATGTTCTCTCATCTGAAAACTCCTCAGTCCCGAGGCCGATATCTCAGAACTCCAAGAAACGCCCAACCACTGCGGAGCGCCAAATTGACCCGGCCTGCCGGGTGACGATTTTGCCTGTCGCAGGTTGTTCTCCCTATAAATAGAGATCTCTACTTGTTGGAAGGAGTTGCGACAGGAATTTCCCCTTTGCTTTTCGAAGCCATATTGATTGCCGCTTGCTGCTTTCCTGCCGGAGAATCCAGGCTTTTCAACACGACCTGACCGGGTGGGCGCGGATGCGGCAAGCGCTTCCCGGAATCACCCTTCGTGCTCGAAAGCGATCATTCGAATATTTGCTACAGCCTCACTGCGGCGGCGGCGCCTTTTGCGGAATCGTCTCGGCCGCCGGCTGCTCGGACGGATCGGCGGGATGGCCATAGATGGTGTAAACGGCCCCCGCCAGAACGCCCAGGACGAGAAGAGCGAGTACGTACAACATCATCCCACGGATTGCCGTTTCGGTGTCCTGTCCATGAGGATCTCCAAGATTGCTCAGTGCGCAAATTCACTGCGAGCGCTTCCGGTCCCGAGTATGGAAGTCTGTCCATGATCGCTTTTCCCACATGCCGGGTTGCACTTCATCGAAGCCGCGACCAGCACACATAAGCCGCCGACCAAATGCCGGCGGCTTGAACAGGCGATGTCTCTCTGACTACCAGGGCTGGGATTACCAGGGCTGGCGGCCATACCAGTCGTCGATGTCTCTCTTCGCACGGTCTTTTTCGTAGCCGTAGCGCTCCTGGATCTTGCCTTCGAGCTGATCGCGCTTGCCATCGATGACGTCAAGGTCATCGTCAGTGAGCTTGCCCCACTGCTCCTTCACCTTGCCCTTCATCTGCTTCCAGTTACCTTCAACGCGATTCCAATCCATGGGTATTTCCTCCTATCGTTGGAATAGAGGAACGGGGATGAAGGGTAAGTGTTCCGATGATATTGGGCGACGCGAGACCCGATGGTGCGGGTCGATTTCATGAACAATCGCGTAGCGGTGGTGAGGCGGGAACAATCAGATCCGGATCTGGTTTAGCCTACACCCTGGTCCCTAGCGGAGGCGACGATGTGGGCAATCCTGATCGGTGCGACCCTCATAATTGGAGGGCTCGTTTTTCTCTTTCGGTCGACGCTCAGCCGAAGGCCGAGTGACCCGCACCAGATGCCGCAAGGCGGCAGCACCCTCGAACCGCGGCACCAAGGCCTGAGGTTCCTCGGCGTATCGCAAAATTGGCCAGCCATGGCTGTGATTGCGGTTGGCGCACTTCTCTTGGCTTTTGGCGGATATTCATGACAACGAGCCGCGCTCGACCGGCGACCTGCGCGTGGTGAAAGAGATTCTGCAGCGGATCGAGGCGACGCAGAAGCGGTCGACCAACTAAAACGGCCGTGTGACGCGTGTGACTTTTTTGCGGTCACAAATCTCACAAATTTCCGGTAAGTTATTGATTTTATGGTGAGAGCGTCGGGGTTCGAACCCGAGACCTACTGATTAAAAGTCAGTTGCTCTACCGGCTGAGCTACGCTCTCCCGCTCCGCGGGTGAAGCACCCCGGCTGGAAGTGGGCGGAACATAGGCAGGCGACCCATTGCGGTCAACCGAAAAATTCAGCTTTTTCCGGCAGTCGGCACATTTCTTGCGGACGCAAGCCACATGCCTTGCGAGCGCAAAGGCATATGCTTTGCGAGCGTAAGGCACATACCTTGCGCGCGCGACGCACATGACGAGAAATCGGCGGCGAGCTTGTCAGCCAATCCTTGGCGATTTTCTGCGACCTACAGCGGCCTGTCGCTTCTGATCGCACGATCCGGGCAGGCCGCTATCCAAACGCAAAAAGGTGATTGGCAATCCCGGCCTCGCAAAGCTAGGAACAGGGCGCAGATTGCAGCCGGAGATAATGTGTGTCGATTGCCGATATTTCGCTATGGAGCGCGTTGATAGCAGGGGCGCTTTCCTTTCTTTCGCCTTGCGTGCTTCCCCTCGTCCCGCCCTATCTCTGTTACATGGCCGGCATTTCAGTCGAGCAGTTCCGCGGCGGCGGTGCGGTTGCGGTCGCGCCCGATATCAGGCGCGGCGTGCTGTTCTCCGCCCTGCTCTTCACGCTCGGCTTTGCCACCGTCTTCGTGGCGCTCGGCGCCGGCGCTTCCAGCATCGGCATGGCGCTTCGCCAGCATCTCGACCTGTTGTCGAAGCTCGGCGGGCTGATCATCATCGTCATGGGATTGAATTTCCTCGGCCTCTTCCGGTTAGGGATCCTTGCCCGCGAGGCGCGTTTCCAGGGCGGCGGCAAGCCGGCGACGCTGACGGGGGCCTATGTCATGGGCCTTGCCTTCGCCTTCGGCTGGACACCCTGCATCGGGCCGGTGCTCGGCGCGATTCTCGGCGTCGCCGCCTCGCGCGAGACGGTCGGCTCCGGCGCCGGGCTGCTCGCCGTCTATTCGCTCGGCCTTGCCATCCCCTTCTGGATCGCCGCCGGTTTTTCCGGCGCCTTCATGCGCTTCCTGTCGCGCTTCCGCCGCCATCTCGGCACGGTGGAGAAGGTGATGGGTGTCTTCCTCGTGCTGACCGGCCTCGCCTTCCTGTTCGGATGGGTCAGCGATGTGGCGATCTGGTTTCAGCAGACCTTCCCGATCCTGATGCAGATCGGCTAAAGCGCGGCCGGTCGGTCGATCCGCGCCGGTTGTCCGACGCCCCGGCAACTTGCATGACGGGACCTATGCCGTGGTATAGCTCGCCCTGTCCCTCGACCCATTCGCCCTGACCTTCGACCCAATCGATCGAAAACACGCCTCGATGTAGCGTCGTCGGTGCCGTGTTCAAGCGGCGGTCAGAAGGAGACAAACATGAGCCTCGCGACAAATATGAGCCTGGAAGACGCCTCTCATCCCGGTGGACCAGGGCCCGGCGAACTGGTTCCCTCGCGCTATGCAGTGCAGATCGGCGAGATCGAGGTGATGATCATCAGCGACGGCGTGCTGCCGCTCCCGACCACGATGTTGGCGCACAACGCCGAGCCCGCGGTCCGGCAAGCCTGGCTGAACCACATGTTCCTGCCGCCGGACTCGCTGGATTGGCCGCTGAACGTGGTGGTGGCGCGTAGCGGCGGGCAGACCATACTTCTCGATGCCGGGCTTGGCCTGGATCCGGATTTGCACCTGCCGCGGGCCGGGCAATTGATCGGCCGACTGGACTCCGCCGGCGTCGATCTTGCATCCGTGACCGACGTGGTGCTGACCCACCTGCACATGGACCACATCGGCGGGCTTCTCGTCGACGGGGTGAAGGAGCGGCTGCGCCCCGACCTAAGAATCCACCTGGCGGCCGCCGAGGTGAAGTTCTGGGAAGCGCCCGATTTCTCCCGGACCCGCATGCCGCCGGGCTTCCCGGATGCGCTTCGGGCCACCGCCAAGCGGTTCGTGAACGAGTACCGCAGCCACCTGCGGCTGTTCGACGACGAGTGCGAAGTGGCGCCAGGGGTAGTCGCCCGCCGCACCGGCGGCCACACCCCCGGACACAGCGTGATCCGCCTGGCCTCCGGCGGCGACCGGCTGACATTTGCCGGCGACGCGGTGTTCGCGGTCGGCTTCGACCAACCCGACTGGCATAACGGCTTCGAGCACGACCCCGAGGAGGCGGCTCGCGTCCGGGTCGGCCTCCTGCGGGAACTGGCCGCGACCGGCGAGCTGCTGGTCGCCACTCACCTGCCCTTCCCCTCCGTCTGCCATGTGGCGGTTGACGGCGATGCCTTCCGCTGGGTGCCAGTCTTCTGGGATTACTGACGGCTTGGTTAGGCCTGCACCAAGGGGCGTCCCGCCCGTAGAGCGTTTCCGTCTTTCCCTCGAATGACGAAAACGCTCTATCGATTTTTTGCACAACTCCCGAGGCTAAACAGCTACACAGTTTCGCTGGAATTGCGTAAGTCAGATCCTGACCCGCCGATCCCCGCGCACTGGAAAACCTCTTGGCCGATATCGTCAGCCTGCTCCTGCCGTTCTTCGGCCTGATCCTCATCGGCTATGCCGCCGCCAAGGCGACGAAGCAGCCGGCTGACGCGCTCGGATGGCTGAATACCTTCATCATCTATGCCGCCCTGCCCGCTCTGTTCTTCAAGCTCGTCTCGCGCACGCCGATCGAAGAGCTGACGCGCATCGATTTCATCGTCACCGATATTGCCGCGACCTATGCGGTGTTCATCCTGCTGTTTGCTATCGGCCGCCTCGTGCGCGGCAATTCGCTTGCCGATTGCACCATCCAGTCCTTTGCCGGCGCCTATGGCAATATCGGCTATATGGGGCCGGGCCTGGCGCTTCTGGCGCTCGGCGAAAAGGCGGCAGTGCCGGTGGCGCTGATCATCTGTTTCGAGAACGCACTGCATTTCATCGTCGCGCCGGCGCTGATGGCGGCGGCCGGCGACGACAAGCGTTCCGCGGGCCGGCTTGCCGCCGATATTGCCCGGAAGGTGGCGCTGCATCCCTTCATCCTGTCGACGGCGGCAGGCTTTGCTGTGGCCGCCCTCCACATCGACCAGCCGCTGGCGTTTCAGCGCCTCGTCGATTACCTCGCCCAGGCGGCGGCGCCCTGCGCCCTCTTTGCCATGGGGGTGACGCTGGCGCTCCGGCCGCTGAAACGGGTCCCGGCCGAGATCGGCTACATAGTGCCGGCGAAGCTGATCCTGCATCCGATCGTGGTTTTCATCGCGCTGACTGTGGTGGGTGGTTTCGAGCCGGTGTGGATCCAGGCGGCCGTGCTGCTCGCCACGCTGCCGACGGCGACCAATGTCTTCGTCATCGGCCAGCAATATGGCGTCTGGCAGGAGCGCGCCTCGGCGACGATCCTGATCACGACGGTGCTTTCGGTGGTCAGCGTCTCACTCTGGCTGATCGCGATCCGCTCAGGCCTTCTTCCGCTTCAGCTTTTCCCGTAGCGCATCCGGAATATCACGGAAGCCCCGGCCAGGCTCGATGCCTTCACGCATGACGATGCTGCGCAGCGGCGGAATGGCCGAGAGGATATGCAGACCGGCGGCGCGCAGCATCTGCACCGGCAGGAAATCCGAAAGCAGCGAGCGGTTGAGAAGATCGACGCTTGCCGTACGCGTCATGATGTCGGCGCGGCGCTTGCGGTCGAAGCTTTCGCCGGCATCGGCCGGAATCGGCAATTCGGCCCGGTCGCAGAGGATGTCGGTCAGCGCCATGATGTCGCGCAGGCTGAGGTTCAGCCCCTGCGCCCCGATCGGCGGGAAGACATGGGCAGCCTCACCGATCAGCGCGATGCGCCCCTTGCCGAAACGATGCGCCATCATGCCCGACAGCGGCCAGAGCTGGACGCCGTCTTCCACAGCGACCTTGCCGAGCATGGAGTGCATCTGCACCTCGACGAGACGGCCGAGTTCGGCAAGCGGCAACTCCATGCGGCTTGCAGCTTCCGTGGGATCCTGCACCCAGACGAGGCTGGAGCGGTTCCCCGGCAGCGGCACCTGGGTGAAAGGGCCGTGTTTGGTGTGGAATTCGCTCGAGATATTCTGATGCGGCAGGGAATGGGCGAAATTCAGCACCATGGCCGATTGCGGATAAGACCAGTTGCGCACGCCGATCCCTGATGTTTCGCGCAGCTTCGAGCCGCGGCCGTCGGCGCCGACGGCAAAATCGGCGAAAAGCGTCTCGCCGCCGGCAAGCGCGATCGACACTTTCTCGGCCGAGATCTCGATCGATTCGGCCATATCGGTGAAGCGGGTGATATTGCCCTCTCCGGCCGTGGCCGCTTCGAGGATGTCGATCAGCATCTTGTTGGGGAAATTATAGCCGAAGGCATCGAGGCCCACTTCGGCGGCGCGAAACGTGGTCGTCGGCGCGCGCAGCAGCCGGTCGGTGCCGTCGATGATGCGCATGCTGGCAAGCGGTGCCGTCGCAGGGCGCAGCTTATCCCAGAGCGCCAGGCGATCGAGGAAGCGGATCGACTGATCCATCAGCGCCGTGGTGCGCCGGTCCTCCTTTGCAGCAAGGGGTGCCACCAGCGCCACGCTGCGGCCGCCGCGAGCGAGCGCGATTGCCGCAATCATGCCGGCGAGACCGCCACCGATCACCGCCACTTCGAATGTCTTCATGCTACCGTTCCGCTATCATAAAATGGCGGACCAGTCGCTTATGCGGCCGGCTTCGCCTGACGGCGCCAACTATAGCCCTTGCCGGCTTCGGCGTCACGCACCGCCGGCTGATAATGATGGGGAATGGCGGGAAGACGGTTTTCGGAAAGCCGCTTCAGCGCCGTGGCGTTGCTGACCGAGAAGCTGTCGATGCCGACGCGCAGCATCAGCGGCACCTGGTCGATCAGCACGTCGCCGACGGCGCGCAGCTCGTTGGTGTATCCCAACCGCTGGCGCAGCAGCGAGGCGTGGCTGAAGGCGCGGCCGTCGTTGAAGGCCGGAAAGGCGACGGCCACGATGTCGAGGCGAGAGAGATAGGGCTCCAGCCGCCGCACGTCGTCGGCCGGCTTGATCAGCACGCCGAGGCCGACATCATTGCTTTCGTCGGCCTTGGCGATCAACTCGTCGAGACCGAGCAGCGGCTTCTGCTCCCCTGAAGCCTTCACCTCGTCGGTCTCGATCAGCCAGGGATCGTTTTCGACAAAACCGGTTTCTCTCCAAATCTTCGTCATCATCCCCTCCTTATGCCGCTTCCGCAGCCGAGCCGTAGAGCGCAGCCTTGAAAGGCTGCGGCCCGACGCGGCGATAGGCAGCAAGGAAAATCTCCGACGGATCGAGGCGCAGGCCGAGATAGGTGTCGACGATCGTCTCGATCGCGTCCGTCACCCGGTCCGGCTCGAAGCCGCGGCCGATGATCTCGCCGATCGAGGTATGTTCGTCGCCGGAACCGCCGAGGGTGATCTGGTAGAGTTCGGCACCCTTCTTCTCCACACCGAGCAGGCCGATATGGCCGACATGGTGGTGGCCGCAGGCATTGATGCAGCCGGAGATCTTGATCTTCAGCTCGCCGATCTCGGCCTGGCGTTCGGCGCTGCCGAAGCGGCGGGAGATTTCCTGCGCCAGCGGAATGGAGCGCGCATTGGCGAGCGCACAGTAGTCGAGCCCCGGACAGGCAATGATATCGGTGATCAGGCCGGCATTGGCTTCGGCCAGATCGATGGCGACGAGGCCGCGATAGACGGCTTCGAGATCGGCCAGCGCCACATGCGGCAGGATCAAGTTCTGCTCATGGCTGACGCGGATTTCGTCGAAGGCATATTCCTCGGCGAGATCGGCGATTGCGTCCATCTGCGCGTCGGTGGCGTCGCCCGGAATGCCGCCGATCGGCTTCAGCGAGATCGTCACCATGCCGTAATCGGGGTTCTTGTGCGGCTGCACATTCTGCTGGACCCAGCGGGCGAAAGCCGGATCGGCCTTCTTCCAGCGGGCAAGGTTTTCCCAGCCCTCGGCGCGCTGAGGCAGATCGGGCAGCGCGAAATAGGCGGCGATCGCCTCGACATCCTGTTCCGGCAGCTTCAGTTCGCTATCCCTCAGCGAGGCGAATTCGGCCTCGACCTGGCGCGTCAGTTCCTCGGCGCCGGTTTCGTGCACCAGGATCTTGATGCGGGCCTTGTACTTGTTGTCGCGGCGGCCATGCAGATTGTACACGCGCACGATTGATGTGGTGTAGGAGAGCAGGTCTTCCTCGGGCAGGAAGTCGCGGATCAGCTTGGCGATCATCGGCGTGCGGCCCTGGCCACCGCCGACATAGACGGCAAAGCCGATCTCGCCCTTGTCGTTCTTCTTCAGATGCAGGCCGATATCATGGACCTGGATGGCGGCACGGTCGCGCTCGGCGCCGGTGACGGCGATCTTGAACTTGCGCGGCAGGAAGGAGAATTCCGGATGGACCGACGACCACTGGCGCAGGATTTCGGCGTAGGGCCTGGGATCGGCGATCTCGTCGGCGGCTGCACCCGCAAAGTGATCGGCCGTCACGTTTCTGATGCAGTTGCCCGAGGTCTGCAACGCATGCATCTCGACGCTTGCAAGATCGGCTAGCGCATCGGGGATTTCCGACAGCTTCGGCCAGTTGAACTGCAGGTTCTGCCGCGTGGTGAAATGGCCATAGCCGCGGTCATAGGTGCGGGCGATATGGGCGAGCATGCGCATCTGGCGCGCGCTCAGCGTGCCATAGGGAATGGCGATGCGCAGCATATAGGCGTGCAGCTGCAGGTAGACGCCGTTCATCAGGCGCAGCGGCTTGAACGCGTCCTCGGCGAGCTCGCCGGCAAGGCGGCGCTGGACCTGGTCGCGGAACTGCTCGACGCGCTCGCTGACAAAGGCATGGTCAAATTCGTCGTAACGGTACATCGTCTTCCTCAGACTGCAATGAATTCGGGATCGGCGGGAGCGTAGCCCGGTGCGTATTCCATGGTCGGGCCCTGGGCGCGGATACGCTCGCGAAGGCGCAGCGGCCAGAGAATGCCGTTGGTTTCCTGAACTTCGACGACGGCGACGTCAACCACCTCGTTGTCGGCATAGGATTTCTTGCCGATCGCCTCCAGCGCTTCGACGGCTTCGTTGTGACGGGCGACAAGCGCTTCCTGCAGCGAGGTCGACCATTTCCCGTTCGCATCCAGCCAGACGGCAATGCCGTCCGTCAGCCGGTTGGCCGTCAGAACCTTGTCTACCATATTCAGCTCCTTGCAAGTTCCTCGAGCCGGGCGTTCGCACGCACCAGCGGCTCGGACAGTTCGAAATTGGCGCCAGCGACCGCATCGCCGATAATGACCATGACCGGCCCGGTCAACTCATCGCGGTGCTGCAGATCGGGAAGATCTGCAAGCGTGCCATGCAGCAGGCGGCGCTCGGGACGGCTGGCATTTTCGATGACGGCGACGGTCGTCTCGGAGGGAATGCCGGCCTGCATCAGCCGCTCGGCGACGGAGGCGGCAACCGTGCGGCCCATATAGACGGCGATCGTCGCGCCGGAAACGGCAAGGCTTGCCCAATCGGGCAGCACGTCGCCGGTGAGATCATGGCCCGTCGTGAAGACCAGCGAGGACGCGACGCCGCGCAATGTCAGCGGCAACTCGAAATCGGCGGCGGCGGCGAAAGCCGAGGTAATACCGGGCACGACCTCATAGGTGATGCCGGCGGCGCGCAATGCCGCCATCTCTTCCCCTGCCCGACCATAGACCAGCGGATCGCCCGACTTGAGGCGGACGACACGTTTGCCCTGGCGGCCGAGATCGACCAGGAGGTCGTTGATCTCTTCCTGCGACTTCGAATGGCAGCCCTTACGCTTGCCGACGGAAAGCCGCTCGGCGTCGCGGCGGCCCATATCGACGATCGCCTGCGGCACAAGCGCGTCAAAGACGATGACATCGGCTTCCATCATCACGCGCTGGGCGCGCAGCGTCAGCAGATCCTCGGCGCCCGGACCGGCGCCGACCAGCCAGACATGGCCCGCAACCCTGTCCATTGAGCCCAGCAGCCGGTCGGCGGCCTGGCGGGCCTGCGGCAGGTTGCCGTTGGCAACCGCATCGGCGACGGCGCCGGAGAAGAAGCGGCGCCAGAAGACGCGGCGGGAAACGCCGCGGGGCACGAGCTGTTCGACGGCCTTGCGGTAGCTCGTCGCCAGTGCTGCGAGGCGCCCGAGCGAGGGCGAAAGAAGCTGGTCGATCTGTGCGCGGATCATCTGCGCCAGAACCGGCCCTGCCCCTTCGGTGCCGATCGCAACGGCGACCGGGGCGCGATTGACCAGCGCCGGGGTGAAGAAATCGCAGTAGTCGGGCTGATCGACGGCATTGGCCGGAATGCTTGCGGCGCGGGCAGCATCGACGATCTCGCGGTCGTCGGCTTCATTGCCGGTGGCGGCAAAAACGAGGGCTGCCCCCTCGACCTGGTCGGCGGAAAAGCCGGCGCGCACGGTCTCGATGCGGTTGGCAATCAGGAAGGCATGATAATCGGCTTCCGGCCTGTCGGCATAGGCGACGATCCGCGCCCGCGTGTTGAGCAGCAGCCGCACCTTGGCGAAAGCTTCGTCGCCATTGCCGAAGACAGCCGTCTTCTGGCCTTCCACGCGAAAGAAGGCGGGAAATACCGAAAGCTGTTCGGTCCTGGGAGACATCATCAATCCACTTCGAAGTTGCCGGAATATGCCCTTGATCGACAAGGGTTTAAAGGAACATAAATTCGAAAGCTCCAGCAAGTGCGTATTCTTTTGCTCGTAGCATCAGCGATTTGAGAAAAGTCACCCATGCTGACCAAAACAGCACATGTCAGCGCATTTGCTGCAGCGCATTATAAAGCCTGTGACAAACAGCGTCCACCGGCGTTTGGCGCATTTCACTTGCGCCGCCGAGGCGATAGACTGAGGGAAACCGGAGACGCCAATGCCTGACAAGACCATCGCCGCCCGCCTGCTTTCGGTCATCGAAAACGATATCCTGCCGCTGACCGAGCGCGGCGTATCGCTTGGGAATAAGGTGTTCGGCGCGGCGATCCTGCGCAAATCCGATCTCTCGCTCGTCGTCGCCGAAACCAACAACGAACTCGACAATCCGCTCTGGCACGGCGAGGTGCATACGCTGAAGCGCTTCTACGAGCTTGGCGACAAGCCGGCGACCAAGGATTTGATCTTCCTGTCGACGCACGAGCCCTGCACCATGTGCATGTCGGCGATCACTTGGGCAGGCTTCGACAATTTCTATTATTTCTTCAGCCACGAGGATTCCCGCGATGCCTTCGCCATTCCGCACGATCTGAAGATCCTCAAGGAGGTCTTCGGGCTTGAACCCGGCGGCTATCGCAGGCAAAACGCCTTCTGGAACAGCTTTGCCGTCGCCGATCTCGTCGAGACCGAAGAGGCCCGGCTGGGAGAGGCGCTGAAGGCGCAGACTGCCCGCATCAAGGCGCGCTACAATGCGCTTTCCACCACCTACCAGTCGTCGAAGAGCGCCAACGATATTCCGCTCAACTGAGGCAGCTGAACCGAGGCACCATGGAACCTTCCAAAGATATTTCGCGGCTGATCGAGATCATGGCGGCGCTGCGCCATCCTGAAACCGGCTGCCCCTGGGACATCGAGCAGAGCTTCGAGACGATCAAGCCCTATACGATCGAGGAGGCCTATGAGGTTTCCGATGCGATCGAGCGCGGCGATATGGACGATCTCTGCGACGAGCTGGGCGACCTGCTGCTGCAAGTGGTCTTCCATGCGCGCATGGCCGAGGAGGCAGGCGAATTTTCCTTCGGCGACGTCGTCAACGCCATCACCACCAAGATGATCCGCCGCCACCCGCACGTCTTCGCCCGCTCGGCGGCCGACACGCCGGATGCGGTAAAGATCCAGTGGGACGAGATCAAGCAGGCGGAAAAACGCGAGCGCACTGAGCGCCGGTCAAAGCGCGGGATTACCGAGGATTTCAAGGGCGGGTTCCTCGGCTCCGTGCAGCGCAGCTTCCCGGCTTTGACGGAAGCGCTAAAACTGCAGGAACGCGCCGCCAAGGTCGGCTTCGACTGGTCGGCCCCCGAGCCGATCCTCGACAAGATCGAGGAGGAGATCGACGAATTGCGGGCGGCACTGCGAGACGGCGACCGCGCAAAGGTCAGCGACGAACTCGGCGACCTGATCTTCGCGGTCGTCAATATCGGCCGGCATGTGAAGACCGATCCGGAACAGGCGCTGCGTGGAACGAATACGAAATTCCGGCGTCGGTTCAGCCACATAGAGAATGTTCTTGATGCAGAAGGCGAGACGCTGGAGGCGGCTAGCCTTGAGCGGATGGAAGAGATCTGGCAGGCGGCGAAGGCGATTGAGCGGGCTGTGATGGCTGGGGCTGAGTGAGCTTTCTCCCCTTCTCCCCACTTCTCCCCAGCGAGGAGAAGGTGGGCCGAAGGGTCGGATGAGGGGGCCACACGGCCCACCATTCATTGCCCTTCGCTTGCGCTCAGCGCATTCGCGGCTTTGCCGCTCACGCCCTCATCTGCCTGCCGGCATCTTCTCCCCGCTGGGGAGAAGAGAGATGTGGCAACGTCCCTGCTTCCTCTCACTCAATCGAGCCATTCGGCCCTTGCTGAGCTGTCCGATCCGCCGCTTAAGAGGATGGAGGAAAGCGCGCGCCCGAAGGCCCGCTCACCGCTCCCAATCCTCGCGCGGCGGCTTCGGCCCATTTCCGATGCGGCGTTCGAGTTCGGCGGCTTCGGTTTCGGAGAGGCGCAGGTCGAGTGTGATCGAGCCGTCTTCGTTGTCTTCGCGGCCGTCGACGATCGCGTGGTCGTAGAGCCAGGGCAGCAGCGCCAGCTTGTCGACGGGAAGGCGGACGGTGGTTTCGGTCATGACGCCGGAGAGCCGGCGGCTGATCTCGTCCATCAGCGTGTCGACGCCCTCGCCGCTGACGGCCGAAACGGCGACGACGTTGCTGGCGCCTGTTGATTTCTGCATCATGGCGTCGTGGACCTCGGGCTCCAGCCGGTCGATCTTGTTCCAGACCTCGATCAGCCGCTTATCGGCTTCGGCTTCGTCGATGCCGAGGTCGCCGAGAATGCGCATCACGTCGGAGCTCTGCGCCTGGTTGTCGGCATCGGACATGTCGCGGACATGCAGGATGAGATCGGCTTCCAGCACCTCTTCCAGCGTCGCCCGGAAGGCGGCGACCAGATGGGTCGGCAGGTCGGAGATGAAGCCGACAGTGTCGGACAGGATGACGGTGCGGCCGTGCGGCAGCTTCATGCGGCGCAGCGTCGGGTCAAGCGTGGCAAAGAGCATGTCTTCGGCCAGCACGCCGGCGCCGGTGATGCGGTTGAACAGCGTCGATTTGCCGGCATTGGTATAACCGACGAGCGCCACGATCGGGTGCGGCACCTTGCGGCGCTTGGCGCGGTGGAGCTGGCGGGTGCGCACCACCTGCTCCAACTCGCGTTCGAGCTTGATGATGCGGTCCTGCAGCATCCGCCGGTCGGCTTCGATCTGGGTTTCGCCCGGGCCGCCCATGAAGCCGCCGCCGCCGCGCTGGCGTTCAAGGTGGGTCCAGCTTCTGACCAGCCGGCCCTTCTGGTAATTCAGATGGGCGAGATCGACCTGCAGCGTGCCTTCCTTGGTGGAGGCGCGGCGGCCGAAGATTTCGAGGATGAGGCCCGTCCGGTCGATGACCTTGGCGTTCCATTCCTTTTCGAGATTGCGCTGCTGCACCGGGGTCAGTGGATGATCGACGATGACGAGACCGGAATCGCGCTCGTCGAGCAGCGCCTTGATCTCCTCGATCTTGCCGGTGCCGAGCAATGTCGCCGGTCTCGGATCGTTGACCGGCACGACCTGGCCGTTGACCACGTCGAGGTCGATCGCCTGGGCAAGACCGGTCGCTTCTTCCAGCCGGCTTTCCGGCGTGCGGGTCGAGGCCGATTCGCTCTGGCCGCCGCGGCTGCGCGACTTCAGAACCGGCACGACGACGGTCGCGCGCATATCGTCCCTGTGCTTGGCGGCCTCAGGGATGATCGAATCGTTCTTGGTATCGCGTGTCGAAATGACGGCTGATCCTGTTAGGACGCTGCTTCTTCGCTCTCGAACATCTGCATGGGCTGGCCCGGCATGATCGTCGAGATCGCATGTTTATACACGAGCTGCGAATGGCCGTCACGGCGAAGAAGAACACAGAAATTGTCGAAAGAGGTAACAACGCCCGTGAGTTTCACGCCGTTGATCAAAAAGATTGTCAGGGAAATCTTTTGCTTGCGAACAGTATTGAGAAATAGATCCTGAAGATTCTGAGAACGTTCCGCCATCGCGCCGCTTCTTTCTTTATTGCCGACCTGAGTTGGCCGGTGGAGTATCAATCAACCTCACCATGCAAGACCGGTGGCACCCTCATTCCACCCGTCCAGCAAATCTTGGTATCAAATCGCAATCTTTTCCGCAACGTCGAAAAAGGCTTCGCGGACTTTCTGCGAGACACTGCCGGGATGACCGTTGGCGATCGTCTGGCCATCGACGGAAACGACCGGAAAACAAATACTTGTGGCTGCGGTCAGGAAGACCTCGCGGGCGGCGAGCATCTCGGAAACCGAGAAGTTCCGCTCGGTGATCTTCAAGCCGAGCTTGGCTGCGACATCCATCAATGTGGTGCGGGTAATGCCGCGCAGGATGCCGTGTTCGGCCGGCCGCGTCACCAGCGTTCCCTCGGAATCGACGATCCAGATATTGGTCGCCGCCCCTTCCTTCACCATGCCGTCGCCATCGACATAGATCGCCTCCTGGGCGCCGGCCTCCTTGGCCTGCTGGCGGGCCATGGCATTCGGCAGCAGGCCGACGGATTTGATGTCGACGCGGTCCCAGCGATTGTCGGTAACGGTGATCGCCCTGATGCCGTTGGCATTCTTGGCGGCGATGATTTTGGGATCGGTGCTCTTGGCGGTGATGACAAGCGACGGCGGCGTTCCCTCGGCCGGGAAGACATGATCGCGGCGCGCCACGCCGCGCGTCACCTGCATATAGAAAAGCCCGTTGCGGACATGATTGCGGCGCAACGTCTCGCGGATGACCTGCGTCAGCGCCGCCCGGCTCATCGGCCAGGCAATGCTGAGTTCACCGAGCGAACGGTCGAGACGGTTCAGATGGCGCGTGAGGTCGACGATATAGCCGTGACGCACCTCGCAGACCTCGTAGACGCCATCGGCGAACTGGTAACCGCGGTCCTCGATATGCACGCTGGCATCGGAATGCTTGACGTAACGGCCATTCACATAGGCAATTCTCGGCATGGGAAACCTGGTCTTGCAGAAAGCTATAAGGGAATGCGGCGTGGCAATGGCCGCGCCGGAAAGATCAGACGCCGAGCGACTTCAGCTTGCGATGCAGCGCCGAACGCTCCATGCCGACGAACTCGGCGGTGCGTGAGATATTGCCGCCGAAGCGGTTGATCTGGGCGATCAGGTAATCCTTCTCGAACATCTCGCGGGCTTCGCGCAACGGCAGCGTCATGATGTGATAGTCGTTCTTGGCCGAGACCTTGGGCAGCATGTCGCCGAGATCGGTCGGCAGCATGTCGGCGGTGATCGGCGCATCCGGCCCGTCGGTGCGGGCAAGGATCATCAGCCGCTCGATATTGTTGCGCAGCTGGCGGATATTACCAGGCCAGTCGTGCGCCTGCAGCACGGCCATGGCGTCGTCGCCGATGCGGCGTGGACGGATGCCGGCCTGCTCGGAAATCTGACGCATCAGCTGGTCGACGAGGAAGGGAATGTCCTCGCGTCGCTCGGCCAGCGCCGGCACCCGCACCGGCACGACGGCGAGGCGATGGTAGAGATCCTCGCGGAACCACCCTTCGGCGATACGGCTTTCGAGATTATAGGCTGTGGAGGAGATGATGCGGACATCGACCTTGACGCGCTTGGAGCCGCCGACGCGCTCGAACTGCTGATCCACAAGCACGCGCAGGATCTTGTTCTGCGTTTCGCGCGGCATCTCGCCGACTTCGTCGAGATAGAGGATGCCGCGATGGGCTTCCTCGAGCGCGCCGATCTTGCGCGCCTGGCCGGGCGTGCCCTCGGTGCCGAACAGCGCCACTTCCATGCGATCCGGCGTGATGTTGGCAGCGTTGATCGCCACGAAGGGACCGTTGGCGCGGGTCGACTTCTTGTGGATCATCCGCGCCACCAGCTCCTTGCCGGAGCCGGATGCGCCGAGGATCATGATGCGGCTGTTGGTCGGCGAGACCTTCTCGATGGTCTGGCGCAGCTGCGACACGGCGACCGAGGTGCCGATCAGCTCCAACGCGTCGCCGGTGCGGCGCTTCAGCTCGGAGACCTCGCGCTTCAGCTTGGAATTCTCAAGCGCCCGTTCGGCGATCAGGATCAGCCGGTCGGCCTTGAAAGGCTTTTCGATAAAATCGAAGGCGCCGCGCTTGATCGCCGAGACGGCGGTCTCGATGTTGCCATGGCCCGAGATCATCACCACCGGCAGATCCGGATGGCGGGTCTTGATCTCGTCGAGCAGCGACAGGCCATCGAGCTTGCTGCCCTGCATCCAGATATCGAGGAAGATCAGCCGCGGCACCCGGTCTGATATCGCCGCCAGCGCGCTGTCGCTGTCATGGGCCGTGCGCGTTTCGTGTCCCTCGTCGGAGAGAATGCCGGAAACGATCTCGCGAATATCGTGCTCGTCGTCGACGACGAGAATATCAGAGGCCATAAACGCTTTCCTTGTCATTGGCTGCGGGAGAGGCGGGCGTCGGATCCCGGCGTGGCAGATGCACGCGGATCATGGCCCCTCTTCCCCGGTCAAAATCGGCGGGCGCATCGTGCAGCTCGAGCTGCCCGCCATGTTCTTCGATGATCTTCTTGACGATGGCGAGGCCGAGGCCGGTGCCCTTCTCGCGCATCGTCATATAGGGTTCCAGAATGCTGTGTCGGTTCTCCACCGGCAGACCACGGCCATTGTCGATCACGTCGACGGTGAAGCGGTCGCGGCCGGCGTCGAAGGCGGCGCGCACCAGAATCTTGCGCTCGTCCCGTTCGTCGCTCGGCACGGCCTCGATCGCCTCAACGGCATTCTTGATCAGATTTCCGAAAGCCTGGCCGAGCATGCGGCTGTCGAACAGGCCTTCCAGCGGCTGGTCGCCGAAATCCTGCCCGAAGGTGACGTGATTGTTGCCCATCTCGCGCAGGAAGATCGCATCACGCAGGATATCGCGCAGGTCGCTCGGCTCCTTGGTCGGCTTCGGCATGCGGGCGAAGGCGGAGAATTCGTCGACCATGCGGCCGATATCGCCGACCTGGCGGATGATCGTATCCGTGCACTGATCGAAGACGGTTCGGTCGTCCGGGTCGATCTGCTTGCCGTAACGGCGCTGGATGCGCTCGGCGGACAGCTGGATCGGCGTCAGCGGGTTCTTGATCTCATGGGCGATGCGCCTTGCCACGTCGCCCCAGGCGGTCGAGCGCTGGGCGATGACGAGATCGGTGATGTCGTCGAGCGTGATCACATAGGATTCGCTCATATCGCGCACTTCCTCGCGGGTGACCTGCACGCTCAGTGTGCGCACCGTGCCGCCGCGCACGAGCGCGATCTGCTTGCGGAAATCGCCGCGATGACGCGACGCAGCCTCGCTCAGCACCTGATCGACCTCGGGCGCGATGTCGGCCAGCTGCTTGCCGAGCATCTCATCGGCCGACAGCGACATCAGCGTCTCGGCCGAACTGTTGACGATGGCGATACGGCGGTCGTGCTCGACGCCGATGACGGCGGCGGTCACACCCGACAGAACCGCCTCGATGAAGCGGCGGCGGTCGTCGACTTCGTCCTTGGCCTCGAGGATCTCGTCGCGCTGGGTGCGGATTTCCGAGATCATCTTGTTGAAGGTGCGCGACAGATTGGCGACGTCGCCATCGACGGCGTGCACCGGCACGACGATATCCATATTGCCCGATGCCACGCTGTCGGCCGCGGTGATCAAGAGCCGGATCGGCCGGACGATGCGGTCGGCAACCGCGATCGCCGTCCAGATCGCCGCGAGCAGCACGATCAGCGCGAAGCCGATATAGAGCACGGCGAAGGCGATCTGCAGCGAGAAGCGGTTGGCTTCCATCGACCGGTATTCGGTGGCGTTCTCCTCCATCATGCGCATGGCGCCCATGACCTTGGGATCGACGGCGCGCACCGTATAAAGGAAGGTGCCCTGGATGGCATCGAGCTTGATGATGGCGCCGACGAGGTTGGTAACACCAGGCGGAATCAGCGTCGGCTGGCCGGCAGCGGCCTTCTCCAGCGCGTCCTGCGGAATTGCCGGCAACGGCTTTTCGGTGGCGATGTCGGCCTGAACGATCACCGAGCCGTCGCGCTCGACGAGAAAGGAACCGAGCAGGCCGCGGCCCCTCGCCTGGCGGGTCATCAGGTCGGCAAAGCCCGTCCGGTCGAGGCTGTAGAGTGCACGGTTGCGCTCCAGGTCATTGGCCATGGAAACCGTCTGCCCCTGCAGGTAGCTGGCGTTTTCCATCATATAGGCCTGGCCGATATTGCGCGACGAACTGACGATCGACTGGGTGCGCAGGGCAAACCAGCGGTCGAGGCCGGCATTCAGCGTGATGCTGGCAAAGATGGCGACGAGAATCGCCGGCGTGATCGCGACGATCGAGAAGAGCACGACGATGCGGATATGCAGGCGTGCCGCCGCCCTGCCCCGGGTGCGCGCTTTGAGCAGCCTTGCCACCTCGCGGGCTATCAGCGCCAGCAGCGTCAGGACGAAGAAGGAGTTGACGATCACCGAGGTGATGACGACATGCGAACTCGGCGCGATCGGGGTGAGACCAAGCAGCACGAAAAGTGTGGCCGTGGCGCAGAGAAGCGCGCCGCCGGCAAGCACCAGGCCCGGCACGGCAAAAAGGGCACGGCGATCGGTCACCGTCGTCACCGCCTCGCCCGCCGCTGCCGGCGATACCCCATCCTGCGTCATTCGGCCTCTCTTCAGGCGGCACCCACCGCCCTCGCCAGCCGATCGAAACCAAAGAACGCCGGCTCAAGAAAGCCAGCGCTGCAACGACTCGATCGGGAGCGAAGTCCAAAACCCTTGCGTGACCTTTAAGCAACGCATTGTGGCGAAAATGCAACGCCCTCCTTCACATTGTCAAGCCACGCCAAGCTCTGGGACCGACACAATGGAGCGTTGCCCAGGCATATTGTCATTCCACTCGCCCTGCGGCGTCCGCGCACCGTCATCATCCAGCCACCCGCCGTCTTCGCGGAGCGCGACTTCGGCCAAGCGGTATTCGGCATGACCGACGAGGCTATGTGAAACGCCTTGGACCGAGGAAGTCTCACAGGCCTTTGCGAAGCTGCAGAAACCTTAGTCTGCAACTTCGCATCCGAGATGGTCGCTTTAACCGGG
The DNA here is from genome assembly GCF_001854685.1 of Rhizobium sp. RSm-3. Taxonomy (NCBI): domain Bacteria; kingdom Pseudomonadati; phylum Pseudomonadota; class Alphaproteobacteria; order Hyphomicrobiales; family Rhizobiaceae; genus Rhizobium; species Rhizobium sp. RSm-3. The sequence continues at coordinate 35,607 of NZ_MAWZ01000007.1, read as the reverse complement.
AGTTCTGCGACAGGCTATGAGGTGCTCACTCGGATATCTGGGACAATGTATCCCTTCTTGATTTCGCCAAAAACGAAATTGGTTTCCCATGAGCCGATTCCAGGCAATTCCGCCAGTTTTTCGCGGACGAACTCCTCATAGGTATCAAGTGATGCCGTAAAGACCTGGAGGAGATAATCCTGACGCCCCGACATGAGATAGCATGCCGTGATCTCGCTGGTTCGACCCACTCCTTCCTCGAATCTGGCCATCGAGTTCTTGCTCTGGGATGCAAGACGAACCGTTATGAAGGCGATGACCGGCATTCCAAGTGCGCGGTGGCTGATACGTGCGGTGTAGCCTTCGATCACGCCCGACTCTTCGAGTATGCGAACGCGCCGGTGGCACGGTGACGGCGAGAGATTGATCCTTTCACTCAGCTCCTGATTGGACAGGCGTCCATCCTTCTGCAATTCGCGGATAATCTTGAAATCAATCTGATCCATATCATTCAACCGTAGCAGAATCTTCCATCTTATCTGAGTATGCTGGGAGACTTTAGAAGCATCAAGCGTCGAATTGCGTGTACGGTCGGCGACATTGTCGGTTCGATCGGACAAGCCGGCACACGAACCTGCCTCAACCCGCAAAGGTCTGACGTTTATGAGCTTCGACTTTGACCGCATAATCTCCCGCCACGGCACCAACGCCCTATCGGCGGAAGGGTTTGAGAGCTATTTGTTCGGTGGCGGCGAGAATGCGGCGGTCGTCTCTGTCCCGAGGTCTGATCTCATCTCGATGTGGGTCGCGGATATGCAGTTTGCCGTGCCCCCGGCGGCCATCGATGCGATGACTGAGCGGCTGAAGCACCCGATCTTCGGCTACACCATGAATTTCGACGACGGGCTTTACGACGTCTTCGGGGACTGGTGTCTGAAAAGATACGACTGGCGGGTTGAGCGGGAGGAGATGCAAGTCTCCCTCGGCGTTATTCCGGCCCTGTTCAGCCTAGTCGACTACATATGTGCGCCGAACGAAGGGGTACTCACCCTCACGCCCGCCTATGGCTATTTCAAACACGCGGCGAACCAGCGTGGCAGGACATTGGTGACCTCGCCACTGCTCGAGGTTGATGGAAGCTACGCCATCGATTTTTGCGATTTCGAACAGAAGGCCAGTGACCCGGCCGTCAAGTTGTTCTTTCTGTGCCACCCACACAACCCGACGGGGCGCGTATGGACGGACGAAGAGCTGCGACGGCTCGGAGAGATCTGCATCGCCAACGGGGTCAAGATCGTTTCGGACGAGATTCACTGCGACCTGCTGCGCAAGGATCGCCGCCACACGCCCCTGACCAAGCTTTTTCCCGGCTGCAGGGACATCATCACCTGCATGGCTGTGAGCAAGACCTTCAATCTGGCGGGCATGATGATCGCGACGGTCGTCATCCCCGATGCCGATCTACGCGCCGTTTGGAGAAAACACCACTACCCATTCGTGAACCCGATCAGCCTGGCAGCTGCGATCGGCGTCTATCGCAACGGCGAGCCATGGCTGGAGGAGTTGCGCGATTATCTCGACGGCAATTTTGCGTTGGTTAGCGAGTTCCTACGGTGGCGCCTGCCGCAGGCCGACTTCCAAATTCCCGATGCGACCTATCTCGCCTGGGTCGATCTTTCCGCTTATCTGCCAGCCTCCCTCAATCTCACCAGGTTTTTCATCGAAACCGCCGGCGTCATTCTCGAAGGCGGAGAAATGTTCGTCGAAAATGGCAGACAGCGAATACGCCTCAACCTTGCCAGTCCCCGTTCGCAGGTTCTGCGTGGCTTGGAAAGAATATGCGATGCTATCTCGTCCCTCCGCTCGCCTGCGGCGTCGGACAGGTTGACGATTTTGACCACGCAAAACTCCTGATGTTGGCGGCATGCAGCCGGGCGGCGGCTCGCAAGATGGTCGGTGCGACCTGGACGATGTGCAGCCCGCAGTTCTCCGCGAAGGAAAGCGCCCTCCGCTAGAGCATGCCGCGCTCGTAATCGCGCATCGTTTAGCACCTTCGTCAACAGCCTCCGCCCGGGGTTCTCCTCAGACAGTCGTGGCGACCGATCCAAGGCTCGGTCGCCGACCAGAATGCTAGAATTCCTCCCAGCTTTCGGTGCCCTTCAAAGCAGCGTTGCCGTTGAACGCCTGCGCCACCTTGGCTGCCATACGGTGAGCCGGGGACGCGACAGGTCGGGACTGCCGGGTAGCGGCGGTCGGCGCAACGCGCCGATCCGTGGCTCCTGTTCCGATGTCGGATTTAGTGCCGATGTTGAACTGCTCCAGAAGTTGGAACAGTTGGTCCGCTTCCCGCGCCAGGCTGTTTGCAGCGGCCGTCGTTTCCTCAACCATCGCGGTGTTTTGCTGCGTTCCCTGGTCCACGGTGTTGACGGCTATGTTTATTTCCTTGAGGCCGATCGCCTGTTCCTTGGCCGCCTCGACGATCGCGTTGACATTGCCATCCACCTGCACGACCTGGGTGACGATTTCCTTCAGCGCCCTACCGGTATCGCCAACCAATGCGACCCCGTTCTTCACGTGCCCATTCGATGCGTTGATCAGTTCTTTGATCTCTTTCGCAGCCTTTGCCGAACGCTGGGCCAGTTCCCGGACCTCCTGGGCGACAACGGCAAAACCCTTGCCCGCATCGCCAGCGCGGGCGGCTTCGACGCCGGCGTTCAGAGCGAGGAGGTTGGTCTGGAAGGCAATTTCGTCGATGACACCGATAATGTTGCCGATTTCGCCTGCCGACTTCTCGATTTTGCCCATGGCGTCGACGGCCTGCCCGACGATGTCACCGGACTGCTCGGCATTCTCCTTGGTCTTGCGCACAAGCCGGCCTGCTTCCTGAGCGCGATGGCTGGAGTCGCTGACCGTCGTGGTTATTTCCTCAAGAGCGGCTGCCGTCTCCTCGACGGAGGCTGCCTGCTGCTCGGTCCGCTTCGAAAGATCATTGGAAGCCGACTGGATCTGCTGAGACGCAGCCGCGATGGCGCTGGCGTTCTGCGAGATCGTCTTCAGCGTGCCGCGAAGTTTCGAGGATGTTTCGTTGAAGTCCGACCGGAGTTTCTCAAGCGTTGGCAGGAACGGCGTGGCGATCGTCTGGGTCAGGTCGCCTGTCGACAGCGCTTGGAGGGCGCCTGCGAGCCGGTCGACGTTGTTCACGCGTGCGGTGACGTCGGTGGCAAACTTGACCACTTTGAACACTTTGCCGTTCACGTCGATGATCGGGTTATAAGAGGCTTGGATGTAGACCTTCTTTCCGCCTTTGCCGACCCGCATGAACTCATCCGAAACAAGCTCTCCGTTTGCCAGCTTGGCCCAGAACTGGCGATAGTCTTCGCTGTTGGTGAAGCTCGGCTCGCAGAACATGGAGTGGTGCTTGCCCTGTATCTCGGACAGTTGGTAACCGAGTGTCTGGAGGAAATTTTCGTTGGCTGTGAGAACATCGCCCTTCAGGGTGAATTCGATAACCGCCTGGGCTCGGGAAATCGCTGCGAGTTTGCAGCCATTTTCGACGGCCTGCGCCTCGAGTTCGCGGCGCTTTCTGGCATTGTCGCGGAAGGTCACGACGGTCGCAGCCATGGCGCCGATTTCGTCGCGGCGGCCGTCTCCATAAATCGTGACGTCCAGCTTGCCATCTGCAAGCGCCCTCATCGCACCGTTGATCGCGTTCAATGGGCGGATTACCCCGCGGATGACCATCCAGATCGAGAATATGGCTGTTGCAGCGCCGATAACGGTAAGCGCCGTCATGACAATCGCCAACTCGGTTTGCAGCATCTTGCCCTTCTCAAGGCTGTGTTGCGCAAGATCTATATGCAGGTCAATCAACTTCGAAACTTCTGCGCCAAGCGGGTCAATCGTCGGATAAAGTTTCGTGTTTGCAAAGGCAGCGAGGCCTTGCATGTCGTTGCTTGCGAGCAAATTGCGCATTTCGATGACGTGCTTGGCGGCAGCTTCCCGAAGGCTCTGGAATTTGCCCGCAACCGCCTTTGCCTCCGCGGTGAGCGTCCCGGAGGTGTAGTGGTTCCACCTGATGTCGATTGTCGACAGAGCCCGATCAACGCTCTTTGCGCCATCGGCGGCAGTCATCGCTCCTGAGCGCACCTTGTGCACGGTATCTACAATATCGACGGCGTAGCTGTCGGCTATGATCTTCAGTTCCTCCATCGGAAGAACATCTTGAGAAACAATGGACTCTGCGATCTCCTTTTCCTTTTCCGACACATAGACCGAAAATATCGAAGTGACGGCCATGACAAGAATGAGAGCCGATATAGATGCCAAAATTTTTGTTTTGATTGCCATAAAACCTCCAGCTTCGACGATAAGTCTCGTTGAGAAAATGAGATGAACTACTGCGTTGTCACGAACTTGATCGCAGGAACCCGTCGTCACGTTATTAAGAAAAACAGCTCTCGAGCGACGATTATCTAAATAATGCGCCAGCTGGATACTCGACTGCGGATATCGGATTAACGGGATTCGATCGGGCAAGGAGCTTGGCGAGTTATGATGTTGCGCAGGCTGTCGCAATCGAGCTTCTTCAGGCCGGTGGCAACGAGCCTAACCTTGGCCACCTCAGCGTGGCTAAGGACGCGGAATACGGACAATACCTTGGAGACTTGGCGGATTAGGTTCTTGCCTGTCGCCGTTTCGTATCCGACGGCCTTTCCCCATAGGCGTCGCGATAGGCGGCGGAGAAGCGCCCCAGGTGAAAGAAGCCCCATTTCAGGCATATGTCTTTCACCGATTCCGGATTTGAAGCGTCGAGAAGATCTTCGCGCGCCGCGCGAAGGCGGATCTTGCGCAGAAAAGCAGAAGGTGTTGTTTCCCTGAAGGAGCGGAAGCCGGTTTCGAGTGAGCGAGTGGAAATACCGACGGCTTCCGCCACCATCGATATGGTGATGGGACGGGCCATGTTGACATGCATGAAGTTGATGGCGTCACGAACATGCCAAGGCGCGATAAAGAAAGTTTTCCTGCCAATGAGGTGTGACAACCGATGGGGAACCGACTGCACGACCAGATCGGCCAGTGCATGGCTCAAATTCGACATGGCGATGGGCGAGCGAAGCAATGGCCCATTGTGTCGCATGCCGGTCACGATTGTTTGCGCCAGACTGCCAATAAGCCGTCCGTCGGTATTTGAAAGGTCAATTATGGATGATAGTCCGAGGCTACCGGGCGGGGAAATGTCGACGTGTCCAGCCACCGCTTGTGCAATGATTGCCCAATCCAAACGCAATATATCCGAGTCATGCGGGGCTCCCCGCACCTGACAGCGCTCGACCTCATGATTGTTGACCAGGACCAATTTACCGGGCGTTCCTTCGATTGTATCCCGGCCTAGCGATATATCCAGGGCGCCCTCGCGGGGCAGAAGGATGGATAGCCATTCAGCTGTTTCCGGCTCCGCGCGCACCTGCCAGCTGCCATGGTATTGCCCGCTGATCAAGCTCATTGGGCCTCTGCTCCAATAATCGGCTTTCCAATTGAAGGGTTCTGCAGAGCCGCTGGGAGATGCATCGAACGGGCCGAAATGTCGTTTAAAGGTATCGACCATTTCATCGAAATCCGAACCTTGAAAGCGCGGACAAAACTCGGAGGCATCGTTTTGTGACATTCGGATGACTTCGCTAAAAATTAGGCCGGGCCAGAATAAAACTGCCGCCTCGTTCACTCTCATCATGACGAGCCGATTTCACTGCGCTCAGTTGAACACGACCGCGCTGATGAAGCGCGGCCTCGTAAAGGTCCGCTGGACGAAGGTCACCTGTCCGAAGCCGAGGATATTGGATAGCATCGTGTAGGTCGCGGCGCCTTCCACATAAATGATCGAGTCGCCATCGGTGATCTGTGGCAGCGTCGAGCTGTCGAGAACCTGCGCTTTCAGAAGACTGGTGGCGCCACTCTCCTTCTCCCAATCGAGCTTGTAGATCCCGCCGGTATTCCTGATGCTCGAAATTCGAAGCGCGCTCGGTACGGTGCTGTGCTGCTGCAGATGCAGGAATACCCCATAGATATTGGTGACGAACGTCGCGTCGATAGACGTTTGTCGCGAGATAACGTCGCCCACAACGCCATTCGCGCCGACGATGTTCTGATAGGTACGGAACATATCAAAGATCGCGACGCTGCCGATGAAGAAGAAGATCATCAGGGGCGCGACGAAGCAAAACTCAATGGCCGAAGCTCCAGAGCGGTTTTTCAGGAGTTTTTTCAGAATGCGGATCATCAGCCTGGCTCATTTACGAAGGCAAAGCGTGAGGTTAGGCGCACGCCGCCTGTATTGTCCTTAGGAAGCGCCAGCCCATAGCCAAGTCCCGGAAACACCGGATCGACAACATAGCAGGCACGCACAAAGACGATTTGAGAGCGCTGGCCGCCCCTGTAGGTGGTGACCGGATCGATATTGAGGCTGCGGTCGACACACGAGGTATCCGATTCTGGAAAATCACTCGGCTTGCTGATCGGCGTGAATTCCAAACGGATCAGCTTGACGCAATTGGTGAGGATGATTGCCTCGTCGCAGACTTTCTTCTTCAAATCCTCATAGGTGAAATTCGAACTGGCAACCTGCAGCGCGCGCGAGCCGCGGCTGACGGCGCGGTCGAGCATGATTGACTGGGTCATGATCCAGCCGGCCTCAAGGATGGAGAACACCAGCACGAGGACGATCGGCGCGAGGATGGCGAACTCGATGGCTGCCACCCCGGAACGTTCACGCCGGAAGCGCTTCAGAATGCCGGTCATTGCGTCAGCCTAAGCTTCTTGATCGAGGTCGAGATTGACTTGAAAGCCTCACCCAAACCCGATCCCGAGGCAGGATAATAGTGGCCCGGGCTGGTGGCGCAGTTGGTCATCTGTGTCGTCGCGTTGCCGCTCACCTCGAAGCCAATGGTGAACACCGTGATGCCGCTCGCCTTGGCTGCAGTACAGACGGAGGAAAGCATCTTGGCCGTATCCGTCGCGTTTATGATCTGCTTGTTGTCGGGCGCCTGCGTCACCGGCCGGCTGTAGTCCTTCGGCCGGTATTGCTCGGTGATCGCACCGTCGGTCATTAGCACGATCACCTTCATCGTATCCGGGTCTTTGAAGGATGCCGGACGGTTGGCGAATTTTGCGTCCATCAGCTTGGCATCGATCGCCGCGTTGACGATTGCCTTTGCCCCCGGATTGAGCAGCATGTAGCCCCATTGCATGGCGTTTTGCGTGCCGGTGCCATCGTGAAGCTCAAGCTGGTTGATGCGGCTCTTCAGATAGGTTGCATCATTGGAGAAATAGGTGATCGCCGTCGATTCCACCGGGCACCACCAGGGCTTCAGATCGGTACGCCCATAGTTCCATTGCGTGAACTGCGGAACCTGGGCGGCGTCCTTGAGGCTCGGCACGCTGCCGCCGCCAAAGCTTCCGGTGCTGAGTTCGACACAGGAAGAGTTCGAGTGGTCGCGCTTGGCGCCGAGCTTGTCGAATATCGCCGCGCCGATATTCACGTGACCGGCATAGGGCACGATCGTGATGGTCGTGTCGGCCTTGTTCTCGTCGGTCAGCACTTGGTCGATGAACTGCTGGGCTGCCTTCTTAAGATTCTTGATGCGATTGCCGCTCATCGAACCGGACATATCGAGCATCAGCGACATCTCGATGTTCTGCTTCGCTTCCTCCGCTGTCGAGACTACCGAAACAGTCAATTGGCGCACACCGACGAGGTGAATGAACGCGGTGTTCATCACATAGGCGGCGCTGGCCTCTATCTTCCGCGAATTCGGCCCTTTCGTTGCGGTGAGGTTGACGGTGATGTCCTGCGCATAATCGAGGTTCTTCATGAAGCCGCGCAGCGTGTCCTCGGGGTGCTCCTTCTGAGAGAGCGAGGCAGCCGCCAGCACACCGCGATCGAGCCCATCCTGCATTTCGACGCGGATCATCTCGTAGCGAGCAAGATCGATACCGCCGCCGCCCAGCGCAATCAGCGGAACGAGCAGCAGCGCAAAAACCATCGCGACGTTGCCCTTGGTTTCACTGGCAAGCCCGCGCGCTATAGAAAGGAGACTTCCCATCGGTACGTCCTGAATTCGTTTAAGATTTTACACTCGTCCAAGCCAGGCCAGGGGTGAGCAAAACAGGCGCTGGGGCCGGATGATGCCTTTCAGCAATAGCACGAACAATTTCGCATGAACTCGATTTGCGAAGCATTGTGGCGCAATATGTGCGTCACATTGCGCCATGGTAGAGAGTGCCTTGAACCATGGGCATCGTTCAGTCGCTGCTTAAGGTCTGTGACGCGAGATAACCTCAAACCTCATCTGATTCGCCCCCATATGGGGGGGCGCAGATCGCGGACGCCTCGGTTGACGCAAAGGTCCTGAGCAAGGTTGCCGCGGACACAAAACCTCTCCCTGCTCCGATCAGCGGCGGACCCGAACATCCATTTCGTCGGTCACCTGAATGGCCGGGAGGCGACTGAATGGCGTCATATCGGACGCTGCTCAATCATGCCCTTGGAGCCAAGTCTGAGGCGTAAGCATGGCAATCAGCCCATGCGCTCCGACGCGTAGGAGCCGGGTGACGCCGGGAAGACGACGGTCTTGTTGCCGTTGATGAACACCCGGCCATGGATGTGGGCGTGGATGGCTCGGGCGAGCACCTGGCTTTCGACGTCGCGGCCGAGGCTCACATAGTCCTCGCCGCTCTGCGCATGGGTGACGCGGACGATGTCCTGCTCGATGATCGGGCCTTCGTCGAGGTCTGCGGTGACGTAGTGCGAGGTCGCGCCGATGAGCTTCACGCCCCGTTCGAATGCCTGCTTATAGGGATTGGCGCCCTTGAAGCTCGGCAGGAACGAATGGTGGATGTTGATGATCCTGCCGGACATCCTGCGGCACATGTCGTCGGACAGGACCTGCATGTAGCGGGCCAGCACGATGAGTTCGGCGCCTGACTCCTCGACGATCTGCATCTGCTTCGCCTCGGCCTCCGGCTTGTTTTCCCTAGTCACCTTGATGCAGTGGAACGGGATGTCGTGGTTCACGACGACCCGCTGGTAATCCGTATGGTTGGAGATCACGCCGACGATGTCGATCGGCAGCGCCCCGATGCGCCAGCGATAGAGGAGATCGTTGAGGCAGTGTCCGAAGCGGCTCACCATCAGGATCACCTTCTTCTTTTCGGTCTCATCGAAAAATTCGGCCTTCGCCTCGAACTTGTCGGCGATCGGCTCGAAGCCTTGACGAAGCTGGTCAAGCGTATGGCCGTCGTACGGCTGGAAACTGATCCGCATGAAATAGCGTCCGGTGTCAGCGTCGTCGAATTGCGCGCTGTCGGAGATGTTGCAGCCGTTCTGGGAGAGATAGCCGGCGATGGCGGCCGTCACGCCGCGGATCGACGGGCATGCGACACGCAGAGCGTAGCGAGGGGCCGTGATGGTCATGTCTATCTCCTTGTTCGTCGTCTCAGGCCGCGGCGATCATCGCGTGGTGGCGGCGGAATGCGGTGAGCGTGTTGGACAGCAGGCATGCGATCGTCATCGGGCCGACGCCGCCCGGCACCGGCGTGATGGCGCGCGCGTGGCCGGCTTCGCCATATGCCACGTCGCCGACGATCCGCGATTTTTCGCCGTCCTGTATCCGGTTGATGCCGACGTCGATCACGACGGCGCCGGGCTTGATCCAGTCACCCCGAACCAGGCCCGCCCGACCGGCTGCAACGACAAGAATGTCGGCCGCCCGACAGAGCTCCGCGGCGTTCCTTGTCTGCGAGTGAACGACCGTGACGGTGCAATGAGCGTTCATCAGCATCTGCGCCATCGGTTTTCCAACGATGTTGGACTTGCCGACGATGACGGCATGAAGGCCGGAGAGGTTCTCGCCGAGCGTATCCTTGATGAGCATCATGCAGCCGAGAGGGGTGCAGGGAACCAAAGCCGGGTTGCCCGTTGCAAGGCGGCCCGCATTTGACACATGGAAGCCGTCGACATCCTTGTCGGGATTGATGGCCTGGATCACGGCGTTCGGATCCAAATGCGCCGGCAGCGGCAACTGAACAAGAATTCCATGCACTTCTGCATCATTGTTAAGGTGATGCACGAGGTCTAGAAGTTCGCCCTGCGTGGTTTCCTGAGCAAGCCGGTATTCGAAGGACTTCATTCCGGCGGCAACCGTCTGACGGTGCTTTGAAGCCACATAAATTGCGCTTGCCGGGTCGTGCCCCACCAGAACGACGGCCAGACCGGGAACGGCTCCAGTCGTTGCCTCCAGCGTTTCGACATCGGCCTTGATGCGCTGCAGGAGCCCTGCTGCGTAATCTTTGCCATCGATGTTTGCGGCGCGTGTGAATCTGTCCATTCCCATGGGGTGCTCCATTACATCCAAGCTCGAACCAGCAAGATGCCGCGCCCGGAGATGTGGGCGGGGCATTTCCGCATCCTGGGTACGTTGCCTTAGTGGCCGTAGACCGGGAACTTCTCGGTCAGTTCCGCGATCTTCGCCCTGGCAGTTCCGACGATCTCGTCGGTCCTGCCCTCTGTCTCGGCGTCGATGAGATCCGCGATGACATGGCCGAGAACCCGGAATTCCTCCTCCTTCAAGCCACGTGTCGTCGCAGCGGAGGAGCCAAGGCGCATGCCGACCCACTCCGGAGGACGAGGGCTGTCGCCGGGGATCGGGTTCTTGTTGGATGTGATGTTCGCCTTGGCGAGCAGCGTCTCGGCCTGCTTTCCAAGCAGTCCCTTGCTCGACAGATCGAGCAGGATGATGTGGGTATCGGTGCCGCCGGAAACGATGCGAACGCCACGATCCGCCAGCGTTTCGGCGAGAACCTTCGCGTTGGCAACGACCTGGCGGGCATAGAGCTTGAAATCGTCGCGGAGGGCTTCACCCAGGCAGATCGCCTTGGCGGCCAGGACGTTGCTGTGCAGCGATCCCTGGACGCCGGGAAACACTGCCGCTTGCAGCTTCTTGTACCATTCCTCGTTGTTCGTGAGGATCAGGCCGCCACGCGGACCGCGCAGGGTCTTGGTCGTGGTGCAGGTCACGATGTCGGCATGCGGGAATGGCGAAGGATGGACACCACCGGCAACGAGGCCGGCGATGTGGGCCATATCCACCAGGAAGTGGGCGCCGACCTTCTTTGCGATCTTCGACATGCGCTCGAAGTCGAGTTCGCGCGGATATGCCGAACCACCTGTTATCAGCAGCTTCGGGCGGATTTCTTCGGCGATGCGTTCCATCTCATCAAGGTCGATGACCTCGTTCTGCGGGTTGACGCTGTAATTGTTGGCGTCGAACCAGCGGCCCGACAGGTTCGCCTTCATGCCGTGCGACAGGTGGCCGCCGGCCGCAAGGTCGAGCGAAAGCACCTTTTCGCCTGGCTTCAGGAGCAGGAAGAAGACGGCCAGGTTGGCCTGCGTCCCCGAGTGCGGCTGGACGTTGGCGTAGCCGCAATTGAACAACTGCTTGGCGCGGTCGATCGCGGCCTGCTCGGCAATGTCGACGAACTGCCCGCCACCGTGAAAACGATTGCCCGGATAGCCTTCGAGTGTCTTATTGGTGATCTCGTGCCCCAAGGCGTCGAGAACCGCACGGCTGACGATATTCTCCGAAGCGATGAGCTCAATCTGGTTCTGCTGTCGGGCCCGCTCGGACGCGAGGGCATCGGCGACGAGTGGATCAGCCTCCTGGACGGTGGTGTTGAAATGCACCCTTGCAGCGTTGGTCATCTGAGTTCTCCAATTCCTCGAATTCGTGAGGCGGACCCTAGATCGATCGAAACACCAGAAAAAGTTAATAATATTTGCTTATACGTTCAGTCATGCTAATGATTTAGGGACTGCAAGGAGGTCGTTATGGATGTCGGACGTCTGCGGGCACTGCGTGAACTGTCGATCCGCAAGACCATGGCGGCGGTGGCAGAAGCCTTACACGTCTCGCCGTCGGCCGTGTCGCAGCAAATTGCGCTTCTTGAAGAAGAGGTGGGCATACGGCTCGTCGAGCGACGCGGGCGGGGCGTTGTCATGACGCCCGCCGGCCAGCAGCTGGTGCTGCGGGCAGAGAAGATCCTGATCGAAATCGAATCGGCGAAAGCCGACATTGCCGAATTGAAAAGCGTCGTTTCCGGCGAACTTCGAGTGGCGGCGTTTCCTTCCGTGGCGGCCGCCGTCATTCCGAAGGTCGTCTACGACCTTGCCGAACGGCACCCTCACCTCACCGTCCAGTTCGAAGAAATGGAGCCGGGCGAAAGCGTTGCCGCGCTGCGAAGCTGGCAGACGGATGTCGCGATTATCGATGACTTGAATATATCGACCGGCGCGCTCGATCCCAATATCGAGACGATCTTCCTGATGGAGGACGTGTTCAACGTCATGGTCTCCAAAGATCACAGGCTGTCGGAGCGGCCAACCGTCGGCCTGCATGAGCTTCGGGAGGACCGGTGGGCGATCGACACCGCGTCCGACACTTATACGAGGATGCTGGTGGAAGCCTGTCAGGAAGAGGGCTTCAAGCCCAACATCGTGGCGAGGTGCAAAGGATTCGAAGTGACCATCGCACTGATCCGGCAGAATTACGGCATCTCGATCCTGCCTGGCCTGCGCGCCAGCTACGATCTCGAAGACGTCTGGGTCTGCAGGCTCGTTCCGGAAATCCGCCGGAGAATATTTATCGCCTTCCGCAAAGAGGAAAAGCGCAGTCCGGCCCTTCAGGTGTTCCTTGACCGAATGGCCGAGAAGCCGCCGCTGTCTTGACGCCGGGTGCTGGCGCAACAAGCCCCATGCCGACCAACTCAACGCGGCGTCGAGGCCACAAAACAACAGATTTCCTAATGTATCACCTCAGGAGAATTAAGTAGATTTGAAGAGACCCCACTCCTACTCTCCATCTGCCAATTGATGGGACTGGGAGCGAGGATCGCACGCAGACCTTGGCCAATAGTGGGAACGACGCAGTCAGAAAGGCGATAACGCCTCCAGCGTCTTACCGGACTTTCGATCGAGCCATCGCTCATTGATTTGGCGTCACCGTCACTATGCGATCCGAAAGGGGAACCTCGATGAAACTACTCAAAATCCTGACTGCCGGCGTTTTCGCAGGCGTTGCGTTCACGGCGGCCAATGCTTCCGCCTCCGTTCTCGACACGGTCAAGCAACGCGGTGTGCTCAACTGCGGCACCGACAACACCGCTCCCGGCTTCGGCTATCTCAACACCACGACCGGACAGATGGAAGGGCTCGACGTCGACTTCTGCAAAGCGGTTGCCGCCGGCGTTCTCGGCGACGCCTCCAAGGTCAAGTTCATCACCGTGACCGACAAGAGCCGCTTTGACGCAGTCCTTACCGGCCAGGTCGATGTCGTCTTCGCCCACACCACGATCAAACCGGCGCGCGAATCGTCGATCGCGATCGATTTCCTGCCGATCAACTTCTACGACGGTACCGGCCTCATGGTGAAAACCGATGCCGGGATCAAGGAATTCGCCGACCTCGATGGCGCAACGATCTGCACCACCCAGGGATCGGCTACCGAGACCGTTCTGGCTGCTGCCTTCAAGGCGCGTGGCTGGAAGGACTCCAAGGTCCTGACCTATGAAAACCTCGAGAAGCTTTTCTCCGCTCTCAACTCGGGTCGTTGCAATGCGATGAGCACCGACAAATCAGCCCTTGCCGCCTGGGCGGGGAATGCACCGAAGCCAGCCGACTATCTGATCCTCCCGGATACGCTGGACAAGTCCCCGTTCGGCGGCTTCGTGGCTGCCAACGACTCCAAGTGGCGCAACGCGCTGCGCTGGATCGAATACGGCCTCTTCCAGGCCGAGGAGTCCGAGATCACCCAAGCCAATCTGGCTGAAAAGCTGAAGAGCGAAGATCCCTTCATTCAGAAGTTCCTCGGCGTCGGCGGCGGCTACGGCAAGGACTTCGGCCTCTCCGACGATTTCATTGCTCAGGCGATCAAGGCCGTCGGCAACTACGGCGAGGCCTACGATCGTAACCTCGGTCCGAAGACCAAGATGTATCTCGACCGCAAGGGCACGCCGAACGCCTTGTGGACGCAGGGTGGCGCAATCTACTCGCCGCTCTGGAACTGATGCCTTCCGGGGGTCGGAACCACAACGTTTCGCCCCCCAAGCTCTTGGAGCCTGAACATGACAATCCACGAAACGAGTGCGATCCGCGGCATGGCAGAGAGTGATAGACTGAGGTCGCGGCGCCTGCGCAATCGCATCCGGCACGAAGCGATCCAGCTCGGAATCGTCGCTCTGGTCGTCGTGCTGCTCGGCATGCTGGCATATGCGGTCAAGGCGGGCCTTGCCGAGAAAGGCATACGGTTCAGCTTCTCGTTTCTTGCCAACACCGCCGGCTTCGATATCAGCGAAGGATGGACGCTGACATCTGGTGAAGGCTTCGTCCCCAACCTCACCCAGTTCTCTTCGGAGATGTCGATCGCGTCGGCTTTCGTCACAGGCATCTTCAACACCGCCAAGATCGCACTGCTGGCAATCATCCTCAGCACGATCCTCGGAACGATGCTCGGCGTCGGCCGTCTCTCCACGAACTGGCTGGTGAGAAACCTCTGTTTCTGGATCGTCGAGTTCGTCCGCAACACGCCGCTGCTCATACAGCTTGTCTTCTGGTATTTCGCGGTCGTCCTGCACTTTCCGCCAATGGCGTCTGCAGCAAAGCTCTACGGCGGCCTTATCGTCAGCCAGCAAGGCATATACGTCCCCACGCTGTCCTGGACCGGCGACGCATCCACCCTTTCGCTGATCCTGGTCACCGCCACAGGAGTGTCGGCGCTCGGCGCAATATTCGACCCCATCCGTGGAGCGCGGCGGATATGCGTCGGCGCGGCGGTCGTCTGCCTCGGGCTGCTGGTCGCGACCGGCGGGATGACCGTGAATTTCCCCGTCGCCAACAAGTTCAAGGCCAGCGGGGGAACCAGCATCAGCCCGGAGATGGCAGCCCTTTTGCTTGCCATCGTCGTGAGCAGCGCTTCCTTCATCGCTGAAACCGTCCGCGGCGCGATCGACGCTCTTCCGAAGGCCCAATGGGAGGCCGCGGGATCGCTGGGGCTCAGCCGGCGCGACACCGTCAACGACATCATCCTTCCGCAAGTGTTCCGCGTCGTTCTCCCCTCCTTCGGCAATCAGTATATCAGCCTGACCAAGAACACCGCGCTCGGGATCGCGGTCGGATATCCGGATCTCTTCAACATTTACGGGACGATCGCCAATCAGACCGGCCACAGCCTTGAAGGCATCATCATCGTCATGGCGTCCTACCTGATCCTCAGCTGGATCATCAGTTCGTCCGTGTACTGGGCGAACCGCCGTCTTAACCCTATGGGAGTGTCGCAATGATCGCCACCTCAATAAAGTGGACCCGCCACAACCTGTTCGGAAAGCCTTTCGACGTCGCCCTGTCGCTGCTGGTCATTCCTGGCGCGCTCTGGCTCGCCTATTCGATCCTTGACTGGGCGCTCACCACGGCAAGGTGGGATATCATCGTGCAGAGCCTGCGGGTGTTGATGATCGGCGTTTTTCCAGCCGATCAGGCGTGGCGCGCATGGACGGCGTCAGCGATCATCGCAGCGATCCTCGGCGCCGGTCTCGGCTGCGTGTTTTCGTTCAAGCCTCACCATGGGCTGGTTCTCGTCCTCGTCCCCTTGTTGATTTTGATCGCCGATCATGGCGATCCGCAGAACGCCCTGTCTGCGGCAGGCGTCGTGGCCGCAACCGCGCTGGGATGGGCGCTGACGTCGTATGTGCCATTGTCCAGGAAGGCGATGCCGGCTGCGGCGTTTACGGGCTTCATCGTCGTCGTGGCGGTCATGGCCCCTCCGGGCGTGGGGCTCTGGGGCGGACTTCTTCTCAGCGTCCTGCTGACGCTGGTGACGTCGGTCCTGTCTCTGCCGATCGGCATCCTGCTCGCCTTCGGACGGCAGAGCCGGCTCTCAAGTCTCAGGATCATCTGCACCTGGTACATCGAGGTCATGCGCTCGGTGCCGCTCATCCTCGTCGTCTACTGGATCTGGATCCTCATGCCGGTCCTTGCGCCGCAGTGGGGACTGGCCGACGTCGCGCGCGGCATGATCGGCTTCACGATCTTCTACTCCGCCTATGTCGCCGAATATGTCCGAAGCGGGCTTCAGGCAGTTCCGCGCGCCCAGACCGAGGCGGCAAGGTCTCTCGGCATCAGCGAATTCGACATCAACCGCTCGATCGTTCTGCCACAAGCGCTCCGGGTCGTGGTGGCGCCGCTGGTCGGCAACGTGCTCGACATCTTCAACTCCGCGCCGCTCGTCTTCATCATCGGACTGACGGATTTTCTCCGCGCGGGGCAGATGATCCTGGCGAACCCACAATATGGCGACCGGACTTTCGAAGTCCTCTCGTTCCTGCTCGTCACCTATTTTCTGGTCGGCTCGATGATCACCTATGCCGCCAGAAAGCTCGAAGACCATATGGCAACGAGTGCCCGCTGAGCTGTTCCAACACGGAGACATCACGATGAACGCCATCGTCGAAATGAAAAGCATGAACAAGTTCTACGGCGCCCACCATGTGCTCAAGGACATCGATCTCGCCGTCACACGCGGCGAAGTCATGGTCATTCTCGGGGCCAGCGGCTCAGGAAAGTCGACCCTCATCCGCTGCGTCAACGGCCTCGAAATGTACCAGAACGGCAGCCTCGTCGTGGACGGCTATGAAATGCCCGTCGAGGCCGACCGGAAGCTTGGCGGCGAACGCGAACTCGCGGCGATCCGCAAGGGCGTCGGCATGGTCTTCCAGCAATTCGGCCTGTTCCCGCACAAAACAGTGCTGGACAATATCACCATCGCGCCGATGCGGGTCCGCAAAAAGTCGCGGGAAGAGGCCGAAGCCACCGCCATGAAGCTCCTCGACCGCGTCGGCCTCAAGGCGCATGCGCACAAATATCCGGGCCAGCTGTCCGGCGGCCAGCAGCAGCGCGTGGCCATCGCCCGCTCGCTCGCCATGGAACCGCATCTGATGCTGTTCGACGAGCCCACGAGCGCGCTTGACCCCGAAATGGTTGGTGAAGTCCTCGACGTCATGCGGGAACTGGCCGCCGAAGGCATGACGATGATGGTCGTGACGCATGAAATGGGGTTCGCAAGAGAGGTCGCCGACCGCGTCGTCTACATCGACCAGGGCTCAATCATCGAGATCGGGAAGCCGGACGAGTTCTTCGACAATCCGAAAAACGACCGGGCTCGCTCTTTCCTCGCCCGCGTCCTAAGACACTGACCAGCCCGGCTCACGAATGGAAATGTCCATGAACACGATACTGCCCAGTGATCCCGCTCGCGATGATGTTCTCGCGGGCCGACCGACCCTCTGGCTCAATCCGTCCTACCGGAAACAGGCGATCGATGCCTCGGACCTGCCGGTTTCACCGGCCGATGTGCAGAGCGCGCGCCAGAACTGGCAGCGCTTGGCGCCGCTTCTTGCCGAATGCTTTCCGGAACTGAAGGATACGGGCGGCGAGATCCGCTCCGAACTGGTGGAACTCAAGGAACTCCGCGAGGCGCTCGGCTATCGAACGCGAGAGTTCGGCAACGTCTTCATCAAGGCCGACAGCCACCTGCCGGTTGCCGGCTCCATCAAGGCGCGCGGCGGCGTCTACGAGGTTTTCCTCTTTGCCGAAAGTCTCGCCCGTCAGAACGGACTGCTCGCTGACGGCGAGGATATCCGGAAGCTGGCAACCGAAGAGGCCCGCTCCTTATTCTCCGGCTATACCGTGGCGGTGGGCAGCACCGGAAATCTCGGCTTGAGCGTCGGCATCGCCGCGCGCGCGCTCGGCTTCAAGGCCACGGTTCACATGTCGTCCGACGCCAAGGCGTGGAAGGTCGAGCGCCTGCGGAAGCTCGGCGTCGATGTCATCCAGCACGAGGCGGACTACACAACCGCCGTCGAAAACGCCCGCGACATCGCCGACGCCGATCCGACGATCTATTTCGTCGACGACGAACAATCGCGGCACCTGTTCCTCGGGTACAGCGCAGCGGCGTCGGAGCTGGCAACGCAGCTCGACGAGCGGGGGATCACGATCGATGAGGAAAATCCGCTGTTTCTCTACCTGCCCTGCGGCATCGGCGGCGCACCGGGCGGCGTCGCCTTCGGCGCCAAGGCGATCTTCGGCGACAATGTGCACGCCTTCTTCGTCGAGCCGGTTCAGTCGCCCTGCGCCCTCGTCCACATGATGTCGGGTTCGCAGGAGCTGGTATCGGTCTACGACGTCGGCCTGACCAACAAGACCGAAGCCGACGGCATGGCCGTCGCCCGCATGTCGGCCTTCGTGGCCAAGGTGATGCGCGAGATGCTCGCCGGCGTCTACACGGCCGCCGACAACGATCTGTTCAAGCTGCTTCGCATGGCGTGGATTACCCAAAGGCAGAAGCTGGAGCCTTCGGCCGCCGCCGCCTTGCTCGGGCCCGACTTCCTCTTGCGCCACAGCGAAGGCCGGCGTTTCCAGGCCGAACAGGGCATCGAGGAAAAGAAGATGTCGCGGGCGACGCACATCCTCTGGACGACAGGCGGCTCGTTCGTCCCGGAGGAGCAGTTCCAGAACTTCCTCCATCAGGCGGAAGCCCTCGCTTAGTCCCGCCTGCCCCAATGGTGCCACAGGCGCGGGTCGGGAACGATCCGCGCCTGTCGACCTGATGCCGCAGCCTTCAGGTTTCTGTTTTCATGCAGGTCGTCAGCGCGAAGTCGCGCGCGACGGCTTCAGAATCGGCGCGGGCCTTCCGGTTTGTTTCCGACGATCCCGTCGATCCGGTCCAGCACCTCAGGCGTCATCTTCTGTCTGTGTGAAAGGGCCGCGAGATTGTCCTGCAGCTGGCTGGCGCGCGAGGCGCCGAGAATGACTGTGGAGACGTTGCGATTGGCGAGGCACCATAACAAGGCGAGATGGGTGATCGACAGGCCAATCTCGTCCGCGAGTTTCGCAAGTTCGCCAACCTGTTTGAGCTGGGCGCGGCCGGCGTCGCTCGACCACTTCTCTTTCAGCCATTCATAGCCGGGCAAGTTCATGCGGCTGTCGGCCGGCACGCCGTTATTGTATTTGCCGGTCAGGACGCCCGAGGCGAGCGGCGACCAGATCGTGGTGCCGAGGCCGATGAGGTCGTAGAGCGGCAGATAGTCGGATTCGACCTTCTGGCGTTCGAAGATATTGTACTGCGGCTGCTCCATGGTCGGCGGCGTGATGCGCAGATCGCGGGCCACGGCATAGGCTTCCGTCAGTTGCTGCGCCGACCATTCCGACGTGCCCCAATAGAGCACCTTGCCCTGGGCGACGAGATCGTGCATCGCCCGGACCGTTTCCTCGATCGGCGTGTCGACATCCGGGCGATGGCAGAAGTAGAGGTCGAGATAGTCGACCTGAAGCCGCTTCAACGCAGCATGGCAGGCGTCGGTCACATGCTTGCGCGACAGGCCGCGCTGCGTCGGCTTCTGGCCTCCCCAGAAAACCTTGCTCGAGACGACGAAGCTGTCGCGGCTCCAACCAAGCGATTTCAGCGCCTCCCCCATGACGATCTCGGACTTGCCGCTTTCATAGCCTTCGGCATTGTCGAAGAAATTCACCCCGTTATCGTAGGCAAGTCTCATGAGGTCGACGGCGTCGCCGCCGTTCACCTGCTTGCCGAAAGTGACCCATGAGCCGAAGGAGAACTCGCTCACCTGCAGGCCCGACTTTCCCAAACGACGATATTCCATCATGCAGCTCCCGCAAATTATGAACATGTGCCGGCCGGTAACCGGCCTCGACATCACACGATCGATCAACGACCGATCGGCTTAATCTATGGCATGAACGACGATATGCGAGCCTCGGCGCAACAAGCTGCTTAAACCAGCCCAGAGAAAGACAGCCGAGCTCGTTCTGGAACTGGGGCTCCCGTCGTTCTCGCAAAACAATGATGGCGATGTGACATTCGAGCGAATGTCGCGGGAAGGACCGTAAAGGTATCGCCCTGCCGAACAGCGGGGAAAGTCGCTTCGACTGGCCGGCGGTTCGGCGGCGCTGGTGCGAGCTTTGGAACGAGAGAGCCCGGCCGACAAAATTCCAAACCGCTCGTCCTCGGGATGAGCCGCCAAATCACTCAATCTCCAACATTAAACATTTCTGCCGCGTCGGGCAGCACCGTGTCCGAATGCAAGAGCAATCGCACGGCGTCCTGCATGATCAAGGGGGGAGACATCTGTGAGGCGAGCTCGATCACTCGCGCTTGCAGTTTCTTCACCATCTCGGGGTTTTGATCGGCAAGGTTTGTGGTCTCGGACCTATCTTTCGAAAGATCGAAGAGTTCGACCTTCGGCGGTAACGTCGTCTTCCACACAAGCTTCCAATCGCCCTGCCGCACGGCGGCAGTCATTGGTTCGATGTTGTAGACGATCTCGGTGCGTGGCGATGGTTTGCCTTCGCCAAGCATCGGCCACATGTCCATCCCATCGAGCGGCTTATTCTTGTCGAGTTTAGCGTCGGCCAGAGCTGCCAAGGTCGGGTACATGTCAACCACATGCATCATTCCGTCGGCCGAGCTCGGCTCGATCGTTCCCGGCCAGTTGATCAGGCCGGCGACGCGGGTGCCTCCTTCATATGTCGTCCCCTTGCCCTGCCGGTAAGGACCGTTGTCGGCCGGAAGCTTGCCCTTGACATCGCTTTCCCCCGCAAAGAAGGCATCGACCACGCCGCCGTTGTCGCTGTGAAAGAGAATGAGCGTATTCTCGCGCATGCCGCGCGTTTCGAGAGCTTCGACGACCCTGCCGATGCCATCATCCATCACCGAGATCATCGCTGCGTAGCCTCGACGGCTCTCGTCGGCGATGTGGCTGTTACGTTCAAGATATTCCTTTGGCGCCTGGAAGGGCGTATGCGGCGACGTGAAGGCCAGATACAGGAACAAAGGTTTCGACTGATCGTGTTCATTGATCACTCGCACGGCTTCGGTAGCGAACAGGACATTGTCGAAGCCTTCCTCCTCGATGGCTTCGTTATTCCGGTACCAATCAGCGTTGCCGTTTGCCGACTTATGCGTGAAGTGATCGATCTCGCCAAGCAAAGCGCCATAGAATGAATCGAAGCCGCGCTGGCGCGGCCAGAATGCCGTTTTGGCGTGGCCGAGATGCCATTTGCCGCTCGCAGCGGTGGCGTAGCCTGCTTCCTTGAGCATTTCCGGCAAGAGATAGTCATCGAGCGCCAAGCCGTAGGTGCCGCCCTGGGGAATGACGGCGGTCTGCATGCCGTAGCGGAACGGATAACGCCCCGTCATGAACGCCGCCCGGGTCGGTGTGCACATCGGCTGGGCGTAGAATTGCTCAAGCCGGACCCCATTTTCCGCCAGTTGGTCGATGTTTGGCGTCTTTATGTCAGAGCCATGAAACCCGACATCCTTCCAACCCAAATCGTCGGCGAGGATAAAAACAATGTTCGGCTTGGTCGACTGTGCCAAAGTCGCCGTTCCGGAAGCAAGCGTGGCGGCCAATCCGCGCACGCCAATCCTACCAGCGATTTGCGCCGCCGCCAGCGAACCGCCAGTCGTAAGCATTGTCCGGCGCGTAAACTTTTTTGGACCGATCTTGTTATCAGTGTCCTCGTCCATCAGTTCTGCCTCCCCTTTGCTCACCGGTTTTGTCCGGCATTTTGCGCAAGAACAGTCCGTTGATGATCAAGCCTCCACCGGCAGGGATAAAGCGAGTGCATGAACGCTCAGGCTTCCGGATCTCAGGATAGATCGGCAGAGCAGTCGACGGGCAACTTTGTGATGTAGCCTGACGCGTACCACTGCAGGCCGATATCCGCTGAAATGGGCGCGGCTCTCAGCGCCAGACGAGTTGGCATGTCTGGGCAATGTGCGGTCGATGTAATCGCAATCAATTGTCATGTCCGAGCGCGCGACGATCTGCTTCCTTGTCATCATGTTCGTCTCAATGACGCACCGTTTCAATTAGTCTTTTAGGATGACGGGGATGCCCCTTGGTGTGCCAAAGATTTCGCGAGCACCACATCAGCGATAATGCTGATGCATGATGGCCTTCCCGTCCGGTCGCAAGCTGCGATCTTCTCTCCATGGCTGTCTCAATCACTCCCATTATTGGTTGCACCCATATGAGTTAGTTGCCTCCGGTATTGGTGTAACTATCCCTAGTTTAGCTTTCTATTTATAATTCCACCCGGTACGCAGCCACAGAGCGCTATGTGCCCAGGGGATACATCAATAGATCCATTCGCATTTCACCTGATCTTAACAACAGGAGGAAGCAATGCGTGCACTGACGAATGATGACGGAAACCTACTCTGCAAATTAAGATCTGCAGCTTTTCTCGCTCTTGGCCTCGCGGCTTTTTCGATCGGCGCGGCAGCTGCGAACTCCATCAGCGAAGAAGAGGCGCATGCGATAGGCGTGGAAGCGTACGTTTATTTCTATCCACTGCTATCTATGGACATCACCCGGAAGCAATTGACCAACGTCGATGCCAAGAAGGGTGCGATCGGCGGCCCGTCCAATCAGTTCAACAACATCCTCGAGTTTCCGCCGGCGGACATGAAAGTCGTGGTCCGACCGAATTTCGACACTCTATATTCGAGCGCCTGGCTTAATTTGACGAAAGAACCGGTCGTGGTTTCGGCCCCCGACACCGGCGGACGTTTCTACCTGCTGCCCATGCTCGACATGTGGACGGACGTATTCGCGGCACCGGGCTGGCGGACCACCGGAACTGCGGCCGGCCATTTCCTGATTACCCCTCCCGGCTGGCGGCCGGATCTCAGTGAAGGGTTCGATGAGTTCAAACTGCCGGCGGGAACCCAACGGATCAATGCACCGACGCCCTATGTATGGGTCATCGGACGGACAAAGACCGATGGACCGCCTGACTATGACGCCGTTCATAAGGTCCAGGACGGTTACACCGTCACATTGCTTTCGGAGTGGGGAAAGGAGGCAAAACCGGTACCGGTGAAAATCGACCCGTCGGTGGATATGAAGACCCCACCCAAGACCCAGGTCGATACCGCCTCGGCCGGAGCTTATTTCGCCTATGCTGCTGAGCTCCTGAAACTTCATCCGCCGCACATTACCGATCAGCCCTTACTTGCCCGAATGCAAAGGATCGGCATTGAACCAGGCAAGAGTTTCGATCTTTCCAAAGCAGACGCGGTCGTCCAAAAGGCGCTCGAGACAGTTCCACAGGACGCTCAGGCGCTGATGGCTTGGAAGGTGAAGACACTGGCACGCGTCGCCAACGGCTGGTCGATGAATACCGACACGATGGGCGTATATGGCAATTACTATCTAAAACGCGCCATCATTGCACAGCAAGGTCTCGGCGCCAACCTGCCCGAAGACGCCATCTATCCGCTTAATCTTGCCGACGAAAACGGTCAGCCGCTTGATGGCGGAAACAACTACGCGATCCACTTTGACAAGGATCAAATTCCACCGGTCCAAGCCTTCTGGTCTGTGACGTTATATGACGACGAAGGATTCCAGGTTGCCAATTCCCTCAACCGCTTCGCAGTCAGCAGTTGGATGCCGTTCAAGTACAACGCCGACGGCTCGCTCGATCTCTATTTCCAGAACGAGAGCCCCGGCAAGGACATGGAATGGAACTGGTTGCCAGCACCCCAAGGGCGGTACAACCTGACAATGCGGCTCTATGCACCAAAGCCCGATGCTCTGACCGGCAGATGGAACCCACCGCCGGTCACCAAGGCAAGCACAGCATCTCCTCTGGCGGCGCAATAGCCGACTGATTCGAAAACTGCAGCCAAAGAAATTCCGGATGGATCTCTCCTGTCAGAGGAAACCCGCTAGAACCGGATCGCAAGGCCCAGAATCGGGCCTTGCTGGACGGCATCGAATACGAAGCCGTCATTGCGATAGTTGACGCCGAGGGCGCGATAGCCCGCGACGGCGGAGATGGTTTCGTTAAACTTGTAGCCGAGCCCTGCCATAACGTCCCAATCGATGTCTGCACCGCCGCCGCCGACAAGTCCCCAGCCCGTCAGGTAGACTTTCGGTGTGAAAAAGTAGGTGCCTTTGATGCCGGCCAGGGCATCCACCCATGTGGCGCTGTCGTCCTCGGAGACCCCGTCAAGAATGCCGCCGTTGAAAGATATGTTGGTGTCAACGGACCAGAGCCTGGCACCACCCACGACATCGAGACGGCCGTCGGGACCGTCAAGGACCGAATAGCCCACGCCAAGCAGACCGGCAAAAGTCTTGGAGGTAACCTCGACGTTGTTCACGATGATACCCTTTGGCGTGTCGGCGTCATTGGAGAGCTTGGTGTACATGATGTCGCCGAAGATGCTGAAGCGATCGTAGCGCGCTTCGCCAATGGCCATCATCGCAAAATCGAGGTTCTCAAAGATGTCGCCGAAGCTTGCGTCGACATGAACCTGAGGAAGGCCAAACTGCGCCATGTCTCCGGACATGCTAGCACCCCAGAAATAAGGGGCAGACGTAAAAGTCCATCCACTCCGGGTCTCTATAGGTTTTGCCTCCGGGTTCAAGAGCGACGTCATATCCGCCGCCTCGAGTGAGCCGCAAACTGTCATTGCGCCTAAAAGGATGGCGGCATACCCAACGTAGTATTTCATGTTCTTATCCCCCCAAGAGATCCGCCGCCCCTTCGCGGCGATTTCAGATCATGCTTGCATAGAGCTATCATTCGCTCAGCGACTATCGCGGAGCGTAAAGCCATTCAGCACGGCCTGTGGCCGCGACAGCTGTAGTTCGGAAATATATGCTGATCAGGTACTTAACCGAGATAATACGAGCCCCCCGCCGCAGCCGGTCGCCGATAATTATATTAGCATCATCTTACCATTCAATGGTATGATTCGAAAATAAACTTCGGTCAAGGCGTGAAGCCGTGACCTCTGATTGACTTCGCGGTTTCGAATCAACAATCCAAGGCTGTGCGAGATCTTCGCCGGAGACTTTCCGCAGTGGCTGTGAATGGATGCTCAAGTCGGCCTTTCGGCTCCGGCGACAGTATGCGCTGGCACCAAAGGCCAAGGAGCAATCGGCGGACGATTGGAGGTCGCGGTGCTGCGAGCAACAAAGCACGAGTTTCCAAGGCAAAAAAGATCCAAGGCTTCGATGCTTCAACGAGGCGAGACGCCCTTGAGCAAGCCAGCCGTGAGGGCTGCGCATCTCCAGGAATTGACTATGGCCTACATTCCCGGCGGCACATTTCGGATGGGCTCAGACAAGTATTATCCTGAGGAAGCGCCCATGCATCGCGTGACCGTCGATGGCTTTTGGGTAGATCGGACACCGGTTACAAACCGCCAATTTCGAGAATTCGTCGAAGCCACCGGTGACTTTTGCCGAGATCGCTCCTGATCCAAGAGATTATCCTGGCGCACCCCCACATCTTCTCAAGGCCGGCTCCGCAGTATTCTTGCCTCCGAACCACCCGGTTGACCTTCGTGACATTTCGAAGTGGTGGACATTCGCTTTCGGCGCGAACTGGCGTCATCCGTATGGAAAGGGCAGTTCGATCCGTAAACTGGACGATCACCCTGTCGTGCATGTCGCGTATCAGGACGCCGCAGCCTATGCGGCCTGGGCCGGCAAATCGCTTCCGACGGAAGCTGAATGGGAGTTCGCGGCCCGTGGCGGCCTTGATGGTGCCGAATATGCCTGGGGTGACGAACTCACCCCTGGAGGCAGACACATGGCAAACACCTGGCAAGGACAATTCCCACACGAAAATAGTGCGGACGACGGCTTCGAGCGGACGTCTCCAGTCAGGGCATTTCCGGCGAATGGCTATGGCGTGTACGACATGATCGGCAATGTGTGGGAATGGACAACCGATTGGTATTCAACACGGAATAAGGGCGACGCGTCCAAAGCCTGCTGCATTCCACAAAATCCGCGCGGTGCATCTGAAAGTGACAGCTATGATCCTTGCATGCCCGAAATCAGAATTCCCCGGAAAGTCATTAAGGGCGGATCGCACCTTTGCGCGCCCAACTATTGCCGCCGTTATCGTCCCGCCGCACGACATCCTGAGCCGGTCGACACGTCGACGAGCCACTTGGGTTTTCGATGCATTGTACGAAACTTAGAAACCGAGGTGACTGAAGACGTTAATTCCAATGCTGGCTAGCTAAGTGCTGGTCACTTGCGAGATCGTCGCAATATTTCCTAACTCGATGCTTGGTATCGCCCCCAAATGGCACCCTGCCATTAGCCGAAAGAAGCAACGGCCGATCACGCGATTTGGAACGGATTAGCAACATCCGAGCGGAAGCGGGACGTTATCGCCCGCCGATCACCGCGCGCCATCCACCTGTTATCCACA
Source organism: Rhizobium sp. RSm-3 (assembly GCF_001854685.1). NCBI lineage: Bacteria > Pseudomonadati > Pseudomonadota > Alphaproteobacteria > Hyphomicrobiales > Rhizobiaceae > Rhizobium > Rhizobium sp. RSm-3. Next base: position 9,257 of record NZ_MAWZ01000007.1, on the reverse strand, counting down.
GCTTATCCACAGGCGCGGTGGCGGCGACCGCAGCAACTTCAATGACATTCGCCCGGCGGCAAACCGCACCGCGCAAACGCGATGTGACCGTTGAATGACACTGCGCTTTTGTTTGTCCGCCCGGATATAAACCGCAACCCGGCTCGGCTAGATTCAATGCTCTTCCCGACCGTGGCGGCGGACGCCGGGAGGAAGTGGGCGGTGGGCAACATGAGGGCCCGCCGCTCTCTTTTCATTCAGCCAGTTCTGATTCAGGCAGTGCGGGAGCTTCTATAGACCGAGACACCGAGTTCCCTGATCTTCTTGCGCAGGGTGTTGCGGTTGAGGCCGAGAAGATCGGCCGCCTTGATCTGGTTGCCGCGCGTTGCCGTGAGCGCCGCGAGGATCAGCGGATATTCCATTTCCGTCAGCACGCGGTCATAGAGGCCGGGCGGCGGCAGGTTTTCGCCGAAGCCTGAGAAATAGGTGCGCATGTTCTCCTCGACCGCTTGCGCGATCGTCATCGAGCCGCTGCGGACCGGACCCTTGTCGATCGGGCTGTCGGGCACGTCGGAGCGCAGTTCCGCGTCGATGATCTCGCGGGTGATGACATCCTGCGGATAGAGCGCCATCAGCCGGCGGATGAGATTTTCCAGCTCGCGGACATTGCCCGGCCAGGCATAGGCCTTCATCAGTTCCAGCGCTTCCTGATCGAAGCGCTTGGAGCCGAGGCCTTCCTTTTCGGCCTGCTGGATGAAATGGCGCACGAGATCGGGAATGTCCTCGGCGCGGTCGCGCAGCGGCGGCAGGCGCAGCGGCACGACGTTGAGGCGATAATAGAGATCCTCGCGGAACAGGCCCTGGTTGATCGCCTGCTTCAGATCCTTGTTGGTGGCGGCGACGATGCGCACATCCGTGCGGATCGGCGTGCGGCCGCCAACGGTTGTGTATTCGCCCTGCTGCAGCACGCGCAGAAGCCGGGTCTGGGCGTCCATCGGCATATCGCCGATCTCGTCGAGGAAGAGCGTGCCGCCTTCGGCCTGTTCGAAGCGGCCGGTCGAGCGGGTCTGCGCGCCGGTGAAGGCGCCCTTCTCGTGGCCAAAGAGTTCCGATTCGATCAGGTCGCGCGGAATCGCCGCCATGTTGATGGCGACGAACGGGCCGTTGCGGCGCTTGCCGTAATCATGCAGCGCCCGGGCGACGAGCTCCTTGCCGGTGCCGGATTCGCCGGTGATCATCAGCGTCAGGTCCGTCTGCATCAAGCGGGCGAGCACGCGGTAGATTTCCTGCATCGCCGCCGAGCGGCCGACGAGCGGCATGCCGTCCTGCATGTCCTCTTCGAGCTTGGCCGGTTTGCGCTTCGGCTCGGCAAGCGCGCGGCCGATGATGCCTATCAGCTCGGTCAGGTCGAAGGGCTTCGGCAGATAATCGTAGGCGCCCTTCTCGGAGGCCTTGATGGCGGTCATGAAGGTGTTCTGCGCGCTCATGACAAGAACCGGCAGATCGGGGCGCGCCTTCTTGATGCGCGGCAAGAGGTCGAAGGCGTTTTCATCCGGCATCACCACGTCGGTGACGACAAGATCGCCCTCGCCCGCCGAGATCCAGCGCCAGAGAGTAGCGGCGTTGGAGGTGATGCGAACGTCATAACCGGCGCGGCTCAAAGCCTGGTTGAGCACGGTCCGGATGGCCGCATCATCATCTGCAACGAGGATCGTAGCTGTCATCGAGAAGGTCCTGTCGAGCTTGCGGAAGAGGCGTCTTCAAGCGAGGCGTCCTTCGACGCCGGCATGAGAACGCGGAATGTCGTGCGGCTGTTCTGGCTGTCGCATTCGATGATGCCGCCGTGATCGCCGATGATCTTGGCGACCAGCGCCAGGCCGAGGCCGCTGCCGTTGGTCTTGGTGGTGATGAAGGGATCGAAGAGATGCGGCAGCAGATCGGTGGGAACGCCGGGGCCGTTGTCGTGGACGCAGAATTCCAGCGGCAGCGAGATTTTTTCACGGGTGCCGGCGACGGAGAGACGGATGCCGGGGCGATAGGCCGTGGTCAGCAGAATCTCGCCGTCCGGCCGATCGCCGACCGCTTCGGCGGCGTTCTTGACCAGATTGAGGAAGACCTGCACGAGCTGGTCGCGATTGGCATATACGGCCGGCAGCGACGGATCGTAACTCTCGGTCACGCGGATGTTGCGGGCAAAACCCGCCTTGGCGACGGCCTTCACGTGATCGAGCACGGAATGGATGTTGACCGGCATGCGGTCGACCGGGCGCTCGTCGGAAAAGACTTCCATGCGATCGACCAGCGAGACGATGCGGTCGGTCTCGTCGCAGATCAGCCGGGTCAGCGCCCGGTCGTCGTCGACCGCGGATTGTTCGAGCAGCTGGGCGGCGCCGCGGATTCCGGAGAGCGGGTTCTTGATCTCATGCGCCAGCATCGAGGCGAGACCGGTGACCGAGCGGGCGGCGGCGCGATGCGTCAGCTGCCGGTCGATCTTGTCGGCCATCGAGCGTTCCTGAAAGACGATGACGACGGCGCCGGGCTCGCTGAGCACCGGGGCGACGTAGAGATCGACGAGCTTGTCCTGGCCGAGGCGGGGCGAACTCAGGTCGACGCGATATTCGTTGACCGGCGCCTTGCGCTCGCGCACCTGGTCGATCAGGGCGAGCAGCGGGCTGCCGAAGGGAATGAACGTCGAGATGCGATAACGCGCCAGATGCGGGGCGCTGGCGCCGAAGAAGGCCTCCGCCTCCCAATTGGCGAAAACGACGAAGCCGGATTCGTCGACCATGACGACGGGGTTCTGGATGGCGTTGAGCACGGCCATGGCGACGGTTCCGCCGGCAGGATCGGGCGGAGAAGTCGTATCCTTCGTCATGCCGCCTCCCGGCTGTCGACAACACCCGATGCCAATGCCTGATAAAGGGCCTGATAAAGGCGTGCGGCCACCTCGCGTGGATCGCGGGAGGTCATGATCGCAGCTTTATCACCGCCGGCGAGATCAGGGGCGAAACGCTCGAGATACCAGCCGAGATGCTTGCGAGCATGGCGGATCGCCACGGCCTCGCCGTAGAAATCCAGCATCATCGCGTAATGTTCGACAGCGATATCGGCGATCGCCTCGCGGCGCGGCGCGGCGGCACCTGATATGACGCCGGCATGCCACGGCCTGCCCTGGCAGCCCCGGCCGATCATCACGGCATCGGCGCCGGAACGGCGCAATATTTCCTGCGCGTCCTCTGAAGTTTCGACATCGCCATTGGCGATCAGCGGAACCGAGATTACCTCGCGAACGGGACGGATCGCGTCCCAATCGGCACGGCCTTCATAAAACTGCATGCGGGTGCGCCCATGAATGGTCACCAGCTGAATGCCGGCCGCCTCGGCGCGGCGCGCAATCTCGGGCGCGTTGATCGAATTCTCGTCCCAGCCGAGGCGCATCTTCAGCGTCACGGGAATATCGACGGCCTTGACCGTCGCCTCGATGAGGCCGAGCGCGTGATCGGGATCGCGCATCAGTGCTGAGCCGGAGTAACCGCCGATCACCTTCTTTGCCGGGCAGCCCATGTTGATGTCGATGATATCGGCGCCATGATCGGCAGCGATCTTCGCCGCCTCCGCCATCCAGTGCGCCTCGCGGCCGGCGAGCTGCACCATATGCGGACGGAAGCCTGCGGCCTTGAGCCGCGACCAGGATTCGGCCGTGTCGTTGACCAATTCGCGGCTCGCCACCATTTCGGTGACGACGAGGCCGGCGCCGAAGCGCCAGGCGAGCTCGCGGAAAGGCATGTCCGTGACGCCGGACATCGGCGCCAGCACGACACGGTTGCGCACCGATACAGGTCCTATTCGGAAAGGCGCTGCGAGGTCCTTGGAAATCAAATGATTATCTTTCGGGCACACTGTGGAACTGCATGATTTTTAGCCATTGTTCCCCGGCTTGCCAAGGGGGCTCAGATCGAAATCGATATTTTTCGGGCAGATGCTGGAAAAGGCCAAAGCAAGACGTTAGAGCACTCGGGTCAATTCCGCATAATTTAGGGGATTTATGCTGCAAATGCCTTCTAAGCAACCGATATCGGCTGGAATTGTCATCGTCGCCGCCGGCCGCGGCGAGCGTGCAGGCTCCTCCGAGGAAGGCCCGAAGCAATATCGCCTGATCGGCGGCAAGCCGGTTATCGCCCATACGCTTGAAAACTTCATGACGTGGGGGCCGGCGACCGATATCGTCGTCGTTATTCATCCTGATGACGAGGCACTGTTTGCAAAGGCGTTGCGCCACATCGTCTCGGCAACGCCGATCGAAACGGTGCATGGCGGCGCGACCCGGCAGCAATCCGTGCTGGCGGGGCTGCGACATCTCAAGGACAAGCAAATCAGCCATGTGCTGATCCATGACGCTGTGCGGCCGTTCTTCGACCATGTGCTTCTCGACCGCATCGCCGAGAACCTTGGCGACGGCGCGGCCGCTGTCCTGCCGGCGACACCCGTGACCGACACGCTGAAACGCGCCGACAGCATCGGCGCCGTGTTGACGACGGTGTCGCGCGAGCACCTCTATGCCGCGCAGACGCCGCAATCCTTCGCTTTCGAAACGATCCTCGACGCGCATGAAAAGGCAGCGGCGAGCGGGCGCAGCGATTTCACCGACGATGCCTCGATCGCGGAATGGGCGGGCATTCCGGTGACGATCGTCGAGGGCACGGCCGATAATGTCAAACTGACGGTGAAGAAGGATATCGCCATGGCCGACGACAAACTGTCGACGTCGCTGCTTCCCGATGTGCGCACCGGCAATGGCTACGACGTGCATCAGCTCGTAGCAGGCGATGGCGTGACGCTCTGCGGCGTGTTCATTCCGCACGACCAAAAGCTGAAAGGCCATTCGGATGCCGACGTAGCGCTGCATGCGCTGACAGATGCGTTGCTCGCCACCTGCGGCGCCGGCGATATCGGTGACCATTTCCCGCCCTCCGATCCGCAATGGAAGGGGGCGGCGTCGCGCATCTTCATCGAGCATGCCGCGCGGATCGTGCGAGAGCGCGGCGGCACGATCATGAATGCCGATGTCTCGCTGATCGCCGAGGCGCCGAAGGTCGGCCCGCATCGCGAGGCCATGCGGGCGAAATTGTCGGAGTATCTCGGCATCGAGATCGAGCGCTGCTCGGTCAAGGCGACGACCAACGAGACGATCGGCTTCGTCGGCCGGCGCGAAGGCATCGCTGCGATCGCCACGGCGACCGTCGTCTATCGCGGGGGGAAACGATGAGCCTTTTTCCCGAGGACATTCAGTCGGCGGCGCAGACAATCATCGGTGACTTCACGTCCGCGGGGCTGCTGATCTCGACCGCAGAATCCTGCACCGGCGGGCTGATATCAGGCGCGCTGACCGAGATATCGGGATCGTCGGCGGTCGTCGACCGCGGCTTCGTCACCTATACCAATACCGCCAAGATCGAGCTGCTTGGCGTGCAGGAGGCAACGCTGCTGGGTTTCGGGGCGGTCTCCGAGGAAACGGCGCGGCAGATGGTGCATGGCGCCCTCTTCCGCTCGCGCGCCGACATCGCCATCGCCGTCACCGGCATTGCCGGCCCCGGCGGCGGATCGGCGGAGAAACCGGTCGGCCTCGTGCATCTCGCCGCCAAATCACGCAGCGGCGCGCTCCTCCATCGTAAAATGCTCTATGGCGACATCGGCCGCAGCGAGGTTCGGCTGGCAACGGTCCGGACGGCACTGGAGATGGTGCGCTCGCTCCTCACGCACTGATGGTGCCTGCAGCCGCCCGTCACGCGGCAGCGTAGATCTTGCTCGCGCGCGTCTCGAAGGCTTCCGTGAACATGCGGAAGGCGCGGTCGAACATCGAGCCCATCAGCGCGCCCAAAATGCGGCTCTTGAACTCGTAGTCGATGAAGAAATCGACGGTGCAGCCGCCGGTCGGCGTCTCCGTGAAATGCCAGCGGTTGTCGAGATATCTGAACGGCCCGTCGATATATTTGACCTCGATGACGCGCTCGGCGCGGTTCAGCAGCACCTGGGTCGTAAAGGTCTCGCGGATCGCCTTGTATCCCACAGTCATATCGGCGACGAGAAGGATCTTGCCGTCGCGCTCCTTGCGGCTCCTGATGGCAAGCGCCTCGCAGAGCGGCAGAAATTCGGGATAGCGCTCGACATCGGCAACGAGGTCAAACATCTGTTCGGGCGTGTGCGGGACGGGACGATGGGTTTCGAATTGCGGCATAGGCGGCAATTAAGCGGGCCGGCCGAGAAGATCAAGAAGCTCGCGCATCTCACGACGGGATTTTAGTTGGAGTACCGGTATGTCAGAGCCGCGCTCGGCGATCCCGCCGGCATGATCCCGAAGTGCCGCCTGGATTAAGGGGACGACATGGCGCTCGAAGTTCCAGATATAGGAAAGCGCATCCAGCGAGAGGCTTTCAGGGCAGCCGGCAGGCAATTCGGGACGGTTACGCCCGAAATAACGCAATGCTCTTGAGATGGCACCGGACAGGCAGGCATATCTTGGCGGGCGAAGCCAAATGACCGCCTGAGCGCGCGGCAGGCGAAGATGGAAAGAACTGAGGCCGGTTCCGTCCATGATCCAGCGCTCTTCCTCCACGACCTTGGCGATAAGGCGATCGATCTCATCGCGCGGCCTCTTTCTCCAGCCGGGCAGCCAGTAGAAGTCACGGTCCATGGAGATGTAGCGAAGTCCGAGCGCTCGCGAAAGCCGCTTTGCGAGCGTGCTCTTGCCGCTGCCGGGGCAGCCGATCACCAGGATGCGGTCGGCCGCACGCATCGATTTCAAACCGGATGTGCCTTTCATCGCCGGCAGCCCAAAGAAAACCGCGATGAAAACCACTGCGGTCAGTTTGTTAACGAACGTCGCGCCCTACTCGGCGGCGTCCTCGGCCTTGTGCCGAGGATCTGCTGCGCATCACCCGTCGCAGATGCTCGGGACAAGCCCGAGCATGACGAAAGGGAGATTGGAGCAGTCTGACGTGCAGCAAAAGGTTGCGAACCCTTACTCAGCCGCCATCACCAGCTTCTTTTCGCGCGCCGCACGCAGCCGGGCAAAATCATCGCCGGCATGGTGGGAGGAGCGGGTCAGCGGGCTGGAGGCGACCATCAGGAAGCCCTTGCTGTAGGCGACCGTCTCGTAGGACTTGAACTCGTCCGGGGTGACGAAGCTTTCGACCTTGTGGTGCTTGCGGGTCGGCTGCAGGTACTGGCCGATCGTCAGGAAGTCGACATCGGCGGTCCGCAGGTCGTCCATCAGCTGCAGCACCTCGTTGCGCTCCTCGCCGAGGCCGACCATGATGCCCGACTTGGTGAACATGGTCGGATCGAGTTCCTTCACCCGCTGCAGCAGACGGATGGAGTGGAAATAGCGGGCGCCGGGGCGAACCGTCAGATAATTGCCGGGGACCGTCTCCATATTGTGGTTGAAGACGTCGGGCTTGGCGGCGACGACACGCTCCAAGGCGCCCGGCTTCTTCAGGAAGTCCGGCGTCAGGATTTCGATTGTCGTTGCCGGCGAAGCGGCGCGGATCGCCCAGATCACCTTTTCGAAATGTTCGGCGCCGCCATCCTCCAGGTCGTCGCGGTCGACCGAGGTGATGACGACGTGGCTGAGGCCCATTTCCTTGACCGCTTTGGCGACGTTCTCGGGCTCGGCCATATCGAGGGCGTTCGGCTTGCCGGTGGCGACATTGCAGAAGGCGCAGGCGCGGGTACAGATCTCGCCCATGATCATGAAGGTGGCGTGCTTCTTGTCCCAGCACTCGCCGATATTCGGGCAGCCGGCCTCCTCGCAGACGGTGACGAGCTTGTGCTCCTTCACAATCGCGCGCGTCTCGGCATAACCCTTGGAGGTCGGCGCCTTGACGCGAATCCAGTCCGGCTTGCGCATGACTTCCGTATCCGGCCGATGCGCCTTCTCGGGATGGCGTACGCGCTTGGCGTCGGGATTGATCGTGTCGAGGATAGTCACCATTGCAGTATCAGCCTTCCGCCGCCCTTAAAGCGGCATCATCTCTTGATCTAGCGCCGCACCAGCCGCGCAAGGAATATCAGCAGGCAGGCGCCAAGGAAACCCGTGACGAAATAACCGAGCCGTCCGCCGGCGAGCTGGACATGGAATTGGGCGAGGATGGCGGTGGCGACGACCGAGCCGACGATGCCGAGCACGATGTTCAGGAAAATCCCGTATCGCGCCTCCATCAGCTTGCCGGCGAGCCAGCCCGCAAGGCCGCCGATGATGATTGACGAAATTAAGCCCACGCCTTCCATGCCTGCCCTACCCTTAAGCGACCGCCCTGGCGATCAGCACCACGATAATGGCGCCGACGGTGGCGTGGATGATCTGCACCACCAGCGCATTGTCGATGCCCAGCGAAATGCCGAGGGCGCTGAACAGATAACCGCCGACGAAGGCGCCGATGATGCCGCTCAGCAGGCATCTGATCAAACCGCCGCCACCGACGACCAGACTGGCGAGGAAGCCTGCGACCAGGCCGATCAGCAAAAACACCAGCAACGCCTGCGTCTCCATAGACATGATGATTTCCTTTCGTTTTTTCCAGCCCCCGAGGGATGGCCTAGGCCACCCCGGAAGATGGCTTAGCCGCCCTGGGGGATGGCATACGCCACCCGGGATAAAGGGCGGCCTTGGAAATTATCAAGCGTTCAGCACGCGGCCATAGGCATCGAGCACCGCTTCCTTCATCGTTTCGGAGACTGTGGGATGCGGGAAGATCGTGTGCATCAGTTCTTCCTCTGTCGTTTCGAGGTTCATCGCGACGACAAAACCCTGGATGAGCTCGGTGACTTCGGCGCCGACCATATGGGCGCCGAGCAGCTCGCCGGTCTTCTTGTCGAAGATCACCTTGACCATGCCCTGGTCTTCGCCGAGTGCGATCGCCTTGCCGTTGGCGGCGAAGGAGAAGCGGCCGACGCGGATGTCACGGCCCAGCTCCTTGGCCTTGGCTTCGGTGAGACCGACGGAGGCGACCTGCGGGTTGCAATAGGTGCAGCCCGGGACCTTGCCCTTGTCTGTGGGATGAACGTTCGGCAGGCCGGCGATCTTCTCGACGCAGACGACGCCCTCATGCTCGGCCTTGTGCGCCAGCATCGGCGGGCCGGCAACGTCGCCGATCGCATAGATGCCGGCGACATTGGTCTTGCCGTAACCGTCGGCGACGACGCAGCCGCGGTCGGTCTTGATGCCGAGCGCTTCGAGGCCGAGATTTTCGATATTGCCCTGAACGCCAACGGCGGAGATC
>NZ_MAWZ01000006.1:0-199149 GCF_001854685.1 Rhizobium sp. RSm-3 | reverse complement strand
CCGCCATTGTCGCTCTTGCCGGAGCCACCGTTATCGCTCTTGCCGGAACCGCCATTGTCGCTCTTGCCGGAGCCGCCATTGTCGCTCTTGCCGGAGCCACCGTTATCGCTCTTTCCGGAGCCACCGTTATCGCTCTTGCCAGAGCCGCCATTGTCGCTCTTGCCGGAGCCGCCATTGTCGCTCTTTCCGGAGCCGCCATTGTCGCTCTTGCCAGAGCCGCCATTGTCGCTCTTGCCGGAACCACCGTTGTCGCTCTTTCCGGAGCCGCCATTGTCGCTCTTGCCGGAACCACCGTTGTCGCTCTTTCCGGAGCCGCCATTGTCGCTCTTGCCAGAGCCGCCATTGTCGCTCTTTCCGGAGCCGCCATTGTCGCTCTTGCCAGAGTCGCCGTTATCGCCCTTGCCAGGGCCGTCGTTGTCGCCCTTGCCACGGCCATCCTTGCCACCTTTGCCGTGACCTTCCTTGTCGCCTTTGCTCGGGCCGTCCTTGCCGTGTCCGTGATCTTTGCCGCCTTTGTCGCCGCGGTGATGGTCGTGGTCCTTGCCGCCGTGGTTGTCTTTGCCATGGCCGCCCTTGCCATGATCATGATCTTTGCCGTCCTTGCCATGATGGTCGTGGCCATGGCCATGGCCGTGGCCGTTGTCGTCGCCACCATTGTTGCCCGTGTCGTCGCCACCATTGTCGCCAGTGTCGTCGCTACCGTTGTCGCCAGTGCCGTTTCCGCCGCCGTCCGCAACCTGGTCGCCGCCGCTTTTACCGCTGTTCTCGGAAGTCGAGCTGGTGCTCGATGACTTCTTGCCGCCGCCGGCGCCCTGGCTGCTGGGGTCGCTATCTCTCGGGCTGAACTTGCTGCCGGCCGGAATTGATCTGGTCGGCATGCACAGCCGGTATTCGAGCGTGCCGCGAACGGCGCTGTTGCAATTAACGACTGCCGGGGCTGCCGTCGCCAAGCTGCTGCTTGCCAGAAGGGAAGCAATGGCCAGGCCGAATTTCGATGCTCTGCTGATCATTTCAGGCGTCTCCCAAGGTTAACCGAATGTTAATGGGAAGGGTTCTTATACTAACAATGAATTAACGTGAAGAATAAACAATGGTTAATCTGTATCGCTTATATAATAGGGTTAAATTCGCAAGTATAAAATTTTAATAAATTTTTATCTCGACTCTGTTATTGTTGCGGAACAAATAAGGGGAATCGGCTATGAAGCGTCTCTTTTCTCTTGCGGCTGTTTTAGCCATTCTGGTGCCTTTTCAAGCCGTTGCCGGATCATCGCTGCCTGTGACAAGAAGCATCGGCGCGCCCGTGGGATTCGGTGCAGCCTGCGCCAAGTACAAGTGGCTGTGCGGCAGGATGGCGGCGCAACAGCGAAACGACACGGCAGGAATAGTGCTGCTTCAAAAGATCAATCGTGCCGTAAATGGACGCATCATTCCCGCAGAAGACCGTCCGTCTTCCCACAAGGATGTTTGGTCACTGCCGGTCGCCGGCCGTGGCGACTGTGAAGACTATGCCCTCCAGAAGATGAAGGACCTGATCGAGGCTGGTTTTCCATCGAACCGCCTGGCGCTTTCGGTGGTCATTGGACCGCATGATCAAAACCATGTCGTTCTCATTGCCCGGACGGATGGCGGCGATCTTGTGCTCGACAATCTGACCAGCGCCGTGAGGCCCTGGCGCATGACGGGCTATACGTTTCTGGCCACTCAGGATTTCCAATCGCGCACGGGCTGGCGCGTGACGCTTGCCGGTCCCCGCGCAGGCGAGTTCTCCTGAGGCGCGTCGCCGTTCAGACGCCAAGGTGCCCGGCGCCGCCGCGAATAACGCCCAAATCGGGTGCAGATAGCGGCAAATTCGACGAAGAATTGTGTGTCCAGCGCGGTGCCTGGTGTGTGCCTGGTGTAAGAATCGGAAACACTTTGTGACTAAGTGCCTCCAAAAGCAGCGTTTTTTGACTTGCCGCGTAAGGAGAGATGAAGGATATTCTGCAAACGTTGAGGGAAGCCTTCATGATCAGAATGATTGAAAACCCTGCCGAACTGGCTGGCGAAGATATCACCGGCAAATATATTCTCCGAAAGCTGAACTATCATTGGTTCGCCTACGGCAAGGCGGCCATTGTGACTGCCTGCAAGGGAACGATCCTGCATCTCGAGCGGGAAGAAACGGTCTATTCCGAGCGTTGGGGCCGTCGCGCCTATACCGGAACCGGCAAGCGTTACCCTGGCGGCATCTGTCCCATTTCGGCGGTCGCCTGCGTTTGCGATACGCCCGATGACGTCAATGCCGTCATTCAACTGGATGTCGAAGCGCAGGACGAATTCTATCAGCTGATCGCCAAGGCGGAAGCCAGGGTTCAGGCGCTTGCCTCTTCCTCACGAAACAGCCAGTTTCTCGAAGCTGCCGAATAAGGCGTAGGGTCCCTGAAGGACGGGGCTGGGCCGCCATCTCTTCTCATTTAACCGATCTGCTTGAGATCGCGGGCGAAACGTTGCCAGTTGGCAACGTAGTTTGCGGCGGAGCGGCGGATGGCTTCGATTGCGGCGTCGTCGAGCAGACGCACGGCGCGGGCAGGCGCCCCGACGATCAGGGAATTGTCGGGGAATTGCTTGCCTTCTGTCACCAGCGCATTGGCGCCGACGAGGCAATTGTTGCCGATCTTCGCGCCGTTCAGGATGGTGGCGCCCATGCCGATCAGCACGTTGTCTCCCAGCGTGCAGCCGTGCAGGATGGCGTGGTGGCCGATGGTGCAGCCTTTGCCCGTGGTCAGCGGGAAGCCCATATCGGTATGGGCCATCACGCCTTCCTGGATATTGGTCCCTTCGCCGATGGTAATCCTCTCATTGTCGCCGCGCAGCACGGCGCCGAACCAGACGCCGACACTCTCGCCGAGTTCGATCTGACCGATGACATGGGCATCCGGTGCAATCCAATAGAGTCCGGCAGCGGGCAGTTTCGGCGCCGATCCGCCAAGTGCGTAGACGGGCATGGCTTTCTCCTCAGACGACTTCGACCGACAGGATGGCGATGCCGTCGATCCCGCAATTGATGCGATCACCCCTGGCGACCGCGCCGACGCCGGCCGGCGTGCCGGTCATGATGACATCACCCGGTGCGAGGGTGAAGAGCTTCGACAGTTCGGCGATGATCTCCGGCACCTTCCAGATCATCTGGTTGAGATCGCCATCCTGGACTCGACTGCCGTTCTGTTCCAGCCAGATCCTTGCCTGCGAGGGGTGGCCGATGCGGCTTGCCGGAACGATCGGCGAGACAGGGGCGGAATGTTCGAAGGCCTTGCCGACCTCCCAGGGGCGGCCGAGCTTCTTTGCCTCGCCCTGCAGGTCTCGACGGGTGAAATCGATGCCGACGGCATAGCCGTAAATGCAGTCGAGCGCGTCTGCCGCCTGAATGTCAGCGCCGCCGGATTTCAGCGCCAGAACGCATTCGACCTCGTAATGCACATCGTTCGAGAGCGGCGGATAAGGAAAAGCATTGCCTGCCGGCAGCAGGTTATCGGCATTCTTCTGGAAGAAGAAGGGCGGCTCGCGGGAGGGATCATGGCCCATCTCGATCGCATGGTCGGCATAGTTGCGCCCGACACAATAGACGCGGCGCACCGGAAATCGCTCATCGCTGCCGTCCACCGGCAGCAGAACCGGTGCGGGACGCGGGATGACGGTGACGGGGTGGGGCATGGCGGCTCTTCCTGTTTTCGAGTCTTGCTTGCGGGTCTGGCGCCATCCTAGAGCATGTCGCGCAAAAGTGTGCAGCGGTTTTGCGGCAACGACATGCGAAAACAAGGACCTAAAGCGCGAGGAGCAAATCTGAAAGATCGCGACGCGCTTTGGACGAAAACCAGCACGCCGGGGAAGCGGTCTTGGCGTCCCGTTTCGGCGGATTGACGCTATCGCGGTCGAGCGCTATCGTTCAGGCCATGAACAGGATTTTTGCAGTTTCGACGACGTCTACGACCATCGCGCCGCGGTGGGTGGTAGACGCGTGAACTGAATTCCGTTCATCGCCGTTAAGACCAACCCGCCGGAGACGAGCGGGTTTTTTGTTGCCGCCCGTGTCCCGCATTCGAGGACCAGACCGTGGACGATATCCCAAAACATATTCTCGCCGAGCGGGCGCTTGCTGCTGCCCGTCGCTGTGTCGCCAGCCGCTTTGCCGGCGCCGCTTTCGTTTTTGTGACCGGTTCCATCATGCGCGGCGAAGGAACCGCCTTTTCGGATATCGATCTGGTCGTCGTATTCCCGGCGCTGGAAAGAGCCTGGCGGGAATCATTTATTGACGACGGTTTTCCCGTCGAGGCCTTCGTCCATGATCCGCAGACGCTGGCGCACTATCTCCATCAGGATGCCGACAGCGGTTATCCGATCATGGTCAACATGGTCGCGACTGGCAGCATATTGGGGCCGGATATCGAGCGTGCCCGCCTCATCCAGGCGCAGGCGGCAGGCACGCTGGCGGCCGGCCCGAAACCGCTTGCCGGGGCCGGCTACGACATGCTGCGCTATCAGGTCACCGACCTTGCCGACGATCTGCGCGGCGCGCGCCCTCCCGAGGAGATCGCCGCCATCGCCGCGCAACTCCACCAGAAGCTCGCCGATCTCATTCTCCTCGGGCGCGGCGCATGGGCCGGTCGAGGGAAATGGGCGCCGCGGGTCATGCGGAAGCTGGATGCGCAATTGGCAGCCGAATTCGACGCTGCGTTCCGCCTCGCAGCAGAGGGCGACGGCGCTCGCTTCCTCGCCCTGGCCGACAGCGAGCTAGCGCGGCACGGTGGGCGCTGTTTCGATGGGTTTAGGCAGGAGGCTCCGCTGGAGGCGCGCCGGCTGGAATAGGCGTACCGACCCTGAGTGCCTCGCCGGTCATTCTCATCGACAAACGAGGCGGCGGCGCGTCCGCGATGGGCTCGCCATCATTCCACGCCTTGCGGATATTCTAACCAAGCGCACCTTGCTCCGCGCAAATCCTGTCGATCAGCGCATCCAGATCCCCCTTTGGCGGGCGGCTCTTCGCCAGGCGCTGCTTGAGATGCAGGATCGAGTCGGCGAGGATTTCATCCAGGCTCTCGGCGCAGGTGAAATCGCCCGCCACGCGCTTGACCTTGGAATTGTCAAAGATGGCCGTCCAGGCCTTGTCGCCGAGGAGCGGGCCGATCCATTCCGGATTGTATCTGATCAGCGTATCCGTCGGCACGTGCACGATCTTGGCTTCCACGCCGAGCAATCTAGCGATCGTCTTCTGGATATCGTCCCAGATATGGGCGCGGTCCGAGGTAATGTGGAAAATTTCGCGGAGCGCTGCCTGTTTGGCGAAAAGGCCGACGAAAGGCGCGGCGAAGTCGACCGAGCGGGTCAGCGTCCAGGGCGTATGGCCGTCGCCCGCCACGATGACGGGGTCGCCATCCAGCATGCGTCTTGCCATGACATCGCTGTCGCCCATCATGATCGGCAGGCCGCTGCGGACGGTGTGGCTGGGGCGGACGATCGTCCAGGCGAGATTGCCGGATTTCCGGAGCAGTTCCTCGCAGGCGATCTTGGCCTGGCTGTAGGGCCAGTAGGGATTGATCGCCGGCGTCTCCTCCGTGATCACGTAATGACGCGGCGGTTTTTCATAGACCGAGGCCGAGGAGATGAAGATGTACTGGCCGCAATTGCCGGAGAAGACCTCGATATCGCGCGCCACCTGATCCCTGGTAAAGGCGATGAACTGGCAGACGACATCATAATTCGCCCTGGCGAGATTGGTATAGGCGTCCGATCCGAGCTCCCCGACGATCGAGGTGACCCCGGCGGGCAAGGCAGCACTTCTCAAGCCGCGATTGTAGACGCTGACATGATGACCCTCGGCAACGGCACGCTCGACGCATGGATGGGAGATCTGGCCGGTGCCGCCAATGAAGAGAACTTTCAAAGTCATGGAAGTGACCTCGGGTCTATGGGCGGGAATTATGATCACCCTTCTTAGCGCGAAAGAATGGTATCGTCTCCCGCAAATCTCCTCGCCCGGTGGTGGAAGGCGAGCGTAGAGGCGCCGACGCCCAAGAGACGATGCCGCGCCTGGATAAGAGCTGCCGAGGACATCGCGTCCTCGATGAAGAGGTAGACGATGTTCGATCAGGAATTCAATGGTGCTGCGCCGCCGGCAATTCGGCTTACCGCGAGATTGCAACTGAGGATTCCTGTAGCCGGAGATATCCATTTCCTCACCGGGCTTTTTTCCCGGCCGGAACTGGTCGCCCACCGGCCCGTGCCCCGGCCGGACTCGCCGGAAGAAAGTACCGCGCGGCTTGCGCGCGACATCGAGCACTGGAGAGACCGCGGCTTCGGACGCTGGGCGGTCGAGACGAAGGCTGGGCTGATCGGTTTTGGCGGCGTGACCGTTTCCGAGGAGTTCGGCAGTCTCAATATTTCATACCATCTGCAGCCGGAAAGCTGGGGGCATGGCTATGCCACCGAGCTGGTGCGGGAAACGCTGACCTTTGCCTTCGACGACCTGCATGCGGACCGCGTGATCGGATTGGTTCGTCCCGTCAATTCCGCGTCTAGGCGCATCCTCGAGAAATGTGGCTTCAGCTTCGAACGCGAGGTGATGCTGCACGGCGCACCCACAAATATGTACGGTTTGGCAAAACGAGCGGTTCGCAGCTGAGCATCCGGGCGCAAATCGCGCATGCGGGGGAATGCTGCCCGATCATTCCCCGCCATCACCGAGCAGTGCATCCCGCACGATCGCATAATAACCGGCAAGCTCGGGGATAGCAGCGGTCAGTTTGTCGAAGGTCGGATCGGATGGTGCGAGCGTGCCGGCATATTTGGCTTCGATGAAAGCCTGGTGGCTGGCCAGCGCTTTCGCATCGGCCTTGTGCACGACGGTGAAGACGGGCGAGGGCAGGGTGCGGCCCTTGACGATGATGCGGTCGAGTTCAATCACCGTGTAGTTGGCGGCGACCCGTCTTGCGGTTTCTTCGCCGAGCAGCAGTGCCACGCCGTAATTCTTCGAAGCGCCTTCGAGGCGGGAGGCAAGGTTGACGCTGTCGCCGAGGCAGGAATAGTCGAAGCGGCGGGTGGAGCCCATATTGCCGACGATGCATTCGCCGGTGTTGATGCCGACGCCCATCTTCAGCACGTGCGGCTTGCGGCCGAGGACTGCCGCCTCCCGCTCCAGCTGATTGTTCAGCCTCGAAATCGCCGCCTGCATGGCGAGCGAGGCGCGCACGGCGTGGAGCGCGTGGTCGGGATCGTCGAGCGGCGCATTCCAGAAGGCCATGATGCAGTCGCCCATATATTTGTCGATCGTGCCGCCGTGATCCATCACCACGTCGGAGAGCGGCGTCAGCAGCCGGTTAATCAGGCCGGTCAACTGTTCCGGATCGTCCTTCAGTGTCTCGGCGATGGTGGTGAAGCCACGCACGTCTGAGAACAGCACCGAGAGCGTGCGCCGCTCGCCGCCGAGCTTCAGTTGCGAAGGGTCGTTCGACAGGCGCTTGACGAGATCGGGCGAGATATATTGGGCGAAGGCGCGGGTGATCTGGCGCTTGTTGCGGCGCTCCTCGGCGAAATCGAAGGCGGCCTGGCCGAAGACGACGGAGATATAGGCGACCGTCGGGCCGAGCGGCGAGACGAAGACATGGCCAAGCCGGATGCCGGCAAAGCTGACGGCCGCGAAGGCGAGGAGGGCGGCCGCGCTGGTAGCGATCGTCAGCCAGCCCGTCGAGCGCCAGACGGTCAGTGCCGCAAGCAGCACCGAGATCAGGATACAGGCGGCGACCGCCGGCAGGCGCGCTTCGCGGATCGACAGGCCGTAGCGGATATTGTCGTAAATCGTCGCCTGGATTTCGACGCCGGGGACGAGCTTGCCGGTGTGAACCGTGTAAGGCGTGGCGAAAGCATCGACGCCGCCCTTGTCGATCTCAGGCGCATTCTGCAGGCTGAGCCCGACGAGGACGACGCGGTCCTTGAAATAACCTGGCGGCAGCAGATTCTCAGGATCAAGTGCCTGGTAATAGGAGACCGTGGGATAGCTGCGGGCCGGGCCTAGGGACTGGATCAGCCGACCGGCCGGCAGCATTTCCGTTTCCGCACCCGAGGCTTTCGCCAGCATGGTGGCAAAACCATCCTCATAGCCCGGAATACGGCGAAAGACGCCGTCGCCGCTGAGATCGATCGATGCGATGCCGGTCACCGCACCCGCGTCGGTCAATGCCGGCAGCGGCGTGGCGCGGATCAGCTGCGAGGCCTGCGGCGTCTCGATCAGCGTCTCGTCGCCGGCGAGCACGACATCGGGACCGACGGCCTTGGCGATCGCCGCGTCGTTGCCGGGGTTGGAAGGTTCGGCCATGATGATGTCGAGGCCGATGACGCGGGCGCCGGCTGCACGCAGCTGGCTGACGAGCTCGGCATGCAGGCTGCGCGGCCAGGGCCATTGCGCGTTGATATCGGCAAGCGAGGGCTCGTCGATCGCGACGATGACGGGTCCGCCCGGCGGCGGACGCGGATCGTCGACGGTCGAGAGATAGTCGAAGCTCCTGAGTTCCAGCAGCGACCAGGCGGGCAGGCGTGACAGCAGCGAAATGGCGATCAGCACGGCGAGCGACAGCACCAGCAGTCTCAGGCGGCGGCTTACGGTCTGGCCGCCATCCAGCCCGGCCTGCTGGCGTTTGTCCTGCGTGCGCATCAGAAGCGGACTTTGAGCGTGCCCTTGAAGGCGCGGCCCCAGCCGGGCACGCCGGGCGTGACCTCGAAATCTTCGTCGAGCAGGTTATAGGCGGCGGCTTCCAGCTCGATGCGCTTGTCGAAGGGTTCCCAGACGAGGTGGGCGTCGAGGCTCCAGTAATCGTCGAGCTTGGTGCCGAGATCGTCGCCGTCGCGCTCGCCGATGTAATTGGCCGCTATCGTCGCCTTGACCTTGGCCTCGTTGACCCAGGTCAGCGCGATCTGGCCGGAATTCTTGGGAATGAATGGCAGGGAGCCGCCGTAATTCGGCTCGAGCGGGTCCTTGTTCTCCGATTCCATATAGGCATAGGTGGCGGAAAGGCCGAAACCAGCACCTAGCGCCAGGTTTGCGGTGAGGGCGGCACGGTCGATGCTGCCGCGCGACAGCGGCAGGCTGTCGGCCGCCGGAAGCGAGATCAGCGGAAAATCGATCGAGAAATCATGCAGTTCCTGGTGCTGGTATTCGACTGAGGTGAAGAACCGGTCGGTCCATTCGGCGTCCCATTGCAGCGCCGCCGTATCGGCATACCCCTCGAGGCCGATCGAATACTGGTTGGCCTGCAATCCGAGGACGCCGATCGGGGCAAGAGTGGGTACGCCGGTGTCGAGGCTCTGGCGCATGAAGGCGGCGCGCAGCCAATGGTTCTGGGCGGGTGTCCAGGCAAGGCCGAAACGTGGTTCCAGGCGGCTGACGTCGACTCCGTCGCCTTCCATATGCGTGCCGAAGAGAGCGTATTCGCCCTTGAGATCGGGTGTAATCTCGTGCAGCACGTCGATGTAGGCGCGGCTGATATTGACGCGGTTGCTGAATGTGTCCGGGCCGGTCGTGGTCTCCGGGATGATCACGACGCGCGGAAAGAGTTCATGCAGGCGAGAAGAGGTGGTCGTGCTGACATCGATCCAGCCGCCTTCGATGCCGTACCGCCACGTCAGCGGTCCGCTGCCGACGGAATGGCTGAGCGCGCCGATATAGGTTTTTGAAGACAGATCCTCGGTCCCGTCCAATAATGGAATAATGTCGGGGTCGCGCAGGCCGAGAACCGGCGCATCGTCGACCTGAAGAGAGGTGGACGTCCGCGACTTGCTTTCCGAATAGAGGAAGGCGCCGTTCAAGATATTTTCGTAGCCGAAGGTATGGCTCCAGCCGAGGCCGGCATTGGTGGTTTCGCTGATATTGCGCCGATAGTTGTATTCCGAAGAGACTTCAGTTGGAATCCCGAAGCCCAGGAGGTTGAGGAAGTCGGTCAGTGACGAGCCTTGCGTCAGTGCGTTCAGCGTTCCATCGTTCTTGGCATGGTTGACATAGGCCACCACGCGATCGTCGGGCGTCACCGTTGCCGTCAGATAGCCATTGCCGCCGATAAGCTTGTTGTCGGTCTGGAAGCCGCCGAAATCGCGATAGTCGCCATCGAGCGCCAGTTCTTCCCAGGTCAGGTTGCCATAGAAGCTGAGTGGGATCGTCTCGTTCGAGAAACCCTGGATTTCAGCCTCGCCAATACCCCTTGTATGGCCGTCGACGCTGTTGATGCCGCCGCCAAGCGAGCCTTCGATGAACGGCGTGCGCAGCAGCGTTGCCGAACGAGAGCGGCCGGAAAGCATATGCGGATCAAGCAACAAACCCTGGATAAAGGATGAATAGCTCGATGCATTGCCACGGTTCTGGATGACATTGTCGTCGCTGAAGCTCGTTGCGTTGACGTAAGGGAAGATACTGCCCTTGATCGACTGATCGATATAGCCGCTGCCTTCGAAGGGACTGAAGACCGCGTCCCCGTAATAGCGGCCCCAGGCATCTAGACCCTGCAGGCGAAAAGCGTTGTTCAGCGTCGAGCCGGCATTCTGATTGACGCCAAGGGCGCTGTAGTCGCCGCCGCGGGCGCGCGAGCGGCGGAGAAATTCCTGCGCGTTGCGGATCGCGCCGTCGGCGTCGTAATCGTCGATATCGACGGCGGTGCGGAAGGAGGAGATGACCGGATCGTTCTTGTCGAGCCTGTCGGCATTGTCGACCGCTTGCTCGGAGGGAATGCGGTCGCCCTTTTCGTAATGGGCAGCGGCGAGCATCAGCTGCGATTGCGAATGGGCGGGATTGGCGGTGCTGGCGGCCAGCAGGTCCTCCAGCGCCTTGTCGCGCTCGCCGGTCTGCAGGTAATAGCGGCCGCGGGCGAGGAGGGCGATGTCGAAGGAGGGGTCGGCGGCAAGCGCCGCATCGATCTCGCGCTTGGCCTCCTTCATGCGCGATTGGTCGAGATAGAGGATGGCAAGGTTGGCGTGGGGGACGGGATCTTGCGGATCGAGGGCGATCGCCCTCAGGAAGGCAGTCTCGGCCTCGCCATTGGCGTCGCGGGCGCTCTGCAGCAGGCCCATCGAGTTCAACGATCCCGAGGCTCCCGGCGCAAGTTCGATGGCACGGTTCAGATCGGCAAGCGCCCCGTTGATATCGCTTTCGTAGCTCGCCTTGTACGAGGCGCGTGCGGCAAGGGCGATCGGATGGTTAGGATCGAGCGCGAGCGCGCGGTTCACCGCCTCCTGCATCTGGGCGCGGTCATCGATCAGTTGCGCCAGCTGGGCGCGGATCGCAGGAAGGGTGGGATCATCCGGATAACGCTTTTCCGCATCCTTGATCAGGTCGACGGACGCGCGGGGATTTTTGAGAAAGCCCGCCGTATAGGCCTGCATGATCGCGCCATAGGGGCCGACAGCCGATGATGGCGGCTTTTCGACATGGGCTGGATCGGCAAGCGAGCGGGCGAAATAGCCGCCATACTGCGCCATGTTCCGGCGGGCCGGATCGAGATGTGGCAGTGCCGCCGCAAAGAGCCTTGCGGCTTCGTCGTAGCGTTTTTCGGCGCCGGCGATCGTGGCATCGATCAAGTCGACGCGCGCCTTCTGAAGGGTCGTCAGCTTGCGCCGGCGAACCTCCTGAAGCGTCTCTGCGGCGACCTGCCGGCCGTCGAAGGCGCTCTGCACTTCGGCAAGCTCCAACCAGTCCTCGGTCGTGCGACGTTCCGGCGGCAAAGCCAGCAGCCGGCGGCGCTCTTCGGCCATGCGGCCTGCCGGCAGCGGCGAAGTCGGCATCAGGCCGAAGCCGTCGCGAAGGTTCAGATAGAACAGCATCTGCTCGCGGTCGTCGGGCGTGACGATCACCAGCTTGCGCGGTGCCTGGCCGATGGTGGCGACCGCCCCTTCGCCCTCGTTCACCTCGACGCTGCCCTGCGGGTTGCTAAGCGCCACGCGGCCTTCGAGCACGATCATCGAGGTTTTGCTGCCTTCGACGGTCATCGTCCAGTCCGTGCCGCGGATGGCGGCTGCCGCCGCAGGGGTCTCGACCGTCAGCCCCTGGCCGCCGCGCTCGGCGCGCGCCCAGATCGTTCCCGATTGCAGCTCCAGTGTCGTGTCGCCGGTGGCCGCCATTTTCTTGACCTGCAGCGAGGAATTGCGGCCGAGGCGAACCTGGGTGTGATCGGAAAAGACGATGGCGAGCTGGCCGTTGGCATTGGTGCGCAGCACATCGCCGGTCAGGAGATCCTGATTGATATCGACGACACGCCAGTTCGACACGTCGATGAAACGGACCTCTTCGCCCGCCTTGCGGGCGATGACGGAACCGGCGACCGGTGTGGCACGCTGCAGCGGCTCGGCCATTGCCGACGGCCCGAAACCGGGCAGAGCAAGCGCCAGCGCCATGCCCACGCGACAGATGTTCTTGGAATAACCCCGCATGACCCAGACCCCATCCCACCTCCCGTTTGTCCGTGTAGCGTGGAAAAGTCAAGCGTATTGCACACGTGTTCTTGCTTTCGCCGTCAAGTGTAATATCAGAGAAACACTTGGGGACGGAGTATTCACGTGAGCGAATTCGAAACTGCAACTGAGGTTATGCTAAGTCAGCCGTCGAGTGCGGATATCGGTGTCGAGTATTTCGATCATATCAAGAAAATCAATGATATATTTTACGATCAGATCAAGATATCTGATCAAAAGGCCGCCTATATCTTTACATTTATGCTGGCTTTCCTGGTGAGTTCCAGCGAGGTGAGGGCGGTCTTCAACCCGGTGCGTTATGTCGCCGGCACGTCTGGGAGCATGCTGTTCTCGGGCCTGCTTGCCGCAGCCTCGGTCTTCTCAATCCTGTCGGCGATCCTCGTCGTGCTGCCGCGCCGTTTGGATAGCTCGACCTCGCTGTTCTGGGGCGCCTGGCACAACCACCGCGAGCTGTTCTTCGACGCGGCACTGCGGCGCGACGAGCGCTATCTGTTCGATCAGTATCTCGAAAACGCCAATATCCTCTCCGCCATCGCCCGCAGCAAATACCGCTGCGTGACCTTTGCGTTTCGTGGCTTGATGGTGAGCGTCATCGCTTACGTGCTGCTGTTGGCGGCGGTGTGAGGCGTGGGTTGCTTTGCGCTTGTCGGTCGGCTGGCGCCGGCGTGAGCGCAAGCGACGCCAGGAATGCAGGCGCGCCGAAGCGCGCCCGTCCATTCAATCCTCGACCTCAATAATCAGCTCAAGCTCGATCGGCACGCCTAGCGGCAGGCTGGCGACGCCGAGCACGACCCGGCCGGAGAGCTTTTCCTCGCCGAAGACCTGGAGCAGCATTTCCGACGCGCCGTCCGCGACCTTCGGATGGTCGCGGAAATCGCCTTCGGTGGCGATGTAGACGCCGAGCTTGACGACTTTTGCGACCCTGTCCAGCGAGCCGAGATGGTCCTTGGCGGCGGCAAGTGCGCTGAGTGTCGCCGTTTCGGCGGCCTTCCGACCATCTTCGGCCGTCAGTGCGCCGCCGACGCGGCCGACATAGCGCGGCTCGCGGTTGATGACTGGCAACATGCCGCTGAAGAAGACCAGCTTGTCTGATCTGACCGCCTCGACATAGGCCCCCAGGGGTGTCGGCGGTGGGGGAAGCGTGATGCCGAGTTCCTGCAGCCGCCGTTCTGCGCCGGCTGCCTGCGCTTGCGGGTGGTTTACCATCTGCCCAGATGTGCGCCGCCGTCGACGTGCAGCACCTCCCCGGTGACGCGCGGAGCCTCGGTTAGGAAGACGACTGCATCGACGACTTCCCCGACGTTGGAAATGCCGGCCATCGGTGACAGCGTGCTGAGGAAGTCTTTCGGATTGTCCTTGTGCAACGGCGTATCGACGACCCCGGGAGCCACCGTGTTGACGCGAATTCCCTCACTTGCATATTCCATCGCCAGGTTCTTGGAGATCGCGTCGATGCCGCCCTTGGTCATCATGGCGACGGAAGCCGAGAAACCGGCGATCGGATGATCGATCAGCGGGGTGGTGATGCTGACGATGCTCCCGCCCGATTTCTGAGCGAGCATCTGCCGGACGACCAACTGGGTCAGGTGAATGAAGCCTTCGAGATTGGTTGAGGACAGCTTTCGGAAGTCGGTCAGGGTGTAATCGACGAACGGCTTGCTGAAGAAAATGCCGGCATTGTTGACGAGGGCGTCGATCGAGCCGAACCGGTCGATCGCGGTCTGTGCGACCCGCGCCGCGGTTTCGGCATCGCCGATGTCGCCATCGACGAGCGCCAGCTTATCTGAAGCCTGAAAGGCATCCGAGGCGCTGACCTGGCGCGAGGTGGCGACGACATTATAGCCGCGCTCGATGAAGGCGTTGACGAGCCCGGCTCCAATTCCCTGGGAGGCGCCCGTGACGATGACAGTCTTTGCGGTAGTCATGTTGAACTCCATAATTTGGTCGGGCAACGAAGGTCTTGCGCTTGCGAAGGCCGGGTCGCTCGAGATGGGGCGGCTGCGAATGCGCCTCCATCGGGTTGTGATTGTTTTCGCAAGGTGAATATGGCAAAAACTCCATTCCTCGATTAGATGGAAATATCTGGATTATCTTTTGCATGTATGCAAAAATAGCGGCATGGCGGACCTGAACGACATCGCGGTTTTCGTAACGGTGGCGCGGTACGGCAGCTTCAGCCGCGCCGCCCATTCTCTCGGTATGCCGGTCTCGACCGTCAGCCGGAAGGTGACGTCGCTGGAGGAGCAGCTCGGCGTGACGCTGCTACAGCGCACGACACGCAAGCTCAGCCTGACCGCGCAGGGGAGCGCCTATTTCGATCGGTGCAGCGAGCCGCTCGCCCATCTTGTCGACGCCGAACAGGCCCTGACGGAGGCGCAGAGAAAGCCGGAAGGCTTGCTGAAAATCTCCGTGCCCGTCATCTTCGGGCAGGAGGTTTTCTATGAATTCGTTTCGGCCTTCCTGAAGACCTATCCCGAGATCCAGGTTGATCTCTTCGTCACCAACCTGTTCCTCGATCTGATCGCCGAGAATATCGATCTCGGCATCCGCTTCGGCGAACTCAAGGATTCCTCGATCGTCGCGCAGCGGCTCGGAAAGAGCGTGCGCTATCTGGTCGCCGCACCGGACTATATGAAGGGCAGGCCGCTTCCCTCAAAGCCCGAGGACCTGAAGCACCACCAGTGCGTGCTGCTGAACGGCCGCAACGGCGAAGCGGAATGGCATCTCGTCAGCGGCCTCAAATCGGTTCGCCAGCAGGTGTCGGGGCCGGTCTCGAGCCGGGATTTCGAGGCGGTGAGCGCCTTCACCTATCGCGGGCATGGCATCGGTCTGCTGCCTTCCACCTATTGCGACGATGAGATTAGAAGAGGCGAACTCATCCGCCTGCTGCCCGACTGGTCGTCCGAGGAGATATTCGTGCATGCGGTCTATCCGACACGCCGCTTCCTGCCCTTGCGCCTGCAGGTTTTCCTCGAAGCGCTGAAGGCATGGAAAAACCCGTTATGGCTGCCATTGCATTGAGGGCGTCCTGATCGGTGCTACACGAGAGCCTCGCGCGAAGGAGCGCGGCTCAGGGCCCAACTCGCCTGGCCAATCCATCACCGAAAATTGAAGCCCCGCGGGCGGCCCCACGTCCGGTGCCGGCCAAGCTGTGTTACAGTTGCCTCGCCTGGGAATGGCGCAGGGATTGGATAGCCAATGCTGACGACACTTGCGGTGCTGATGGGTCTTTCCGGCGTCGCCCCGGTCGCTGAGATCGGGAGAAGCGAGGTCGACGTGGCGCTGGTGCTGGCCGTCGACACCTCGCGGTCGATGGATTTCGAAGAGATCGGCATCCAGCGCCAGGGTTATGTCGAGGCGCTCAAGCACAAGGAATTCATCGATGCGGTCAAAGGCGGTCTGACCGGGCGCATCGCCATCAGCTATTTCGAATGGGCGGGCTATGTCGTCCAGGATTCGGTGATCGACTGGCAGGTGATCGAGACGGAAGCGGATGCGATCGCCTTTGCCGACAAGCTCGACGCCCGGCCGGTCGCCACACAGCGGCGCACCTCGATCTCCACCGCCATCGCCCAGGGCGCCAGCATGATCATCGCCAGTCCCTTTCAGGGCGCGCGGGAGGTCATCGACGTTTCCGGCGACGGCCCGAACAATTCCGGCAATCCCGTGACACCAGCCCGCGACAGGGCGGTGGAAGCGGGCATGGTCATCAACGGCCTCGCCATCATGCTGCGGCCTTCCGATGCGCCCGACGGGCTCGACAAATATTACGCCGATTGCGTCATCGGCGGCCCCGGCGCCTTCGTGCTGCCGGTCCACAAGATCGAGGATTTCGCGGTCGCCGTGCGCCGCAAGCTGGTGCTTGAAATCAGCGGCCTTTGGCCGCCGGCGACAGTGCGTGAGATCGCGGGGGATGCGCCCGCAGCCGACTGTCTGGTTGGCGAGAAACAGTGGCGGGATTTTTTCGAGCGGTGACGGTGGGCGAGGCTTGCGCTTAGTGCGAAGTGGGGGACAACGGAGGACGTGCCGTGTAGCCCCCTCATCTGCCGGCAGGCAGATGAGGGGGCTACACGGCACGTCCTCCGTTGTCCTTCGCCTCGCCTTGAGCGGCAAGCGAAAGGCAAGCGGACTGCATCATTATTAAGAGGCAACACAGACGCGACGAGCGTCTGCGTCCCTCTACCGCCATCTACAGCGGCAGTTCCCTGCCGGCTTGTTCGCTGACCATGTATTGGGCGTACCAGTCCGGCCAGCCTTCGTCGTGCTTGCCGCCGTTGCGCTTCTCGTGTTCGCCGTGGGCGGTCGCCGCGCGGCGCAGCGCTGAGGCAAGGTCGCTCGACGTTGCAAAGGCCGTCTCGTCGGCGTCGATGCGTCCAGGCAAGCGCTCGGTGACTTCCTGGAACAGCCAGCCATTGCCGTCGGGGTCCTTGAACGAGGCGAAGGAGCGGTAGCTGCGGTGCTCGGGATCGCGACCGGTGATCCTGAGCCGTCCGAAGAGATAGGGCTCGTCCTTGCCGGCATAGACGCCTGATGCGTCATGGAACACGTCGCTGACCTCGACGCCGCGGGCGATGAGATCGCGGCGGGCGGCCTCGATGTCGGAGACGATGAGGTAGAGCCCCTGGGCGGAGCCGGGCTGGGCGGCGGTGATATTCTTGCCGAAGATGATCGCGCAGCCGGAGCCGGGCGGGGTAAACTGGATCACCCGGAAATCGGCATCATTGGCGAAATCGGCGTCTAGCCGCCAGCCCAGCCCGTCGTAAAAACGTTTGGCGCGGTCGACGTCGGAAACGGGGATGACGACCACTTCGAGCTTGGTGTCGACCGGCCGTGTTCTCTGATTTTCGATAGGGGGTTCACTGCGCATTGCATTGCTCATCTTCAGCTCCTTGGGGTTCTGGATGCATTAAGAATGGCGATACATGTCGGGGTCGAGTGGACCACAGCGCGGCGAGGGCGTCGAATCAATTATTCTGTCGGAATTGACCCGATGAAGGCGGCGGGACCGATCCCGCCGCCTCGGTTCCGAGGATCAGCCTTTTACGCTGCAAGAGCGGCGCGTGTCTTCCCGATCGTCAGCGCGGCCTTTGCGGCCTCCCGCCCTTTCTCGACGAAGTGTGCGCGGTAGATCTGCTTATGGTGCTCGGTTTCCTGATACTGATGCGGCGTCAGCGAAACCGACAGCACCGGCACGCCGGTATCCATGCCGGCGCGCATCAGCCCATCGACCACGGCCTGGGCGACGAATTCGTGGCGGTAAATTCCACCGTCGACGACGAAAGCGGCGGCAACGACGGCGGCATAGCGCCCGGTTGCGGCAAGATCACGGGAAAGCAGCGGCATCTCGAATGCGCCGGGAACATCGAACACATCGACCTGCTCGGGCGGAACGAGCTGATGGAAGCCGTCAAGGGCGCGGTCGACGATGTCGGCGTGCCAGCTGGCTTTGATAAAGGCGTAGCGGGTGGGTGTCATGGTAATCTCCTTTGGCGAACAGACACATCACCCAAGGCGATCACGAACGTCCCCGACAGCCGCAAGGGCGGTGGGAACGCGCGTTCTCTTTCATCCGGACTATGACCGTCGGCTCAGGCATCTCACCTGATCTGCTGACCCTTCCTGAGAAGGCGCTCGCGGGCTCGCAATCGAAACTGCATACCGCCGGTAGGGACTTTCACCCCGCCCTGAGAACGGCGGGGACAATAGGGGCAAGGCGGCGGGCTGGCAATAGGGTGAAATGCTTTCATTGTGCAATGCGGCGTGGTCCGGGCGTGAGTGGCTCGAAGGGCAAGGCGGTTGTTCCGGTATGCCCCGGCCATATGCCTTTCGCTTGCCGCTCAAGGCGTTCGTCTCTGACGCTCCTCACCCCCTCATCTGCCCTGAAGGGCACCGACCGGGGTCGAGCGACGATAGGAGCGAGTGCACTGAGCGTAAGCGAAGGGCATAGTGACGATCCAGCCTCGGAGAGGAATGTCTCCATCGCCCTTGCTGAACCCACACGTTTGCCTACATGCTTCCAATGAGGACACCCCGTCAAAATTGCGTAGCGCCGATCCCGCCCGAGGCGAGGGCAGGCCATGACAACCATGGGAGAGAGAGATGCAAGACCCCCTCGTCGTTCACCGCGAGGCGCATATCGCGGCGCCGCCGGCCGCGGTCTTTGCGTTGATGACCGACCCGGAAAAGATCCTGCGCTGGATGGGAACGGAAGCGCAGGTCGAGCCGCAGCCGGGCGGGCTCTATCTCGTCAACGTCACCGGCGCCCGCTTTGCGCGCGGCTCGTTTCGCGAGGTGGTGCCGGTTCATCGCCTTGCTTACAGCTTCGGCTGGGACGGCAGCGAGGTGGTGCCGCCGGGGTCGAGCCTGGTCGAGATCGATCTGATCGAGCAGGGGAGCGGAACGCTGCTGCGGCTCACCCATAGCGGTCTGCCGAGCGCCGATCAATGCGCCGGCCACGCGGAAGGCTGGGCCCATTACCTCGGGCGGCTGATCGAGGTCGCCGCCGGGCGTGACCCGGGTCCCGACTCATTTTCCGGCAGGACATGAACGGTTTTTGCAGGCCGGAGGCTTGTCCCGAAGCGGTTGCCGTTGCGGGAAAACGGCTGGCCGGCGCTCCGACCGGCCGTCCGAAAGCGCTTCTTTTTTGCCCGCAAACATGAACGCTCAGTTCATCTCCAGTTCAATTTGGCCGCCCTAGGGTGAGGGCGGCTGGATGAAATGGAGTTTCCGATGAAGGCACTTTCTATCGCGGCTGCCTTGCTCGCTGGCAGCCTCTCGATTGGCACAGCTGAGGCGATGCCGATGGGGACAATCAATGTCCAGAGCAATGTCACAAGCGATGTCACAAAGGTCGACTATGCGTGCGGCCGCGGCTGGCATCTGACCCGCTGGGGCGAATGCCGGCGAAACTGGCGACGCCCGCCGCCGGTGGCGTTCTACGGCGGTCCGCCCCGCTGGGGCTGGGAGCGGCGTCACCGGGATTGGGATGGTCCGCGCTGGCGCGATGATCGGCGCGGAGAGTATCGCCGCCGCTGGCGGGATGACTATTAAGGTCTCGGTCAGAGACAGATCGATGGAGGCCGGCGCAATCTTCGCCGGCCCTTTTCATAGAAGTTTTCTTCAGCGGCTTGGCGTCAGACCGTGCTGAGGAGCCAGTGTTTGCTGTCGATCAGTTCTTCGAGTTCGACAGGATCCTTGACGCCGAATTCATACCATTCGATGAGTTCCTTCGCCTTGCGGCTGCTCTCCTCTGCGCTCAGCTCGACCTGATATCTTTCGCACCACCGCCGAAGGATCGACGTCAGCAGCGTCATGTCATTGCCATCCAGCGGATCTTTCGGCCAGAATATCGTGCCCATCGCACCCCTCAATCACACGATGATGAACGGCGCATAATGGAATGAAAACCGCGCAAGTTTAAAGTGTTATTTTTCGTTTTGCGCCGTGATGAGATTCCCGACAGGAAGAGGGCCGCCAGCGGCGTTCTTGCTGATGTCCCGGAGCGATGTCATGTTGGGGCATGGATCTGCCGTCTCCCCTTGCCTGGCTGGTTGACGAGGCCACGGCCTCGCCCGGTCCCGAACGGTTTCTGGCCGAGCTCGGGCGCCGGCTGTTGGCGGACGGCCTGCCGCTTTCGGGCGGCGCGCTGACGCTTTCGGTGCCGCATCCGATCATCGCGCGGCGCACCTGGCTGTGGCGGGCCGAGACCGGGGCGGTCATCGAGGCGCTGGCCTTCGCTGCGGCTCCACAGAACGAGGCCGGCCGCGAGTGGCTGGCCGGGCTCGGGCCCGTCTGGGAGGAGAGGATCGGGCCTTCGCCGGATGACCCCATGCTCGGCTGGGCGGGCATAGCCGACGGGGCAGGGGCGGAGGCCTTCGCTCCCGATGCAGCCGCCCGGCTGCGGGAGGTCGCGCGTTTTGCCGCCGCGCCGCTTGCCGCACTTGCGGCGCGGGAGGCGCGGACGGCGCTGCTCGAAGCCTATCTCGGCCGGCGCAGTGCGGCCCGGGTTCAATCAGGCGCGCTCGCCCGCGGCAGCGGCGAAACCATCCGTGCCGCTCTTCTCTGCGCCGATCTGCGGGATTTCACCGCGCTTTCTGAAGTCACCGAGCCGCATGCGATGATCGCCGCGCTCGACGCCTATTTCGACCGCGTCGCCGGCGCCGTGCACGCCTTCGGCGGCGAGGTGCTGAAATTCATCGGCGACGGCGTGCTGGCGATCTTTCCCGTTACGACAGGCGCCGAGGCCCGGGGCGATCGCGACGCCTGCGAGGCGGCGCTGAGGGCGGTCGCGGCCAGCCGCGCCGGCATGATCCATCTCGACCGGATGCGTGAGGCGGAAGGTCTGGCGCCGCTGCCCTTCGGCGCCGCGCTGCATTTCGGCGAGATCCTCTGGGGCAATATCGGCGCGGCCGACCGGCTGGATTTCACCGCCATCGGCCCGGCGGTCAATCTGGTCAGCCGGCTGGAAGGGCTTTGCAAGCCGCTCGGCCGCAGCGTGCTGATCTCGGGCGCCGTGGCGGCGAACACGGCGACGACGCTGATACCGCTCGGAGAGCAGAGTTTGCGCGGCATCGCCGAGCCTTGCGCGGTCTTCACCCTGCGGGAAGATTGAACCTGCGGGCAGGCGCACCATTTATGCAAAGAAATATTTGCAAAGATATATTTGCAATTGTATATTTGGCTCCATGAAAGATCAGCGCTCCCAACCTGCCGCAGATGCCGCCTCCCGCACCGTCAGCCGGGTCGTGCCCGAGCCGACCGCGCTGAAGGCGCTCGCCCATCCTGTCCGGCTGCGCATGCTCGGCATGCTCAGGATCGATGGTCCTGCCACGGCGACACAGCTCGCGGCGCGGCTCGGTTTGAACAGCGGCGCGACGAGTTATCATCTGCGCCAGCTTGCCCAATATGGCTTCATCGAGGAGGCGCCGCATGCATCGAGGCGCGACCGCTGGTGGCGTGCCAGCCACGAGCTGACCTCGGTGCCGCCGAGCGAGGCCGAAGGAGAGGCGCTCGATCTCGACATCGCCTTCAGTCAGGCGGCCCTCTCCCTGCAGGTCGGCCAGATGCAGCAGGCGTTGGAGGAATATGCCGAGTTGCCGGCCGAATGGCGCAAGGCGACGGCCGCCGACGACATCATCATCCCGATGACGGCTGATCAAGCCGAGGCTCTGACGAAACGGCTGACCGGCATCATCCTGGAAGCGATGCGGGCAGCCCCCCCGCTGGGCGAGGCGGCGTCTCGGGATCCCGGCATGGTTCCCTTCTACGTCATGCTGCACGCCTTCCCCTATCCGGGCCGCGTTCCGCATCGCGAGGGGGAGGATGAGCCGTGAGGAGGGGCAGGCCTTTCCTGGCGCTCGCCGCTGCCGAGACATGTTCGCTGTCCGGCACGCGGCTATCGACCATCGCTATTCCCTGGCTGGTGCTGAGCATGACGGGCAGCCCTGTGCTGACAGGGCTGACGGCGATGATGGAGATGCTGCCCTATGTCGTCGCCAAGGCGCTCGGCGGGCCGCTGATCGACCGCGTCGGCGCCAGGCGCATCGCCATCGTCTGCGACACCGCTTCGGTGGCCGTGGTCGGGATGGTGCCGCTGCTCGACTTTTTCGGCCTGCTCGGCATGCCGGTGCTGCTGCCCGTTGTCTTTGCCATGGGCGTGCTGCGTGGTCCTTCCGACGCCGCCAAGCAGGCAATGGTTCCCGATATCGCCAGGCTCGCGAAGGTGCCGCTCGAACGGGTGACCGGCGTCGCCAGCGCGATCGAGCGGCTGGCTTCGACGGCGGGTGCCGCCGGCGCCGGTGCGCTGATCGGGCTGATCGGCCCGGGCCAGGCGCTGCTCGTCAATGCCGCCACCTTTGCCGCCGCCGCGCTGATCGTCGCAGTCGGCATCCCCGGGATAATGCGTGCGCCCGAGCTATCCGGCGCACCCGGCGCCCGATCGGCAGAAAGGGCGTCCTATCTCGGCGATCTCCGCGAAGGCTGGCGCTTTCTGCGCGGCGATGCGGTGCTTGTCAGCATCGTCGCCATGGTGGCGATCACCAATCTGCTGGATCAGGCCTATCATGCGGTGCTGCTGCCTGTCTGGACACGCGATTCCGGCCATGGTCCGGAACTGCTGGGAGCGATGTTTGCGGCATTCGCCAGCGCGTCGATCGCCGGTGCGGCGATTGCCGCGGCAATCGGTGAGCGGATGCCGCGTTTGATGGTCTATACCGTGGCATTCCTGTTGACCGGTTTTCCGCGGTTTCTCGTTGCCGCGTTGGATGCGCCGCTCGGCCTTGTCTTTACCACCCTGGCCATCGCAGGATTCGCCTCGGGCTTCCTCAACCCGATCCTCTCGGCGGTGATCTTCGAGCGCATCCCCAAGCCGCTGACCGGCCGCGTCACCTCCATGAACGCCGCCCTTTGCTTCGCCCTCATTCCTTTCGGTGGCCTCGTCGGCGGCGCGCTGATCAGCACGATCGGTCTTGCCGGCGCGCTGCTGCTCACTGGGTTTGCCTACCTCGTCGCAACCCTCTTTCCCCTTGGCCTGAAAAGTTTCCGCGGTTTCGACAGGGCGGTTGCCGGTGCTTCCGTCTCAAGACGATGAGCGGGTGCCCGCTTTCTCGTCCCTCAGCGCCTCGACCATCAGATCGATAAAACGGTGGATGCGCGGTTCCAGCAGGCGCTTGTCGGGATAAAGCGTGACGATCTTGGTGTCATCGGCTTCCAGTTCGGGCAGGACCTGCCGAAGATGCCCGGCGGCGAGATCGCCGGCGATGAGGAAATCGGGCAGGAGCGCGATGCCCAATCCCGCCCGGGCAGCGTCGCGGATCGCCTCGCCGCTGTCGAGCCTCAGGCGGCTGCGCCCCTGCGCCTTGATCCAGGAACTGCCCTTGCCGCGAAAACGCCAGCCCTGCCTTTGGTTGCGGCTGGTGAAAATCAGGCAGTCGTGGGCTGCGAGATCGTCGATATCGCGTGGCTCGCCGCGCTCGGCGAGATAGGAGGGCGAGGCGCAGAGGCGCGTCCTGTAGGTGGCGATCACATGCGAGACCAGCCGGGAGTCCGACGCAGTTGCGCCGATTCGGATCGCCAGATCGAAGCCTTCCTCGATGATGTCGGCGAGACGATCGGTGAAGCTCATCTCCACCTGGATGTCGGGCCAGGTCCAAAGGTATTTTTCCAGCAGAGGCAATATGACGAGCCGTCCGAAGGCATCGGGTAGGGTGAGCCTGAGAACGCCGCGCGGCATGCCGCTCTGGCCTCCCACGCTCGCTTCCGCCTCGTCGACCGATGCGAGGATCTGCAGGCCGTGCTCGTAAAAGACCCGCCCTTCATCGGTCAGGCTTAGCGTTCTTGTCGTGCGGTTGAGCAGACGCGCGGCGAGCCGCTCTTCCAGGCGGATGACCGCCTTTCCCGCCGCCGAGCGGGACAGGCCCATGGCCTGGCCGCCGGCAATAAAGCTTCCGGCATCGACGACGGCCATGAAGATCAGGATATCGTTCAGGTTCGTGCGCGGCATCAGGCAACTCGAGCGGTTCGGTCCCAGCCATAAGTCGGTCAGTCATGCAACCGATTCAAGGCTCGGACCATCAACGCTCACGACGCCTGTAAGGTCCCGACACTTCGCAATTGAGGCGTTGGAACGGGGCTACAGCATATCGCCGAGGCTCCAGTGGTTGTTCCATCGGGCGTCGATCTCGTCGTCGACATTCTGATATCGGATGTCGGTCGAGAGGCGCAGCCTTCGGCCGCGATCCCGGTTGGTGGTCGAGGCGTGGATCATGTAAGGTGAGTGGAGCACGACGTCACCGGCCTCATAATCGGCGGCGAGCCAGCGGGTGTCGAAGCGCTCCGCCATATCCGGGAGATCCTTCGAGACCCAGCCGCCTTCCGTCATGCGGCTGTTATAGGCGCTGATCCGCTCTTCAGGCGAAAGATCGCCGCTAGCGGCGTGGAACTCGGCCTCCATCTTGACTCCAAGTGCGTGCGAGCCTTCGAGGTAGACCAGGCCGCCCATCTCCGAGGGGATATCGCCGATCGGGATCCAGGCCGTCACCAGGCGGCTGGTGCCGCCGCGGAGATAGACGAGATCGTAGTGGGCGGGGGTGGCAGTCGGCGAACCGGGCTGAGTGAAACGCATGATCTTGCGCTTGTGCAGGTAGGAGATGCCCTGCAGAAATTCGTCCATGAAGCGGGTGAGCGGTGGTTGCGCGCAAAAGCCTTCATAGGCGGCGGAGCGGACAAGCGACATCAGGCGCCGGTTCGCCAGGCTCCAGTCGACGTCGGTGGCCGAGGCGATCCCTTGCGAAAAATCGCTGCCGGGCTCGACCAGTCCTGTCACCGCGAGGCGTTCGAACACCCAGCCGCGGAAGTCGATGATGTCGGCCCACGGCAGAAGACCTTTCAGCCAGACATAGCCATCGTTCTGGTAACGGCGGCGGATGGCGTCGATACCGATGGCGGGGTCGGTCGGTGTGAGCCAGCCCGTCCGTTCCGCCGGCAAGCTTTTGCCGTGGGCGGCAAGAGGAAATTCCGGTGTTCGGGTCTGCATGATTTTGGCGGCAATCGACATTTCAGCCTTCCCCAGCTTGAATTGATTTGCCATCAATTAGCTGATCTGCAGGGATAACCGACATGGAGGAAATTCATAGATGGACTTTTCGCTCATCATGAAAAACGCCGAGGCCATTTATAGAACGCCGCTTGGCGCGGCCGGCGGACTGGCGGTCACCGGCAGCGGCAGGCAGCATGCCCGCCATGCGGTGACCGAGCGAAAACTTCCGAGTTTCGCCGTCGTGCTGGTGGAGCGCGGGCAGGGCTGGCTGGAAACCGCCGCCAGCGGCCGCCTCAGCCTGACCGGACCTGCGCTGTTCTGGCTGTTTCCCAACCGCGCGCATTCCTACGCTCCCGACGAAGGCGGCTGGGACGAGCGCTGGGCGCTTTTCGAAGGATCCTTCCCGCGGGACTTCGTCAGGCTGAGGATCATTGCCGAGCGCCATCCGGTCGTGCCCCTGCATCATCTCGATGAGTTGGCGCGGCTCTTCGGCAAGCTTCATGCCGATCTGCTTGACGATACCAATCTTGGGCAGGCGTCGGCGGCACTGATGCTGCATCAGATCGTCATCGCAGCCGCCAGACAGGCAATCGATGCAGTCGATCGGCGCCAGGCAGGGGCTGATATGGCCGACATCGTCGAAACGCTACGGCGGCGGGCGATGCAGCCGCTCGATCTTGCTGCCTTCGCCGCCGAGCACGGCATGTCGCCGGCCACGCTGCGCCGGCGGTTCACGCTTGAAACCGGATTGCCTCCCAAGGCATTTCAGCTTCGGGTGCGCATGGATCATGCCAAACAGCTGCTGGCAACCACCGACGAAAAGATCGAAACGGTTGCCGCCATGATCGGCCTGGATGATCCATTTTATTTTTCACGCATCTTTCACGAACGCGAAGGCTGCAGTCCCCGCGAATTCCGTGCGCGATATCTGCGGGGTTGAAAATGGCAGGTGTCAGCGCCAGCCGAGCGCCGGGGCGACGTGGGTCAGGATCGCCTCGATGACATGGGCGTTGTAGGCGACGCCGAGCTGGTTGGGGACGGTAAGCAGCAGCGTGTCGGCCTCGGCGATCGCCTGGTCCTCGGCGAGCTGCCGGATCAGGACGTCGGGTTCGGCGGCATAGCTGCGGCCGAAGATCGCCCGGGTCTTCTCGTCGAGGAAACCGATCTTGTCGTCCTCGTCGTTGCCGTAGCCGAAATAGGCGCGATCGCGGTCGTCGACCAGCGCGAAGATGCTGCGGCTGACGGAGACGCGTGGCTGGCGCGTGTGACCGGCCGCCTTCCAGGCCTCGCGGTAGGCGCGGATCTGGTCAGCCTGCTGGACGTGAAACGGCTCTCCCGTTTCGTCGTCCTTCAGCGTTGAGCTCTGCAGGTTCATGCCGAGCTTGGCCGCCCAGACGGCGGTGGCGTTGGAGCTTGCGCCCCACCAGATCCGCTCGCGCAGCCCCTCCGAATGCGGTTCGAGGCGCAGGAGGCCCGGCGGGTTCGGAAACATCGGCCGCGGGTTGGGCTTGGCAAAACCTTCGCCGCGCAGCACTTCGAGGAATACTTCGGCGTGGTGGCGGGCCATGTCAGCCTCGCTCTGGCCTTCGGGCGGCGCATAGCCGAAATGGCGCCAGCCATCGATCACCTGCTCGGGCGAGCCGCGGCTGATGCCGAGCTGCAGCCGGCCGCCGGCGATGAGATCGGCGGCACCCGCATCCTCGGCCATGTAGAGCGGGTTCTCGTAGCGCATGTCGATAACAGCGGTGCCGATCTCGATCCGGCTGGTTCTCGCGCCGACGGCCGATAGTAGCGGAAAGGGTGCGGCCAACTGGCGGGCGAAATGGTGCACCCGGAAATACGCTCCATCGGCGCCGAGCTCCTCGGCTGCGACGGCAAGGTCGATCGACTGCAGCAGTGCATCGCCCGCCGAGCGCGTCTGCGATTGCGGCGAGGGCGTCCAGTGCCCGAACGAGAGGAAACCGATCTTCTTCATGCCGATGCCGCACCTTGATCCGTTGTGCCTGGGGTTGATGCGTCATCGCACAGTTTTGGCCCGGAAGACAATCGGAACTGGCAGGATATGGTGTATCGGCGTGTCGCGAGCCAGGCGCTCACGAGGCACCTCAAGATGAAGTCGGAAAGAGCCAGCAGTCG
This sequence comes from Rhizobium sp. RSm-3, assembly GCF_001854685.1. Taxonomy (NCBI): domain Bacteria; kingdom Pseudomonadati; phylum Pseudomonadota; class Alphaproteobacteria; order Hyphomicrobiales; family Rhizobiaceae; genus Rhizobium; species Rhizobium sp. RSm-3. The sequence goes on along the minus strand of NZ_MAWZ01000006.1, from coordinate 171,995 downwards.
CGCCGGCCGATCTCCTCAAGCGGAAGGAGAAGCAATTGCGGTAAATGCCGGATATGGAGTCGGTTTTCGCGATGGCGGCGGGGTTTGCGTTTGTTATGATGCGGCGGACGGTAAGAGTGAGCCTCCATGCCATGTGCGTTCTTCGCCTTGGCCGCCGGCCGTTGAACTGCAGCCGAGAGTCTTGGAACATGCGCTACACGTTCGCCATCGGTGATATCCACGGCTGTATCGACCCACTGAATAGGATGATCGATCGTATCGAGGCTTATGCGTCCGAAGGCACGATCGTCTTCCTTGGCGACTATATCGATCGCGGGCCAGACAGCAAAAGTGTCCTCGACTGTGTCATTGCCGGCACGTCCGACCGGTGGCGATGGATCTGCCTGAAAGGCAATCATGAGGACATGATGGTTGCTGCCTATGCCGACAGCGACAGCAGAGACGTGTGGATCAGCAACGGCGGACTTGAAACCGAAATGTCCTATGATGGCAGGGTTCTGCCTCAGCATTTGCAATGGGCTGACGATCGTCCCCTCATGCATGTGGATCGATATCGCATCTTTGTCCATGCCGGCGTTGTTCCGGAATTTCCGCTGCAACGGCAGACCAAGCGCGATCTTCTCTGGTTACGGTACCCTCCCGGCGAGTCCAGCGACTATTGGGGCAAACACTTGGTGCATGGACATACTCCCTCACTGTCCAATCCGGTGACGACAGGAAACCGCACCAATATCGATAGCGGCTGCGTCTTCGGCGGCAAGCTATCATGCGCGGTGTTCGACGATGACGTTGCCGGCGGGCCGATCGACTTTATCGAGGTGAAGGCCTGAATGCGGCGCGTCGGTAAAGGTGGTGAGCCAGAGACGGCGGAGCAGTACGGAACGAGGAATCGATCGCTGCCCTGATCCGTCAGAAGAAGGTTTGGCGAAAACGCACCCGATCTCCGTCATTCCTGTCCTCGGGTCGAAGCCAGACAGGAATGACGGAGGAGATGTCGCGGCGCCGGCACCATCACCTCCGGCTCGAGCTTCGCCAGCCGGCGGCGAGACGCAGCCAGGGCGTCAGGTGGAAGCTGCTCATCAACAGGTACATCACCACCATTCCGCCGATCGGGAAGGCATTCTGCGTCGTGGTGCAGACCATGTCGGCGCTGCCGGTGGCGGCCGTCAGCAGCGCCATGAGCGCGAAGGTTGGGGCGGCGGCGAGCGATAGCCAGTCCGCAGCATGGGCGACGATCCCGCCGCCTGGGCGAGGACCGCTCGGCTTAACGGCTGTTCCGTCTGCGGCGGCGGCCAGTGAGAGCCATTCCGCGGCGTTGAGAGAAGCATTGCCGTCGCCTCTCTTGGGAGTGTGGGCGGAAAGCAGCATCTCCGTTACTCCTTGCCGTAGCGGTCGTGATGGCGCCACCAGATGCCGGTTTCGTTGCGACCCTTGGGTGCCCGGTCGAGCCATTGGTACATGCCCCAGAGCCCGTCCAGCCCGCGGGCATAGCTGGAATAGCTATGATAGACGGCGCCGTCGATGAGTTCGAAGGCGCTGACGCCGGGCCGGTCACGGGTGTAGGTCATGACATCGGTGCCCGTCATGGCGGCAATCTGGCCTACCGGGCCTTCTCCTTCAGGCTGCTGCCATTGCTGCACGATTTGGCCGGCGAGCGGTTCGGGGGCGGGCGGCTCACGCCGGTAATTGTATTCTATATCGCCTCGGCGCTGGTCGTCGGCGCTGAACCAGACGCTAAAATCGCCGTTGAAATCGCTGCCGAAGGACGAGGCCCAGGGGAAGCTCCAGCCCATGCGCCGCCTGAAAGCCTGAAGCTTCGCGAGCGGCGCGCGCGACACCGCCCAGAAGGCGACATCGTGGTTTTCGAGATGGATGAAGAAGCCGTTGAAACCATCGGCGATCGAGGAGCAGGACGGGCATCCGGCGGCATAATCGGGGCCGAACATGAAGTGATAGACGAGAAGCTGTGAACGTCCGCCGAAGAGGTCTTTCAGCGAGACGTTGCCGTCTTCGGTGTCGAAGCGGTATTCCTTATCGATCCCGACACGCGGCAATTGCTGGCGTTTCAACGCCAGAGCATCGCTCTGCCTGGTCAGCTCCTTTTCCTCCTCGAGCAGATCGAGCCTTGCTTCCAGCCACTGCTGGCGTGTTGCGTTCAACTGTGCCGTCATGGGGTCTTCTCCTTTGCCTGTCTGTCGTCGTAGCATCCGGCGCAGGGTTGCCTGCCGGTCTCACGCAGATTACGGCCGGGCAGGGAAATGGCGGGAGTGACAAGTGTGACGGGATTTGAATGGACTCGCTGATCACAGCCGCGGCACGGGCGCTGGCGACGGGCGATGCACTCGGCGCGCTGAAGCGGGTGGCGTTGCGCGACGATGCGCCGGCGCTGGCGCTGCGCGGTATCGCGATGGCCCAGCTCGGCGATCTCGTCCGCGCCAAGGCGTTGTTGAAGAGTGCGGCGCGCGCCTTTGGCCCGCGGGAGGCGGTGGCGCGGGCGCGCTGCGTGGTCGCCGAGGCCGAGATCGCGCTCGTTTCGCGCGATCTCATCTGGCCGCCGAAGGCGTTGGAATCTGCGCGCAGGGTGCTGGAAGCGCATGGCGACAGGGTCAATGCCGCCCATGCGGGCAATGTCACGATCCGCCGGCTGGTGCTGATCGGCCGCCTCGACGAGGCTGAACGCGCGCTCGCAGCACTCGATCCGACGCCGCTGCCGCCGGCCCTGCGGGCTGCCCACGAACTGGTGGCGGCTGGCATCGCCGTCCGGCGCCTGCGGACTTCGGCGGCGCGATTGGCGCTCGACAGGGCAGGGCTTGCGGCGCGCGCGGCCGATATCCCGGCTTTGACGGCGGAGGTCGAAGCCGCCGCCCTGGTGCTCGACACGCCGGCGGCGCGGCTGATGTCGCGCGGGCAGGAGCGTCCGCTATTGTTGGCCGAGGTGGAAGCGCTGCTGGGTTCGGGCACGCTCGTCGTCGATGCCTGCCGTCATGTGGTGTCGAACGCGGGCTCCGCCGCCTCGCTGGCGACGCGTCCGGTGCTGTTTGCGCTTGCCCGCACGCTGGCCGAAGCCTGGCCGGGGGATGTGGCAAGGGGCACGCTGATTGCCCGCGCCTTCCGCGGCAAACACGCCGATGAATCGCATCGCGCCCGGCTGCGGGTCGAGATCGGCCGGCTGCGCGCCGAACTGCTCGGGCTGGCGGAAGTTTCGGCGACGAAGCGCGGCTTTGCGCTTTCGCCGCGCGGTGCACTAGAGATTGCCGTGCTGGCGCCGCTCGTGGAAGGTCCTCACGGGGCGGTGCTCGCGTTTCTGGCCGACGGGGAGGCGTGGTCGAGTTCGGCGCTGGCGATCGCGCTTGCCGCCAGCCCGCGCACAGTACAGCGGGCGCTGGATTCCCTGGCTGGAGAAGGCAAGGTGCAATCGCTGGGGCGCGGGCGGGCACGGCGCTGGATGAGCCCGCCGCTGCCTGGTTTCCCGACGATCTTGTTACTCCCCGGGCCGCTGCCGAGCGATTAGGATGGCACGAGTTAAAAGGAGCCTGGGTAACAGGGATGGAAAAGATGAAGAAATCGGCTGCGAATATCCTGCGTGAATATGGACCCTTTCCCGGCGCCGAGCGCGTTAACGGCGTCACCTTCGACGGCGAGCATGTCTGGTTTGCCTCGGGCGACAAACTGAACGCGCTCGATCCCGCAAGCGGCGAGGTGGTGCGCTCGATCGAGGTCGCGTCGCATGCCGGGACGGCTTTCGACGGCGAGTTTCTCTATCAGATCGCCGAGGATGTCATTCACAAGATCGATCCGAAGACCGGCCGTATCCTTTCCACCATTCCGGCGCCCGGCAATGGCGGCGATTCCGGCCTTGCCTGGGCCGAGGGCACGCTCTGGGTCGGCCAGCACCGCGGCCGCAGGATCCATCAGATCGACCCGGAAAGCGGCACGATCCTGCGCACCATCGAATCCAACCGCGTCGTGACAGGCGTCACCTGGGTCGACGGCCAGCTCTGGCACGGCACCTGGGAGGGCGACGACAGCGACGTCAGGCGCATCGACCCCGAAACGGGGGAGGTGCTGGAGCGGCTCGACATGCCCGAAGGCACCGGCGTCTCCGGCCTCGAATCCGACGGCGCCGACCGCTTCTTCTGCGGTGGAGGCGGCAGCGGCAAGATCCGCGCGGTGCGCCGGCCGGGGTGAGAGCGGCGCCATTGACGTCAGGGCGGAGTGCCACCTCCAACGCCTCTTTATCAAGAGTGCGGCACACTCCAACGCCCCTCATGCTGAGGTGCGCAGCCCGCAGGGCGGAGCCTCGAAGCACGCCGCAACGGTGCTTCTTGCATCCATCTGACGACTGCACGCCCGCTTCGTCCTTCGAGGCCCCTGCGGGGGCACCTCAGGAGGCGGCTCTCTTGGAGGCTGCGCGCATGCGTCCGCTATCAAGCGTCGCATCCTGATCGCCGAGGCAAGGCTCTAGCTCGAGCCGCGCTCATCGAACAAAAGCGCCATGCCGATCGCATCAATGAACCGGCCGTCGATACGCGCGGCGCGCCGGATTATGCCCTCGCGCACGAAGCCGAGTTTTTCATAGAGTGCGATCGCACGGAGATTATCTTCGTAAACATCGAGTTCGACCCTGATAAAGCCGGTTTCCCAGGCGGCTCTCAATGTCGTCTCGATGAGCTTTCGTCCGAGGCCCTGGCCACGGTAGGCGGGAATGATTCCCATTCCGAGTTTTCCGCGATGGGCGTGCGACGGGAAGAAATGCCGGCTGATGTCGCACCAGCCGACGACCTCGTCTTGCGCGATAGCAACGAATTGCGGATTGCCTTTTGCAATCATGCCCATCACGAACGCGCGCGTTTCCGGTAGCGGCGTTGCCTCAAGCATGGACAGATATTTTTTCTCCCGCGCGACCGTATCGAGCGCGTGATGAAAACTGTCGATATGGGCAGCAGCGATCGGTTCGACCCTGATGCCTGACATATCCGGCGATGCGGCGGCGCCCATGCGTTTTCCCTTCGAAGATCGCGAATGCCTATTGGAGACATGCCGCAGACCTCAGGGGAGCGCATAATTCACAGTCCGTCAACCTTTGCGTGTCAATTTCTCGGCAGTAGGCGCCGTCAAAAGGTTGCAGATATTGAAGGTCAGGCTAACATCCCACATTACATTCGTGTTGGTGACGCTCACCAGTGCTGCGGCTGTGTTGCTGTGCGGATTTGCCTGGCTCGCCGCGGTGAAGGTCGACGATCTCTCGCTGCGCCGGCAGGCAGACTTTGTCGCCCAAGGATTGGAAGAGCAGATCGCAGCGCTTCCCCGGGAACAGGAAAGCGTCGCCAAATGGGACGACGCCTTCCTCTACGCCAAGCAGCGGAACCATGAATGGCTGCTCGACAATGTCGGCCTGTGGACCAGCCGGTATTTCGGGCACGACCGGACCTATATCTTCGACGACAGCAATCGCCTGATGTTTGCGTTTCGCGACGGGGCGGATGCCATGCCGCCGCGGCTTGGCAGCGACGACGGCCAGGAAATGACCGCTCTCGCCGGAGAGATGCGCGCAGTTCTTGTCGAGCAGCCTCAAAAGACCGGCACCAAACCGCTTGGCCAACTCGCGACGGTGCGCATGATCATGATCGGCGACAGGCCGGCGATCGCCAGCGTGCGTCCCATTCTGCCGAGCTCGGCCAGAATGCAGGTCGAGGCGGGCCAGGAGTTCATCGCCGTCTCGGTCAAGTTCATCGATGGAAAAGCCGCCGAAAGCATCGCCCATCATGCACGGCTCGAAGGGTTGCATTTTGCGCCGACGAAAGGTGAGGACGTGCGGGCCCAAGTGCCGGTCTTGTCCCATGATGGCGGCACGATCGGCTATCTCGTATGGCCGCCGATCCTGCCCGGATTCATGCTGCTTCAACAGATTGCGCCCGCGGGACTTGGCTGCCTGGCGCTGCTGATCGCTGTCGTCTTCTGGCTCGGGCGCGGTCTGCATCGCACCTCGCTGATCCTGCTGGGCAGCCAGGCTGAGCTCACCCATCACCGCAATCATCTTGAGGAAATGGTGGCCGATCGCACGGCCGAGATCGAACGGCAGCGGGAGGAGCTCGACCGGCTGCTGGCGCACGAACGCCAGGTGAATGCGCTGCAGCGCCAGTTCGTCGCCATGGCATCGCACGAGTTTCGCACGCCGCTCGCAATCATCGACGCCGCCGCCCAGCGGCTCTGCCGCTCGACCACCAATGTCAGCGGCGATTATGTTCACGAAAAGGCCGGCGTGATCCGCAGCGCGGTGGTGCGGATGGTCGATCTGATGGAGAGCATCCTCGCCAGCGGCCGGCTCGAAACCGGACAGATTACGCTGAAGCTGAGCGAAGGTGATCTGAAAGCTTTGCTGGTGACATGCTGCGACAGACAGCGCCAACTCAGCCGCTCGCATATGTTCCATCTCGATCTCGAACCCATACCCGAGCGTTTGACCTTCGATCGCAGCGCGATGGAACAGGTCTTCACCAACCTGATTTCGAATGCCGTCAAATATTCGCCCAATGCGCCTGATATCCATGTTCGCGCCCGGGTTGATGAAAAGACGGTGGAGATTTCGATCGCCGACAGCGGCATCGGCATGGATGCGGACGATCTGCCGAAACTGTTCCAGCCCTATTATCGCGCCCGCAGCGCCACGGGCATTGCCGGAACCGGGATCGGCCTCAACGTCGTCAAGCAGGTCGTCGAACTGCATGGCGGCACCGTCGAGGTGACGAGCGAACTCGGCAAGGGCACATCATTTACCATTTTTCTGCCAATAGAGTTTCTATTGGCAGACCAACACATTGCAGCTTAGGGAAAAGCTTATGGTTACAGTCCTGTGCATAGAAGATGAAGTCGAGATCCGGAACCTCCTCGTCGAAGAGTTGAATGAAGCCGGCTACAGGACGCTCGAGGCTTCGAACGGCGCCGAAGGGCTGGAGATGATCCTGTCGAAATGGCCCGACATCGTCATCAGCGATATTTCGATGCCTGTTATGGACGGCCACCAGTTGCTGGCCGAAATTCAGATCAATCATCCTGAGCTCTCCAACATCCCCTTCATCCTGCTGACGGCGCTGACCGACCGGGAAAACACGCTCGCCGGCCTTCGCGCCGGGGCGGCGGACTACCTGACCAAGCCGCTCGACTTCGACCTGCTGCTCGCCAAGCTCGAAGGCTGCGTGACGCGGCTGGAGAACGACAAGGCGGTCAATCGGTCGTTTTGAGGTGCGGCGAGTGCCAGCGCTCAACAGAGCCTCCCCCGAGAGATCCTATGGGGCATCTCGGGAGATTGCGGCCTTCAAGAGAGCCTCAGGATGACGGAGTTTGGAGGATGCCGCACCGTCAATAACGCCGGCAGCAGTTGGCCCGGGCTCCTATGTCTCTTGCCTCCCCAACACATCCCCCAGCACCTCGAACACCCGCGCATCCAGCGTCTGCGACACATTGAACCGCATGAAATTCGTCGCCGTTTGCGACAGGCTGAAGGCGTTGCCGGGGGCCAGCACGATCTTTCTTTCCAGCGCGGCCCGCGCCACATCAGCCGCATCGATGCCGTCGGGCAGGCGGCACCAGAGGAACATGCCGGCCTGGGGTTCCAGCCAGGGAACTATCCCTAAGCCTTTCAGCCTGGCCGAAACCTCGCCCATTGCCCGGGAGAGCCGCTGTCTCAGCGTCTCCACGTGCTTGCGGTAGCTGCCGTCGCTCAAGACGTTCAGCACCAGTTCCGCCGTCAGCCGGCCGCCGCCGAAGGAGGTGGCGATCTTCAGATCGGTCAGGCCGTCGATCCATTCCGGTTTGGCAGCGACGAAACCGCAGCGGGCCGAGGCCGACAGGGTCTTCGAAAAGCTGCCGATGTGGATGACCCGCTCGAGCCCGTCGAAGGCGGCGAGGCGGGGCGCCGGCGTATGTTCGAAATCGGCGAAGATATCGTCTTCGATGATGGTCAGATCGTATTGATCGGCGAGCTTTAGAAGCCGATGGGCCGTCACCGGAGATAGCGTTGCGCCCGTCGGATTGTGGATGGCGGAATTGGTGATGTAGAGCCGCGGCCGGTGTTCGGCGACGACGTGTGCAAACAGCTCGATGTCGGGACCGGAGGGCGTGTAGGGCACGCCGACGATCTTTGCCCGGTGGGCGCGTAAGAGCGCATGGAAATTGAAATAGCAGGGGTCGTCGACCAGCACCGTGTCGCCGGGCTCCAGCAGGAAACGGCAGAGCAGATCGATAGCCTGGGTGCCGGAATCGGCCAGCATGATCTGGTCTGGGGAGGCTTCGATCCCCCGTTCGCCCATGCGCCGCGAAATCAGCTGGCGCAGCGGCGGCAGTCCGAGCGGCGAACCGTAGTCGGCAAGCGCCGGCCCATCGGCGCGGGCAAGCGTCCTCAGCCCGCGGCGCATGCCTTCCGCAGGCAGCCAGGAGGGCGGCAGCCAGCCGCAGCCGGGCTTCAGGTCACTCTCGCCGGCCTCCAGCGATTGCCGCGATATCCAGAAGGGATCGACGGCGCGGTCGAGTTTCGGTCCGGTCTCGGCAAGGGCAAAGGGAGCGGCCTGGTTGGCGACGTAGAATCCCGAGCCGGGTCTTGCCAGGATCGCGCCTTCGGCGACCAGGCGCTCATAAGCGTCGACCACGGTCGAGGTCGACAGCTTCAATGTCGCCGCCAGCCCCCGCACGGAGGGCAGCTTTGCGCCGGGCGTCAAGCTGCGACCGGCGATGCGCTGCCGGATCGTCGCGACGACCGTCTCCACGCGTGTGCGTGCTTCGTTCATCCGTATTGCTTTCTGCACCATAACAGTTTTGCAAAACCGTATCAGACTGTCACTGTCCTGACCATCCGTGTCGGCCGATAAAGGGACGGCAATAATGGAGTGCAAGGCATCATGGACCGCATGGCATCGGGATGGATCAATGGTTTTATCGGGGTGGTGATCTTCAGCGGCTCGCTGCCGGCCACCCGCGTGGCGGTGATGCAGTTCGATCCGGTCTTCTTGACCGTTGCGCGCGCGGCGATCGCCGGCATTCTTGCGCTCGGCCTGCTGCTCGCTTTCCGGGAGAAGCGGCCGAGCCGGCGCGACATCCTCTCGCTTGCCGTCGTCGCCCTCGGCGTCGTGGTCGGTTTCCCGCTGCTGACGGCGCTGGCGCTGCAGCACGTCACCTCGGCCCATTCCATCGTCTTCATCGGCCTGCTGCCGCTCTCGACGGCGATCTTCGGCGTGATCCGCGGCGGCGAGCGGCCGAAGCCGGCTTTCTGGTTGTTCTCCATTCTCGGCAGTGCGCTGGTGGCGGGCTTCGCATTGATGCAGGGCCTGACGGCGTCACCGGTCGGTGACCTGCTGATGCTGGCGGCGATCGTCGTCTGCGGCCTCGGTTATGCCGAGGGCGGCCGGCTTTCGCGCACGCTCGGCGGCTGGCAGGTGATTTCCTGGGCGCTGGTTCTGTCGCTGCCGCTGACGGTCGCGGTCGGGTTTTTCCATCGGCCGGCGACATTTTCCGGCATCGAAACGCCGGCGCTGATCGGCCTTGCCTATGTCTCGCTGTTCTCCATGCTGATCGGCTTCATCTTCTGGTATCGCGGCCTGTCGCAGGGCGGCATCGCCGCCGTCGGCCAGCTGCAGCTGCTCCAGCCGTTCTTCGGCCTGGCGCTCGCCGCCACCCTGCTGCATGAGTCCGTGACATGGAGCATGCTGGCTGTGACGGTTGCCGTTATTCTGTGTGTCGCCGGTGCAAAGAGGTTTGCGCGGTAAGGAAAGAATCCCCTGACGGACGGGGCCGTCGCAGAGTTTCTTAACCGAGCCTGCTCACGCCTCTTGAATGTTGAAGCCATAGGCTCGCTCGACGAGCCCAACGCGAATTTCGTAGCGGCTGTACCAATCCGACCGGCCACGATTTTGCGCCTCGATATGGTCGACGACTGATTTCCAGGCTCGAATGCTGTCCTCATCCTTCCAATAGGAGATGAGTATGCCGAAACCGTCTGCGCCGCGCGCGCTTTCGAAGCCGAGATATCCGGGCTGCAGTTTTGCAAGTTCCGTCATCGCATACCCCATCTCGCCGTAGCCATCGTCGACCTTGGTTCGTTGAGAGGAAAAACTGACCATGTAATAGGGCGGTTCAGGTAAAGCGGCGATGGGCATTTCGGCTCCTCCGTTTGGCGCAGTATGGGACCATACGATCGCCGCACGGTTCGCACAACTTCGCCCCTCGCTGCGGCGATAATTCCACCCTTAGGCGAGGTGGACGCCGTCGGCATCGGCGCTGCCGGGCCAGTCCTACGTCACAAAGCCGCCGCTCAATCGTCAGCAAATCGCCCCGTTACCGCCGCACCGTGCCCTCTTAAGGGCTCCATGGTCGCGACCTCGCCGGCCCTTGAGCGGCTGAGCGATCGACCGAGGCGGTTTTGCTGCCGATCAATCATGCACGTGAAAAGGAACGAATATGATCACTCGTGACACATCCCTGGCAATGATGACCGCTGCTGTCTTCAGCCTGCTGGCTTTCAGCCCGGCATCGGCTGCGGAGATGGCCCAGGCGCAGCAGCAACCGGCTGCACAAGGTCAGGCGCCGATGCAGGGCCAGAGCGGCGGCACGGCGGCACCCGCAGCCGTCAGCGATCAGAAACTCGAGGCTTTTGCCGTTGCCTATCTGCAGGTCGACAAGGTCAGGCAGGAATATTCGGCCAAAATCGGCGCGACGAAGGACGAGGCTGGCAAGCAAAAGCTGCAGGAAGAAGCCAAGAAGCAGATGGTCGATACCGTCGAAGCCTCGAACGGCATCTCCGTCGAGGAATATTCCTCGATCCTGACGGCCGCCCAGAGCGACCCGGCGCTGGCCAAGAAGGTGCTGGAAAAGATCGGCACGCCGCCGCCGGCTCAGCCGCAGCAATAGGCTTAAACCGAAACGACGGGGCGGGCGGGCTGGAAATCCACACGGCGAACGCTTCCCGCGGCCCGCCCCAATCCTGAGATAACCTCACTTGGCGGGCACGACCAGCGCCTCGCCCTTGCGCACGATATAAGTCGCCAGCTCCGAAGCCTTGCCGTTGCCGACGTTCTTGGCCGCGTGCACTACGCCGGAGGGAATGAACAGGGATTGGCCGGCCTTGAGCGTCACCGGCTCCCTGCCTTCGAGCCGGTATTCCAGTGTTCCTTGAAGCACGAAGGCGATCTCTTCGCCGGGGTGTGAATGATTGGGTGCGAGAACGCCAGGGGCGAAATCGACGCGCACCTGAACGGCCTCGTGGCCGGGCACGTCGATATCGTTGCTGACGAGATCGGTGCGCTGGAGTGGTTGTTCTGCGTGCGCTGTCGCCGCGGTGCCGAGAGCGAAGGCGAGTGCCATAGCCTGGATCATTTTCATTTTGTCATCTTTCCTGAATTGATCATTGCCGGCTCGTTGGCCGCACCGGTATTTCAGTCGATGATTGAACCAGGGATGTGTCTGGAAACCTGCATTTTTGTAAGCGAGTGTATCCAGAACACGGGGGCTTGCAGGCACGACTTGACCGGCAACGGCAATCCCACCGACGCGCTTCACGTTCAAGCCGCCGACGTCGAGCCTCGGACACTCCCCAGCGTCGCAATATCCGTCACTCCGCCCGAGGATTCGAAGTCGAAGATCTTCTGGGTGACGAGCGCGGCAGCACCCCGGGCCCAGGAATTGTCCTCCCAGTCGGGCAAAAGCGGCGGAGCGGTGCGGAAGGTGCGGGCGGCGAGCGCCTCGCGCAGCGGCGTCAGGAAATGGTCGCCGAGGGAGACGGCTTCGCCGCCGGCGACGATGACTTCGGGGTCGGTGATGTTGACGAGGTTGGCGAGGGCGGTGCCGATGCCGCGGCCGGAAGCGGCGACGAGGGCGGTGGCGGTCGCGTCGCCTGAGGCGAGGGCCTCGCAGAGTTCCGGCAATCCCAGTTCATCGCGGCCGGTCGCCTCGCGCCAGCGGCGCAGCATCGACAGTTCGGAGTGATAGGCCATCAGGCAGCCGCGTTTGCCGCATTCGCAGAGCCGGCCGCCTTCCTCGAACAGCGTGTGGCCGAATTTGCCGGCAGCGCCATTGGCGCCGCGATAGAGCTTGCCGTCGATGACGAGGGCGCAGCTGATGCCGACGCCGACGGCGAGCACCGCCATGTTGCGGTGCTGGCGGCCGAGGCCGAAGAGCTGCTGGGCGATCGCATAGGCGTTGGTATCGTCCTCCAGCCAGACCGGGACGTGGACGCGGGCAGCCAGCAGCGAGGCCAGCGGCACGTTGTCCCATTGGAAGCGGTGGCTGCGCACGCAGGCGGTCTGCTCATGGTTGATGACGCCGGGCATAGAGATGCCGATGCCGGCGAGCCTCGCGTCCGGGCGGCCGGCGAGCTTCACCAGTTCGGGCACGGTGCCGGCCAGGAGATCGGCGACATCGTTCGGATCGTGGCCGGTGAGGCCGACCCGCATGGCGGCGACCGGGTTGGTGGCAAGGTCGGTCGCCACGCATTCCACCGAATCCACCATCAGCTTGAACCCGACGGCGAGCGCATGCTGGTAGTTGATCTCGACCGGGATCGGCCGGCGGCCGGCGGGGCCGGGCACGGCCTGGCCTTCGATGACGATGCCTTCTTCCAAGAGGTCGGCCACGACGAAGGTGACGGCGGCGGGGCTGAGGCCGATCACCGTGGCGATATCGGCACGGCTCCTCGGCCCTTCGCGCCGGAGAAGGTTGAGAATGAGGCGTCGGTTCATGGCTCTCGCCGTGGTCTGGTCGCCTTTGAGCTTCACGATGCATTCCTTAATTTTGTAAATTAATTATTGCGGGCTGGAATAATCTATGCATAAGTTCGGCCGCCGATCAACTCAGCCAAGCGGGATTATCGCTGGAATCGTGGGTGGATCGCAGTGTTGAAGCCGGGTCGGACGTTTCATGGGGAGGCGGCGGTCGGGCGATGTCGATCGATCAACTGGGAGGAATTCAATGGCATTTTTGAAGCAATTTCCGTCGACCACCCGCAGGCGCTTTCTGAAGGGCGCCGGCCTGGTCTCCGCCGCGGCCGTGACCGGCAGCTTCCCGATCCCGGCGATCGCGCAGGCGCAGGAAGTCACGATGATCTCGGCCGAAAACAATGCGGCAGCGCTTGACGCGCTGAAGGCAATCGCTGCCGGCTTCAGCAAGGAAGCCGGGGTCAACGTCGTCATCAACAATATGGATCACGAGGCCCACAAGACGGCAATTCGCAATTATCTGGTCGCCGGCGCCCCCGATGTCTGCTCCTGGTTCTCCGGCAACCGCATGCGCGCCTTCGTCAAGCGCGGCCTGTTCGACGATATCTCCGATCTGTTCGCGAAGGAAAAATACAAGGACGTGCTAGGCGCGACGGCCGGCGCCGTCACCGAAGACGGCAAACAGTACGGTCTGCCCACCGGCGGCACGCTCTGGGGCATGTTCTACCGCAAGGACGTTTTCGATCAATATGGCCTGACCGTGCCGAAGACGGCCGAAGAATTCATGGCCTATGGCGAAAAATGCAAGGCGGCCGGCATCACCCCGGTTGCGATCGGCACTAAGGAATTGTGGCCGGCGGCCGGCTGGTTCGACCAGATGAACCTGCGCATCAACGGCCTCGACAAGCATATGGCGCTGATGAACGGCGAGATGAGCTATCTCGATCCGTCGCTGACGGCCGTTTTCGACCAGTGGGAAGCGATGATATCGAAGGGCTTCTTCACGCCGAACCATACCTCCTTCGGCTGGCAGGAGGCTGCGGCCCTTCTGGCGCAGAAGAAGGCCGGCATGATGAACCTCGGCGCCTTCCTGCGCTCGGCCTTCACCGCCGAGGACCTGCCGCAGCTCGCCTACGCGACCTTCCCGGTGCTCGACGCCAAGGTCGGCCATTTCGAGGAATTCTCGGTCAATTCGATCCACATTCCCGCCAAGGCCAAGAACAAGCAGGGCGCACGCGAATTCCTCGCCTATTTCTACAAGCCGGAAAACCTGGCCGCCTATCTGGAGCCCGGCGGCAACGTGCCGCCGCGCAACGACCTGCCGCCGAGCAAGGACGACCTCGTCAACGTCGCCGTCGAGACGATGAAGACGGTTGAGGGCACCTCGCAATATTACGACCGCGACAGCGACCCGGATATGGCGCAGGCCGGTTTGGTCGGCTTCCAGGAGTTCATGGCCAAGCCCGACCGGCGCAAGGCCATCCTGACGCGGCTCGAGGGGACGCGGAAGCGGATTTATAAGATCTAGGTCCGGAACGTGTTTGGCGTTTGCCCCTCACCCTAACCCTCTCCCCGCTCGCGGGGAGAGGGGACTTGCCCCGCGAGACATCGGCGAGGGACGGAGAGGTCGCGGCTTGTCCCCTTCGCCCCGCGAGCGGGGAGAAGGTGGCGGCAGCCGGATGAGGGGCCGACTTCGCCGCTTGCTCTGTCGTAATTGAGGTCCTGAACATGCAGACATTATGGCGCCGCCAACGGTGGTGGCTTACCCCGACTCTGCTCATTGCGCCTGCGATCGCGCTGTTTTCCACCGTCATCCTGCTGTCGGCGGTCCGCAGCGTCTGGATCAGCCTGCACGATTGGGACGGCTTTGGCCCGATGGTGTGGATCGGCCTCGGCAATTACGTCGAACTCTACAACGATCCGCAATTCTACGTGTCGCTGAAGAACAATCTCATCTGGCTCGTCATGTTCATGGCGGCGCCGCCGATCGGGCTTGCCATCGCGCTGCTGGTCAACCAGAAAATCCGCGGCATGCGCTTCCTGAAGTCGCTGTTCTTCATTCCGCTGGTGCTCGCTTCGGTGACCGTCGGCGTCGTCTTCACCTGGGTCTATACGCCGGAATTCGGCCTGCTCGCGCTGATCTTCAAGGCGTTCGGGGCGGTGGCGCCGGCGGTGCTGTCGGACGAGCATTTCGTCACCTTCGCCATCGTCATCGCCGCCCTGTGGCCGCAGGTCACCTTCTGCATGGTGCTCTATCTCGCCGGCCTCAACAATCTGAGCGAAGAGCTGATCGGTGCCGGCCGGGTCGATGGGGCGCGCGGCTGGAACATGCTCTGGCACATCGTGCTGCCGCAGCTGACGCAGGTCACCTTCATCGCCATTGCCGTCACCGTCGTCGGGGCGCTCCGCTCCTTCGACATGGTGTCGGTGATGACCTCGGGCGGCCCGTTCGGCTCGTCCTCGGTGCTCGCCTACCAGATGTTCGAGCAGTCGATCTTCTCCTACCGCTTCGGTTACGGCGCGGCGATCGCCTCGGTGCTGTTCGTGATCATGGCCGTCTTCATCGTCTGGTATCTCAGCCGCATCATCCGAACCGAAGAGAGGGGAGGCTGATGTATCCTCGTCCCATTCCCGAGACCGCCGTCTGGCAGCGCCGTCTTTATGTGCTTGCCGTCGTCATCGTGCTGCTGCTGTGGCTCTGCCCGCTGTTTGCGATCGTCCTCACCTCGTTCCGCTCGACCGAGGATGTCATGGGCGGCAATCTGTGGGGCTGGCCGACCGGCATCGGCGTCATCGACAATTATACGGCTGTCTTCACCCAGACGCCGATGGCCCGCTATTTCCTCAACAGCCTGATCATCACCATTCCCTCGGTGATCGGCGTGCTTGTTCTCTCGACGCTCGCCGGCTACGTGCTGTCGCGCTACCGCTTTCGCGGCAACATGCTGATCTTCGCGCTGTTCGTCGGCGGCAATTTCCTGCCGCACCAGATCATGATGATCCCGGTGCGCGACCTGATGGTGCGGCTCGACCTGATCGACACGACGGCGGCGCTGATCATCTTCCACGTCGCCTTCCAGACCGGCTTTGCGACGCTGTTCATGCGCAATTTCATCGCAGCCCTCCCGGACGAGCTGTTCCAGGCGGCCCGCGCCGAAGGCGCCTCTCCGTTTCAGACGCTGGTGCATGTGGCGATCCCGCTGGTGCGACCGGCACTCGCAGCCCTTGCCATCCTGATCTTCACCTTCATCTGGAACGACTATTTCTGGGCCGTGGTGCTGACCGTCAGCGACAGCGTCAAGCCGGTGACGGCAGGCCTTGCCAATCTGCGCGGCGAATGGGTCTCGGCCTGGAACCTCATCTCCGCGGGCACGATCGTCGTCGCCGTGCCGCCCGTCGTGATGTTCTTCCTGATGCAGCGGCACTTCATCGCCGGCCTGACCATGGGGGCGGTGAAGGGATGAACGCGCATCTTTTATTTCAACAAGAGAGGGCCAGGACATGACCAGTCTCGAACTTCGTCAGATCAACAAGAATTACGGCAGCTATCATGCGCTGCGCGGCATCGACCTTTCCGTGGCGCAAGGCGAATTCATCGTCATGGTCGGCCCGTCGGGCTGCGGCAAGTCCACGCTTTTGAAATCGATCGCCGGCCTGGAGACGATCTCGTCCGGCCAGATCCTGATCAATGGCCGCGACGTCAGCAGCGAGGAGCCGGGCGATCGCGGCATCGCCATGGTCTTCCAGTCCTACGCGCTTTATCCGCATATGACGGTGGCGGAGAATATGGGCTTCGGCCTCAGGATGGCCAAGCGGCCGAAGGCAGAGATCGACGCGGCGGTGGCGCGCGCCGCCAAGATCCTGCGGATCACCGATCAGCTGGATAAGCGGCCGAAGCAGCTTTCCGGCGGCCAGCGCCAGCGCGTGGCGATCGGCCGGGCGATCACCCGCTCGCCCGAGGTCTTCCTGTTCGACGAGCCGCTGTCGAACCTCGATGCGGCGCTGCGCACTCAGATGCGCGTCGAACTCAGCAGCCTGCATGCCGAACTCGGCGCCACCATGGTCTATGTCACCCACGATCAGGTGGAGGCGATGACCATGGCAAGCCGCATCGTCGTCCTCAACCAGGGGATCATCGAGCAGGTCGGCTCGCCGCTGGAGCTTTACCGCAATCCCGACAATCTCTTCGTCGCCGGCTTCCTCGGCGCGCCCCGAATGAATTTCCTCGGCGTCACCATCGACGAGGTCTCCGGCCGCCACATCACCGTCTCGGCGCCCGGCCTCGTGCCGGTGACGGTGGAGCTCGCCGAGCAGACGCCGCTTTCCAAGGGCGCCGGCCTGACGCTCGGTGTACGCCCGGAGAACATATCGATGGTCGCAGACGGCGGGCAGGGCGGGGCGATCGAAGGCGAGGTGCGGCTCGTCGAGCATCTCGGCCGCGAAACCATTCTCTATGTCGATGCCGGCAACCTCCAGACCATCGCCTCGGAAAGCGGCACCGGCAACATCACCGTGCAGCTCAGCTACGTCGCGCCCTTTGCCGCCGGGCAGAAGGTGGCGCTGACGCTCGACGCCCGCGAACTCTATCTCTTTTCCCCAGATGGCGGCCGCACGATCAGCGCCCGCAAGACCATTCTCGACAGATAGGAAAGACCATCCCGTGTCCGACAAGACCCTCTCCGTATGGAACCCCGTCAAGACCGACCGCTTCCTGGTCGGCGCGCCGCATTATCCCGAGCATGTCGATGAAAGCTATTGGGAGCGCGATGCCGAGCGCATGGCCAAGGCCGGCTTCAATGTGGTGCGCATGGCCGAATTCGCCTGGCACATTCTCGAGCCGAAGCTCGGCACCTATGATTTCGATCTCTTCGACCGCGCCATATCAATCCTCGCGCGCCACGGCATCGATACGATCATGTGCACGCCGACGGCGACGCCGCCGCGCTGGCTGACCGCGGCCCACCCTGAAATCTTAAGGGTCGACGGCAAGGGCCGGCCGATGAGCCACGGCTCACGCCAGCATTGCGATACGGCAAGCCCGGTGTTTCGCGAGCACAGCAGGCGCATCACCAAAGCGATGGCCGAGCACTATCGCGACAATCCGCATGTGGTGGGATGGCAGACCGACAATGAGCTGAACACCAGCATGCCGGAGAGCTTTTCCCAGGCGACGCTCAGCGAATTCCAGGCTTACCTTGCCGACACCTACGGCGAGATCGCCAAGCTCAACCGGGCATGGGGCGGCGATTTCTGGGCGACCGCCTATGACGGTTTCGATCAGGTGGTGCTGCCGATCGAGTTCGGCCCGACCTTCCCGAGCCCCGGCCACCTGCAGGATTATCACCGCTTCCTCGCCTTCTCCACGGCGCGCTTCCAGCACGATCAGGTCGAGATCCTCAGAGCGGTGAAACCCGCCTGGTTCGTCTTCCACAATCTCGGCGGCCTCAGGGATATCGATTTCCGCGGCCAGTTCAGCAAGGATCTCGATTTCGTCGGCTACGATATCTATCCGATGCTCTATGACGAGTTCATGCGGCTCGGCAATCACGCCAAGGTGCAGGCGCTGCATCTCGATATCTGCCGCGGCTTCTCCGGCAATTACATCGTGCCCGAGCAGCAGTCGGGCTTCGGCAGCCAGCCGGGCTTCTGCACGCTGACACCGGAGCCGGGGGAGCTTCGCCGCATGGCGCTCTCCTCGGTCGCCCACGGTGCCGATGGCTTGATGTTCTTCCGCTGGCGCCCGGCCCATTTCGGCGCCGAGATCTACTGGATGGGCATCATCGACCATGACGATATCGGCCGCCATCGCTATGAGGAGGCCAAGCGCTTCGCGACCGAGATGATCGCGCTGCAGCCGAAAATCCTCGGCACCTATGTGCGCATGGATGTCGGCATCGCCGGCTCCGATTTCGACAATCAGGAAGCCCACAAGACCTATCCGATCGGCCTGCCGAGCCCGCAGGACGATGCGATCCTCATGCATCAATATTGTTATGACCGCGGCATTGCCTGCGGCTTCATCCATCCCGAGGACGATCTCTCGAAGCTGAAGCTCTTTTATGTCCCGCATTGGGTGATGTGGAAGGACGAATGGACGGCAAGGCTCGAAGCCTTCGCTGAAGCAGGCGGTACCGTCGTCATCGGCGCCCGCACCGGCACTCGCGACGAGGATAATCACGTCATCCGCGAGACCGCGCCGGGCACAGCACTGTCGAAGCTGACGGGCGTACGCGTCGAGGATTTCGGCCGTCTGACAGCGCCGGGCGCCAACGGCCTGTTCGACGTCATGGAGCGCTCCGGCGGCCTCGTCATCCCGCCGAACAAACCGGCCGAATCCCATCGCCGCCAGCGCCGCTTCAAGATCGGAAACCGCGAAATCACCGCCGGCCATTTCTACGAAAACCTGACCATCGACAGCGATGTCGAAGTGATCGCCGCCTGGTCCAACCGCTATGCCGAGGGCCAGGCAATGGCGACCTCCCGCAAGGTCGGCAAGGGGCAGGTGGTCTATCTCGGCACCTACCTCACGCCTGAACTGACCGAGGCGCTCACCGAACGCCTCTTCCCCCAGGCCGGCATCGAACCACTGGTCGGCGGGTTGCCTGAAGGTGTGGAGGTGACGATGCGGATGAACGACGCGCGGCGGCTGCTCTTCGTGCAGAACTACATCGACCAGCCGGCGACAATCGGCGGCGTGCCGGCCGGGCGGGATCTGCTGGATGGGGAGAAGCCGGTGAGTGGCACGCTGGAGCTTGGCGGTTATGGCTGTGCGATTGTGGAGCTGGAGAGGTGAGGCTAAGGCTCAGCGAGCCCGAAAACTGCCCCTCACCCTAACCCTCTCCCCGTAAAAACGGGGCGAGGGGACGTGCCCTGCGAGAGGTTGGCGAGGGACGGAGAGGTCGCGGCAAATCCCCTTCGCCCCGTTGACGGGGAGAAGGTGGCGGCAGCCGGATGAGGGGCAGGACTCGGCACAACGTTGGCCGTTGCCGGGCTTTACCGACGGCCAACATGCTTTCATCGCGACGTGCTTCAAGCCGCCACCGCCTGCCGCCTCAACCCCCGCGTCACACCCACCGCAGTTACCGCCGAACCCGCCATCGCCACAGCGCTCAACACGAACGGGCTCCACCAGCCGACATGATCGAACAACAGGCCGCCGGCGAATGCGCCTGAAGTGATGGCAAACTGGATGAGGGCGACGAACCAGGCGCCGCCTTCCTCCAGATGGTGCGTGATCGTCCGGGTCATCCAGGTCGTCCAGGCGGCCGGCACCGGCGTCGTCAGCAGGCCCCAGAGAAGCAGCAGGCCGGCCGTCGCCAGGGCGAAGGGACCGAGGCCGGTAAGCGCCAGGGCGACCGTCACCAGCACCGCCGGAAAGCCGATCAGCACATGCGCCATATGCGCGCGCAGGATAGCGGGGATCAGCGAGGTTCCGGCGAGGCCGGCAAGGCCGATGCCGAGCAGCACCAGCGACAGCGTGTTGACGCCGAGATGGGTGATGTCTTCGAGAAACGGCCTGAGATAGGTCGAGAGCGCGAACTGCCCGATGAAGAACAGGATCATCGCCGTCATGCCGAGGGCGAAGCTGCGGTTGCTCATCAGGCTGAAGGTCCTGCGGAGCGACGCGCTCTTGCCGCCCGGCATCCGCGGCAGGGCGATCGCCTGCCAGATGAAGGCGACGATGCCGATCGGCACGACGACGAAGAACGCGCCGCGCCATCCCACAAGGCCGCCGAGAAAACTGCCGAGCGGTGCGGCGATCACGGCGGCGAGCGCACTGCCGCCTTGGAGCATGGCAAGGGCCTTCGGCACGTCGGGACCGGCGGCGAGCCGGGCGATGATCGCCGTCGCGAGCGACCAGTAGCCGCCGATCGACACGCCGATGAGGGCGCGGCCGATCATGAACACCAGATAGTTCGGGGCAAAGGTGACCGCCAGGCCCGATGCCACCAGCACGACGGTATAGGAGAGGATCACCCGGCGCCGGTCGAAGCGCGCGAAGACCACATTGCTGAACAAGGCGGTGATGACGGCGAAGAAGCCCGAGATCGAGATCGCCTGGCCCGCCTGACCTGCCGTGCTCGCCAGTTCGTCGGCGATCGGCGTCAGCAGGCTCACCGGCATGAATTCCGACGCGACGAGCACGAAGGAGGTCAGCATCATGCAGATAACGGCGCCCCACGGCGTCGTCCTGGTTTGCAGTCTCATGTCGTGGTTGATGTCCATCGGGCTTTCACCTCAAAAGGGGCTGTGCGTGGAAACGGGCGACGGCCGAACCATGCCGGCGTCGCCGTTCCCTCGGTGAACCGGAAGGCGGATCGGGCGGAATGCCCGTCTCATTGTTTCGGGAGTAGATAGCACCAATCGATAGATCGGATTAGCCGCCGCAATTCGTATGGACTTATCGAAATCGGCTGTTAATTACGCCGGATCGGAATGACTGGAGATATCGCCCGTGGCACGCGAGAATTTCAACGAACTGCTGCTTTTCCTGGCGGTCGCGGAAGAGCGCAGCTTCACCAGGGCCGCGGCGAAATTGGGCGTCGCGCAATCGACGCTGAGCTACGCCGTCAAGGAGCTCGAAGCGCGCATGGGGCTGCGGCTTCTCACACGCACGACGCGGAGCGTGGCGACGACGGAGGCCGGCGAGCGTCTGCGGCAATCGCTTGCGCCGCGCATTTCCGAAATCGAAGCCGATATCGCGGCATTGATGGCCTATCGCGACAAACCGGCCGGCACCGTCAGGATCACCCTTTCGAACCATGCGATGGAGAGCGTGGTCTGGCCGAAGCTTGCCCCCGTCCTCGGCGAATATCCGGATATCAGGCTGGAACTCAGCGTCGACAACAGCTTCCGCAACATCGTCGAAGACGGCTTCGATGCCGGCGTGCGTCTCGGCGAAAGCCTGGAGAAGGACATGGTCGCGGTGCGGATCGGGCCGGACTGGCGCTTGGTGGCCGTCGCGTCCCCGGATTATTTCAAGACAAGACCGGTGCCGACGACGCCGCAGGAGCTGATGCAGCACAACTGCATCAACAGGCGTCTCGACAGGATCGGCGGCCTCTACGCCTGGGAGTTCGAAAAGAACAGCGAGGAGGTCCGGGTGAGGGTGGAAGGTCAGCTCACCTTCAACACCGATCGCGAAATGGTCGCCGCCGCCCTCCAAGGCTACGGCATCGCCTTCGTTCCGGAAAGCTACGTCGAAACCCACATTGCCGAACGGCGCCTCCAACTCTTCCTCGACGACTGGACCCCGAAATTCGCCGGCTACTACCTCTATTACCCCAGCCGCCGCCAAAACCTCCCGGCCTTCTCAGTCATCGCCGATGCGCTTCGAGAGAGAAATTTCTGACGCTGCGCGCACCCGCCGCGCCCTTCGAGGCCCCTGCGGGGTGCCTCAGGATGAGGCCCTCTGGGGAGCTGGACGATCAAAAAACAACAACCTAAAAGAGATGAAGCCCAACCCACCTCTCGAAGGAGGAGAAACATGAAACGCATCGAGATGGAGGTGAGCGGCGGCTGCCAGTGCGGTGCCGTGCGCTACCGCGCAACCGCGATGTTCGACAATTCGCATCTCTGCCATTGCCGCATGTGCCAGAAAGCCTCGGGCAACCTCTTTGCCGCGCTCGTCGCCGCACCCGATGATGCGCTCACCTGGACACGCGGCAAGCCTGGCATCTGGAAGAGTTCGGAGCTTGTCGAGCGCGGCTTCTGCACCAATTGCGGCACGCCCTTGTTTTTCCACCACCGCGAAAACGGCCGCACCAACCTGATGATCGGCTCGCTCGACGATCCCAACGCCTTCCCGCCGCATGCCAATACCTGCACCGAAAACATGGTGGCATGGTTCGATACGATCACGGGGATAGAAAATACCGGCGCAACCGAAACCAACGGCGCCGACTGGGCCGCGGCAATCAAGAGAAGCAGCAACCAGCATCCCGATCACGATACCGGCGCATGGGCGGTGAGGGGACGTGACGGCTGAGTCCATTGCGGCGGCATGACAGTAGCTGAGCAAAACCGCGCCATTTCAACCGCCCGTTATTGGGCGCGGCACCCTCCAACCTCCCTAATCCTGGGGGGCGCAGCCCATAGGGCGGAGCCTCGAAGGACACGCTCCACCCTGCGTCTATGCAGCCAGTATCAGCTCGATTTCATCGTCCGCAAACCATCCCGTTGCCTTGGCTCCAGTCGTAGCCTCTGCCTGATTGTGAGCGTACAGCATCACCAGCAAACTCTCTTCAGCACGGCTGCACGTTACGTAAAGAAGGCGACGGGTGCGATCTAACGTCGTTTCCTCGCCAGCTGCCTCATGTTGCAAGTCGGTTTTCGACTTGGGCGTCGTGCCGAGAAGTTTATTGTAGCTGAACATGAAACCACGCGCTTCGTCGTCGTCGATGACGACCATCACGCGCGGGAACTCCAAGCCCTTCACGCCTTGATGCGTGTCGAACGGTGAAATACCCTCCACGTAATCCTGATATAGCGTAACTTGGCTCATGGGCGCCTGCAGGCTCTGAGACCACGCCTCAAGAATGGCGTTCTGTTCAACTCCTTCCTCGTTGGTGGGCTCATCGGGCTCAATTCCAGCTTCGGCTAGCAGGCGCTCAAACTCTATATGTCCGACCCCTGCAATTGGCAGAAGCGATTTCAAGACTTCAGGAACCTCAAGCAACTTCGACCTGCCGATGGTTTCAAGAACTGACTGACATGACGGATCGCCGTCACCGTCCCAAAGGCGCAGCAGCTCGTCAACGGCCTGACTCGCGGCGTCGAGCTGCTCCAATTGGTCAGCCCCGGCGCGCTTCAGCTCCAATGGGCTAAGCAGAGGCGAAATCCTCCTGAGAATAGCTGCGACAGCGAAGCGATCACCTCTCTGTTGTGCCTGCACGAGCGGGATCACTCCGTGGCTGAAGAACCTCAACCCAGGCAGGGTGCCCGCCAGCAAGCCCGTCTTAAGCCTGTCGATGGCGTTCAAGGGGGCAAACAATTTTTCGAAGCCCAACCGCCGCGCTGACATTAAATGCTCAAGGGCAAGCATTTTAACGGCGGTGGGCACCTTCCACTCCTGGTCGCCCGTGATGTCAGCCATGCGAATTGCAGCTGCACGTTCTATTGCCGCTTTGTTGGCGTCCTTGGACGCAACGAAGAGACGGACAGTCCCGCCCGCCTTATCAATGCGGCTCTGCTGCTGCTGACCGTCTGCAGGCTTTCGAATCTCATTGATAAGTTTCACAATTCTGTCGCGGCACCGATGGTTCATAACCTTGACCGGTTTCGCCCACGTGTCGGGGACGAGTTCCGCAAGCCCAGGTTTTCCGTCTGCGTAGATGCGCTGCATCATGTCACCAAACAGGCCGAGACAGAACCGATCCTGGTTTTCGTTCTGTAATGCAAAAAGCGCGTCGATCAGGTTCTTGTTGGTATCCTGACTCTCGTCAATAAAGAGGATCGGGTATCTATTAACGAGCAACTGCCCGAGCGCAGGCTTAGTGGAGATAAATGTCGAGCCTAGGCTGATGACTTCGGCGTGGTTCAGGGCATCGCGACCGCGGTTCTCCCCATCGGGGCTATAAGTAAATGCCCGAACTTCATCGAGACGCGCGAGGCGTTCAGTCTTGCTGATGATGCTGCGGGCGCGCCGTTCAGATTCTTTACCTGCCCTGCCGCGTCGTTGCGCGTCCTCAAGAACCTCAATTTCGCGGGCAAGATTGCTCCTCAGCCAGTCGCGAATGTCGTGATTGTATCCCGAAACCAGCGACCACAGGAAACTATGGATGGTCGCAACCTCGATCAATGGGTCGAACTCTGCACGCCTGCGAACCTCGTCTGCGGCGGCATTAGTGTAGGTGATAATTCCGACGCGCCGCCCTTGCAGCCATAGCGACGGCCCGTGCTTTTTCCGAAGGTGCTTCAGCGCGTCCACGAGAGAGCGGGTCTTTCCCGAGCCTGCCCCAGCGTAGAGGAAAAAGCTTTTCGGGTTTGCAGGATCGAGGCACGCGCGAATTTCCTCGTCCACGCTCTTATCGACATTGTTGTCACTAACCGCAAGCTCGCTCATACGGAGTCTTTCTTCGAGTTGTCATCGCCATCTATGGGCGGAGGCAAAATCTCGATATGCTTTCTGCGCAGTTGCGATTGAAGCCAACCCAACCCCTCGCCCAAGTAGGACGGGACAATCAGCGTTTCTGGATCCTTAATTTCAAGGAGATCGAGCGCGAATTCCGCCTTCTTGGCGTTGCTATGAAGGTGATCGTATAGTGCTTTGCTCAAAGCCGCGCCCGACTTGTTCTCCACGATTGCCTTGCGAAATTTCTCCATCAAACCGGTTGCTTTGTCCATCTCGGCGAACGAGGCGAGATTGGCGAAAGCCAGCGCGTCTTCGAACGTGCTAGGCAGAACCTCGACCTGCGTTTCATCCAGCGTGATGTTGACCGGGCATTGATAAGCGACACGGACAGAAAAAATCTGATCGTGTATCTTGGTCTTCGATTCCTCTGAGGCCTTGAAAAGGTCGTCTACCGCTGCGAGGGCTGGAAGCCACTCCTTAAGCGTTGTGTTTCCGGTTTTCAGGCCCTTTCCCCTCGCAGGCTGTTCATGGCCGTCCGCATCATTCTCAGAATCGAGATCAGTGACAACCAGGGTTAAAAGCCCCATCTTTTCGATCAAAGGCCTGAGCCGATGAGCGTGGCTCCCGCCAATTTCTAGCAATGAAAGATAGCACTGGGTCAGATAATCGAAGTGCGAGCGGATGAAGTGCGGGACCAGTATCTTTTCCGCTGGCCCCTCCACCAAGATTACTGCGTCGGCGAAGAATAGATCGCAGTGCGTCGAGCGCAGATATCTGGTGTCGAAGCGCTCCGTCTCTTTGACGGGGCCAAATACGTCTGACAAATTGATGACGGTCGATGTGGGAACTGCACCAATTTTGGACGCCGGAAGCCGCCGGAAGTATCGCAGCCATGAAAATTTGGCCTCATGCGCCACATGGCTGGAATGAGTGCTGACGACCAGCTGGGTGCGAAGCACCTTGTTGTCTCCAAGCTGCTCATGCTTTCGCAGTGTCTTATATGCTTTGCGGATAAAGACCTGCTGCACCTGCGCATGCAGATGTGCCTCTGGCTCCTCGATCAAAACAAGGTGAAGCGGAGCCACAACATCTGCGTCGGTCACCGTGCCAGACCGCCCCATCTTTCCCTTACGCATCCAGCTATCGCGGAAGCTGACGAGCCTGAAAAACATCAGGATCAGGTTCTGATACCCCAGTCCATTATAGTGCTCGGGCAAGCGCAGCACTGTGGTTGTCTCACCCTCACTAGTTACCGCCGCGACCTCGTATTGCACGGCTGCATCGTGGTTGAGAGTGTCCGTAGCCGAGATACGTGCGGAGATCTTTATTTCGGGATCAGTCTGACCTGGATAACCAAAATCCCCCACCTCCGCGAGCGTGTCGGCAAATGTTGTATTCAGCGTTTTGTCGAAGAGCTCCTGGGCTTTCTCAATTGCCCGCATCGCCACTAGGTCGGACGGCATTGGCCGGTCCGATGGGTCTAGGTGATGATCCCAATAGTGGCGGACCTGATCCGTTACCCGGCGTGGGTGGCCACTCTCCGCATTGCGAGCGCCTTGACCAAGTCCGCGCTGTGCATTGATCTCGTTGACTCTGACCAGCCGATCGAGGGGGTTGTCTTCAATGGCTTCGCTACTCATCGGTAGGAGTTGCGGCTTGGCTATCCCGTTCTCAGGCGCGACGCACATGGCAGGATCAAGCGCATAAGTCCTAATCGCAAATCGATTGTGTAAACGACGGTCAAGATATTCAAGAAGGGACTGCGGCCAGAGTTTGACCTCGCCGATCTCATCTCCTTCGGCTTCTTTTGCCTGTGTTTTGGTAGACTGAGCTTCGAGATGGCAACCGAGATAATCGGCCGCCATTTTGCCCACGTCAGAGGGTTCATAGCGCAGGCGTACTCCGAGCAGCCCGTCGCGCCAATCTAGGGTTGGCAGCAAGCGGCTGACGTGATGGATTTCGTTCTTTTCGACGTGGAACCAGAGGTCGAGCGTCGGCAAGATGCTCTCCCATTCCGTGGAGGATGCCGCCGTCTCAACCTCCTCAGCTGTAGCGAATGCTTGCCACGCATTGCCAATGCTGTTGATTGTCGCCCAATGCGCAAGGGTGAAGTCATTGATAGAGAAGCGCTTGACCACCAAGAAGAGCCGTAAGGCCTCCATAGCAGAAGTCTTGCCGCTGTTATTGGCGCCGACGAAAAGGGTGGTCTCTTCCGTGAGCTCGATACGAACGGACTGTAGCTTCCTAAAATTCGAAATTTCAACAAACTTGATATGCATCTGCTTCCCCCGCCGCTTGAATACTAGCGTAGAGAAAGTCCCCAGCACAATCACTAATAGAATTATCTTGTGCCGTGTCGTGTGCCTTCGGCCCGCGCTTTAACCGCAAGGCGCTTCTGCCTCGGTGACAATGATTGACGCGAGCTCAGGTTCGGCTCGATTGCACATCCTTTGCCGCTCAGCGGGAATGGAAGCTAGCGCATAGCCGCCTTTCGAAAGCGGCCGATCCGCTCCCTGCCTCCGGAGCAGTCCCTTGGTGAGACCAAAATCTCTAAACAGGCTGGCTGTGAGGACGTCAGCGTCCACCACACCAATCCATTCACCATACCCAAACACCCACCATAAACCCTAATCCCACAACCCGCCCGAACCGCCTCATTTCCCAACCCCCACACCCCACCCATTTCAACCTTCCTTAAGCGCCCCTGCGTAGCGTGCCCCTCAAATCGAGGGCCTCTTCCATGTTTACCGTTCTGACATGCATCACCCAGCAGCATGATCTCACGCTGGTTGGGCTTGCCGGTCTGATCTGCTTTCTCGCCAGCCATTGCGCGCTCGTTCTCTTGAATCGGGCGACATCGTCCGATGGCGCGGTGCGGTTGATATGGCTGGTGACGGCGGGGGCGGCGGGCGGGTTCGGCATCTGGGCCACACATTTCATCGCCATGCTGGCCTATGACCCCGGTGTCGTCGTCGGGTATCATACCGGACTGACGCTGGTCTCGCTGCTGGTCTCGATCGTGGCGACGACGGTGGCGGTCGCCGCCAAGATTGCCTATGGCAGGTGGGTGGCGAACGTCCTGGCGGGGGCGTTTTTCGGCGCCGGCATCGGCCTGATGCATTTCAGCGGCATGCTGGCCATCGAATTCCCCGGTGAGATCTCGTGGGACGCGGGCTATGTGACGGCCTCCGTCGCTCTCGGCGTCGCCTTTTCCATCACCGCCTTTCGATTTGCCGACAGCACCGGCCGGTCGACTTTCGGCAGGCTGGTGCCGACGCTTCTGCTGACATCAGGCGTCGTCGCCCTGCATTTCACCGCGACGGCGGGGGTGACGGTCAATCCCGGCATCACCGCGCTCGACCCCGCCATGCTGCTTTCGCCGGCGCTGATGGCGGTGACGATCGCCGCCGTCACCTTTTCGCTGCTGGCGGCGGGTTTTGCCGCCGCCATCTTTGCCGTGCGCTCGCAGGCCAAGACCGCCGGGGCGGAGCGCAACTTCAAGCTCCTGGTGCAGGGGGTGACCGACTACGCGATCTATATGCTCGATCCGGATGGCAAGGTCAGCAATTGGAATGCCGGCGCCGAGCGCGCCAAGGGCTATAGCGCCGATGAGATCGTCGGCAAGGATTTCTCGCTGTTCTACTCTGCGGAAGACCGCCGAAACGGCCTGCCGCAGCGGGCGCTTCAGACTGCGCGCGGCGAGGGCAAGTTCGAAGCGCAAGGGTGGCGTTACCGCAAGGACGGCTCCTCCTTCTGGGCCCATGTCGTCATCGACCCGATCTATGACGAGACCGGCGAACTGATCGGCTATGCCAAGATCACCAAGGACAACAGCAAGCAGAAGGCGGATGCCGACCGGATCGAGGAGGTCACCCGCAATCTCGACGTCGCGCTGGAAAATATCGGGCAGGGCATCTGCATGTTCGACAGGAATGAGCGCCTGTTGCTCTGCAACAAGCGCTATCTCGAGATCTTCAAATTTCCTGAGGGCTCGGTGCGACCCGGCATGGGCTACCGTGAGATTGTCGACGTCGGCTATGCCGCCCATGCGGAAGACGCGGCCGAGGCGGCCACGCAGGCCGAGGCGCATTATCTCAGGAACATGGCGCTGATCAGATCGGGTGCCGGCAGCGCGGTTCACAAATATCCGAGCGGTATATGCATCCAGCAGAATGTCAACATGCTCGCCAATGGCGGCTGGGTCGTTACCTTCGAAGACATCACCGATCGCCTGAAATCCGAGGAGCAGGTGGCCTTCCTTGCCAAGCATGATGGCCTGACCGGCATGCCGAACCGGCTGCAGTTCGGCGACAGCGTCTCGGAGGAAATGATGATCGCCGACCGGGTGAGGGGCAATGTCGCCGTCATCGGCATCGATCTCGACAAGTTCAAGGAGATCAATGACCAGCACGGCCACGGCACCGGTGACAAGGTGCTGGTCGAGCTGGCGCGGCGTCTCGACGAGGCGCGGCAGGAGGGCGAGTTCATCGCCCGCTTCGGCGGAGACGAGTTTGCCGCGACCAAGCGCTTCGACGAGTTGAGCGCGCTGCACGATTTCATCGCGCGGCTGGAAAGCGCGCTGGCCGGCACGGTCGCCATCGATGGCTTCGAGATCAAGACCGGCGCCAGCCTCGGCGTTGCGGTCTATCCGAGCGATGCGGCAAGCGTCGACGGGCTGCTCGCCAATGCCGACCTTGCCATGTACCGCGCCAAACATTCCCTGCTGCAGAAGGTCTGCTTCTACGAGGCTGCCATGGACGAGCATGCGCGCCGCCGCCGCGCGCTCGCCAAGGATCTCTGGGCCTCGATCGACCGCAACCAGCTTCATCTACATTATCAGGTGCAGAAATCGGTGCGGACGGGTGAGATCACCGGCTACGAAGTTCTGCTGCGCTGGCGCCATCACGAAAGCGGCAACATCCCGCCGATGGATTTCATCGGCCTTGCCGAGGAATGCGGCGCGATCCTGCCGATCGGCGAATGGGTGCTGAGAGAAGCCTGCCGGGAGGCGGCGAGCTGGAACAACAGCCACAAGATCGCCGTCAATCTGTCGCCGATCCAGCTCGGCCATGCCGATATGGCCGCCGTCATAGCCGAAATCCTTGCGGAAACCGGCCTGAACCCGCGGCGTCTCGAAATCGAGATCACCGAAAGCTCGATCATCGTCGACAAGGACAAGGCCTTGCGGACAATGCGGGAGATCAAGGCGCTCGGCGTCTCGATCGCCATCGACGACTTCGGCACCGGTTATTCGTCGCTGGAGACGCTGCGTTCCTTCCCCTTCGACAAAATCAAACTCGACAAGAGCTTCATGGCCGAGGTCGAGACCAGCCCGCAGTCGAAGGCGATCGTCCGCGCCATCCTGGCGCTCGGCCGCAGCCTGGAGGTGCCGGTGCTGGCAGAAGGCGTGGAAACGCAGGCGCAGTTGGATACGCTCTCTGAAGAACAATGCGACGAGGCGCAGGGCTATCTACTCGGCAAGCCGCAGGCGATGGGCGAGCCGGCGGTCGAGAAGGCGGCTTGAGGCGCGACCCCGCCTTGCGCGCCGGACGGCGCGTCAGGTCGCTGCCCGTTACCCTAACCCGACCGGAGTCGAGGCCGGTGGCTCGACTCCGGTCGGTGCCGGCAGGTGGATGAGGGGCATCCCTACCGATCTCTCAGAGCACGTTTTGCGCCCCGAAAATTGCTCAAAAAAAGAGAGCATTCCGTTACTCAGACAGAGACGGAAATGCTCTCATAGTCTGGTGCGCAGCTGTAACCGAATCGGCGGCGCACCTCACGCAACCCACTCGTGGCTATTCATCTGACGTCGCCGGCGCGGCGTCCTCAAGTGAGGTGCGGATCTGATCGATCTTGCCGTTCGCTTCGCCCACGCCGAGAATGTTTTTGGCTTCTGCCAGGACCGCTGGGCTCACCTGACCGGATTTCGTTGCGGAAGCCAATGCGTCCTCCAGCGCCGCGTCCCCCAGCAGAGGGTCGGTCGCTGCGGGCTCGATTCCGTTGTCGATTTCATATTGGGCGTAAGCCAGGGCATAGGCCGAGATGGCGGCCATGCGGGGGTCCGACGTATGCATCAACGCCCTGTAATTCCGCTTCAAGGAGTTCAGGCCCGCAAGCTGCGCCGACAGGTTTTTCTCTTTTGTGGCGGCGACCCTGTCTGTTTTGGCCGATTTGGACTTGCCTGCCGCTTCGGAGGATTTGCCTTTGAAGCCTTGAGAGTTGGAGTTGCCATGGGTCGAGCCGCTGCCGTGGTTGCCGCTGCCATGGCTGCCGCTGTTTCCATTGCCGCCTCCATTGCCACCACCGTTGCCGCCGCCGTTACCACCGCCATTGCCACCACCGTTACCACCGTCCTTTGCCAGTGCGGCCATGTCGTGACCTGCAATCGTGACCGGGCCCGCGGCAAGAGCCAGCGAGAGCACGGTCAGGGACGCTAAGGTTGCTATCCGCATGGTTTTCCTCCGAATGAGATCAATAGGCATCGTGCAGTTCACGACGTAAGCAGTTGTGAAAGATTAACCGCGGATCGCGCATTGCACATCGGACTGAGGTCCAGTGGTGGGCCCCGGCATATGGTCTTAGAGGAAGCGCTGGGCACGATGGGTTGCGGCTTCGTCCGCTGGAGGGTTGAGGAGGAGGAGGTGGTATGTTCTACACCGATATGAGCGGAGGATTGGGCGGAGACGCCACCTCACACTCCCTCATTCCTGTGCTCGTCACAGGAATCCAGTGCGCCCAAGTCCTTGGGCGCGAAAGACTTTTTCGGCGCGACATGATTCATTCACGGCGCGGACGCGCCGTGGCTGGATTCCTGTGACGAGCACAGGAATGAGGGAGGAGCTCGCGATATTACGAACGACCTGCAGCCACGCCCCCCAAATCGATCCTATCGTTTTGACTGCACCAGATTGGCCGTGACGATGGCCGCCAGCAGGCAGACGAGAACCGGCCCCGCGCCGCAAATAGTTCCTCGCCCCCGCTCACGCCAACCGCAAATCGAGAAGCGGATGCAGCTTCTTCAGGTTCGGCAGCGACTTCGCCTGCCAGGGATATTGGTGCGTGCCTTTGACGACGAGCAGCAGGTCGCCCATTTTCCTGGCTTCGATGGTCAGCTTGGCCAGGAGATTGATGCCGGAGGAATTGAGGAATTCGAGGCCGGTCAGATTGAACGTCACCTGTTTGTGCCCGTCGTGGAGCAGGCCTGTTATCAATGAGTAGATCGGCGCATAGGCGTCCGGTCCGGCCAGGCGGAAGACGCCGTCGAAATAGACTTCGTTTTGTTCCGCCCATACACGGAAGTTTTCGTCGCTGATTTCCATTCTTCGCTCACGGATTGGAGGAGGGCGGCATTGCCACGGCTGCAGTCGTCGTCAGTATGATATGTTCAGCATTATTTTCTTCGAATGCCCATGCCATTTTTGCGTCGTAGTCGCTGAGAAGGGTCAGCAAACCCAAGCCCGAACCGCTTGTAGACGATATGGCGTTGGTTTCGATTTGCTCAAGGAGAAGTTCCCCGGGATCCTTCGATTGCAGGCGATGCAGCAGTTGCTGAAAGCGCGAGGCTGTTGCGCCATCGATGGTATTCCTTACCCGTATCAAAAAGCGTCCCTCGGATATGCCGGCTTCGATGAGGATCTCGCCGGGCTGGCGAAACTTGACGGCGTTTTCGATCAGCTCGTTGCTGAGATAGCCGATGTCATGATGCGCCTGCATGTAGGCTTTTCTCGACCGTGAGAAGGGCAGGGCCATGACCTCGGCTATGAAGTCGGCCGTCATTCCGGAGTGCTTCCATCCAAGCTGAAGCGGTCCATCGGTCAAGGTGAGGCGCGTGCCCGAATCCAGGCTTATCTCTGTCAGAGATTCAATGCCGTATACCGTTGGCCTCATGTCTCACCTGTGCCGGACTGCGAGAAGCGTGATGTCGTCGTAAATCTTCTGCGATCCAATGAAGAGCATCAGCGTCGCGACAATTTCGGCAACGATTTTCTCAGCGCTCAGATCCTTAAAGCGAACGGCTTCGCGGCACAGGCGTTCCATGCCAAACAATTCTCCGGCATCATTTTCGGCCTCGGTTACCCCGTCCGTATGCAGGAGGATGAGATCCCCCTTTTCGAAGGCGATTTGACGGGTTTTGATGAACGTTGAGATATCGGCCTCCAGCCCGATCGGTATGCCCAGATCCATGGTGTCGATGCGTTCGACCTCGCCGTTTGCCCTGACGACGACAACTTCCTCGTGTTGTCCAGACAGGATCATCTCTTTTCCGTCGTAGTCAAGAAACGCCAGAGTGAGGTGCTTATCGATTTTCGTCCTGACTATATTCTTAAACAGGGCGCTGTTCAGATTCGTCAGAAATTGCACGGCATCGGTGTTTCCGGCTTCCTGCAGGGCGCGGGCGACGGACTGAACCATCAGCATCAGCACGCCGCTTTCCAGCCCGTGCCCGGTGACGTCGCCGATGCCGATCTTCAAGCGGCTTCCGTTCTTCAAGACGTCGTAATAATCGCCGCCGACTTCCTCAGCCGGTCTCATATAGGCCGCGATCTCGAGCGCCTGAAAGTCCTCGAGTTCCTGATCGAGCGGAAGAACCATCAGCTGGATTCGCTCTGCGACCGCGAGTTCCGTTCCAAGACGTCTGTTTTCTCGCTGCAGCTGGGCGTTCAGCGTCGAGATCTCTTCCTTGGCATCTTCAATTTGAGCGGTTCGCTCTTCGACCAGCTGCTCGAGATTTTCGGTGTGATAGCTGATCTCTTCGGCCATGCGATTGAACGCTTCACCGGCCTCGCCGACTTCATCCCTGCTCGAGATGGCCACCCTGACCGAATAATCCTTCGTTTGAATGCGTTTGGCAGCACCTGCCAATGCGCTGATCCCGCTGGTTATTCGTTTCGAAGCGGCAAATACCGCGATCGTCACGATCAAGAGGGACATCAGGATCGCCAGAATCTGGTAGAGTACGATCCGGTTCGTCGCCTCTGAGATCTTGGCCTGGGCGGCATAGAGCGAGGCATCGATTTCGCGCTCGGGCACAACAACCCCGAGCAGCATCGCCTCCTGCCGAACCGGGCCGCTGGACCAGAGATTGGTCGCAGGCAGTTTCTTGACGATGACGATATAGGGGACCTCGCTGCCGTCCTGCTGCAACAGCAAATGCTGAATGCCCTGTTCGCGGTCCAGGGCCAGTTTGGCGATCGCAGGCTGAGAGCTTCCCTTCAGCGAGCGCTCGAGGCCGGTCACGCCGGTTCCGCTCGCATCGCTGGCGGAACGCAGGCCGAGCGTTTGTTCGCCGGTGCTGTTGATCGCGACGACATTGCCGTCGGACATTGCCAGAAACCCAAAGCCGGATTGCGCCACTTTGACATTTTCGACCGTCTGCGCCAGCTGGTCGAGCGTGATATCGGCGCCGGCGGTGCCTGCGACATCCTTTCTGTCGGCTGTCCATAGCGGATGAAAGAAACTGACGATCAGCTTGCCGGTAATGGCATCCGTATAGGGCGCTGTCTGGGTGATGTCGCCAGCGACCGGCCGCGTCTGCATATCCTTGGCCCAGCCCTGCCAGGACTCGTAAAGTCCCGGGAAAAAGAAGTCCCAGAAATTGGCCTCGTTATGGCCCGGATAAAGGCGGTCGAAGGTCTGGGCCTGGTCTGTATAGGGCGCCGTTCGGAAGATCGGCCGTTCTTTCGAGCCGATGTAATACATCTGCAGCTTCGAGGCACCGTGCTGCAGCAGGCTCGGCGCAACAAGATCCAGAACCGCGCTGGTGCGAATATCGTTCTCGACGTCGGGTCTTGGCTTCTGGTCTTGTCCGAGCAGGTAACCCCAGACGCTCACGACCGAGACCGAGCCCGGAGCGTTCTGAGACCACTTGCCCTGCTGATCGTAGGAAAGGCTGACGCTGCCGGGCGATGTGCGGGCAATTGCCGCGCCGACGTCCGAATTGCGCGCGGGATCGTCGATCTGCGCCTGGAGCACGCCTGCCAGCGTGCTGACGTCGCTATGAACCTGCCGCAGCAGCAAACTCACCTGTGCCGCAGTCGAGTCCGCATAGGTGCGGATATATTCCTGGCTTGCCGCTTCAAGACCCTGGCCGACCTCGAGCGTTGCGTCGCGCGACAGCCTCTGAACGTTCCAAAGCGCCAGCCCGCCGCTGACCAGCAAGTCGAAGAGGACTGCTCCGCCGACGACCAGGATGAATTTTGCCCGAAAGCCTATTCCTGCCGGGGTCTTCGGTGATCTCGCGTCCATCACAGTGGCTTTCGCCCGGAAGCTGCCCAGATCGGCCAGCCTGCATAACCTTTGGGGTGAAGGGCGGCAAAGACGTGATCCTTGAATCCTTGCCGGAACCTGCGGATAAAATCCACGGAGTCGCCGCGCCGCACCGCCATCTCGCCGGCATAGACATTTTCCCAGGCTTCGATGACGTCGGCGAAGTCCTGAGGATCCCCATCGAGGTTCGTCACCATGAAGCAATCGACCTTGATATTGTCGAATCCCGCATCGGCAAGGAGATGGCGGCTTTTCGGCCCCATCTCGACATCCATGTCGAAGTGCTTGAACAGTTTGGCGACCTCCTCGTAGGTCCATTTGATCGTTTCCGCATGCGGCTCGCCCAGGCAATGCGAATTTTTTTCGTTGGTGATGTAGACCCGGCCGCCGGGCTTGCAGATGCGGTAAAGCTCGCGCAGCAGCATCTCGGGACGGTTGAAAATCTGCAGCGAATGCCGGCAGGTGACGAAGTCGAACTGATTGTCCCGAAGCAGCATCTGGGAGGCGTCGCCATAGGTGTACTCTATCCCCTGCAGGTCGAAGTCGGCAGCGACCTTGCGGGCATAGTCGAGGCTGCGCACGGAATGATCAAGCGCCACAAGCCGTTCCGGTTTGAATTCCCGTTGAACCAGGGCGGCGAAATCACCAATTCCGCAACAGATATCCGCCATGACAAGACCGTTGCGCAGTCCGTGGCGCGGCAGCAACTCGCGTTCGTGCCTCCATGTCATTTTCGTCTGGGTGCGCAGAATGGGAATGAAACTCTCATCCTCGACAAAGCTCTGGCCCGGATAAAAAGCCGAATCGTAGACTTCAACCGCCAGGTTCGGCTGCGATGCCGCCAGGGTCTGGAACAGCGCAGTCGACCAGGCGACGACGCTCGACGTAATGATGACAATCTTCCGCTCCGGCCTAGTCCGGCAGTGTGCCGTCAGAATATCGGACAGGGCTGAGAAAGCCGTCATGTTGATGTGCGTCAGACGTTTGACGTTCAGGTAGATGACGCCGCTGTATTTTTCCAAGCTTTGCCGCACCAGCTTGAGGGCGTCGCCAATCTCGTTTGCACTTTCGGGCCGCATCTTGCCGGACAGCAGCAGCTCCTGATTTGTCGGATCAAAATGGACGGTGAAGGGCAGCGGAAGCACGTTCATTGGAAATCCTCGGCGGAGGGGAAATCCGCGATGATTTGAATCCCTTGGGCGCCGTTCTTCTCAATTCGGATAGCGGCGCGGAATATGGTTGCCAGATCGCTGAGCAAAATCGCCCCATCGGGCTTCAGGTCGGATCCGGCGCTGAGGCGAGACTGGCGTTCACTTGACCGCAGACCGGTGCTCTCGCGGTCCTCGCGGGCAAAGGCAATTCGCAGCCGGTTGGA
This sequence comes from Rhizobium sp. RSm-3, assembly GCF_001854685.1. NCBI lineage: Bacteria > Pseudomonadati > Pseudomonadota > Alphaproteobacteria > Hyphomicrobiales > Rhizobiaceae > Rhizobium > Rhizobium sp. RSm-3. The sequence goes on along the minus strand of NZ_MAWZ01000006.1, from coordinate 135,580 downwards.
CGTCGCGCTCCGATAGAGGTTGAAACTTATCCTTCCCGGCTCATCGGTCGAACGGAAAGCAAGTTCAATGAGCTCGTTGGCCGCGACGGAAAGAAAATTCGAATATCGAGCCGGATCGCTGTGACCCTGGCCGAGAATGTCGGCGAGATATTCGGTAATCCTGTCGCAAAACTGCCATTGAGACTTGAACATCGCAACATTCAGTTCCAGCGACACCATCGGCGCCAATGCATGGTCATCGAAGCCAGATGCTTCCTCTTCCAATACAGCCTCCATCAGTCAAAAAGCACGGCGAAAATCGGTCGTTTGCTATACCAGCGCGTGGCTCACGGATGTCTCAGCCCGGGTGATAAACGCGCCAATCGCCTCGACCGGAAGCGGCCTGCTTACCAGATAGCCCTGAAGCCTGTCGCAGCCCACGCTGTGCAGCCATTCAGCCTGAGCCGGCGTCTCGACCCCTTCGGCCGTCACCTGCATGTCGAGACCATGTGCGAGGTTGACGATGCAGCGGACGATCGTCTGGCTTTTCGGATCGCTTTCCAGATCGGTGATGAAATATTTGTCGATTTTGATCGTGTCGAAAGGGAATGTCTTGAGGTAGCTCAGCGAAGAATATTCGGTCCCGAAATCATCCAGCGAGATCCGTATCCCCAGCACGTTGAGTGTATTCAGGGTATCGATGTTGTTGACGGTCCGCTCGAGCAGCACGCTTTCGGTGATCTCAAGCTCCAGACGCTCGGGCGGAAGTCCGACCAGGTCCAGCGTCTGCGAAATGCGATCGGTGAGGCCGCTCGTCAAGAATTCCGCCGCCGAGACATTGACGGCCACGATGTAATTCTCAGGCCACTTCATCGCTTCGCGGCATGCCTGCTCCAAAACCCATGCGCCGATGTCAGGCATCATTCCATCGGCCTCGGCCATCGGAATGAATGCCGCCGGTGGAATTTTTCCAAGCAGCGGGTGGTGCCATCTCAGCAACGCTTCGAACCCGACGATGCAGCCACCTTCGGCAAGGGGTTGGTACTCGACGAAGAATTGCTGTTGGTCCAAGGCCATGCGGAGGCTGCGGCGCAGCAATTCGCGTTGCTCCAGTAATTCAAGCATTGCGGGATCGAAGGCTTTTGCCCGGCCGCGCCCTTCTTGCTTGGCGGCATAGAGCGCGAGGTCGGACGCCTTCATCAGCGCCTCAGGACTTGTCCCGTCCGGAGGAGATGTGGATATGCCGATGCTGGTGCCGACAAAGAGGGCAATGCCGTCGATCGTGAAGGGCTTTTTGAATGCCGCGACCAAAGCGTCCGCCAACCGGTGCGCTTTGGCCGGATGTCCCGGTCCCCTGGAAATGACGGTGAATTCGTCGCCAGCCAGGCGATAGGCTCTGTCATCGCTGCTCAGGCAGTCTTGAATACGCCTTGCGGCAGATTGAAGAAGCGTGTCACCGGCCGGATGCCCGAGCGTGTCGTTGACGGGCTTGAAATCGTCAAGGTCGAGCTGCATCAGCGACAGGGTCTCGTTCGAGCTTGCGGCCTCCTGCAGCAGCACAGCAAGGTCGTCGCTGAACTGGCGTCGGTTCGGCAGTCCCGTCAGAGGGTCGTGGGTCGCCAGATGCAGAAGGGTCGCACGTTCGTCGTCAACAAGCTCTTCGGAGCGAACCACGGCAAACAGCTCTCCGATCCGATAGATCGTCAGCCCGTGCGACGCGGGCCCGCCCAGATCGCCCGATATCCGCAACGGCTGGGCACTGTCATCCAGTGAGCGGAAAGCGAGCGTGATCGCCGATTTGTCCAGCTGTGGAAAGTGTTCCCAAAGGGACGCTGCCGGTTTGACGGATGCAGGCAGCTCGTTGCCCAGCAAATTCTCGACGGGATTGAAGTCGCGGTCAAAGAACAAAAGCCGGTCGATCGAACTCGAAGCTTCTGCCTGTGTTTGTCCGAGGGCCGAGCTGGCCGCACGAATTTTCCGCATCTTCGAGCCTCTCCCAGTCGGACGTCAGAACCAGATATCGTAGCAAATAAATCGACGCACAACTTGTGCACGTCAAGATTTACATTAGGCATGCCTGATTAACAATCCCAAACCGCTGCCCACACGCTTACGATGTAGGGCGCACTACACTGATCCAAAAGGGGGAATTGCAAGATTGGGAGGCTGGTGTCAGCGAATTCAGGCAGTGGCAGCCCACAGCGCAAGCACCATCTGCCGAAGCGCCAGCGCCTCCGCCCACCGGTCGGTCTGGTCGTTGTTGTCCCTGCCCGTGATCGCATAGGGTTTGGGACCGAGCTCGCAGGTAAAAACAAGCTCGGCATCATCGGCGGCGCGCGATCGCCAGTGGCGAAAACCATACTCCCACCACTCGAGGAAGAGATCGACCCAGGGCCGGTGATGCGGGAAGGAGATCTCGATCTGCACCTGTTCGCGCGAGGCAACCCGGCCGTGAAATGCCCGCGCATTCCGCAGAATGCGCCGGATCAGCGCGTGGTTCTCCTCATCGACCGGAAAGGCGAATTCGCGGCCGACCAGGAAATGCGACAGGTCGGCCAGCAGCGGGAGTTCGGGACGCTGGTCCAGCAGATCCAGCGTAAAGAACAGGTCCGCGGTCATCCTGTCGCGATGCGTTTCGATGAACACGGGAATGCCGGCATCTTCAGCGAGCCGCATCCAGCCGTCGAGAAGCGGCAGGCAGGCATCGATGCGCCGCGGGCGGATATCGGGTTGCAGGTTGATGTGGCTGACCGGAAACTCCGCGGCCAGCTCCAGCGGCAGGCGTAGATCGTCGACGCAGCGAGGAAAGCAGACCGCCTCGATCTTCAAGCCGGTGCCGCGGATGGCCTCATTGAGGGCAACGACATCCGGGCGGCTGGTGTAATGGGCGCTGATGCCGTCGAAGCCGGCTTTGGAGATCATCGCGATGTTCTCGTCGAGTGTGCGCTCGACCCCATCCGTGTGCCGGCGCTCCATGGCCCAGAGCGACTGGAAGACCAGCAGCTTCTGCATCACGCGGCCCTTGCGTTCTTCAGCAGGGTTTTGAGGCTCACACGAGGATCGGCCAGTTCCGTGAGGCTGGGGCTGATGCCTGCGGCAATCAGCATCTCGGCGAGCTTGATGTCCCTAGCCAGGCCATTGCCGTTGCCAAGGCCAGCCGCTGCCACCAGGCGCCCGTCGTCGAGATAGAATTCGAGTTCACCCTCCGCGGCCGAACGCAGGACGATCTCATGGGCGGGCTGCGGCAGCCCCGCCACCTGCAAGCCAAGATCATACTGGTCGGACCAGAACCAGGGGAGGGCGCCGAAGGTCTCGGCGGCTCCGGCCATGTTTCGCGCCGCGGTCTCGGCCTGCGTCCTGGCGTTCCGCCAGCTTTCATAGCGAACATGTCCTCCGCCGGGCTCAGCCACCGCCGCGCAATCGCCTGCGGCAAAGATGTTCGGCGCACTGGTGCGAAGACAGGCATCCGTCAGAATGCCGTTGCCGGTGGCCAGTCCGGCTGCTTGCGCCAAAGCGATATCAGGCAGGACCCCGATGGCGCTGACGACGAGATCGGCATGCACCAGGCTGCCATCGGTCAGGGTGATGCCGTCGTCGCCGATCGCCGCCACGCCCCGATCGAAGTGAAAGCGCACACCTTCGGCAGCATGTCTGGCGTGCAGCTTTTCGGCAAAGCGGGCAGGGACGGCGCGGCCCAAAGGTCTCGGTGCGGCTTCGATCATGTCGACCGAAACGTCCTTTCCGCGAAGGACCGATGCAAGTTCCATCCCGATCAGACCGGCGCCGATGATCGCCACGCTCCGGCCCGGACCAATACGGGAGAAGATCGTTTCGGCGTCGGCATGGGTGCGGAAGTCGAGTGCATGCGCCGCACCGGGACATGTGAGCCGTCTCGGCCGGGCGCCGGTGGCCAGAAGCAGCCTTTCGTAGTGCAGCGCCCGCCCGTCGCTCAAACCAACCGTTCCGGCGCCGGTATCCAGCTTGGCTGCGGATAAGCCCTTGAGATAGGTGATGCCGGCCGCATCAAGCGCTTCTGCCGCGCAGATCGGCTTCATCTGTACCGCACCGTTCACGGTCTTCGACAAAGGCGGCCGTTCATAGGGCAGGTGGGGCTCGGCCCCGACCAGCGTGACCGGCCCGGAATAGCCTGCCTCGCGTAGCGCGAAGGCCGCGCGGGTGCCGGATTCGCCGGCGCCGATGATGACCATACCGTCCATGGTTTCTCCGTGGAAAAGGCGGCCGGCGCTCGTGAGGAGGAGACGCCGGCCGGGGAGGATCAGTTCTTCCTGGCGTATTCGGTCATGTTCTTGGGCGTGACCAATTTGAACGGCACCCAGACCTCCTTGTCGACGCTGTTGCCGTGCGCGAGCGCGACGGCCGCATCGACGGCGCTGGCCGCCTGTTGCTTGGCGTTCTGGAACACCGTCACATCGAGATCGCCCGCGGCCATGGCGGCCAGAGCATCCTGTGTTGCATCGATGCCGACGACGATCACATCGTCCATCGACACGCCGGATGCCTTGAGCGCCTGGATCGCGCCAAGCGCCATCTCGTCATTATTGGCGAAGATCACGTCGATCGGCCGGCCCGCGGTGAGCCAGTTGGTGGTCAGATCCATTGCATTGGTGCGCGTCCAGGCGGCGGTCTGCTCGTCGGCGATGGTCACGCCCTTGCAATCGCCTGCCGCCAGCGTCGCCTTGACCGACGAAGTGCGGTCGCGCGATGCCTGATGCGCCAGATCGCCCATCAGGATATAGGCCTGCGCGTTGTTCGCCTTGCCGTTTTTCTTCAGGAGCTCGCAGGCGGCTTCGGCGCCGAGCCTTCCGGAGTCGGTTTCCTTCGAGCCGACATAGGCCTGCTTCTCCGGCAGCCTGGCGATATTTTCCGGTTCGAGATTGAGATAGACGAGCGGAATGCCCGCCTTTCGGGCCGCCTCGCTGATGCCGGTGGCGGCCGAGGTATCGGCGAGCGTCATGATGATCGCGTCGACGCCCGAAGCGATGAAATTGTCCACCTGGCTGCGCTGTTTGGAAACGTCGGTCTGCGCGTCCTCGATCTGAAGGTTGACGCCGGTGAGCTTCGACGCCCTTGCCTGAAGCCCCTCGCGCAGCAGCGTCTGAAAATTATTGTCGAAACTCTGCATCGACACGCCGATCGTCTCGGCCGAGGCAGCAGTCGTCGTCAGGGCGGCCAGGACGGCCGCCACACAGATTGATTTCATCTCATCCTCCCAAAGGGCGCCGGGCCGCCCGATCCGTTCCGGAGGCCGTTCAAGCCGGCCTATGTCGCGGGCTCAGATCAGAGCCACGCGAACCTCCCCATCGACCACTTCGGCCCTATAGGTTTTCAGGTTTTCGCAGGCGGGAAGCCTGAGGGCCTCGCCGGTGCGATAGTCGAAGGCGCCCGAATGCTTCGGACATTCCACCTCGAAATCCATGACCAGTCCGTCGGCGAGATGGATCGCCTCGTGGGTGCAGAGCCCGGCCGTGCAGTAGACGCTGTCATCCGGACCACGGTAGATCGCATAGGTGCGCCCGCCATGGTCGAAGCGGATGGCGCCTTCCTGTTCAATGTCGTCGAGTTTGCCAGCTGAAACCCAGGTCATTCGGCAGCGCCCCCGACACCCAGGCGGGCCTTGCGGGCCGCCAGTTTTTCCTTCCGCCTGCGGTAACGTTCCTGCATCTGCGCCTCGCCCTCGGGCGAGCCGTCGTGCCAGGTGCCGAACCATTTATCGAGCGGGATCAGGGCGTCGCCGTAGTTCACCTCGAAATATTTGTGGTGGAGGTAATGCGCATAGGCGTGGCTATCGACCAGTTTCTCCTCGCCGATCTCGACCTTGTCGAAGCCGACATGGCCGGGAATGGCCCCGAAACCGGCATAATGCAGCTGGTAGAGCATGATGATCGGGTTGGAGGGCAGGAACAGATGGTAGAACGCCGTGCCGAAATAGAGCAGGTGCTCGACCGGATGCATCGACAGCGACGACCAGGGTGAGGGGTTCACCGAATTGTGGTGGACCGAGTGCACCCATTTGTACAGCAAGGGCGTATGGATCAGCCGGTGTATGCAGAAGAAATGGAACTCGTGAATGATCGGCACCACGAGCGCGACGAGCGCCAGCGTCCATGGATTTTCCGCAAAACTCAGCCACGGCGCGTAGCCATTGGCATAGGCCCAGAGCATGCCGACTTCGACGGCGGTCCAGATAGTCACGCCCGACAGGAAGGTGCGCAGGATATTGTCGAGGTTCTGGCTTCCGAACCAGAAGGCGGTGCTCTTGTGGTCGGCCGGGAACTTGCCATTGTACTTGAAGCGATTTTGCTGCCGCTTCAACACGTAGAGATGCAGTTCGAAGGCGCCGTAGAACAGGAAGACCGCGACGGCGTTTACCGCATAGAGCCAGGCGATCCAGCCAAGGCGCGGCGATGTCATCGTCTCCACGGGCGGAATGACCCAGGCCCAATAAGCGACGGCCGAGGCGGCAAAAATCGCATTCCAGGGAAGGAAATAATGCGGCAACCATTTCAGGACCGCCGTCAGCCGCGGCGGAAAGGCGAAAAGCGGCGCGGTCTCGGCCGGCTGGTCCGGCGCCCAGTCGCCGCGCTTGTTGCGCTTGCCGAATTTCAGATCATCCATTGGCATCTCCTTACGGCGCGCCGGATGTCTCCGCGTCGCCCACATCTCTGCTGGCGGGAAATTAGCAGGGGCGCGGGTGAATGCCGAAGCCTTCCTTGATCTGATTAGATCAAAGCGCTTCCTTGGTGATGGTGATGAAACGGATCGGTGCCTGGTCCGGTTTGATATCGGTCAAGCCTATCCTGTTCAGAACGAGATCGAGCGCGCGCCGCGCCTGCGCCTCCGGCGCCTGATCCAGCACCACATCCATGATGCCGTCCTGCAGCGCCGCCCGGGTGTAATCGGTCAATTCGTGCCCGACGAAAAAGACGTCGCGGCCGCGCGGATGCCGGCGAAGCACCTCGATCAGCGCGGCGTTGGCGCCGCCGGCATTGTAGAGCCCGGCAAGGCCGGGATAGATTTCCAGTGCCGCCCACAGGAGCTCGGCGCTCGGCCGCTCCTCATCGCCGCCAAATCCCAGCCATTCGAAACTGGAGGCGCCGGGATAGTCCTGGAAATAGGCCGAAAAGCCGCGGATCCGATCGCGATGCACCTGATAGATGGGATGGCAGATTGCCACGACAGGCCCGCTCCGCGGCGCCATTCGGCTGATATAGAGTGCCGCCGTCCGGCCGGCGGCAACATTGTCGATGCCGATGAATTCTCCGACGCGCTCGGAGGCGCGGGTGACGACATGGACGACCGGCAGGCCTTGCGCATTGACCTTTTCCACCGCGGCGCCGATCACCGGGCTGCTTGGCACCGCCAGGATCAGCCCGGCGCGGGAAAGGTCGGTGGACAGGATACGTCGCGCGATTGCCTCGGCGTTCATCTCGTCGGTGAAGCTGCGATGTACGACGACCAGAGGATCGAGGGTGGCGGCAATTCTCTCGAAAGCATGGGAAAGACGACGGTAGAAACTCGTTTCCGGGCGAACCATCAGCACTTCTATCCTGAGGAGGCCGCGATGGGTCTCGGGAAGCTTGCGCGGGTAATCCAGGCGACGTGCGGCGGATATGACCTTCTCCACCAGTTCGGGGCGAACACCCCCACGCCCGTTCAGCACCCGCTCGACCGTCGCGGTTCCCACACCGGCATGGCGGGCGATGTCCCGATAATTCGGCTTGCTCACGTTCCAGATCCCTTGCGCGCCTTCGTTGATCTCTGCGCGTCAGATCTTCTCTTCATACATCTTCGCCTCAAATCTCACAGTTGGTATTTGGAGAGCTCCGACTTGTCTCGCGGCGGCGGCCGATCTATGATTTCTTCAGTTCAACATGAGATTGCAGGCAGATTTCACCGTAAACCGGACGCGGAAGGTTTTGTCCTCCGGCCGGACCGAAGGAGCTGGGCAAAATGAAAATTCTCATGGTTCTCACATCGCATGATCAACTGGGACATACCGGCAGGAAAACGGGCTTCTGGCTCGAGGAACTCGCTGCCCCTTATTTCGTCTTCCGCGACGCCGGCGCCGAGATCGCGCTCGCATCGCCAAAAGGCGGCCAGCCTCCGCTCGATCCGAAGAGCAACGAGCCGGCGTTCCAGACGGAAGATACGAGGCGATTTGAACGAGACCCGGCCGCGACGGCTGCGCTCGCCAACACGTTGAGGCTGTCCGACGTCGACCAGGCGGATTATGACACCGTGTTTTTCCCCGGCGGCCACGGGCCGCTCTGGGACCTGACGAACGACCGCAATGCGCACGCGCTGATCGAGGAGACGCTCGCCGCGGGAAAGCCGCTGGCGCTCGTCTGTCACGCGCCGGGAATCCTGACCAAGGTCAAGGCGGCGGACGGTGGGCCGATCGCCAAGGGGCGGACGGTGACCGGCTTTACCAATTCCGAGGAGGCGGCCGTGCAGCTCGTCGAGGTCGTGCCCTATCTGCTCGAAGACGTGCTGAAGGAGCAGGGGGCGAAGTTTTCTGCGACGGAAGACTGGGCCGTCCACGTCGTCCAGGACGATCAGTTGATCACCGGGCAGAACCCAGCCTCATCGAAGCAGGCCGCCCGCCTGCTGCTGCATGCGCTGGGCGAGCAGGCCGCTGCCTGACGTGCACCGATCGCAGATCTTGAAACAGCTGAAGGACCCCCGGCATGAGCAGGAAATATACGGGAAAATGTGCTTGCGGTGCGGTGCAGTTCGGCTTCGACACAGATCCGACCTTCGTCGCAGACTGCCATTGTCTGGATTGCAAGAAAGCCTCGGGCGGCGAGGCCGCGACCTTCTTTGCCGTGCCGCAGGACGATTTCACCCTGACTGCCGGCAGTCCGAAGGCGTTTCATTATATCGCCGATTCCGGCAAGGGCCTCGACCGCAATTTCTGCCCGGATTGCGGCGCGAGGTTGTTCAGCAGCAATCTGGAGAGCTTCCCCGGCCTCGTCTTCGTCACCCTTGGCAGCCTGGATCGGCCCGAGTTGATACAGCCGGGGGTCGAGATGTTTATCAAACGGCGGCTTGCTTGGGCGACGCCGCTCCATCTTCCGCAGTTCGAAGGCATGCCGAGCTGACGGGCGATCCGGCTCCGAGCGATTTTTCCTGAAGAAAAGATCGTTCCCATGTCGGATCGGTCAAACCCGATCCGTCCTTAGCTCGTCCATTCCATCCATTCAAAAGGATCACGACCATGCCGAACACCATACGCCTGCACCGCGTTCTCGCGACCAGCCCGGAGAAGGTCTATCGCGCATTCATCGAAGCGGATGCGCTTGCCAAGTGGCTGCCGCCGAACGGCTTCCTCTGCACCGTGCACCATCTTGAGCCTGTTGTCGGCGGCACGTTCAGAATGTCCTTCCGCAACTTCACCACCGGCAACAGCCATGCCTTCGGCGGCGAATTCCGCGAACTCGTCCCGGGCGAACTCGTTCGCTATACCGACAAATTCGACGACCCCAATCTTCCGGGGGAAATGGAAGTCACCGTGACGCTGAAAAAGGTCTCGGTCGGCACCGAGGTGGATATCGTCCAGGCAGGCGTGCCCGACGTCATCCCGCCCGAAGCCTGTTATCTCGGCTGGCAGGAGTCGCTGAAAAACCTCGCGAGGGTGGTGGAACCCGATATCCAGGAATAGGGCTGGCGCCGCCACCCAAGAGAGCCTCACCCCGAGGCGCCCCGCGAAAGGGGGCCGAAGGGCGAGGCGGGTGCGCGACCATCCAATGATGGAGGGAGGTGGGGGCCCAACAGGTATTTGGAGATGCTCCGACCCTGATAATGGGACAGAGGACGCATATGCGCCGCTTAATTGCTCCCGTCGTTGGGCCTGGCTTTGGCGCTGTCGTTACTGCTGTCCGAGGCGGTTTTGCCGTCGGGCTGCTGACCGAAATAGGTGCCGCCGAGGTGGCCGCCGGCGCTGGTGTTTCTGACCTGCTGTTCGGCGCGTTTTTGAATTTCACGGACGTTGGTCTTGCTCATTTTCGGCTCCCTGTTCGAGGTTGCGACCTCGGAACAACCGATGGGGGACGACGCTGTTCCATATTTTCTGCTGGAACACTTGCCGCCTTTCCCGGTTTTTCCTACTCAACCAAGGAGAAACGACGATGGCCACGACTCCGAAGGATGGCGCCCCCGGCACCACCGAGCAATCCCCCCGCTGGGAAGGCCCGAAGGGAAATACCCCGCGCGGCTACCTGAAAGCCAAGGACGATCCGGACAAGAACCGCGACGCGCACGGCGAAAACAACCGCGATCCCGAAACGAAGACTATCGGTGACGCGATGAAGCAGAAGGGCGAATGAGATGGCCAACCCCGAAAAAGACGCCGCCGGCCAGTTCGCCAAATCCGGGGCCGACAGGAAAAGCACTGGCGTGGCCAGCGCCAAACCGACCGTCATCACCGGTTCCGAAGATGCGACCGTGAACAAGGGCCTGCCCGGCACGAAGAAGCCGGAGAAGGATTGGGACATCAACTACGATCCCGCCGATATGAATGAAGGCCGGATGCGGTAGATCGAAGTCGCCAGAGGGCGTTCCCAGCCTTGCTCCCTACATTAATCAACCACGGGCGCCGGCATCTGAGCCTCACCCGCCGAAATAGGCCGGATGGTCGATATCGGCCAGCAGGCCGGGCTGGGCCGGCTGCCAACCGAGGAGTGCGCGGGTGCGCTCGCTCGACGTTGGCACGTCGAAGCCAGCGAACATGGCGAACCAGCCGAAATGCTCTGCGGCTTCTTCGCGCGACTTCGAGACCACCGGAACATCGAGCCGCCGCCCGATCACCTCGGCGATCTCCCTGAACGGTACGCCCTCTTCGGCGACCGCCAGGAAAGGGCCGCCCACGGCGCCGTGTTCCAGTGCCAGGCGGTAGAGGCGGGCGGCATCGAGCCGATGTACGGCCGGCCAGCGGTTCTGCCCTTCGCCGATATAGGCAGAAACACCTGTTCGCCGGGCGAAATCGATCAGGATCGGCACGAAGCCGTGGTCGCCATGGCCGTGCACCGACGGCGGAAGGCGGACCGTGGAGGCGCGCACGCCTCGCGCGACAAGCGATATCGCGGTGATTTCGGAAGCGCGGGGGTAGGTTTCTGAGGTCGGCATGGGCGGGTCCTTCTCGGTGCCGACGCGGCCCGGCGCATGGCCGAGGCCTGATGTGACCAGCAGCGGACGGCCGGAACCCCGAAGGGCTTCGCCGAGCGCCTCGATGGCGCGCCGGTCGAGGGCGCAGTTTTCGGCGAATTTCGAGAAATCATGGTTGAAGCCGGTATGGATGACGCCGTCGGCCTCGGCCGCGCCGCGCGTCAAGCTTTCCAGATCCTCCAGCGAGCCGCGATGGGCGACAGCGCCAGAGGCCGACAGCTCTTCAGCACCCTTGTCCGAGCGGGTGAGGCCGAGCACCTGATGGCCGGCGGCGATCAATTCGTTGACGACGGCAGAGCCGACCCAGCCGGTGGCCCCGGTGACGAATACGCGCATGTCGATATCTCCGTTTTGGCTGGAGACAGATATCGGGCAAGGCGCTATCATGGTAAAGTAGTGATCTTATCATGGTATAATGGCTAACAGGATGAGTGAATTCGTCACCTCCGAAAACCGGCTGGGCGCCTATCTCAAAGGCCGCCGCGCCAAGCTCGACCCCGCCGCCCTCGGTTTTGCCGGGGAGCGTCGCCGCACGCCGGGGCTGCGTCGCGAGGAGGTGGCGAGCCGCGCCAATATCAGCCCCACCTGGTACACCTGGCTGGAGCAGGGGCGCGGCGGGGCGCCGTCATCAGATGTGCTCGAGCGGATCTCGCGGGCGCTGATGCTGACAGATGTCGAGCGCGAGCACCTGTTCCTCATCGGCCTCGGCCGGCCGCCCGAAGTGCGCTACCGCAGACAAGAGGGGGTGACGCCCAGGCTGCAGGGCGTGCTCGATGCGCTGGACCCGAGCCCGGCGCTGATCCGCAACGCCATCTGGGATGTTGTCGCCTGGAATCGCGCGGCGACTGTGCTGCTCACCGATTACGGCGCACTGCCGCCGGAAGAGCGCAACGTGCTGCGCTTCATCTTCCTCGATCCGCGCGGGCGCGCCGCTCAATATGATTGGGAAAGCGTCGCCCGCTTCGTCGTTGCCGCCTTCCGGGTGGACGCGGCTCGCGCCGGTGCGGCCGCCGAGGTCGAGCCCCTGGTCGACGAACTCTGCCGGAAAAGCCCGGAATTCCTGGCCATGTGGCGCGACAACGACGTGCGCACCCACGGTGAGGGCGCCAAACACATCAGGCACCCGATACTCGGGCTGCTCTCCTTCGAATATTCGGCATTTCAGGTGGACGGCCGGCCGGACCTCAGCATGGTGGTGTATAATCCGGCGACGGCGGAGGATGCGGAGAAGATCAGGCGGGTGGTGGGATGAGGATCTATTCGGTTCTTTGTCTGCCTGCTTGAATCTATTCATGGCTATCGCGGCCGGGAATTTTTCACCTATTAGCTGTGCCAACCGATCATATCGCCTCAATCCGGACAAACCTGCCGTCATGCTGTGGACCGACGCGCGCAAGGATTTGAGCCGCGCGGGTGGGGGATTCAATGAGGTCATATCGTGCCGCGGCCTTGGTCGCCGCTTCGGTTTTCATGGTGTTGTCGGCTTCGGCAGCATCTGCCTGTAGTTGCGGACGATCGTCTGCGAAGGAGAAGTTTGCGGAAGCGGACTTGATCGTGAAAGGCCGCATGAAGCTCGTGACCTTTGGCGTCGAGCTACCGGATTCTCCATCCGACCGCGAGCCGCTACGGGTGACGCGCGGCGACTTTGAGGTCGACAAGGTGGTGAAGGGAACCTTCAAGGGCAAAACTCTATCGGTCTATACCGGCGCCGGCATGGGAGACTGCGGACGGTTGAGTGAATTCCTTACGTCAGCGTTTTATTGTCGTGACAAGAAATTCGGCGTGTTCGAATTCGGCTTGTCAAAGCACGAATTTGCCGGCCAGACATTCTATTCTACGTCGATCTGTGAATACGCGAAGGGTCCGAAGGACGGCCAAGAGTAGGCGCGCTGACCGAGATTGCCGTGCTCGGTGCAGACCCGTGACCGGCAGTTATCTCAGCACCTTCACGCTCAGCACGCCTTCTTCCGTCTTTCCTTCTTCGTAGGGCGAGCGGATGACGAGCCGGTCGGTGCCGGTGTAGCCGGGATCGGATGTGTAGTAGCCAACGACGCCGTTAACCTTGACCGTTTCGCATTTCGACACTTTTCCGTCGAGCTTGGGGAAGAGCGGTTCGTGGACGATTTCGAGGCGTCCATGCTTGGGCTGCGCGACGATATTCATGGCGGGGTAGTCGATATGGCGGCAGTCGTCGTCGATGTGCCAGTTCTTGGCTATCAGCGTTCTGACGCCGCTTCTTGCAGGCGCTGAGCGCCGGCACGCCTGCCTCGTCCTTCGAGGCTCTCTCAAGCGGAGACGATTCATCTCGAACGTTGTCTATGATGCCGCAGCGGATGCTCTCTACATCCCAAACAGGTAGACCATCGAAATCTCCGTGTTTGGGATGTCTCGGACATACTCTTCGTCCGACCGGGTTTCAGCCGGTCAGACGTTTAGCCACGATACGGCTGCGGTTATTGCAGCGTGCGCGTCTGGATCTGCTCTGCGGCTGGTTGAGAAGCGGAGGCGGGCACGGCGCCGCCTTCCAGGCCGGTCGCCACGACCGAGACGCGGAACCTGCCGTCAAGGCTGCGGTCGAAGATGGCTCCGACGACGATATCGGCGTCGTCCTGCACCTCGTCGCGAATCCGGCTTGCCGCTTCGTCGACTTCGAACAGCGTCATATCCGAGCCGCCGGAGATCGAGATCAGCACGCCCCTGGCGCCCTTCATCGAAATATCATCGAGAAGCGGGTTGGCAATTGCCGCTTCCGCGGCCTTCATCGCGCGGCTTTCACCGGAGGCTTCGCCAGTGCCCATCATGGCGCGGCCCATGCCGCGCATGACCGATTTCACGTCGGCAAAATCGAGGTTGATCAGGCCTTCCTTGACGATCAGATCGGTGATGCAACCAACGCCGGCATAGAGCACGCGGTCGGCCGTCATGAAGGCATCGGCGAACGTGGTTTTCGCATCGGCGATGCGGAAGAGGTTCTGGTTGGGGATGACGATGACCGTATCGGCGGCCTGGCGAAGCGCCTCGATGCCGATTTCCGCCATTCGCATGCGGCGGTTGCCTTCGAAGGTAAAGGGTTTGGTGACGACGCCGACCGTCAGGATGCCAGCGGCACGCGCGGCGCGGGCGATGACGGGTGCTGCGCCCGTGCCGGTTCCGCCGCCCATGCCGGCGGTGACGAAGCACATGTGCGAGCCGGCCAGGTGATCCATGATCTCATCGATGGATTCTTCAGCCGCCGCATGACCGACCTCCGGCAGGGAGCCGGCGCCGAGACCCTCGGTCACATTGGCGCCGAGCTGGATGCGGCGCGTCGCCTTGGATGTGGCGAGCACCTGAGCATCGGTATTTGCGGCGACGAATTCGACGCCTGCCAGGTTTTCCGCGATCATATTGTTGATCGCATTGCCACCACCACCGCCGACGCCAATCACAGTAATGTGCGGCCGCAGTCCCGAAATGCCGCTCTTGGCGTCCGTCATCGCGCTCTCCTTTGATGCTTCGTTCACGCCACGCCCTCGTTGCGGATAGCGAATCGGCGCACAGGATAGCCGTCCAACAAGGCAGAGGCGAGGCGAAAGACGTCTCGTGGCGACACTCCTGTGATTGCCCCCATCGTCGGGATCGTGGCCATGGCCTTTGGGGATTTCGCTCACGAGCCGCTCGGGCATGAACCAAAGCCGCGCTGCGGTGTTTACAGACATGCTTGTTATTTCCGGTAAAGGAACATTTCCATGCAAAGACTTCTCCTCTCGGGCCTTGCTCTTGCCGCACTGGCCGGCACCGCCTTCGCCCAACAGCCGCCGGCCCCGCCAGCCGCCGAGACTCCGCCTGCCGCGGCCGATCCGGCCTCGCCACCGCCGCCACCGAACCCTTCTGCCTCCGGTGATGACGAGCGGATGACGGTCGAGCCGGATGCGCGGCCAAGCGATCGCCCCGATGACCGGTGGCATAGATCGAGGGGCGACATGGGTTTTCGCTACGATAGGGGCTTCCGCGACGACAGGGGCTTCCGTGGCGATAGGGGCTTCCGTGGTTTCCACGGTCATCGCCCGCCGCCGCCGTCCAAGGCCGCCCATTTCCGGATCGAGGACGGGGACACCCGGATTGATCTGAAATGCGCCGAGGACGAACCGATGAAGGCCTGCGCCGACCTGCTGCTCCAGGTCATGGACCGCCTGCAGGGCCGGGACTGACCTCGGACACCCCGGCATGGCCGAGATGTTGGACGATGATGCGACCGCCCGGGGTTTTCCCGCGGGCGGTTTCGTCTCCTTCGGGAGCATTGACCAGACGCCGATTTGCCTTTAGCTGTGACGCCATGAAAATCGCAATGGTTCTGGCAGTGGTGATCGGGCGCATGGGCAGGATGGTATAACCATCCGGCGAAAGCACCCATGCGCGGTAAGCAGGCTCCTGACGGGGCCTTTTTTTATGCCCTGAATCCGGGCGTGCGCCTCGTCGGACTTTCCAAACATCGTCACGCTGATCAAGGAACGGAACCATGAGATCCCGTCATTCCATCGACACCCCGCGCGCGCAGATGACCGGCGCGGAAATCGTTCTCCAGGCGCTGAGAGACAATGGCGTCAAGCATATATTCGGCTATCCCGGCGCTGCCGTGCTGCCGATCTATGACGAGCTTTTCCAGCAGGAAGACATCAGGCACATTCTGGTTCGCCACGAACAGGGAGCCGGCCATGCCGCGGAGGGCTATGCCCGCTCGACGGGCAAGGTCGGCGTCATGCTGGTGACATCAGGCCCCGGCGTCACCAACGCGATTACGCCCCTTCAGGATGCCCTCTCTGACTCCATCCCGCTCGTCTGCCTGTCCGGCCAGGTGCCGACGACACTGATTGGGTCCGACGCGTTTCAGGAATGCGATACCGTCGGCATCACCCGAGCCTGCACGAAACACAATCGGCTGGTCGGCGATGTCAATGATCTGGCGGCCGCCATCCACGAGGCCTTTCGCATCGCCGGATCAGGCCGGCCCGGGCCCGTTCTGGTCGACATGCCGAAGGACGTGCTGTTTGCCAGCGGAAATTATACACCGCCAGAGGCTGTCGTCCCGAGACCGAGCTGCCAGCCGGACGGCCGCGGCGCCATCAGGGAGATCGAGGCTGCCATCGCTCTGATGGCAACGGCGCGCCGGCCGGTTATCTGCGTCGGCGGCGGCGTCATCAATTCCGGCCCTGAAGCGGTAAAGCTGCTGCACGAACTGGTCGATCTCACCGGCTTTCCCGTCACGGCGACGCTGAAGGGGCTCGGCGCCTATCCGGCGTCCAGTCCGAACTGGCTGAAGATGGCCGGGCTTCACGGTTCCCATGAGGCCAATATGGCAATGCACGACTGCGACCTCGTGCTCTGCATCGGGGCACGCTTCGAAAGCGTGCTTGCCTTCGGCGTCGATGGTTTCTCACCGAATTCCCGGAAGATTCAGATCGATATCGATGCTTCCTCGCTCAACAAGACCGTGCGCGCCGATATCGGTATCCGGGGCGATGCCGCCGGCGTGCTTGCCGAACTCGTTCGTCTCTGGCAGGCGCTGCCGCAGGCGCCGGACCGGGTGAGACTGGCCGGGTGGTGGAGCACGATTGCGGGCTGGCGGGCACGGCGATCGTTTTCCTATGCGATGCGCGACGACGTCATCATGCCGCAATATGCCATCGAGCGGCTTTACGAACTGACGAAGGATCGGGATACCTACATCACGACGGAGGTCGGCCGGCATCAGATATGGGCGGCGCAGCACTACGACTTCGAGCAGCCGAACCGCTGGATGACGTCAGGCGGCCTGGGGACGATGGGATACGGACTGCCCGCCGCCCTCGGCGTGCAGATCGCCAATCCCGGCAGCCTCGTCATCGACATAGCCGGTGATGTCTCCGTGCAGATGACCATGAAGGAAATGTCTGCCGCCGTGCAGCACAATGCGCCGATCAAGATCTTCATTCTCAACGGCGGCGATGAGGGAACGGCTCGGCAGCACGGAAATCCGGATTTCGTCAAACTTGCCGAAGCCTATGGCGGACACGGCATTCGCTGCGAGAGGCCGGCCGAACTCGACGAAGCGATCCTGGAGATGATCGCAGTGAACCGGCCTGTTCTGTTCGACTGCCGCGTCGCTTAAGCCTGCATCCTTTGCCGAGGAGAGGCCGGTGGCCGCCCTCGTCCTTCGAGGCCCCTGCGGGGCACTCAGGATGAGGGCGGAGAGAGGGCGCGGCTTGTGTCGCGGGAAGGTCCTGCGGCGTGCCAACCGCCAGACTCTGCGCGGCATTCATCCTCTGCATCGGCTTGCGCCGTCAGCGGTCATTGCTGCGTCAATGCGATCTCGCTCGTTATCTCCACAGGCGGAAATCGGACACAGTCTGCGGCATCGAAACTCACCGCGAACTGCATCCGGTTTTCGTTTGCCCAGTTGATCGCGATCTCTGATTTTGCCTTCGGCACTTTTGCGGCGACGGTGCAGTGAGGCACCCAGTTGCCGGGCCGATAGTGCTCGTGACAATAGGCGGGGTCGATCTCTTGGTGCAGTGCCGCGTGCAACTGGAAAAGTGCGTTGTCCGCGATCGGTCGGGCCCACAAGACGATGAACTCGTTTTCGAAATAACTGGCACCCGAAAAGCTTACGGTAACGGCCGAATGCCCGCGGAAGACGCGTTCAAGCGCTGCGGCCAACCGATCAGAAGAAAACTCGTCATAAACTGCGAGGGTGAGATGCGGAGGATAATTCAAAGCCCGCATTGAAGCCGTCTCTTCGAATGCCGCGGCTTCGTCCCAGAGTTTGAAAACCGGCGATGCGTCCTCGTTCAGACATTTGAGGCTGATCCCGTAAGGCATGCGCGAGCGTTATCCAGTCTATCCCGGCTGAACCATAGCTTTACATCGTTGCCGATGTCGAGCAGCCGCCTGCGTTGCAGGATATCGAGCGGCTTTGTGTGTTTTCTGCCGCGGGGATTCGCCTATGATGGGGCGCGGCGGAACGATAGGGATGCACGCCATGATCGATCATATCACCATTGCTGTCAGTGACCTTGAAAAGAGCAAGGTGTTCTATGAACGCGCCTTCGACCCTCTTGGCTATCGCCGCGCCTTCGGGAAGGAAGGCGTATTCTGGGCTTTCGATGTCGGTGGCAGCCTGTTCGAAATCCAGCACACCGACGACAAGCCGCCTCTGACCCGTTTGCACGTCGCCTTCCGGGTCCAGAGC
This sequence comes from Rhizobium sp. RSm-3, assembly GCF_001854685.1. NCBI lineage: Bacteria > Pseudomonadati > Pseudomonadota > Alphaproteobacteria > Hyphomicrobiales > Rhizobiaceae > Rhizobium > Rhizobium sp. RSm-3. The sequence goes on along the minus strand of NZ_MAWZ01000006.1, from coordinate 117,210 downwards.
AGGGCGGAGGTCGAGGCGTTTTATCGCGCAGCGCTCGAAGCCGGTGCAAGGGACAATGGTGTGCCCGGCCCGCGGCCGGAATATGCCGACAACTATTATGCCTGCTTCGTTCTCGATCCCGACGGATACAATATCGAGGCGATGCTCAATGAGCCGGCGATGGACGCGTGATAACGCGGGCTCTGCGGGGAGGTTTTTCATCGCCCAGGAGGGTTGGCTGGGACGCATGTGCCGCCGCTCGATCCATTGTCAACGCTGATCGAGAATTTCCAATAGCGCGGCGGCACGATCTGGGCCCCGCCCGGCGTCACCGCACGCGGTTATACGCAGGAAGACATGCTCGACGACGTCGTCATCGTCGGCGCCAGCGCTGTCGTTTTGACTGGCTGCGCCGGGCCGGGCGAGGATCGGGAGTGTCTTGCCTCTGCATTTGCCGGCCCGCAGCAGGCGCGCAGAAGTGTGAAGCGACTATTCTTGCGCTCGGCAATATACTTGTGAGATTGTATTGATATACATGCGATACTGCCGATGCAGGCGGCGCGGGGGCTTCGATGACATCCGTGAGGGTCAATGAGCTGATATCGGTGGCGGGGCAGCCCGATGCCGCCGGCTTTGCCGCTTTTGCGGCAGACGGCTTTGCCGGCGTCATCAATGCCCGGCCGGACGGCGAGGAGCCGGGGCAGCCCGGCAATGCGGCGGAAAAGGCGTCCGCTGCCGCCGCGGGGCTCGCCTACGGCTTCGTGCCGGTGAAAGGGGCCGAGATCACCGAGGCCGATATCCGGGCCTTCCAGGCGGCGATGGCCGAGGCGAAGGGACCAGTCGTCGCCCATTGCAAGAGCGGCACACGGGCGCTGACGCTCTATACGCTGGGCGAGGTGCTGGATGGGCGCATGAAGGTCGGGGATGTTCAGGCCTTCGGTCAAAACCTCGGCTTCGATCTTGCCGGCGCACGCCGCTGGCTGGAGAAGCGGGCCGGGCAGGCGGCTGGCGTGACGGCCTTCTTCGAGCCCCGCACCTGCAGTGTGCAATATGTCGTTGCCGACCCGGTGACGAAACGCTGCGCCATCATCGACCCAGTGCTCGATTTCGACGAGATGTCGGGTGCAACGGGGACGGCCAATGCCGACGCCATCCTCGCGCATATCGACAGCGAGGGGCTGACGGTCGAGTGGATCCTCGACACGCATCCGCATGCCGATCATTTCTCCGCCGCGCATTACCTCAAAGGAAAGACCGGCGCGCCGACGGCCATCGGCGTCCATGTCACTGACGTGCAGGTGCTCTGGAAGGAGATCTACAACTGGCCGGCACTCGAAACCGACGGCTCGCAATGGGACCGGTTGTTTGCCGACGGCGACACCTTCGAGATCGGCGGGCTCAAAGCCCGCGTGATGTTCTCGCCCGGCCATACCCTTGCCTCGGTGACCTATGTGATCGGCGACGCCGCCTTCGTGCATGACACCGTGTTCACACCGGATTCCGGCACGGCGCGCACGGATTTTCCCGGCGGCAGCGCCAGCGCCCTCTGGCACTCGATCCAGGCCATCCTGTCGCTGCCCGAGGAGACCCGGCTCTTTTCCGGCCACGACTATCAACCTGGCGGCCGTCACCCGCGCTGGGAAAGCACGATAGCCGCCCAGAAAAGCGGTAATCCGCATATATCAGCCATCGACGAGGCCGGCTTCGTGGCGCTGCGCCAGGCGCGCGACCGCACGCTGCCGAAACCGAAGCTGATGCTGCACGCGCTGCAGGTGAATATTCGGGGAGGCAGATTGCCCGAGCCCGAGGAGAACGGCCGGCGGTATCTGAAGATACCGCTGGATGCGTTGTAGGGACGCAGGGAGCAGCGTTGCGGCGCGTGCTTCGAGGCTCCGCCCTCTCGGGCTGCGCACCTCAGCATGAGGGAGGTCGGAAGATGCCGCGCCCGCGACAGCGGGAACTGAGAAGGCGGCGCCAACGCTTACGAACGCCGTATCCTGAGGAGGCGAGGATGCTCCTTTCAGTCTCCATTTTTCACCCACCCAAACCCCGTCCCCCGCAATAATCATTGACGTCGCCCGGGCAGGCGACGTAACTGGGGGGCGACGGTTCCCTGAAGATGACTCCAAGGGGATTAATAGGGAACACGGTGAGGACGACCCAGTAGGGACCGAGACCGTGGCTGCCCCCGCAACTGTAAGCGGATTGTCGATCATCTCAGCTATGGCCAGCGACCGGCCATCTCTGAAGGGCTTATGGCCTCGCCACTGCGATATATCGCGGGAAGGTGGATGAACCGATGGATATCCGCAAGCCAGGAGACCTGCCGTCAATCACGATCCAATCAACCGGGCGGGGATGCCCGGACAAGGAACAGACATGATTGACCTTCTGAACCTTCGCCGAATTCCGGCATGCATCCGTCTCGATTGGGCCTCCTGCGGTTAGCGCACGTCTCAGCGTGCCTTCGGCCGCGCGTGCGGCATAACCGTGCTTTTTCCCTTCAATCGAGGTTTTTCATGCGTCAGATTCTCGCCACCATGACATTTGCCTTCGGGCTGATCGGCCTTGCGGCACCGAGCCTTGCCGCCACTCAATATCCTTTGACCATCACCAATTGCGGTGAGCAGGTGACGTTCCAGAAGGCCCCGTCGAAGATCGTTTCGATCGGCCAGGGCATGACCGAAATTCTCTTCTCGCTCGGCCTTGCCGACAAGATCGCAGGCACGGCCGTCTGGGTCGGTCCCGTGCTGCCGCAATATGCCGAGGCCAACAGCAAGATAAAGCGTCTCGCCGACAATGATCCGAGCTTCGAATCCGTCGTCGGGCAAGAGCCCGACCTGGTGGCGGCCGAGTTCGAATGGCATGTCGGCGCGCAGGGCTCGGTCGGCAAGCGCGAGCAGTTCGAGGATGTCGGCATCAACACCTATCTCGCGCCGGCCGATTGCGTCGCCAAGGTCAACACCGATGGCGGCGACGGCGTGCGCAGGGAGCTGTTCACGATGGAGTTGATCTATCGTGAAATCGCCGAACTCTCTGAAATTTTCGACGTGAAGGAGCGCGGCGATGCACTGATCTCCGAGCTGAAGAAGCGCGAGGCCGATGCGGTGGCTTCGATATCGGGCGCAGCGGGCAAGAACCTGCCGGTCGTCTTCTGGTTCTCCAGCAAGGAGGCCAATGGCGACGCCTTCATTGCCGGCAAGAACAGCGCGCCTGCCTATATCCTGAAGACGATCGGCGCCAGGAATGTCGTCACCACCGAAGAGGAATGGCCGCTGGTCGGCTGGGAAACCATTTCCGAGGCGAACCCCGCCGTCATCGTGCTCGCCACCATGGACCGGCGCCGCTACGCCGCCGACGATCCCGAGGTGAAGATCGATTTCCTCGAGAAGGATCCCGTCACCAAGGAGCTGGACGCGGTGAAGAACAGGCGCTTCGTGATGATGGACGCGCAATCGATGAACCCGACGATACGCACTATCGACGGCATCGAGACGCTGGCGAAGGGCATCAAGTCCTTCGGCCTGACCCAGTGACGGCAGCAACGGCCAGAGAGCCGGGATGGTGGGCGCTTGCCGCGCTCACCATTGCCGCCTTCCTTCTTCTCGGGCTGATGATCAGCCTTGCCGTTTCGATCGGCGAGATCGCCATTCCGCTGGCGACCACGGCGGAGGCGGTGTCGAACCGGCTGTTCGGCACGGATTTCGAGCTCAGCCGCATCCATCAGGGCATCGTCTGGGATTATCGCCTCAGCCGGGCGCTGGTCGCGGCGAGCGCCGGCGCCTCGCTGTCGCTCTCGGGCGCGATCCTGCAGGCGCTGCTGCGCAATCCGCTGGCCGAACCCTATGTGCTCGGCATTTCCGCCGGGGCTTCGACCGGGGCGGTCTCGGTGATGATCCTCGGCTTCGGCTACGGCGTTCTCGGGCTTTCGGGCGGCGCCTTTCTCGGCGCGGTCGTCGCTTTTCTGCTGGTCGGCTTTCTCGCCACGGGGGCGGGCGGAACCGGCGAGCGCATCATTCTCTGCGGTGTCGCCGGTTCGCAGCTCTTCAATGCGCTCACCTCCTATATCGTCACGACCTCGGCCAATGCCGAGCAGGCGCGCGGCGTGTTGTTCTGGCTGCTGGGCTCGCTCAGCGGCGTGCGCTGGCCGGATGTCTATCTCTCGGTGCCGATCGCGCTTGCCGGTTTCCTCGTCTGCATGGCCCATGTCCGGGCGCTCGATGCCTTCGCCTTCGGCACGGATGCGGCCGCCTCGCTCGGCATTGCCGTGCGCCGCGTTCAGATCCTGCTCTTTGCCCTGACGGCGGCGATGACGGCAAGCGTCGTCAGCATGGTCGGCTCGATCGGCTTCGTCGGCCTGGTCATTCCGCATGCCGCCCGCTTCCTCGTCGGACCGGGCCATCGGCGGCTGCTGCCGGCAACGGCACTCGGCGGCGCGATCTACATGGTCGGCGCCGATATCGTCTCACGCATCATCATCCCGCAGCAGGTCCTGCCGATCGGCGTCGTCACCGCGCTCTTCGGCGCGCCGGCCTTCGCCGTCATCCTCTATCGCGTGCGGAGGAGCGCATGAGCATTACCATCGACGCGGTGAGTTTCGCCGCCGGCGACACGATCATCGTCAACGGGGTCAGCCTGACGGTGGCAAAGGGCAAGGTGCTCGGCCTGCTCGGGCCGAACGGTTCCGGCAAATCGAGCCTGCTCAGGCTGATCTGCCGGCTGCGCAAGGTCCGCAGCGGCGTTATCCGGCTGGGCGAAGACGATATCGCCTCACTGTCGCGCGCAGCCCTTGCGCGGCGCATCGCCTTCGTCGAGCAGCAATCGACGACCGAGACGCAACTGACCGTGCGCGACGTGGTGCGGCTCGGCCGCACGCCGCATCGCGGGCTGCTCTCACCCTGGGGCGCGGAGGACGATGCCGCGGTCGACGAGGCCTTGTTGCGGGTCGCCATGCGAGAGCGGGCGGGTCAGCTCTGGCAGACGCTATCGGGCGGCGAGCGTCAGCGTGTCCATATTGCGCGGTCGCTGGCGCAGGCGCCGGGTGAGCTGCTGCTCGACGAGCCGACCAATCATCTCGATATCCAGCACCAGCTCGACATCCTCCGGCTGATCTCGAAGCTCGGCATCACCTGCATTGTCGCGCTGCACGATCTCAACCTGGCGGCGATGTTCTGCGACAGCCTGGCGGTGCTTCAGAAGGGCGAGGTCGTCGCCGCGGGCGCGCCAGAGGATGTGCTGACGGAGGATATGATCGGCCGGGTTTTCGGCGTTCGCGCCCATGTCCAGAAATCGGCCGTGCATGGCCGGCACCACATCCAATACGTCCTGGATTGAGGAATGGCCTTTTTCCTGGACTGGCGTATGATTTCCGAGGGCGCTTGCGCCCGGTCGAACGGAGTTTCGAGATGCTCGAACGAAATCAGTTTCCCCTGCGCCCAATCGTCCCCGGCTTCGCTGTTGCCTGGGTCGTCATCATTTCAGGCGCGAGCGTCGCTCTCAGCCTGCTTTTTGCCTGCGTCACGCCCTTCGTGGCCCTGGCGGCGGTAGCGGCGGTCATTCTTCCCCGGCGGATGGCGGTGACGGCGGTTCTGCTGGCCTGGCTCGCCAACCAGATGGTCGGGTATGTCGTGCTCGGCTATCCCCAGACTTGGGACAGCTATGCCTGGGGTCTGGCGATCGGCATTGCCGCATTCGCATCCCTGGCCGCAGCGCTCGGCGTGCTTCGTCTTGCGGCCGACCTCACCGTCACTATGGCTGGCGCCTTCATGGCCGGCTTCGTTGCCTATGAAGGCGTGCTCTTTGCCGCAACGGCGCTGCTTCCGTCGGGTGAGGGCGCATTTTCGGCGTCGGTCCTGGCGAATGTCCTGCTGATCAATTCTCTGGCCGCGATCGGGCTTGTCTGCCTCCATGCCAGCGCGGCGGCCAGCCGGGCGCTCGTTGCAAGTCAGCCGGGACCGATGCTGCCTTAGCCTTTGTCTTGATGCACGTCGTCCTGCCAAACCGCTGCGCAGGTTTAGGCTAACCTTCACGGGCCTCTAAGGGTGAGGCGGGTGCGCCAGCGCAAGGAGCAGCGCTGCAGCGTGTCCTTCGGGGCTTCGCCCTGCGGGGCTACGCGCCTCAGGATGAGGGGCGTTGGAGGTTGCCGCGCTCCGGCGCCGAGGGTTTGCTGCTATTCCAGCGCCGCCATCCCTGCCGTCGCCAATGCGCCAAAGTCCAAGAGTCTCTTCCTATAGAGGCTTGTCGTCATATCCACCAACCGCTATCTGGTGCTGACCCAGGCGGACCCGCCAAAAACGACAAGGCCTTTCATGATCCCCGATTTCCTCGTCACCCATTCCGGTGGCTTCCATGCCGATGAATTGCTGTCGAGCGTTATACTGACCCGGCTTTTCCCGCAGGCGCGCATCGTCCGCAGCCGGGCGCCGGAATGGATCACGCCGGGCCAAGACCGGATCATCTACGATGTCGGCGGCGCCTATGACGCTGGTCGCGGCATATTCGATCATCACCAGCGCGGCGCGCCGATGCGCGAAGATGGCCAGCCCTACAGCTCGTTCGGCTTGATCTGGAAGCATTACGGCCGCGATTATCTCGCAGCCTCCGGCCTTCCCGAGGCGCATGTCGAGGTGGTGCATGGTTCCTTCGATGCCGGCTTCGTGCTGCCGATCGATCTGACCGACAATGGCGCGCTCAGCCCCTCGGGGCCGTTGGCGGGTTTGACACTGCCGGCGCTGCTGGAGACTCTGAAACCGGTTTTCGACGAAACGGAACCCGGGGCCGACGATCGCGCCTTCCACGCAGCACTTGCCGTCGCCCGCAGTTTCGTCGAGGCGAGGATCGCCCAGAGTGCCGCAAAATTGCGCGCCGAGGCGATGGTGCACCGGGCAATCGAGGCTGCGGGGCAGGGGCGTGTTCTGGAGTTGCCGCGGGGGATGCCCTTCCGTCCCGCCATCGTCAAGGCGGGCGCCGATCACCTGCTGTTCGTCGTCCACCCGCGCGAAAAGGATTGGTGCGTGACCGGCATCCGCCGCGCCGAGGAAGGCTTCGAACTCAGGGCCGATCTGCCGACAGCCTGGGCCGGTCTTGCCAATGGAGAGCTGGAGACAGTTTGCGGCATAGAGGGCGCAAGCTTCTGCCACAACGGCCGTTTCATCGCCGCCGCCAGGACCCGCGAGGCTGCACTTGCCATGGCCGAGTTGGCGGTTAAGGAGGCGCTTTCGATCGGGGTTTAACGGCCGTTATCCGCGTCGGGTTCACCTGATCTCATCTGCGTTCAGGTGACCCCAACTGTGAGGCGATTGACTTGCATCCGCGAAGGATTAAGCTTCGAGCCATAACAACCACCACCCACACGCGAGAGATAATTGAGGGTGTGAGTGGCTGGCGACCTTGAGGAGGATGAGGTTTGCCATGGATTATCGCGTTGTTCTGCTGATTGGTGCAACTGTGACTGCCCTTTTCCCCGGTTATGCCGGGGCGCAGGAGGGCGACCCGACGGCGGGCGCCACCGTTTTCAAGAAATGCGCGACCTGTCACGTGGCCGATTCCGATACGAATAAGGTCGGTCCGTCGTTGAACAAGCTGTTCGGCCGTAAGGCCGGAACGCATCCCAACTTCGCCTATTCCAGCTCGATGAAGGAAGCTGGCGAGGGCGGTCTCGTGTGGGATGAGGCGACGTTACGAGACTATCTCCACAATCCGAAAGCCAAGGTGAAGGGCACGAAGATGGCCTTTGTCGGCGTGAAGGACGATCAGGAAATCACCGATCTCATCGCCTATCTCAAACAATATTCCCAATGACTGGCAATATTCGCAGTGGCGGGTATTGCCAGTGGTGGCAATACCCCAAATGACGGGTTCGCGGCCGGCGGGGCATGCCTAAATCGCCGTAATTGCCGATATTTTCTATCTGTGCGATAATAAACACAGACTTTTTGCGGAATGCGGTTTCACGGGTCAACCTGCTCGAGGAGGAGCGGAAATGGCTGTCGTGCTGATCCTCGTCCTGATTGTCGTCGGCTCCGTACTGTTCCATGTGCTGAGCCCTTGGTGGTGGACGCCGATCGCGTCCAACTGGACCTATATCGACACTACCCTCGTCATCACTTTCTGGATCACCGGCATCGTCTTCGTGGCGGTCGTTTCGTTCATGGCTTACTGCGTCTACCGCTTCCGGCACAGGCCGGGAAACCGGGCGCATTACGAGCCTGAGAACCGTCGGCTGGAATTGCTGCTCGGAGGGGGAACGGCGCTCGGCGTCGCGGCGATGCTGGCGCCCGGCCTGATCGTGTGGAACCAGTTCATCACGGTCCCTGCCGATGCCGCATCGGTCGAGGTCGTCAGCCAGCAGTGGCTATGGAGCTTCCGCCTGCCGGGTGCTGACGGCAAGCTCGGCCGTGCCGAGACGCGCGACGTCAGCCCCGAAAACCCGCTCGGCCTCGACAAGAACGACGCAAGCGGCCTCGACGACGTCATCATCGAGGGCGGCGAGCTGCATCTGCCGGTGGGCAAGCCGGTGCATATATTGCTGCGCTCCGTCGATGTGCTCCACGATTTCTACGTGCCGGAATTCCGCGCCAAGATGGACATGATCCCCGGCATGATCACCTATTTCTGGTTCACGCCGACACGGACGGGAAGCTTCGAGATCCTCTGCGCCGAACTCTGCGGCGTCGGCCATCCGCAAATGCGCGGCACCGTCGTCGTCGACGATGAGGCCGGCTACCAGACCTGGCTCGGGCAGCAGCAGACATTCACCCAGTTGACGGCGTCATCGGGAGAACTGCCGCCGGCTAATTGAACCGGCGGGGAAAGGGAAGAGAGATCATGGTCGAGATTCCATCCGGCAGCATTCCCTCCGCCGAAGTCGAGGATGTCGAACTTTATCATCCACACAGCTGGTGGACGAAATATGTGTTCAGCCAGGATGCCAAGATCATCGCCGTGCAATATTCGATCACCGCCATTTCGATTGGCCTGGTGGCGCTGGTGCTCTCATGGCTGATGCGGATACAGCTCGCCTTTCCCGGCTATTTCGCCTTCATCGATGCCGATCACTATTACCAGTTCATCACCATGCATGGCATGATCATGGTGATCTATCTGCTGACCGCGCTCTTCCTCGGCGGCTTCGGCAATTACCTCATTCCGCTGATGGTCGGCGCCCGCGACATGGTGTTTCCCTATGCCAACATGCTGAGCTACTGGATCTACCTGCTTGCGGTGCTGATCCTCGCCGCCGGCTTTTTCGCCCCCGGCGGCCCGACCGGGGCCGGCTGGACGCTTTATCCGCCGCAGTCGGTTCTCTCCGGCACCCCAGGCGGCAAGGACTGGGGCATCCTGCTGATGCTTTCGTCGCTGATCGTCTTCATCATCGGCTTCACCATGGGCGGGCTGAACTATGTAGTGACCGTGCTGCAGGGACGGGCGCGGGGGATGACGCTGATGCGGATGCCGCTCACCGTCTGGGGCATCTTCACCGCGACAGTGATGGCGCTCTTGGCCTTTCCGGCTCTCTTCGTCGCCTGCGTCATGATGCTGTTCGACCGCGTGCTCGGCACCAGTTTCTTTATGCCGGCCATCGTCGAAATGGGCGAGCAGCTGAAACATGGCGGCGGCAGCCCGATCCTATTCCAGCACCTGTTCTGGTTCTTCGGGCATCCCGAGGTCTATATCGTCGCACTGCCGGCCTTCGGCATCGTCTCGGATCTGATCAGCACGCATGCGCGCAAGAATATCTTCGGCTACCGCATGATGGTCTGGGCGATCGTCATCATCGGGGGCTTAAGCTTCGTCGTCTGGGCGCACCACATGTATGTCAGCGGCATGAACCCGGCTTTCGGCTTCTTCTTCGCCACGACGACGCTGATCATCGCCGTCCCGACGGCGATCAAGGTCTATAACTGGGTGCTGACGCTGTGGCGCGGCGACATCCACCTGACGCTGCCGATGCTGTTTGCCCTCGCCTTCATCGTCACCTTCGTCAATGGCGGCCTGACCGGCCTCTTCCTCGGCAATGTCGTCGTCGACGTGCCGCTGTCGGATACGATGTTCGTCGTGGCGCATTTCCACATGGTCATGGGGGTCGCGCCGATCCTGGTCATCTTCGGAGCGATCTATCATTGGTATCCGAAAGTGACTGGGCGCATGCTGAACGACATGCTCGGCCATATCCACTTCTGGATCACCTTCCTCGGCACCTATGCGATCTTTTTTCCGATGCATTATCTCGGCCTGCTCGGCGTGCCGCGCCGCTACTTCGAAATGGGCGAGACGGCCTTCGTTCCGCCTTCGGCCCATTCGCTGAATATCTTCATCACGGTGATGGCGCTGATCGTCGGGGCCGGGCAGATGGTCTTCCTGTTCAATCTGGTGTGGAGCCTTTTCCGGGGCAGGGAGGCAGGCGGCAATCCGTGGCGGGCGACGACGCTCGAATGGCAGACGCCGCAGACGCCGCCTGCGCATGGCAACTGGGGCAAGGATCTGCCTGTGGTCTACCGTTGGGCCTATGATTACAGTGTGCCGGGGGCGGCTGAGGATTTCATCCCGCAGAATGTGCCGGCAGACGGCGGCGTCACCCGGGAGATTCCGGCATGAACGTCACCCTGATCTTCCTTGCCGCAGTCGCCGCCGTCATCATCTGGTGGCTTTCCGGGCAGCGGCTGACATCGAAGCCCTGGCTGGAAACCGGGTCGATGCAGCTGCCGGTTCATGACGGCGCCGACCGGTCACCGGTGCCGGCGGTGAAAATCGGCCTTTTCGTGTTTCTCGGCGTCGTCGGCGCGCTCTTCAGCCTTGCCGTCAGCGCCTATTTCATGCGCATGGCGTCGGCGGACTGGTGGGCCACGCCGGTTCCGCGGCTGCTCTGGGTGAACAGCGCAGCACTTGCCTTGAGCAGCGCCGCGCTGCAATGGGCCAAACGAGAAGTGCGGCATGGCCGCATGGAAGGCCTGCGGCCGGCGCTTGTGACAGGGCTTGCGCTTGCGGTCTTCTTTCTCGTCGGACAGATCCAGGTATGGCGGGAACTGACGGCGGCCGGCTACATCCTCACCGACAATCCCGCCAACAGCTTCTTCTACATGCTGACCGGCCTGCACGGATTGCATATTCTCGGCGGGCTCGCCGTGCTTACCCACACGACGGTCAGGGCGTTCTCAACCACGGTCGCATCGGACAAGCTGTGTCTCAGCGTCGATCTCTCCGCCATCTATTCGCATTTCATGCTCGCCGTCTGGCTGTTGCTCTTTGCGCTTTTTGCCGGCTGGGCGAATGATTTCGTCGATCTCTGCCGCACGTTGCTGAACTAGGGGCTGAAGAGGAGGTTGCAGATGGCACAGACTATCGAGACGCACGGCGAGCCAGGTCTGAGGCCGGCCGGCCTGCGTGGTGTCGCCGCCGATTTCAGCTCGGATCAGCGCGCCTTCAAGACCGCCTCCTGGGGCAAGGCGATGATGTGGATCTTTCTCTTGAGCGACACCTTCGTCTTCGGCTGTTTCCTGATCGCCTACATGACCGCCCGTATGTCGACGCCCGTGCCATGGCCCAATCCGAGCGAGGTTTTCGCGCTTCACATCGGCGGACAAGACGTTCCGCTAATCCTGATCGCGATCATGACCTTCGTGCTGATCTCGAGCAGCGGCACCATGGCGATGGCGGTCAATTTCGGCTATCGCCGCGACCGCCGCGTGACCGCGATGCTGATGCTGCTGACGGCACTTCTCGGAGCCTGCTTCGTCGGCATGCAGGCCTTCGAATGGACCAAGCTGATCACCGAAGGCGTGCGCCCCTGGGAGAACCCATGGGGGGCCGCACAATTCGGCTCGACCTTTTTCATGATCACCGGCTTTCACGGAACCCACGTGACGATCGGCGTCATCTTCCTCATCATCGTCGCCCGCAAGGTCTGGCGCGGCGATTTCGACGTGGAACGGCGCGGCTTTTTCACCAGCCGGAGAGGGCGCTACGAGGCCGTCGAGATCATGGGCCTCTACTGGCACTTCGTCGACCTGGTCTGGGTCTTCATCTTCGCATTTTTCTATCTGTGGTGAGGTCGTCATGAGCGAGACAACGGCGCATGGGCAAAGCCCGCATGCACAAGCCCTGCACGCACAAGATCACGGGCAGCAGCATCCGATCCGGCTCTATCTCTTCGTCTGGGGCCTGCTCTTCGTGCTCAGCGCCTTTTCCTATATGGTCGATTATCTCGGCATCCAGGGTTATCTCCGGTGGACGCTGATCCTGCTGTTCATGATGCTGAAGGCCGGGCTGATCGTCGCTATCTTCATGCACATGGCCTGGGAACGGCTGGCGCTGGTCTACGCCATCCTGCTGCCGCCGCTGCTGGTGCTGGTTTTCGTGGCACTGATGGTATCGGAAGCGGATTATACGATCTTCACCCGGCTGGCTTTCTTTGGGGCTGGGCCTTAGATATCGGTCATCAGGTGCGACTATCTCAACCGGAGCAATTATGGCCGAGATTTTGCTGTTCCATCACGCACAAGGGCTGACCCCTGGAGTGCGCGCCTTCGCCGACGAGATCAGGGCAGCCGGCCACATGGTGCACACGCCTGATCTTTTCGACGGGCGCATCTTCAACAGCATCGAGGAGGGGCTTGCCCATATCGGCGAGGTCGGCTTCGACGCCGTCAGGGAGCGCGGTGTCCGGATCGCCGACGAATTGCCGGTCGAGCTCGTTTATGCCGGGTTCTCATTTGGCGTGCTGCCGGCGCAGAAGCTGGCGCAGACACGGCGCGGCGCCCGCGGGGCTCTGCTTTTCTATTCCTGCCTGCCGATCAGCGGCGAATGGGCCTTCGGACCCTGGCCGGACGGCGTCGCCGTCCAGATCCACGGCATGGACAACGATCCGATTTTCGCAGGCGAGGGTGATATCGACGCCGCCCGCGAGATCGTGGCGAAGGTCGAGGATGCGGAGCTTTTCCTCTATCCCGGCGATCAGCACTATTTCGCCGACAGTTCGCTGCCGTCCTATGACGCGGAGGCGACCGCGCTCCTCACCGCCCGGGTGCTCGCGTTTCTGGATCGCGTCTGATCCCGGCGTCACACTGTCGCTCATCCCATCAATCCGCATGCAGCAGCGGCGAGGCCCTCAGCGTCTCGACCATGTGGTCGATGAAGGCGCGAACGCGATGGGGGACGGGGCCGCCGGCAACGTGGACGGCGTGAATCAGTTCCAAGTCTCCCGGGTTGCAATCCTCCAGCAAGGCGACAAGGCTTCCCTCGGCAATTTCAGCCGCGACGTGGAACCGGCCGAGACGGGCGATGCCAGCGCCGGCAAGGGCCATCTGCTTCATCGTCTCGCCATTGTTGACAACAAGGCTTCCCGATACCGGCTGCTCGATATCCTTGCCGTCGCAGCGGAAGGGCCATGACGGCCGAGCGCGGCGGAAGCTGAAGGTCAGGCAATCGTGATGTTCGAGATCGGCCGGGATCTGCGGCCGCGTCTTCAGCGCAAGATAAGATGGCGAGGCGCAGACGACGCGCCGGGACTGGCCGAGCTTGCGGGCGATCAGGCCGCTATCCGGAAGGTTTCCCATGCGAATGGCGACGTCGGTTTTCTCAGCGACCAGATCGACGATGCCGTCGGTAAGGCTGAGCTCGACGATGAGATCGGGGTTGCGGGCGACGAAATCAGGCATGGCGGGTGCGACGAACATTGTTCCGAGAGGTACGGTGACGCTGACGCGCAGCCGGCCGCGAACAGCGCCGCCCGCCGCTTCCTGATCGGCGTCGTTCAGATCCTGCAGGATTCTGAGTGCCGCGCGATGATAGGCTTCGCCTTCCTCCGTCAGCGTCAGGGCGCGCGTGGTACGCAGCAACAGGCGCGTTCCGAGCCGCGCTTCCAGCCGGGCAATCAGTTTGCTGACGGCGGACGGAGTGATTTCGAGGCTGCGGGCTGCGGCCGAAAAGCCGCCCTCCTGGACCACGCGGGCGAAGACTTCCATCTCGCCTGAACGCTCCATCAGAACGCGCATCATTGAGGAATCTCGTTCACAGGTGCATGTCCATTTCAGGCAATAGTTCTTTGTCTTCTCAGATCATAAATTGGTCCAGAACGCAATTTGGAGACCAGATGATGGACTTGAAACTGACCGACAGGACTGCACTCGTCACCGGCGGCACCGCCGGCATAGGGCTGGAAATCGCCCGCGCGCTCGCCGCCGAAGGCGCACGCGTCGTTATCACCGGCCGCGACCGCGGTAAACTCGACGCTGCCATTGCCGATATAGCGGCATCGGGCGCCAAGGGCGTCAGCGGGATTTTGGCCGATGCCGGTACCGGTGAGGGGGTTGCCGAGATCGCCAAGGCGGCGCCCTCCATCGATGTCCTCGTCAACAATCTCGGCATCTATGAAAGCAAAGCATTCAACGACATCAGCGATGCCGACTGGAGCCATCTCTTCGAAGTCAACGTGATGAGCGGGGTGCGCCTGTCACGCATCTATCTGCCCGCCATGCTGGAGCGGAACTGGGGCAGGATCATCTTCATCTCGAGCGAATCCGCGCTCGCCATCCCGCAGGATATGATCCATTACGCCACCACCAAGACGGCGCAGCTTTCGATTGCACGTGGATTGGCACAATTGACACGCGGCACCAACGTCACCGTCAATTCGGTGCTGCCCGGGCCGACCCGATCCGACGGGATCGAAGCCTTCCTGCGCGGCCAGGCGAGCGATCCGTCCGCGCCGATCAAGCAGATCGAGGCCGAATTCTTCGCAACCGCACGCTCCGCCTCGATCCTGCAGCGCATGGTGGAGGCCGAGGAAGTGGCAAACCTGGTCGCTTACCTCGCGAGCCCCCGTTCGTCCGCTACCAACGGCGCGGCACTCCGTGCCGAAGGCGGCCTCGTCAACACCATCTCGTAAGGGATGGCGTGACCTATACACCGCTGACGATCACAGCCGTCACCTTTGCCGAACGGAGCAAGGCGGCGGCCGTGGCTGGATTGCGGATGAGCACCGGACGAGCGCGGAGAGGCGGGGCCAAAAATCCCTACCAAAACGCGTTCTAAAACGTGATGGAGGTCGCTTCGGGCGAGGATCTCGGCAATGATGGACGTCTTTCGCGCTCCGATCCTGTCAGGCCATGCTGTTCATTCCGCTTCCCTTCGCCGTCGCTATTCTGCTGCTTATCCTCTTCATCGCCGTTCTCAGGCGCGACGAGGAGGCGGCGCCGAACCGGCCGTTTCTGGCGCTCATCCTGCTTGCCGCGCTGCAATCCGTGCTCTCCGGCCTGCGTTGGGGATATGGGGTGCATACGGTGGGGATGGTCGCGCCTGTCATCGCGGCGTTGGTGCCGCCGCTTGCCTATGCCGGGGTTTCCCGGCTGGTGAGGACAAGCCGGCGGCCACTGCCGGCGCGGATGGCCCTGCATGCCATGCCCGCCGCGCTTATCCTGGCGCTGATGACCGTCTGGCGGGATGCGATCGATATCGCGCTGGTGCTTGTTTTTGTCGGATATGCCGTGGCCATCCTGCTTCTGATGCGCCCAGGCGCCGATGCGCTGCGGCTGGCGCCTTTCGAAGGGGCGGTGCCGGCCTATAGGGCGATCATCTTTACCGCCGCCGCCCTGTGTCTCTCGGCCGCGATCGATACCTTCGTCTTCCTCGACCTCACCTCGGCCCATAGTGCGCGTGCGCTGATGCTGATCAGTATCGGAAATCTTGCCGTCCTCGTCATCCTCGGCATCGCGGCGGCCGCCGTCAGCCGAAGCCGGGCGCCGGCCGAAATGCTGGAGGTGGCGCCGCGGCCGGAGACGAGCGAGGACAAGGAGACGATCGCCACGGTCGATGCGCTGATGGAGGCAAAAAAACTCTATCGCGATGCCAATCTCAATCTCGACCGGCTGGCCCGCAAGACCGGCATCCCCGCCCGCCAGATATCGGCGGCGATCAACCGGGCGATGGACAAGAACGTCTCGCAATATGTCAATGATTACAGGATCGGCGAGGCCTGCCGGCTGCTTGCCGGAACGGAAAAACCGGTGACCGAGGTCATGTTCGAGGTCGGCTTCCAGACCAAGTCCAATTTCAACCGTGAATTCCGCCGGGTGACGGATATGACGCCGGTTGCGTGGCGGCAGAGGAAAGGGTGAGGGCGCGGGCCACGCGCAAAAAATAGCCGATGATGCAGCGAGGCGTTATGCTGCTGGAAACTTACGGATTGTTGGGCGACGTCTTCGAGTGAGCGTGGTCGCAAGCGCGCCGCCGATTTAGCTTTTAGGTGAAAGAGGGTCCTATGGTCTTGAAGATGTACGTTGATGATAGCGGTCTTTTTCACGAGCCTGTCTCATGCCTTGGTGGGTGGATCGCTGATGCAGAAACATGGAGGCGTTTTAATGAAGATTGGAAGAAAGAACTGCAAATCGAACCTCGACTTGATTATTTCAAACTTCGCGAGGCGAAGGCGGGACGAGGCCAATTCAGCAGGATCTCAATAGAAGAAAAGGATCAGCGGATTAAGCGATTCATGCAAATTATTGCTGATCATAGACTGATCTACGGAACAATACTGATTTCACCTAAAGTCTTTCGAGACAGGTACCTGCAAGCGGGTCACCAGCCGCCATCGATCTATCTAGCCTTGCTTTATATGCTAGTTACCGAAACGCTCTCTTATACGGCCAGCAAAGGAAAAATTGATCCTATCGAATTTGTGTTCGATGAGCAGGGCGGTCAAATGCGTCAGATCTTAGAGGCTTGGACCGAATTCCGTTCTTGCTGTCCCCCCGAGGTTTCGAATCGCATTCCGGAATCTCCTGTATTCGTGACTGATCAAGAAGCTCTGCCACTGCAGGCTGCCGATGCTCTCGTTTGGTATCAGAGGAGAAGTGCAATTCGTTCCTTGAACGGTGAGGCCGTCGAAGAATCACCATTTCCTTGGGCTGGAACCGATCAAGACCCTTCCGGTTTCATCTCAGCAGCCCTCAGCGCCGACCACGGTGGAGCCACAGTAATCGCATTCGACGACGGGCCGAAAGCGTTCTTCAGAACGTAATCGCAACCCTTAATCGCTTTCAAGCAGGCACAAACTACAAAGCAGGGCTTATTCAGCTGCTGTCGGCGCCTCAATCAGAGAGCTATTGCACGTCCTCGATCGCGATCGAGCACCGCCTGAAACATGTTCGAGGTCGCAGTTTTGGCGTCGGCGGCCATGTTGCCGGCATGAACACGACATCAGAACATGACCGAAACCTTGCCGCCAAGCTCAGATCGCTTTCGATCGAACCCGCGGCCTTGAAGACGGAGCCGCCGAAGCCTCATGCCCGGCGGCGCACGATCCCTGGCGCAATGCTCGTCCTTGCGGCGACGGCATCGCTGGCTGCGGTTCTCTTCAATGGAGCTGAGACGCTGCAGCGCATCGAGACTGCGCTTGCGGGTTTTTCGGGCAGCGATCTTGCGATATCAGCCGATAGGATGGAGGGCGGCGGTCCCGCTGCTGAGGGAGTGCAGGCCCCGACCGAGGATCGAGCGAAGAGCACCGCTGCGCCACCCCGCGAGGTCACCGGCTCCGGCTATGTCGTTGCCCCCGACGTCGCCACCGTCTTTTCCAAATATGAGGGCCGGATCGTCGCGGTCGGGGTGGAGGCGGGCGACAGCGTCGTCGCCGGGCAGGTGCTGGTGCGGCTGGAGGATGCCAGCGCACGCTTTTCGCTTCGGAGCGCGGAGATTGCCCGACGGGCGGCAGTGTTGGCGCTTGCTGCAAGGACTATCGAACTTGCGCAGGCGCGGTCGTCATTTGCGCGCACCGAGCGGCTGGCCGGGCGCGATGCCCTGTCGGTGCAGACGCTGGAGGAGGCGAAACGGCTGTCGACAGGGCCGAAAATGCCGCGCTGCAGGCACGGCAGGATGTCAAAAAAGCGGAGCTTGAGATCGACAAGGCGCGTGAGCAGGTGGAGGCGCTGACCGTGCGGGCGCCGATCTCCGGCACTGTCACGCGGCTCGACGCGCATGTCGGCGACACGGTGCTGTCGCGCCAGGACAGCGTGCGGGAGGATCAAAGCCTGCTCGCCATCACCGATACGGCGAGCCTGGTCATCGATGCCGATGTGGCCGAGGCCAATATCGCGCTGATGCGGCCGGGCCTCTTGGGCGAGGCGGTGCTGGACGGCTTTCCCGGCCAACCCTTTGCAGTCGAGGTGTCAAAGATCGCGCCGGTCATTTCGCGGGAGAAGGGGACGGTGACGCTACGCCTGTCGCTGATGTCGCCGCCTGCCGGCATGCGGCCTGCCATGGCGGCGCGCATCCGGCTCGTGGTGGGGGAGGAGGCGGGTGTGGGTGCCCATCACCCGCCCTCGTCCTTCGAGGCTCCGGCCTTTGGCCTGCACACCTCAGGATGAGGGCGGCCACCGGTTACCGGCCACAGATCAACCAACCACCAAGGAGCAGAACATGACCGACACTCAAGATCCCTATATCGCGCTTGCCGGCGTCAGGAAGGCGTTCCGGATCGGGGCGGAGACGATACCGATCTTCTCGGGGCTCGACCTTTCCATTCCGCGCGGCGATTTCGTTGCGGTCATGGGGCCGTCGGGTTCGGGGAAATCGACGCTGTTGAATATGCTGGGCGGCATCGACAGCGCTGACGCCGGTGAGATCCGCATCGGGCGCAGCCATCTCGAGCAGATGGGCGAAGGGGCGAGGGCGGCCTGGCGGGCGCACAGCATGGGCATCGTCTTCCAGTTCTACAATCTGCTGCCGATGCTGAATGCGGCGGAGAATATCGAGCTGCCGCTGCTCTTGAAGCCGCTGACGCGCAAGGAGCGGCGGGCGCGCGTCGATACGGTCATGGATCTGGTCGGGCTTGCCGGGCGGCAGCGGCAGTTTCCGTCGAGCATGTCGGGCGGGCAGCAGCAGCGCGTCGGCATTGCCCGTGCCATCGTCGCCGATCCCGATCTCATTCTCTGCGACGAGCCGACCGGCGATCTCGACCGGAAATCGGCCAATGATATCCTCGAGATGCTGGATTTGCTCAATCGCGAGCTTCGCAAGACCATCATCATGGTCACGCATGATCCCGAGGCCGCCGCTTTTTCCCGGCGCACGCTGCATCTCAACAAGGGCGAATTCGTCGAGGGGGACGGCCGATGAGTTTTTTCCAGCTGATGCGGCGCAATGCCTGGCGCAAGCGGCTGCGGGCGATCCTGCTGATGTTTTCGGTCGGTATCGCCTTCCTGATCTACGGACTGACGGGGAGTTTCGTCAGCGGCAGCCAGGGGGCGGCCGGCGCCAGCGCCAACCTGCTCGGCGTGTTCAACAAATCGGGCCGGGGGCTGCCGCTGCCGATCGCTTATCTCAACCGGATTGCGGCGCAGCGCGATGTCGCGGCCGTCGCCTATACCGCGCGCATGCGGGGTTTCGTCGAGGTCGAGAAGAATGTCGTGGCCGTCAGCGCGGTTGATCCAAAGGCGATTGCCGCCGCCAACGGCGCCGAACTCGGGCTGACGCCAGAGCTGATCGCGGCGCTGGAAGTGGGTCGCGACCGGGTGCTCGTCGGCAGGGCATTGGCCGAGGCGCAGGGCTGGTCGGTTGGCCAGCGCATCGGCCTCACCAGCCAGCTCATGAAGGCCGATGGCAGCCGGAACTGGAGCTTCAGCATCGCAGGCATCTTCGAGGGGGCCGATACCAGCACCGATACCTATTTCATGCTCGCCCGCTACGACATGGTCAATTCAGCCCGCGCGCGGGACAGGGATACGGTCGACGCCTTCGTGGTGCGCCCGCGCGAGGGTGTCGCCTCGGGCGTGCTGGCGGCGCGCATCGACGCGCTCTTTGCCAATTCGGCAGCCGAGACCAGGACGCAATCGGAAAAGCAGTTCCTCGAAGCGTTTCTGCGTCAGTTCGCCGATGTCGGGCTGATCGTCAGCCTCGTCGTCGGCGCCGCTTTCGTGACCATCCTGATGATCTCGGTCAACACCATGCTGTTTGCCATCCGGGAGCGCCGTTTCGAAATCGGCGTGATGAAGGTGCTCGGCTTTTCCCGCGGGCGGATCGTGGCGCTCATTCTCGGCGAGACGCTGTTCATCTTCGCCGTCGGCGGGGTGGGCGGGCTCATTCTGGCGAAGCTCGCGACGCTGTCGATCGGGCCGGAATTCGGCCTCGTCTTCAGCGGTGGGGTGCTGCTGAAATCCACCGCGATGATTGCCGGGCTCGGCCTGCTGACCGGGTTGCTGCCTGCGGTGAACGCCATGCGTCTGCCGATCGTCAACGCCTTCAAAACGAGATAAGCCAATGTCATCAGCGCTCAAGCAGACCTTTCTCATGATCAGAGTCAATCTCGGCAGCCTGCCGCGGCGGCTCACGATTTCGCTGTCGATGGTGCTGTCGGTCGCCCTCGTGGTGGCGGTGCTGGCAGGCTTTCTGGCGATGGCGCGCGGCTTCGAGGCCGCTCTTGCCGGCGCCGGCTCGCCCGATATCGTCGTCATCCTCGGCGGCGGCACCAATCAGGAAACCGGTTCGGACGTGCCGGCAGATGCGATCCGCAGTCTGACCGCCAGCAGCGGCGACACCGGCATCGTGCGCGACGGCGCCGGCGGGCTGGCGCTGTCGCGCGAGACCATCGTGCCGATCGACGTAAAGGGGAGCGACGGCGCCGAGCAGACGCTGTCGCTGCGGGGCATGGATCTCACCGGGCCCCATCTGCGCGGCCGCGCCCGGCTTTCTCAGGGGCGGCTGTTTGCGCCGGGTGCGCGTGAGATCGTCGTCGGCGCCCGCGTCGCAGACGCTTTCCCCGGCTTTGCCGTCGGCCAGAGGGTGCGGTTCGGCGCGGTCGATTGGACCGTCGCCGGCCATTTCACCTCAGGCGGCAGCGCCTTCGAATCCGAGATCTGGGCGGATCTGGACGCGGTGCAATCGATCTTCGGCCCCCAGGGGCAGGTGCAGAGCCTGCGCGTGCGGCTCGATGGGGGTGATCCCGTGCGTGCATTGGCGGCGCTGCGCCAGTGTCTGTCCGATATATCGGGCACGTCGCTCACCGCCATCCCGGAGGCCGATCTCTATGCCGCGCAGGCCGAGCGCACCGAGAGCCTGATCCGCCTGTTCGGCTGGCCGATCGCGCTGCTGATGGCGGTGGGTGCGACGGCCGGCGCCCTGAACACGATGATGAGCTCGGTCTCCGACCGCGCCATCGAGATCGCCACACTGCGCCTCCTCGGCTTTGCCCGCCTGCCGGCCTTCGCCGCCACCTGGGTGGAGGCGGTGCTGCTCTCGGCTCTCGGAGCGGCAATCGGCGTCATCGCCTCGCGGCTCGCCTTTGACGGCTGGCAGGCGAGCACGATGGGCGCCAACAACACCAAGATGGCGTTTCAGCTTGTGGTGACGCCGGATGTGCTTTTGACGGCGGGTTTGCTCGGGCTGGCCGTCGGGGTGATCGGCGGCGCGCTGCCGGCGCTGGCGGCCGCGCGGCTGCCGCTGAGGGCGGCGTTGCAGGCGAGGGGGTAGCAACGCAATTCCGGCTACGTTGAAGACTGTGCCGTGTAGCCCCCTTCTGTCTGCCCGGCATCAGCCTGGGCGAGCCATGGGTCTCGCCCGTGCTTCGGACCCCCGCTGGGGAGAACTTCGCGTCCACAATCGATGCTCTGAAGAAGGGCGAGACGTCACCGCGATGCCTCTCCCCAGCGGGGAGAAGATGCCGGCAGGCAGATGAGGGGCACACGGTAAAACTTCTATTGCCTGTCCCTATCCTTACACGTTGCGAATTCATGCAATTTCCAGTGCCTTAGCGAGCGAAACGCGCCAAGCAGCGAAACCTGGCCACCCCTTTACTCCTCCACCACCTCAATCTCCGGCCGCCCGGCAAGCGTCAGCCGCAGGCGGCCGCGGTCGGCGCGTTCGAGTGTGATCGGGCCGGCCTTCTCCTCCAGCCGCCGGCGCAGGAGGATCAGCCGGGTTTCCAGATTGTCCTTGAAGTCGGGCAGTTGCAGGCGACGGTCGCGGCGGATCTCGCGGTTCAGAAAATCCCGCTTGCCGGTGCGCGCGTAGTCTTCGAGGAAGTGCAGGAGTAGCCGCCCCGGCACACCACGGATCAGATAGTCGTCGTCGACGAACAGGGAGCCGTCGCGTGGATAGAAACGAACGGCGATGCGCCGGCTGGCGGGCGCGCTGGCGGCCTCGTCGGCCGGGGCCTCGGCCTTTTCCCGGCCATTCGTCTCCGCCCGCTCGCGTTCCTCGGACAGGAAGGAGAGCGCGGTGGCGAGATGGGATGCGATTATGATCAGCGCCTCCTCGTCGCGATGGCGGAAGGTGAAGCGCTCGGTCGATTCCGAAAACAGCAGGCCGACGAGCCTTCCCCGCGCGACAAGCGGCAGCGCGATCTGGCTGAGCGGCTTTTCGAGCGCCGGAAGCGGGATCGGCGTCGCATCCTCGACGCCCGCCATGGCCTGCACGGCCTTGATGTAGCGCAGGCCGCGGCTGAGATCGGTGATCCGCACGTTGCGCCGCCGCTCGGCCGCAAGTCCGATAATGCCGCGCCCGGCCGGAACCTCGGCGCCGAAGCCGAACTGGTCGTAGCCCCGGCTGCCGATTGTCGTCAGCCCGCCACGTTCGCCGTCCGGCACCAGCACCATGGAATTGTGGTAGCCGAAGAGCTCGCCCAGGCCCTCGAGCGTGGCGTCGAGCAGCGTTTCGGGATCGCTGCAATTCGACATGCGTGCCGTCAGCCGCGCCACCTTGCCCATCAGGTCGGGCAGAAAGAGCGGCTGAGGCTCGACCAGCGGATTGGCCGCCGGCACGGCCCGGCAGTCCTCAACCCGGTAGATGTCGACGGCGCGCAGCTTCATGATCCCGCTCATCCGGCTTTCCAGGATCTCCAGGTGGATCGCCATCCGCTCGAATGTCTCGCCCTCCGTCTCGGAGCGCTCGAACGCCAGGTCGAGCACGTGCTGCTGGCCGCTATAGCCGTCGACCACCATCACGGTCGCGAGTCCGTTGCGCGCCACATTGGCGGCCGTCTTGGAGAAGAACTGGTCGGAGAGCGCCACATGCCTCTCATCGACGTAGTGCACGTGCGAGAGATAGGAAATATTGGGCATTCCGTCGGCATCGGCGGTGGCGATGATGGAGGGAATGATGCCCTCGAAGCTGTCCCGCAGCCCCTCCAGCGGAATCATGCGGCGGCTTCCGGCATCAGCCTGCGTCCGGCGCCGGGCCCCGGCGTCTGCTCGAAGATTTCCTGCGGCTCGATCGTCAGGCAGACGAGGTCCTGGTCCGACAGCGTGCTGGAGAGCTGCATGCGGGTGACCCCGAGCGCCATCATCAGCGCCAGCTGTTCTGTGACATAGGCCTCGCCCCATGCCCGGCCTGCGGCATCGGCCGGCCCTGCCGTGAGGATCCGGCCCTTGACCTGGCAGGCCTTATAGTCGGCGGGCCGCACATAAGTCATGGCAATCGGCCGGCCGATCTGCGCCTCGCTGACGGCTTCCGGCCATTGGCAGCGGGAGGCGAGAAAGTGCAGCTGCCCGCTCTGCCGGTCGACGCGCACGCCGGAGCCGCGGCCAATCATTGGCCGGCCGGCCTCGTCGCGTGTCGCGAACAGGATCATGACGGGACTTTCGATGAATTCTGCGAGTTCCGGCCCCAGCATGCTTTTCCCCACCCCAAGTCAGGCGATGATAGTTACTTAGGATATTCTTAGCAATCGTTCCAAGTGCTTAGGATGGTTTTAGGAAGCGCTTCGCAAGGGCCTCGGTTATCTCACCGTCATCGACCCGGCGCACAAAAAGAGGCGCCTGATAACGAGAGGAAAACCATCATGAGCCATGAATTCTCGCTTACCAGCATTCCCGATCTCAACGGCCGCTACGACATTTACGGCGCGATCCACAAGGGGCTGCGCAAGGCCGGCTGCGACCTGCTCGGACGCCTCGGCACGGCCGATTTCCAGAATGTCGAGGAGACGGTCCTCCTGATCGGCGACCTGCGCCATTACCTGATGCTGGCCGCCTCCCATGTCACGCACGAGGACGACAACATCCACACGGCGCTTGCCGACAAGGGCGTTTCGACCGTCACGCTCGACGAGCAGCACGACGACCACCGCACCGCGTTCCGCGAGCTGGAAGAGCTTGTGGTCGCCTGGGAAAAAGCCTGGCCGCTGCACAAGGCAGCCTGCGGCCGCAAGCTTTATCTCGCCTTTGCCGCCTATATCGCCGACGACTTCGCGCATATGCACGAGGAGGAGGCGGTGACCGGCCCGCTGCTGTGGCGCAACTTCGACGATCAGGAAATATTCGGCATTGAGATGCGCATCATCGGCTCCCTGCCGCCGGAGAAAAGCATGGCCTTCATGCGCATCATGATCCCGGCCATCAATCCGGCGGAGCGGGCGGCACTGCTCGGCGCCATGAAGAAGGATGCGCCGCCGGAAATTTTTCAGGCGGTCATCGACTTCGCCGTCCGTCCGGGGCTTTCCGCCGGCGACTTCGCCAAGCTTGCCGACGCGCTGAAGCTGGCCGCCTGAGAAGAAGTTGCGGGCGGAGGACCGAGGTTCCGCCCGTGGCATCGCCTGTTAATTTGCGGAGAAGAACCATGTGCAAACCAAACGGCGAGGCCGGCACTCCGGCCAAGTGTCCGTGCCGCGGCGACTGTGGCGGCTGCCCCCATTTTGCTTTCGACGATGGCGCGCGAGAGGATCGCCGCACAGCGCCTGGTCCACACATCCGGGCCGGGCGCCAGTCCGCCGATCTGCTGGCGAAATTCGCCGAAGCGCTCGGCGCGGCGGGCCTTTCTAAATGAAGCAAGCCCCGGGGCGAATCATCTGCGGCGCGTTCGAAGGGGAGGGAAGGTGCGATGGCGTACAACCGCGATTTATTCGCCTCCGGGTCGACGGTTTATGGAGCTGGGTTGCAGCTTTCTCGCGATGATCGGAGCTCGCGCCATTGCCTGTGGGATAAGAGCCGCGAACTTCGCCGCTGCCCCATTGACAACATCTTCTCGCCTTTTTGCCATGGACGTTTGCCCGCGCCGCGTTTCCGATCAGCCGATTCCGGCCGGTCGGGCGGCGACTTAGCGATCCGATGAACAGGGCAACATGGCGATATGACAATCTACTATGTGAACTCAGCGACTGGCTCCGACCGCAACGGCGGAACGGGCCAGAACTCGGCTTTTGCGACTTTGTCCAAAGTGGAATCCTTGACGTTGAAACCGGGCGACAGCGTGCTGCTCGCCAAGGGCAGCGTCTTCAACGAGCAGTTCGATATCAAATATTCCGGCACCGAGAGTGCGCCGATCAAGATCGGCAGTTACGGGACGGGGGCCGCACCCGTCATCCACAGCGGCGGCGACGGCATTCACAGTCTTTATGCCTCGAACATCGTCATCGAGAACCTGAAGATATCGAACACCGGCGGTGCGGCCATCTATGGCGGCGATGTCACCAACTGGACGGTCCGCAATGTCGAGATTGCCAAGAGCGGAATGTCGGAAAACGCAGGTGCCGTCACCTTCAGGAGCAGCAAGAACGTCACGGTCGAAGACAGCAAGATCTCCGATGTCAAAGGCGACGGCTTCTGGATCGAAAAGGTCAGCGGCGTCAAACTTCTCAACAATACCGTCACCAGCGCCAATGGCTCGACGGCCGATGCGATGCAGCTCAACGACAGCAGCAATATTCTGATCAAGGGCAATCATCTCGACCAGACTCATGCCGTCAGTCCGAAGGGGGGGATCGCGCTGGTGCGGGCCACCGATGCCGTGGTCGCGGACAATGTCCTGACCGGCGGCGGCTTCGGCATCAGCGCGCCTGGAGGTAAGAACGTCGCCATCCACGGCAACGACATATCGGGATATCACGGTTACAGCTGGTCCTTCGCCGTCGGCCTCGGCGATCAGGGCAGTGCGCGCGATTACGACATATCGGGCAACCATATTCACGATGGCGCCTGGGGCGTGGCGGTCAGTGGCGCCACCGGCTCCAGCTATAGTCTCACTGGCATCAAGGTCCACGACAATGTCTTCGACGACCTCACGCAGGCGGCGCTGAAGGTCGACAGGCCGGCATCCGGCTCCTTCTACAACAATACCATCGAGACCGGCGTCAAGGCCACCAGCATATCGCCTGCCATCGTCGACGCGCACACCTTTTCCGTCAGTAACAACCAGACGGTCGCAAATGTCGAGACGGCGCTTGCAAGCACCGAGACCAAGGCTGCCGCGACGACGGAGGCGGCTGTCGACCCGGCGGTCGTCGCCGTCCATGACAATCTGAAGATCTTCACCGATACGGGCGAGGCCCATCGCGGCAATCTCCTGGAAAACGACAGCTCGGACAACGACACCTTGGCGCTTCGCCGCTTCGGCGACGAAGCCGTCGGCAAGCACGGACTGACGCTGACCGGCGACTATGGCTCCATCCATGTGGACCGGGAGGGCAACTATGCCTACACGCTCGATGAAACGAAGCTGCCCGACGACCATAGCGGGCATGTGAGCGAGTCCTTCAGCTACCGCATAGACGATGGAACCTCCCATCACAGCGACGCGGATACGCTGACCGTCTTCATCCACATGGATGGCTTGCTGAGCTGAGGTTAGGGGACGGTCTCCCTCCGCCCTCATCCTGAAGCGCGCCCCGTGAGGAGCGTTGAAGGGCGAGGGCGGGCGGCCATCCCCTGACGTTAATTGCAAAACGGTCCGTTACCGTTTCATTCACCTTTCGGTCGCTATTTTATAGACTATTTTCTCTTAAGTTGTATTGTCGAGAATGCAGCCACCGCCAGGCTTCTCGGGAGCATCGCAGGCCACAGCCTGTCTACCGCCGTAATGACAATAGAAGATTGTCTTATGGCCTTTCGCCCCGACCGCATCCGATCCACTGATCGCAGCTGATCCCCACACGGCTGCGCGACAATGCGAGCATATGGCGATATGACAGTCTATTACGTGAACTCGGCGACAGGCGCCAACAGCAACGCTGGCACGAGCGAGGATGCGCCCTTTGCATCCTTCTGGGCGGTGGAAAATTTGAAGCTGCAGCCCGGCGACACCGTGCTGCTCGCTGCAGGCAGCGTGTATAACGACCAGCTCGACCTGAAATATTCCGGCACCGTCAGCGCCCCGATTACCATCGGCAGCTATGGGATCGGCGATGCGCCGGTCATTCATAGTCCCGGCGACGGCATTCACAGCCTTTATGCGTCGAACATCGTCATCGAGAACATCAAGATCTCGGATACCGGCGGTGCCGCCATTTATGGCGGCTATGTCTCGAACTGGACGGTGCGCAATGTCGAGGTCGATCACACCGGCTTGGCAGGCAAGTCCGGTTCGGTCACCTTTCGGACGGGCTCGAACATCACCATCGAAAACAGCACGATCAACGACGTGAACGGCGACGGCGTCTGGATCGAGAAGATCAACGGCGTCACCCTTCTCAACAACACTGTCACCAACGCCCACGGCACCACGGCAGATGCCGTGCAGATGAACGACAGCAGCAACATCCTGATCAGCGGCAATGTTCTCGACCAGACGGGCGCCATTAGCCCTAAGGGCGTGCTGACGCTCATCCGGCCTGTGAATGCGGTGATCGAGGACAATACGCTGGTTGGCGGCGGCTTCGGGGTTAGCGCTCAGGCGGGCACGAATATCGCCATCCACGACAACGACATTTCGGGATATGGCGGCTACAGCTGGTCCTACGCCGTCGGCCTCGGCGACCAGGGCGACACGAGGGACTATGATATCTCAGGCAATTACATCCATGACGGCGTATGGGGCGTGGTGGTCAGCTCTGCCGGCACCACCAGTTACGTTCGTGAAGATATCGATATTCACAACAACGTTTTCGACGACCTGTCGCAGGCGGCGCTGAAGGTCGACAGGCCTGCATCCGGAGCTTTCCACGACAATCTCATCGCCAGCGATGTCACGCCCTACAGCATATCCCCTGCCATCATCGCCGCGAACACCTTTCCCGTCAGCAACAACACAACGCTCGACGAGGCTGACGCCCTGTTTGTCAGCCTCGATAGTCACGCTGCCGGCGATACAGCGCATGCGGACACGGTCCCGACAATCGTCGCAGCCCATGACAGTTTGAAGATCTCAGCCGACATGGATGCCGCCCATCACGGCAATCTCCTTGAAAACGACAGTTCGGCCAATGGGATCCTGCTGCTGCGCCGCTTCGACGGCGAAGTCGTCGGCAAGAACGGCCTGACGCTGACCGGCCAATACGGCAGCATCCATGTCGACGATCATGGCGACTACAGCTACACGCTCGACGCGGCGAAGCTTGCCGGGCTTAGCGGAGATGTGAGCGAGACGTTCTATTATAAGATTTCGGACGGGGCCGCGCATCATTTCGATACGGATACGCTGAGCATCTCCATCGATGTGGACGGTGTGCTGACCTGACAGGGATAGCGGCGGCAAACTCATCGGCCGCCGAGCAGGATCCTGGTGACGTCGATTTCGATTTCCGCACAGATGATCTCGTATTCGGTGACGATCGCCGGGTCGGCCGACCTATCCTTGCGCATGCGATCAAGAACGGCGCAGGCCCCGCCATAGGCTCCGCAGAGTTCGTAAAGATGGGGTTGGCTTGCCGCGGCGGCCCTGATCGTTGCCCGCGTTGCGGGCAGCCTCATCATCAGCCTGGCCAGCCCCTGTTCGGCGATTTGCCGGACGATGTGTGCCACGCCTACTTTTCTGACCATGCCATCAACCCTCGCTGCCTGTATTCCGCTGTCGAGAGTTGGTACGCAGGAATGCTGCATCTGGTTTCATGCCGGATGCAAAGTCGCCGTTTAAAAACTCGATGATGAAGGAAGTCCGGCAGGGCCAGCGCTGGTGACTGGCGGCTTTCTCCTGCGCTATCCGCTCAGGAAGAAAGGCCGATCGTGATAGTGGCGGACAGCACGCCGCCATCGAGCTTCTCGAAGTCGAATATGTGATCGGCGGCGTCTTGCGGGATGATGCCGT
The DNA here is from genome assembly GCF_001854685.1 of Rhizobium sp. RSm-3. Classification (NCBI taxonomy): domain Bacteria; kingdom Pseudomonadati; phylum Pseudomonadota; class Alphaproteobacteria; order Hyphomicrobiales; family Rhizobiaceae; genus Rhizobium; species Rhizobium sp. RSm-3. The sequence continues at coordinate 88,293 of NZ_MAWZ01000006.1, read as the reverse complement.
CCGCTTCGTTGCGGGTATCGCGGGGAGGGCGTCCGAGATAGTCCGGGTGCTCGCCATAGATGATGTCGCTCAGCGTATCGTCGAAATAGATCTGGCTGACGAGAAGCTCCTTGCCGTCGACGAGGATGCGGCAGTGAACATGTGGCGTGCGGCCCTGGTACCATCCGGGATAGGCCGTCAGGAAGCTTGCCTGCCCCTCAGCATCCGTCAGCTGGCGCCCGCGAAAGGCGAGGCCGCTGATTGCCTCGGCATCGCCGAGCGTACACATTTCGGCCGCCTCGCGGCCGGAATAGATGCCACGATGATCGGTATGCCAGATTTCGATATCGGCGCTCTCGACCGGCCGGCAATCGGCGGCATGGACGATGCGGACGGCCAGCCGCAACGGCAGCCCGGCCTTTCCTTCCGAGACGTCCTGGCGGGCCGGAATATTGTTGACATGGCAGGGGCCAAGGGTTTGGGCTGATGTCACGATGCAATTCGGACGGCTGCGGAAGAGCGGCGCAGGCAATTTTTCCAATGTGACCGACTTTGTGCCGCCGCTCAGGAAATCCGTCCCCTTCCAGTCGAATGTCCTGGCGGCAACGGTGATATGCCGCCGTGGCCAGATCGCCGCCGCAGCCACGGTCGAGGCGACGATGGTCGCACCTCCAAGCACCAGGGTTCGCCTTTGCATGAGTCTTCCTTTGTCGAAGGCACTGCGTGTAAGGAGGATGCGCAGGAAACTCCAATGAATTCCAGTCAATGATGGAGGGCAGAGAGAGCCAAAGTCTCCAAAACTCGCCATTCCCGGTCATGCAGCCTTTACAGCGCGTAGCGTCTTTTCAGATGCGTAAGGTCGCTGTAATTCTTTGCGGCAGCCATCCGACATTCGTTGCTGAGCCAGGGCGGGGCACATGGAACCAACACACTTATTCGAGCTCGTTATCGCGATGTTTCTCGCGATCATCGCGCTGCAATATGCCGCCCATAGGCTCGGCCTGCCGCCGTCCGTCGCGCTGTTGACCGGTGGTGCTTTGCTGGCGTTCGTGCCGGGGCTGCCGGCGATATCGGTCGATCCCGAGCTGGTGCTGGTTATCTTCCTGCCGCCGCTGTTGATGGATGGCGCCTGGTCGATCGCGCTGTCGCGGCTGCGGCGGCATATGATCGGCATCGCTTCGCTTGCCGTCGGCGCGGTATTCTTCACCTGCATCGTCGTGGCCGTTGTCGCCCACCTTATCTTTCCGTCACTCCCCTGGGGCGCCTGCGCGGCACTGGGCGCGATCGTTGCGCCGCCGGACGCGGTTTCGGCGCGCGCCGTGCTGGAGCGCGTACGATTGCCACGGCGGCTGCAGATTCTGCTGGAAGGCGAGAGCCTGCTCAACGATGCGAGCGGCCTGGTACTCTTCCGTTTTGCCGTTACCGCTGCCGCGACAGGCGCTTTCAGCGCAGCTGAAGCCGTCGGCAGTTTCTTCGTGCTGGCGCTGGGCGGCGCCGTCGTCGGCATCGCGGTCGGATTGGCATGGGTCAAACTCATCCGCCATCTCGGCGACGATTATCTGATCATCGCGGCCACCGTGCTGCTCGGCTGGATTTCCTATCTGTTGGGCGAACTGCTGCATGTCTCCGGCGTCATCGCCACCGTCAGCACCGGGCTGATCGCTTCCTGGCATCAGCACACGGTCTTTTCAGCGGCGACGCGCATGCGCGGCACGTCGTTCTGGACGGTGATGATCTTCCTGATGGAGGCTGCGGTCTTCACACTGATCGGGCTGTCGCTGCGGGACGTCGTCGAACGCGGCGGCGGCTTCACCACCGTGATCGCGACAATGGGTCTGCCGATGCTGGCAATCATTGTGGCACTCGTGGCTGCGCGGTTTGCCTGGGTCTTTGCCTCCGATCTCGTCATGAGGTCATGTGCCGCGCTGGGGTTCACCCGTGCCCGGCCGCTCGGAGCAGGCGGGGCGACCGTTCTAAGCTGGGGAGGTGTGCGTGGGGTAGTTACGCTCGCCTTGGCGCTGAGCCTGCCCGAGGGTTTCCCGGGCCGTGACTTCATCCTTGCCACGTCCTTTGCCGTCATTCTCGGAACCGTGCTCGTGCAGGGCACCACATTAGGGCGGGTGATTGCCTGGGTGCGGCTGGCGCCGGAGACGGAAAGAGCGCGCCTGACCATGAGCCAGGCCGAAGCCGCCATGGCGCAGGTGCAGTTCGGGATCGTCCAAAACCTGGCCTATGACGCAGAGGGAAAGCTCATCCACCCGCAATTGCTGGAGCGCTATCAGCGCAGGGCGACAGCGATCGTCGACTATGCCGAGAGAACCGAGCATTACGTGCCGCTGCTCCATGCTCATTTTGACGTCGTTCTCGAAGCGGTTGCGACAGGGCGTCGTGAACTCATTCGCCTCCACCGCGCCGGCGACATCGATGACGAGACGCTGGGCGAGCTGGAACGGGATCTTGATCTCGAGGAATTGAGCGCGATCTCGGCCAAGGCCTGACGTTCACGCCACTGCAATTCTCCGCCTCCGGCATCCCGCTCTAAATGGCGATCTGTTCGCCGAGTTCGACGACGCGGTTTGACGGCAGGTTGAAGTAATCGGAGGGATCGATCGCCAAGCCTTCCAATACCATGAATATGCGCTCCTGCCAGCCGGGCAGGCCGGTGTTCGGCGTCCTCACGAGGTTCCGGCGGCCGAGATAGAAGGAGGTCTTCATGATCTCGAACTTGAAGCCTCCCTCCCGGCAGAGCGCCAGCGCCCTGGTGACATCGGGGTCGTCCATGAAGCCGAAGGTGAGATCGAGGCGCACGAAGCGCGGCGAGAGCTGGCTGATCTTGATGCGGCGGCTGTCGGGGACATAAGGTTCGTCTTCGGTCCAGACGGTCAGGATGACGTTCTGTTGGTGGAGCACGTGGTTGTGCTTGAGATTGTGGAGCAGAACATTCGGCGTCCGATCCGGGACGCTGGTCAGGAAGACTGCCGTTCCCGGAACGGTGACCGGTGAATGGTCCGACTTTCGCTCGATCGATCTGATGAAGGAATCGAGCGGGATTTCATTGTTGGCGCGCAGTCTCTTCAGATAGGCCTGCCCGCGGGTCCATGTCCACATCAGGATCATGATCGCCAGCGCAAGGGCGACCGGAACCCAGCCGCCATCGTAGATCTTCAAGAGGTTGGCCGCCAGGAACAGGACTTCGATGATGAAGAGCGGCAGCAGCAGGGCAGCGGCGAGCACGAGGGAGTAGCCCCAGACGGCGCGGAGGAACTGGAAGACCAGCATGGTCGAGATGACCATGGTTCCGGTCACCGAGATACCGTAGGCCGTCGCCAGCGACTCGGAGTCGCCGAAGGAAAAGATCAGCATCAAGACGCCGACCAGGAGGAGAAGATTGACGCTCGGCACGTAGATCTGGCCGGTGTTGGTCTCGGAGGTGAACTTGATCCGCAGCCGCGGCAGGAAGCCGAGGTGAACCGCCGAGCGGGCCAGCGAAAACGCACCTGTTATGACAGCCTGGCTGGCGATGATCGTCGCCATCGTCGCCAGCAGAACCACCGGCAGCAAGGCCCAATCAGGATACATCAGAAAGAACGGATTGGCAGCCGTTTCGGGATGGGCGAGAACGAGCGCGCCTTGTCCGAGATAGTTGAGGAGCAATGCCGGAAAGACGAGCACGAACCATGCCGTCTGGATCGGCCGGCGCCCGAAATGCCCGAGATCGGCATAGAGCGCTTCGCAGCCGGTGACGGTCAGAAAGACGGCGCCGAGCACGATCAGGCCGATAGTGCCGGCATGGGTGAGGAACAGGAATGCATTGACCGGATTGAGCGCCTCCAGAATCGTCCAGTCGTCACCGATATGGATCAGACCGCCCGCCGCCATCGCCAGAAACCACAACACCGTGATCGGCCCGAAAAACATCGAGACGGCAGCAGTTCCCCGCGACTGGACGCCAAAGAGAACGATCATAATCGCAGCCGACGCAAGCGGGACGTAGTCCGCAAAGGCGGGGGTAACCAGCTTCAGGCCTTCGAGCGCCGACATCACCGACAGGGCAGGCGTGATCATCGCATCGCCGATGAAGAGAGCCGCTCCGATCAAGCCGGCGAAGAAGAGCACGGGTACGTTTCGCCCCATCTTCTTCATCAGGAGGGCGAGAAGCGAAAGCGTGCCGCCTTCGCCGTCATTGTCTGCCCTGAGAAGGAAGAGCACATATTTGAAGGTCACAATGATCGTCAGCGTCCAGACCATCAGCGAAATGAGCCCGATGACCTCGGCCTCGTGCACGCCATCGGCGGCAAAGGGCCTCAGTGCCTCACGAAGGGCATAGAGCGGGCTGGTGCCGATATCGCCATAGACGACGCCGATCGCGCCGACGACCAGTCCGACAAAGCCCTTTCGGCTGGCACCTTCACCCGTCTTGTCTGCATGTGTTGACGTCATGGTTCCCCGCTCATGCCACCTGGCCATGAACACAAACATATGCCGCATTGCAGAACGGCAAGTAAATTGATGCGGGTGCGAATTTTTTGTGAGGGGTGGAGGCGGGGAAAGAGGGCAGAATCCCCGAGTGACGTCTTAAGCGGTTGGACCGGCGACGCTTCTGGTGGCCGCCACCTCTCGTGGACCGGCCGGGGGGATCAGCGTGCTGACAGGAACTGTCAGCAACGGTGGGATATAACCGGGAACCGCGGTTTTGGGGCCGGTCGCCATTTCGTCGGAATATCCGGCTATGCCGCTCGGATCCTGGACTTCAATCCCGCCCCAATCGGAGCAAGTCCCGAGATGAAGCCGCATGATCGCATTTTCTTCATTCAATTTGCCGTGGCCCTTTCCGTCGGTGCGTTTCTTTCGCGGCTGCCCGACCTCCAGCGCAGGTTCGGCCTTGCCGAAGGAGAACTCGGCCTTTTGCTCGCTGTGTTGTCCTTCGGCGTTCTCTGCGGTCTGACCTTCTCGGTGAAGTTCATCGAGAGGCTTGGTGCGCGCAGAACCGCCTTCGTCACTGTCTTCGGCGCGTCGCTGTTTTTGGCACTGATCCCCTGGATGCCTTCGGCTCCGTCGGCAGTGCCGTTGTTCTTCATTGCCGGCATTTTCACCGGGGCATTCGAGATCAACGCCAATATCGAAACCGATCGCCATGAGGCGCTGCTTGGGTACCGCATCATGAGCCGGGCTCACGGCATGTGGAGCCTTGGCTTCTGCCTCACCGCCCTTGTTGCCGCCGGCATGCGGCAGGCTGCCGTGTCCATCGAACTGCATACTTTCCTCATCCTCGTCATTGTCTTGATTGCCGGATCGATCGTTTTCTCCGGGATCGAGAATGCCCCCAAGCGGCGCGATGCTCACCCCGGACATGCGCCGCTTATCGCCTTTCCCACCGTCGGGCTGCTGCCCCTCTGCCTCGTCGGCGCAGCTCCGCTTCTTGCCGAAGGCGCAAGCGTCGATTGGTCGGCGATCTATATGCGGGACGTTTTTGCCGTCGAACCGTTCGTCGGCGGGCTTGGCGTGACCATCTTCTCCTTGCTGATCGCCATCGGGCGGCTCGGCATGGACCCCGTCATCGACCGCTTCAATCCCCGCCCCGTCGCCATAACCCTCCTTGGAATCACGGCCATCGGTGTTGTGATGGTTGCGACGGCGACGCATCCTGTTGTCGCGCTTACGGGCTTCGGCGTGACGGGGATCGGCTGCTCATCGGTCTATCCGCTTGCCATCTCGGCTGCGGCCCGGCGCACGGATAGACCTGCAGCGGTCAGCGTTGCAGCACTCGGGCAGAGGACGTTTCTCGTGTTTTTTGCCGGGCCGCCGCTGCTCGGATTCGTTGCCGAACACGTCGGTATCCGCTTTTCCTACTGGGCGGTCGTCCCTGTTCTCGCCGCCGCACTTCTGCTCACCAGGGCTCTTGCCGCTGATCCTGCCGCCATCACAGGCCAGCCCGACCCGGTACAACCATACGGTTGATACGCCGCACCGGCCCGTCCTCTGTCGCGGAGCGTTCATATCCGCAACCGGCAGGGAGGTGGGCCATCGGCTTTCGTCGGCGGATGGGGCGGGCGCGATGTATTTCTCGCCGTATCCAAGTATTATTTGTAGTCGTCAAAAGTATAGCTCGTATGGGTGATGACCAGAGTCGCGCGCCGATGTCAACTCTTTGGCGAATGATCTTGTTGCTCAATCACTTGCGGGTGCGGTTCATCTTCTCCGAAAGGACCCGGTTCGGATAGTGAAACCTTAGCCTTTCCGGCCCGCGGAACCGTTGTTTTGCGGGATTTTCGACGGTCGTGTCCGGCCGCAAGGGAGACGCGCCTGCAGTCTATCCGCGCCTCGATTCGGACAAATTGCCGCCGTCAAAATGCCAGTATTAGTTGTTTCTAAATCACGCCATAATTGGCATCTACGTTGCCGCGCCTGTTTTATTCTTCGCCACATTTCGGAATTTCAGAGTTATACAAACAATGGTGGGTAACTATGAAGGTTATTCTCGTCATCGTCCTCACGGTGCTTGCCGTGCCCTGTGAGGCGGACATGCTGGGCACGGCATCCAAGTACAAGAGCATGCACGAACGCTCCATCTCCTTCCTCAGCATAAATCCCCGCAAGGTGTCGTGGTGCGGGGCGTTCCTGGCCTTTGTCGCCAAGCGATCTTCGCGGCAGCCGCCCCCCAACCCTAACATGGCGGCGTCCTGGAGGAATTTCGGCAAGCCGGTGTTCTTTCGCGCCGCCAGGCGGGGGGATGTCGTGGTGATCCGCACCGGCAGGCGCTTTCATGTGAGCCTTTTCGATCACATCGACCAGCGCCGGCAGTTCGTCTACCTGTTCGGCGGCAATCAATCCAACCGGGTGCAACTGTCGAGATATCGCGCCAGTTCGGTCGTGGCGGTGCGACGATGATGCCGGCTCGTCAGCTGCGAAGCTGAGGTCGTCACCACTCGTTAAGAGCGTCCTTCCGTTGATGGCGGCGAGCTTAAAGTTTGCGCGCCCTGATATGCAGGAAGATCGGCGCGATGCGGGTGTCGGCGACGACGGGCTCGGCCTCTGCTACCTCCAGCGATGCCATCGGCTCCCTGAAGGCCTCGATCGTCAGCCCCGCGTCGCCGATCATCGAAACCCAGGTCGACAGCGTCCGGTGAAAGCGCGGGATGGCAAAGGGCGTCAGCATCTCCCGCTCCGCTTGGGGTATGGAGGAAAAGATCCAGCGCTCGATCCGGCCGTCGCTCTCGTCGAAATAATCGGCGATCTCCACCGCGACGCGCTCGCCGGCCTCGTTGCGGATATTGCGGCGGGTCGGCGGCATGAAACATGGATGCAGGATGGAAAACTGGAGGAAGCCACCGGGTTTCAGGACATGGTGGATGCCCTTCAGCACCTGGCGCTGATCGGCCATGTCCATCATCGACATGAAGGCGGTGATGAAATCGAAATTCGCTTTCGGGAAATCGATGTTCTGGCCGTCGCCGAGCACGTAATCGATGCCGAGCGGCGCCTGCATCTCGGTCTCGCGGGCATAACGAATGAAGGTCGGCGCGATGTCTAGGCCGGTCATGCGGGCGCCGAGACGCGCGACAGCGCGGGTATTCGAGCCTTCGCCGCAGCCGAGGTCGAGCCCGGCAAGCCCCGCGACCGGCGGCAGCATCTCGAGAAAGGCCGGCGTGTTCAGCGCGTCGCGATATTTGTCCTAGCCGGCCCGGCTGTAAATCGTCCAGGTCTCGGCATTGCTTTCCCAATGGGCGGCGACGTCATCGGCGTTCATGGCTCATCCTCCTTGCGCAACCGGAACGGGCAGAGAGCTATACGCGCGGCGTGTGGCAATGGGAAGAGGGCGGGGTGAGGGTGCATTTCTCTGCGACAAACATGGTGGCCGCCCCCGTCCTTCGAGGCCCCTGCGGGGCGCCTCAGGATGAGGGCGGAGGGAGGGCGGGTTAGTGCGGACGGAAATTACCGCTGACGCTCCGGAATGCCGCGATGATGCTCTCCACGGCCAGTTCTGCCTGATCCGATGTCGTCTGGAAATTGGTGACGGAGAGGCGCAATACGTCGCGGCCGTGCCATTTGGCGCCGCCGGCGAAGATCAGGCCGTCCGCCTGGATCTTTTCGATCGTCTTTCGGGTCAGGGCATCGCCTTCTTCGTCCGGGCGGCCGGCCCCGAAGCGGATGACGAGCTGGTTCAGTGTGACCTCGTTCAGAATGGCGATGCCGGGTTCGCGGGCGAGCAGGTCGGCTGCCAGCCGCGCCGAGGCGCAGCACTGGTCGATGAGGGCGGCCACACCTTCGCGGCCGAGATGTTTCAGCATCGCCCAGGTGGCAAAGCCGCGCGCCCTTCTGGATAGCTCCGGCACGTAATGGGAAGGATCGCGCTCACCTTCACCGGCGAGCGGCAGATAGCTCGCGGCGATCGTCATGGCGCGGCGATGAGCGATTTCGTTGCGGACGATCGCATAGCCGCAATCATAGGGCGTCTGCAGCCATTTGTGGCCGTCGGTCGCCCAGCTGTCGGCGGCTTCGATGCCGCGGCTGAGATGGCTGGTCTTCACCGACGCCTGCGCCCAGAGGCCGAAAGCACCGTCGATATGCACCCAGGCGCGCTTCGCCTTCAACAGCGGAATGATGGCGGCGAAATCGTCGAATGCGCCGGTATTGATCTGCCCCGCCTGGAGAATGGCGATGACGGGACCAGAGACCGTATCGAGCGCGCCCGCCAGCGCGGCCGGGTCTATCCGTCCCACCGGATCGGTGCGCACGCGCAGCACGCGATCATGACCGAGGCCCAGGAATTGCAGCGCGGAGAACACCGTGGTGTGAGCGTCGTCACCGATCAGCACGGTGATCTCAGGCGCGCCGAACAGACCGTTGGCATCGGCATCCCAGCCGGCTTGGCGCAGCACCTCGCCGCGCGCGGCGGCAAGACAGGTGAAGTTCGCGACCGTCGCCCCCGTGACGAAGCCGACCGAGCATTCGGCCGGAAGCTTCAGGAGATCGAGAAGCCATTTCGCAGCGACGGTCTCGACGGCGGCTGCGGCCGGGGCGGCGGTATGGTTTCCGGCATTCTGGCCCCAGGCGCTGGTGAGGAAATCGGCTGCAACACCGACGGGATGCGAGCCGCCGATGACCCAGCCGAAGAAGCGTGGGCCGGTGGTTGCATGCAGCCCGGGTTCGGCGTCATTCGCCAACTGCCTGATAACATCAAGCATATCGGAGCCGATCGCCGGCAGCGGCTCGTCAAAGGAGACAAGCGAGGTTGCGTAGTCGTGAGTGGGCATATGGCGGGAAGGCGCTACCTGCCGAAACTCCGCCGCAAGCCGGGCGGCTTCCTGAAACAGAGATGCAATTGCCGACATGCGGATCCCCCTGCCGCCGACCGTTCGCCCTGGACGCCCCTCGAGGCATGCTGTCAGCGCAGGCAGTCTAGCCGATATTGCCGACGCTGTCTTGACAGCGAAACATACGATCGATCCTGGGCGCCGCGGAACCTTGCAGCATTGCGACCGCGCGCCGGCATCCATCAAGGCGATCCTGGGGAGGGCGGCATCGATGTAAAATTGCGTGAGCTCCGGCGGCGCATTGACGATTTCCAGTCGGAAGCGCGCGGCAGCCATCGTTGACGCTCGGCTCGCCTTTGCCGGGATATCCAAGATAAATCGAGCGGTGCGGGAGATATTTCCTGCAGCTCGCCAATAACTACATTATACGACGTTGTTTATTTCTGAATTTTATTGGGTTTATTTAAAATCTATTGCCTTTTATGAAAGTATCATTCAATGATGGGGAAATATCAATCGCGCTACTGCCAAGGACGCTATGCCAATGAGCGAGGGATATGCACTGAAGTATTTCGTTCTCTATACGCTGTTGTGCATGATGGTAGGGATAGTTCTTCTCGCCATTGTCCAGCAGGTTGCACCCTTCAAGATGGGCACGCGGAGCGACCAACCTGGCTGGTCGGCGACCGGGGCGAGCGAGCAAGCTGATGACCTGGTTGTGGGGTCGACCCCTGGCCCGGCGACCCACCCACCAGCCGTCCGGCCGCCCGCTCAATGGGACCTCAGGCCGACGAACCAACCGACTGTCGGACCGTCCGATCAATCGGGCGTCCGGAAAGGCGGCCGGGTCGGAACTCCAGCGCAGTAATGGGCGCTGGCGCCCGCTATTTTGGGTGTGGCACCTCTCCTCATTCTGAATCGCGGGGCCTGAAAGGGCGGAGCGTCGAAGGACACTCTTCAGCACTGCCCCCTGCATTCTTCAGCCGTCCGCGCACCCGCCTCGTCCTTCAATGCTCTGTGCGAGGCGCCTCACGATGAGGCTCTCTTAGGCGCCGACGTGACGGGTGGCGCAATAAGAGCCGGAATCGAAGTTGTCACCGCCGCTTGCATCGGCTGGAGCCCTCTGCAATGACGATAGCTGAGATATCCCAGGAGGTTTCCCGAATGGATGCAATCGGCGTGACGATCAGGCAAATCCAGCCAGGCGAGGTGGAGGCTTTCCGGCGCATCCGTCTGGAAGCGCTTCGCACCGAACCCTCCTGCTTTGCCAGTCGCTACGAAGACTGGGCGGCTCTTTCCCTCGAGGAGTGGCGCAGCCGCCTGAGCGAGCCGGTTTTCATTGCGTTTCAGGATAATGAGCCCGTCGGCATAATGGGCCTGGTGCGGCAGCGGTCGAGCAAGATGGCCCATCGCGCGACGATCATCATGGTCTACATCGGAAGGAGCCTGCGCGGCACCGGTCTTGCCGGGAGGCTGCTCGATGTTGTTTCCGATCATGCGCGCCATATCGGCATCCGGCAGCTGGAACTCTTCGTCAGCGCCGAGAACCCGGCGGCGATCCGGTTTTATCAGCGGCAGGGCTTCTCCGAGGTCGGCAGGATTCCGGCCGGGGTTCTGGAAGAGGGCAGGGAGATCGACGACGTTATCATGGCCCGCCGTCTGGTCACCTAAAGCGGGTCGCGACCTTTCAGAACAACCGCTTTCCCTCCTCTATTGACCTCAAGCGCGGTTGGGGTCGCAGCATGCCGGAATAGGCTGGAGGTTCGCCGTGACGAAAATTCTGAGAGACGAGGATCTGGTCGGCAGTGCGTTGATGGGCGTGGCGATTGATGCACTCGAGACCGCTTTTCTCGCGAGAGCCGGCAACCGGCTGGTCTCTCCGCCCCGGCATCATGTGTCCTTTTCCAATCGAGGCGATCTCGTCTTCACCGTCGGCGGTATCCTCGGCGACAAACCGCTCGCGGGTTTCCGCGTGTACGAAACATTCGACGGGGCGGAGCATTCGCAGATCGTCGCGGTGTGGTCGGCCGATGACGCCAAGCTCAAGGGCATCATTCTCGGGGAGCGCCTCGGCAACCTCAGGACCGGTGCCATCGGAGGTCTCGCCGTCCGCCATCTCAGCGCGCCCAGCGCTAGGATCGTCGGAATTCTTGGCAGCGGAGCGCAAGCGCGAACCCAGCTTGCCGCGGCCGCCGCCGTTCGAAAGCTGGATCGCGCCCGCGTCTACAGCCGCGACGAGAAAAATCGCTCCGCCTTCGCAAGCGAGATGCAGCTTGCCCTGGGGCTGGAGGTGGAGCCTGTCGGCAGTGCCCGCGAAGCCGTCGAGGCTGCCGACATCGTCATCTGTGCGACGACGAGCCAAACGCCTGTCATCCATGCGCGTGATCTGAAGCCCGGCGTGCACGTCAACACCGTCGGCCCGAAAACGCTTCAGGGATACGAACTCGGCCTTGATATCGCCGATGCCGCAGCGGTGATTGCGACGGATTCTCCCGAGCAGACCCGCGCCTACGCGTCGCCCTTTTTCCTCGCCGGCTCCGGCAAAGACGATCGCATGGCCGATCTTGCCGACATCATTGCCGGGAAGGCGGCCGGGCGAGGATCATCTGGGGAGACGACGCTGTTTTGCTCGGTCGGTCTCGCCGGAACCGAAGTGGTCGTCGCTTCGGCAATCCTCGATAGGTTAGGGATGCCGGCGTAGATTTTGATCAAGGGCGGGATTTAAGCCTTTGTTTTGATGCTGGTTGTCACCCGCCTCGTCCTTCGAGGCCCCTCACGGGGCGCCTCAGATGAGGCTCTCTTGGAGACCGTGCGCAACCAGAGATGCGCTTAGAATTTGATTCAAGGACGAGCCTCAAGCCTCTGTTCACACTGTCCGTTCACCCCAGACCCAGGACATCCTGCATGCCGTATTCGCCGGGCGGGCGTCCCGCCACCCAGCGGGCGGCGGCAAGGGCGCCGCGGGCAAACATGCCGCGATCGAGAGCCGAATGCGAAAGTGTCACGACTTCTTCGGCGGCGGCAAACAGTACGCTGTGTTCTCCGACGAGCCCGCCTGCGCGCAGGACGGCGAAGCCGATCTCGCCGGGTGGCCGCGCGCCGGTGATGCCGTCGCGCCCGCGCCGCTCGACGGAGGCGAGGGAAACGCCGCGGCCTTCGGCGGCGGCTTCACCGAGCATCAGCGCCGTGCCGGACGGTGCGTCGATCTTCCTGTTATGGTGGGCTTCGAGGATTTCGATATCCCAGCCCTGCGCGGGAAGGGCGCGGGCGGCCTGGGCAACGAGGCCGAGCAGCATGTTGAGGCCGATGGAGAAATTGCCGGAGCGCAGGATCGGAATCGTCCGGGCGGCCTCTGATATCCGTTCGAGTTCATCCGACTCGAAACCCGTCGCCCCGATCACCAGGGCCGGTCCGCCGGCCGAGGCACACAAGCCGGCAAGTTCGGCGGCGGCACGTCCCGTGGTGAAATCCAGGATCACGTCGGCGGTCGCGATCGCGGCCGAACGCTCGATCAGCCCTTCACCGATGGAGCCGGGACGACCGATGCCGCCGACGACCGCGAAAACCGGATCGGCCGCCAGCAGCGGCAGGATGGCGCGACCCATGCGGCCGTTCGCGCCGGCGACCGCTATTCTAATTGGTGATGTCACAGACTTTCCTTGCTGCGATATTGCCGATGTAGGGCTGTTCTTATCCGGCGTTCGCGCCGAAGAAGGGGATCTGCAACTACCGCACTTCCGCTTCCGGCGCAAAGCGGGGGCCTCCTCCGTTCCTCCCCGTGAACGTCTCGCCCTTACCAGTTGCCGGGGTCGGCGGTGTGATCGATGCTGGCGAATTCATCCGCCTTTTCCCGATCCAGCTTCACCTCCGTGGTCACCCTTGTCTCGTCGGTGACCGCGTAGCGGTCGGGAACCGGTCCCTTTGATAGTTCCTGATAGAGGAGCAGCGCTGCCTCCTCGGCGGTATCGGCCTCGATCTCCCGGGTGAGGGTAACGGTGAATTTATGCATGGTTCGGCCCTTTCGGTCGGCGCGTCGGCGATGCGCAGCTTGCTGCAGTCTGACACGAGTTTTGTGGCAAGGACACAAAAAGCGTGCCGCTCAGAATTTGATTCATGCGATGAATTCAGGTCTTTGTTTTTATGGATGTCGCGGCCACGGAACCATCGCACAGTTTTGGGCGAACTCCGCCGAGGAGGATAGATCATGCGCCTGAACCAGGTGACCGTTACGATGCCTGACCTCGATCTGGGCTGGAGCTTCTACACTCTCCTCGGTCTGAGGCCGGTCGTTGATGCCCGTCCGCGCTATGCGCGCTTCGTCTGCCCGGACGGAGACAGCACCTTCTCCCTGCATCAGGGCGAAAGCGGCGGTGGGGGAACCACAGTCTATTTCGAGTGTGAGAGCCTGGACGAGACGGTCGGCCGCCTTAGCGAGGCTGGCCTTCACTTCGTGAGCGGCCCCGAGGACAAGAGCTGGCTCTGGCGCGAGGCGGAACTGTTCGACCCCGGCGGCAACCGCGTCATCCTTTATTTTGCCGGATCGAACCGCGTCGATCCGCCTTGGCGGGTGGGTCAAGGAGACCCGAACTAAGGGCCTCGGCGCCGAAGGATCCTCGCCGCCCCCGAATTGACGAATCGCGGGCGCCTCGGCATCTTCAACTCGGCGTGGCCTAACGCCGAACCTCTCCAGACCTTCCCCAGCAGGGTCTTCAACCGGAGGCAAAGGGACTTTTGTCTCGGGTCGTTACCTTGGTCCTGATGTTTCGGGCCTGTTGCTGGGGAACGATGTCCGGAACGTGAGAGGCCCTGATATGACTGAGAATGGAAATTTCAAGCGGCGGGTACGTGCGCGCGCCGCCAAGACGGGTGAATGCTATACCGCCGCCCGCATACATCTGCTGCCCAACTCGGCGGAAGACGCAGCGCCCGAGGTGAGGCGCCTGCGTCTCGCCGTGGCGCAGACCACTCATGCAGACGATCCCCGCGACATCGACAAGCTTCGCCGCAGCGGCCAGGAGATCCGCCTTTTGATGCGGCAGGCGCGGCAGGCGGGGGCACGATTGGTGCACTTTCCCGAAGGGGCGACGTCAGCGCCCAACAAGCGCATCATGTCGGAAATCGGGCCGAGAGAGATTGGGCCGTCCGATTGGCGACGGTTCGAATGGGGCGTGCTTCGTGAGGAACTGGATGCAATACGCAGGCTGGCGCGTGAACTCGGCCTCTGGGCGGTCATCGGCTCGGTGCATCCGCTGACGGCGCCGCACCGGCCGCACAACAGCCTCTATGTCGTCTCCGACCGCGGCGAAGTGGTGACGCGTTACGACGAGCGCCTGCTGTCCAACACCAAAATCTCCTTCATGTACACGCCCGGGTCGATCCCCGTGACCTTCGAGGTCGACGGCATCCGCTTTGGCTGCGCGCTCGGCATGGAATGCCACTATCCGGAGATTTTCAGCGAATACGAGCGGCTCGACGTCCATTGCGTGCTGTTCTCGACGACAGGCGGTTCACCGGCTACTGAACCGTCTTTCGCCGCAGAGGCGCAAGGGCATGCGGCGAGCAATAGTTACTGGGTCAGTTTCTCGATCCCTGCCCATCCCGGTCGGGCTGATCCTGCCTCTGCCGCGATCATCGCGCCTGGCGGCCGATGGGCGGCGCAATGCCCTACGGATGGAACGGCCGCGATAACGCTCGCCGATATCGACGACAATCCCGGCGATCTTTCCCGTCCCTGGCGGCGCAAAGCGCGGAGCGGCCTCTATGAGCCGCATCGCGTCGATGGCGACCCGCGCAGCGACGGGCGGGATATGTTCTAGAGCCGCGTCGCGGCGAACCAGAATTTCATCACCGGTGGCTCGCGCCGCCGGTGATGCGGCGGCAAAAGAGGTCACTTTGAGGCGGCCCGCGGGGGCCGGAAGGGTGAGGCGTGCGCGGCTCTGATGTAGTGGTGGATGTCGATCTCCGACATTAAGCCGCGCTATAAACCGGCAATGAACCTTGGTGGACTACGACGGTCACCGGGACATGACCTTGTTATGCAATCACGCCGGATATCGTATCGGCCGAAGCGGTTACCAGGGTGAACTCACCATCGCAAAGACGATAGAACCCGTCTTGGGGAACGGGCAGTTCCAGCATTTCCCGCTTTGAAAGGCCAGAATAGACACCGCGTACCAATCTGCCAAACAGCCCGTGAGAAATCGCAACTGTCGGTCCATGTGAGCCTGCGAGCCAGTCCATCGCCCGGGCACAGGCAGCATCAAAGCCTTCCCCGTCGGGAGATTTGAAATACCAATCAAAAGCGTCGGATCCGTCCAGCATTCCTGGAAACTCGTTGTCGATCTCGAACTTGGTCATGCCATCCCAACAGCCGATGGTCACCTCCATCAGCCGTGGTTCCAGGCGGGCCGCCAGTGGCAATATCCGTTTCACGCGCGCCGCAGTCTCCTGAGTACGGCCCAGCGGGCTGACCTGGAGTTGGAATGACTGCTCGTTGCCTGCAACTTCCTTTTGCAGAAGCTTCGCGGCCTGGTCGGCCTGTTCGATACCGCGCTCCGTCAGCGATGAATCTTTCTGGCCTTGGAAGCGGCCCAAGCTGTTCCAAATGGTCTCGCCGTGGCGAAGCAGGTAAATCATCAGCGTTGTTCCAGGCCGGCCAATCAACAATGAGCGAGTCTGCTGGACCGAAGAGGGCGGTTGTAGCAGCTCCGTCATGCTACAGATCGATGATGACCGCAATTGGCGCGATCCATGCGAGCCCTGTCTTCTGCTGCCGGCGTTTTTGGTCACTCGGCAGCGCGCGGCGATCACTACCGGGAAATTGCTTCGGTGGGCTGGAGAAAGACGGTTTGCCTCTTATTTCACGGAGGAAATTCGAAACGAAGAGCGAAAGGACCGCGCAATGGCAAAGAACACGATCTGCGTATGGTACGACAAAGACGCCGAGGCGGCGGCCCGCTTTTATGCGGCGACGTTTCCCGACAGTGCCGTGGGCGCCGTCATTCGGGCACCGGGAGATTATCCCGATGGCAAGCAGGGCGACGTGCTGGTTGTTGAATTCACCGTGGCGGGTATTGCCTGTATCGGCCTGAATGGCGGTCCCGCATTCAAACACAGCGAGGCTTTCTCGTTCCAGATCGCCACCGACGATCAGGAGGAAACCGACCAGTACTGGAACGCCATCGTCGACAATGGCGGCCAGGAAAGCGAGTGCGGCTGGTGCAAGGACAAATGGGGTCTGTCCTGGCAGATCACGCCGCGCGTCCTCTCCGAAGCGCTGTCGGCAGGCGGTGGTGAGGCAAAGCGTGCTTTCGATGCGATGATGAAGATGAGGAAGATCGATGTCGCGGCGATCGAGGCGGCCCGGCGCGGCTGAGGCGCCCGTCCGACGCCAAGAGATATCAGGCTGTCAGAACCAGAGGTCGCGCACGCAGCGCCCTTTGGTGGGAAGATCTTCGAACGTCTCCAAGCCGTCGAACTGATCGATGGGCAGATCGGCGACGAGATCCGGCGGCGCAAGCCGCATGTTGACCGCCATGCGCCGGCGGCCATCCTTTTGAAGCCGCAGGCCGCGCCAGCTCAAGACGCAGGCGCAGGATGGGCAGAACAAGATTTCGAGGGACGACGTCTCCCGGCCGGAGCGGGTATAGGAGGCGGTCTCTCCGCTGAGCGCCATACGCTCTCCTTCGTAATCATAGGCCCAGAGGGTGCCGTAGCGGCGGCAGAGGGTGCAGTTGCAGGCGGTGATCGAGCCGGGATCGCCTTCGAGCGTCCAGCTTGCCTTGCCGCAATGACATGAGCCCGTCAGCATGAGTGTTTCAATCCTGCTGTCTCTTCAGGGGCGCATCCTGCCCCAATCGCGCGACGACCGCAATTGGGGCTTTCAAGCGCCTCGATTCGCCCGCTCGCCAGCCCGTTTGGTCAATTTATAAAATTTCTAGTTGAGATGGCGGCCGAAAGATGATCCGATGCGACTTGGCGTAGCCCGAGTCCACGCTTCCTCCCAATTTTGATCCGAGCGGCCCATGTCGATTTCCGATGCGATCTACCGTCCCTTCGAAACGTTGATCCGGCCGCTCGACATTCCCTACCGGCCGCTGCCTTCCAAAGGTCCGGTGACGGTGCTCCTGCACTTCATCTCGATGTTCCGCGGCGTGCTGATCGCGCTTGCGCTTTGCTCCATGGTGTTCGAGTTGATCAACCTGACGATCGTCTGGGGGCTTTCGGTCATCGTCGATGGCGTGACGCAACAGGGCGCCGCCGCCTTCCTGCACAATGAATGGCTGCTGTTGAGCGTTCTCGGCTTCCTGATCTTTCCTGTGATGCCCATCCTGTCGTTCGTGCTGAACACGCTGAACTCGCACACTTTAGGCATCGGCATGCCGGCCGCCATTCAATGGCAGGGACATAAGGCGGTGGAGCGGCAAGACCTTGCCTTCTTCCATGATCTCTATGCCGGCCAGGTTGCCTCGCGCCTCTCGCAGGTATCCTCCGCCGTCCAGCAGCAGATCCTTGCCGGCTTCCAGTCCATCCCGCGCTTCCTGATGCAGCTGGTGGGTTCGGTTATCCTGCTGAGCGCGCTTGCCTGGCAGCTTGCCCTGCCTGTCGTCGTCTGGATCGCGCTCAACATCGCATTCACGGCCAGGGTCGTGCCTGTTTTCGTCGAGCGCTCGCGCCGCACCGCCAAGCAGCGCAGCCTGGTCGCCGGCGCCATCACCGATCTTTATACCAACATGCAGATGATCAAGCAGTTTGCGGCCGAAGACAGCGAGGCCGGCGCCATCCGCCGCATCATCCAGAAGACCGTGCAGACGCAGCACAGCGAGCAGCGTATCTATCGCTCGTCGGAAGTGACTGTCGTCATTCTCAACACGCTGCTGTGGCTGACCATGCTGTCGATCGGATTTTCCGGCCTTGTCAAAGGCTTCCTCACGGTCGGCGAGTTCGTGGGCGCGGTCTACATCCTCAACCGGCTGTCGTCGCAGATCTTCGTCTTCCTCCAGATGGGCCAGCAGATCTTCCAGGCGATCGGCACGATCAAGGACGCCATGCCCGTCATGACCACACCTCCGACGATCACCGACCGGCCGGATGCGACTGAGCTCAGTGTTCAGCGCGGCGAAATACGTTTCGAGAACCTCCACTTCGCCTACAAGTCAGGCAAACCCGTCATCGACGACCTGTCCCTGACGGTCCTGCCCGGCGAGAAGGTGGGCCTGGTCGGCCTTTCCGGCGCCGGCAAGACCACGCTCGCGAACCTGCTTCTGCGCTTCTACGATATCAACGACGGCGCGATCCTGATCGACGGACGGGATATCCGCGCCATCACCCAGTCCAGTCTTCGCCGGGCGATCGGGGTCATCGCGCAGGATGTCGCCCTGCTGCACCGGTCGGTCGGCGACAATATCCGCTACGGCCGGCCGGAGGCGACAAGAGATGAAATCGAACGGGTGACGAAGATGGCGAGTGCCGA
Organism: Rhizobium sp. RSm-3; assembly: GCF_001854685.1. Taxonomy (NCBI): domain Bacteria; kingdom Pseudomonadati; phylum Pseudomonadota; class Alphaproteobacteria; order Hyphomicrobiales; family Rhizobiaceae; genus Rhizobium; species Rhizobium sp. RSm-3. The sequence goes on along the minus strand of NZ_MAWZ01000006.1, from coordinate 69,588 downwards.
TGCCTTCATCGCCGATCTGACTGACAGCGAGGGCCGCAAGGGCTATGACGCCTTCGTCGGCGACCGCGGCATCAAACTGTCAGGCGGCCAGCGGCAACGCGTGGCGATCGCCCGCGTTCTCCTGAAAGACGCGCCGATCCTGGTGCTCGACGAAGCGACGTCCGCGCTCGACAGCGAATCCGAAGCTGCCATCCAGGAGCGGTTGAACCTGGTCATGGAGGGAAAGACGGTGATCGCCATCGCCCACCGCCTTTCCACAATCGCCAGGATGGACCGGATCGTCGTGCTCGATCGCGGGCGGATCGTGGAGGAGGGCAGGCCGGACGAGCTGGTCGAAGGCGACGGCCTGTTTGCGCGCCTGTGGAAACGCCAGACCGGCGGCTTCATTCCCGAAGACATCGATGAAGCATTGCCGGATTCGGCTGCGACCTGACGGAATGGCTAACGGCCCGCTGGCTGAGATGCCGTCAGCGAACCAAGAGCAGACGGCCGCCGATCAAGATCAGCGCAGCCCCCATCACGCGCTCGATGCTGGCCTTGAAACGCAGGAAACCGGCGGAAACGCGTGGATTCGAAAAGAAAAAGGCCAGGCCGCAATACCAGAGGGCTGAAAGAAGGAAGCAGGTCAGGGCGATGACGCAATAGAGCCATCCGGGCGCATGCGCCGGAATGACGAGGGCAAAGATACTGCCGAAGAAGGCCACCGATTTCGGATTGGTCATGCTGACGATGTAGGCGCGGCGCATGGCGGAGCGCCATGTGACTTCGCTCGCTCCCGTCGGCTTCAAGGGCTTGGACGCGTTGCGGATCATCTTCAGGCCCAGCCACATCAGATACAGCGCGCCGGCCACCTGCAACAACATATGCAGCCATTCGAAATGGCTCAGCAGAAAACCGAGCCCCGCCATCGCCATGATGGCCCAGGTCAGGGATGCGATCGCAAGTCCGAGACCTGCAAAGAGCCCGGCAGCGCGGGACACCGTCATGCTTGTGTTGGTGACGATGATGAAATTCGGTCCGGGGCTGACGAGGGAGGTGATATAGACGCTGACGAGCAATGCGAGTGAGTTGATATAGTCCATCCGGCTTTCCTGTTTTGCTGGGCCGGGAGCCTATGCGAGGCCGGTGGTTTTTGAACGGCTCCTCGTTCAAGGGCATGACTGACCGGCGGTGGAGAGACAATTTGCCGGTCATTCCTAGCGAAGGCGCATGCCGGCACCCCTTGACGATGACGGCGGCGATCCTGCCTATTGACTGGAAGGGAACCGGGGCAGGGTGGTCATGATCAATCCGTCGAGCAACTCGGGAATGCGCGACGCCGATGTCACCATCCGTCGCATTCTCAAGGTCAACCATGCGGGCGAGTTCGGCGCTATCAGGATCTATGGCGCCCAGATCCTGATGGCCCGGCGGCTGTTTCCCGACATCGTTCCGGCGCTTGAAGAGATGCGTGAGGACGAGATCGACCATTGCCGGCTGTTTCGCGGGGCAATGCCTGCAAGGAGCGCCAGGCCCTGCCGCGTCATGGCCTTCTGGAGCCTCGGCGGTTTCGTGCTCGGCCTGCTGACGGCGCTTGGCGGGCGCAACATGATCTGGATCTGCACGGAGGCCGTGGAAAGCACGGTCCATCGCCATCTCGAAGACCAACTGGCTTTCCTCGCCAAACGCGATCCCGAGCTTCATAGCCTGATCGCATCGATACAGGAACAGGAGCTTGCGCATCTCAGGAAGGCCGAGGACAGTCAGAAGAAACGGGGCCTCAGCCACGCCTTGCTCCTGCCCGTCATCGGCGCCCTGACCGACCTGATGATCTGGCTCTCCACCTGGGGCGACTCGAGCTGGATGCGCGCCGAAATGGTGCGTGCGGGGAAGGGATAGGCTTTGATGGGGAGGTTCAGAGGAAGCGATGGCGGCAGAGGAAACGGTAAGCTTTGATGTCGAGGGGCATCGTGTTGTCGGGACATTGTGTCTGAAAGCCTCGGCAAAAGCACCAACGCCGCCTCGATGAAGGCCGGTTCCCTCCGCTACTCGACCACCCCGAGGATCGGCCCGTAACCGCCGTGCCAGGAGCGGTCGTTGCGGCCCATGACCGGGTAGTAAAGCCCGACACCGTTTCCACCGTCGAGAAACAAGGCGTCGGGGCATTTCAGATTGTCGCGGAAGAGCCGCGCGAAATCGTGGAAATTCACTCCGTCTTCGCTGATCGCCAAGCGAACCGTGCCGGCTCCGCAGACCCCGACACCGCTGCGGCGGGTTCGATCGGTCGAACCGGGGATGAAGATCGGGTTCAGCTTGCCGGCGATGACGAGCATCGGACCGGACTGTGTGGCGAACCGCACCTTCGGCGCACGCTGCAGAAATTCATCTGTGGGAAGGATGCCGGCGCCGGTTTCACCTAGAAAGAACACGCCGTTCGGTTTCTTGTAGAAATTCGGCACCTGGCCGGCGGAGCTTTCGGCCTTTGCGGTATTGGCGGGTTTCAGTTCCCTGGCGTTCTCGACATACAGACCCATCGGCGAAAAATCGGCCCGGTACATGCCGGCGTTGACGGCCAGCACCAGGGTCTTCCCCTCGGCGCGGACAGCTTCGGCAAGGCTTGAAAAAGCCCGGTACGGCGCGCCATCGGCGCCCTTCCAGAACAGGCGCAGGTCGGCTTTTCCCGCTTCCAGCGTGCAGATGACATATTTCGCCTCTTCGAAACTCTGCTGTTCGCATTGCCCGGCATGGGCCTGATGCAGGGATGTCATCGTTGCCGCCAGCATGATGGCGGCGGCGAGCACGCCTTGTTTCAGATAGGTCATCGATCCCACCTCAAATTGCTCACCATGTGCCTGACAAAGCCGTGCCGGCCAGCAGCACGCCCGTCAGGATATTGGCGAGGAACAGGCGATAATTCAGGTCGGGGCGGGCGAGGTCGATCCGCCGGATCTGCCAGGCAAGGTGGGCTGCGATCACCAGCATTCCGATCGCATAAGGCGGCGACATCTCCAGCAGCCAGCCCCCGAGCGACCACGCCCCGACGGCCAGGGCATAGAACAAGCCGATCCACATCTTGCCGCGCCGGCCGAAGAGGATCGCCGTGGATTTCAAGCCGAGGCAGGTGTCGTCCCTGACGTCGACATAGGCATAGACCGTATCATAGCCGATCTGCCAGGCGATCGCCCCGGCCCACATCAGAACGGCGCCGGCCGGGATATGGCCTGCAAGCTCGGCCCATGCCATCAGCATCCCCCAATTGAACGCCGCGCCCAGGACCGCCTGGGGCCAATGGGTGAAGCGCTTGCAGAGCGGATAGAGGAAGACGAGCGGCAGAACCGATATCGCCACCAGGCGCGTATAGGGTGTCAGGAAGAGCAGAAGCGCGGCCGCGGCCATGAGTTCCACGGCCAGAAAGACGAAGGCTTGCAGCGTGCCAAGCTCTCCGCTTGCAAGCGGCCGGAAGCGGGTTCGCTCCACATGGCCGTCAAACTTCCGATCGGCGATGTCGTTGACCGTGGAGCCGGCGCTTCTCATCAGCAGGGCGCCGAGAGAGAAGATCACAAGCTCACCGAGGTCCGGCAGACCGTGCGATGCCTGGATGAGGGCGGCCCAGCAGGGGAAGAGCGTCAGCCATATTCCGACCGGGCGATCGAGCCGCGCCAGCCGCGTGTATGGCCGCCATGCGGCCGGCAATCGTCGATCCACCCAGTCGCCATGGTTGATATCGCTGAGATCGGGGCGGCTGAGCGTGGTCATGATGTGATCTGAAATTCCTATCGCGATAGCCGGGATGACTCAGTTTTTCATCGCCACCGGCGGCGCTCAGAATAGGAATTTTTGCACGTGCGGCAACGGCCCGACTGGCATTCGATGATTTTTATAAACCGCCGCGGCCGCGTCTCGCCTTGGGGAACAGTCGGTCCCTACCAGGCGGTAAATGCAGTGCCGAGTGCCGTCGTGTGAGAGGATGAGACCTGTGCGACGTCGGCCTTGAGCGAGACGACACAGTTTCCCGGACAGCTGAGCTTGTGCATCGTCAGGTGCTTCAGCAAAGCCTCCGCATCGCGCTTCTCGGTGAGCGGGAATGTCACGGTCATGCGAGTTCCTCCAAAGAACACAGTGTGCATCTGAAGAAATTAATGTCTAAATTCTTTTGCGCTGCAACAAGAAAATTTTAATGATAAAATTAAAATCGATTAACTCTCGGACGGCGATTTTTAAAATCGGTTGAAATTAGATTCCACGCTGTGCACGTTGGGCGCGCTGGCGGACGCAGGGGCCGGGCACTACCTGCCGTTGCGGGCTGCCCAGCTCCTGAGCCGCAATCCGTTGAGCCTGATGAAGCCTTCGGCGTCGTGATGATCATAGGCGATCGCGCTTTCCTCGAAGGTGACGAGGTCGGCGGAATAGAGTGAGCAGGGCGAGGTGCGGGAGACGACCGTAGCACTTCCCTTGTAGAGCCTGAGCGTCACTTCGCCGCTCACGAAGTCCTGGCTCCGGTCGATCAGAGCCTGCAGCATTTCCCGCTCGGGAGAGAACCAGAAGCCGTTATAGATCAGCTCGGCGTAACGGGGCATGATCTCATCCTTCAGATGTGCGGCGGCACGATCGAGCGTGATCGATTCAATGCCGCGATGGGCCGCAAGCAGGATCGTTCCTCCCGGCGTCTCGTAGACTCCTCGCGATTTCATGCCGATGAAGCGGTTTTCGACGAGATCGAGCCGCCCGATGCCGTGCCGGCCGCCGAAGCTGTTGATCGCGGTGAGCAAGGTGGCCGGCGTCATCGCTTCGCCGTTCAGGGACACCGGGTCACCGCTTTCGAAGCCGATGGTGACGGTCTCGGGCGTATCGGGAGCATCGATAGGGTCGACCGTGCGCTGATAGACATATTCGGGCGCGGCCTCGGCCGGATTTTCGAGGATCTTGCCTTCGGTGGAGGTGTGCAGGAGGTTGGCGTCGATCGAGAAGGGCGCTTCGCCGTGCTTGTCCTTCGGCACCGGGATCCCATGCATCTCGGCATAGTCGAGAAGCTGCATGCGGGAGCGGATGTCCCATTGACGCCAGGGAGCAATGATCTTGATCGACGGGTCGAGGGCATTGACGGCGAGCTCGAAGCGGACCTGGTCATTGCCTTTGCCTGTGGAGCCATGGGCGACGGCATCCGCGCCGACCTGCCGGGCTATGGCAACCAGATGCTTGGCGATCAGCGGCCGGGCGATGGAACTGCCAAGCAGATACTGCCCCTCATAAAGCGTGTTGGCGCGCAGCATCGGAAAGACGAAGTCGCGGACAAATTCCTCCCGCAGATCGACGATACGGATGTCCTTGCCCCCCAACATTGCCGCCTTCGCCCGCGCCGGCTCCAACTCCTCGCCCTGGCCGAGGTCGGCGGTGAAGGTCACGACCTCGCATCCGTAGGTCTCCTGCAGCCATTTGAGAATGATCGAGGTATCCAAGCCGCCGGAATAAGCGAGCACGATTTTATCCATCTGTCTTGTCATAACCAATCTCCACATCGATGCTTGGAACGATAGGTCATATCTCGCGCAATGAGCTTGCGAAGCGTCCTCAAAATTGCGAATGTTTGGCATATTATGCCACGGTGCAGTAGGCTGGAGCTATAAAATGCCGGTAGTCCTCGATGCGATCGATCGCCATATCCTGCGTGTGCTCCAGCGCGACGGGCGCATTTCGAACGTCGAACTGGCAAAGGAGGTGGGGCTGTCGCCTTCGCCCTGTCTGCGCCGCGTGCGGCTCCTGGAAGAGGCCGGGATTATCGATCGCTATGTTGCCGTGCTGGACCCGGCAAAAGTCGGGGCGGGACTGACGGTTTTTGCTCGCGTGTGGTTCAAGACCCAGGATGCCGAGGTCACCCTGCGCTTCGCCGAGGCCGTCAGGCGGTTTCCCGAGGTGATGGAGTGCTACCTGACGACGGGCGAGTGCGACGCCGTGCTGCGCATCGTCACCGCCGATCTTCACAGCTATTGGCGTTTCCAGGCCGACCACCTGACACGCATTCCGAGCGTCCTCAGCGTCAAGACCGACGTGCCGATGGAAACGCTGAAGAGGAGCTACGAGTTGCCGGTTCGGTAGGGGCGCCTGGCCTTGGCGTATGCCGCGGGTGGCCAGCCCCGTCCTTCGAGGCCCCTTCGGGGCGCCTCAGGATGAGGCTGGAGAGGGGGCGTGCCGTGGAGTCTAGATCGATCGCTGCCCGTCATGATGGAGCGTCTTGCTGGTCACGAAGTCGTTCTCCATGAGGTAAATATAGGCGCTGGCGAGGCGTGCGATGTGGCCCGGCGATCTTGTAGCTCCTAAGCGCTGCCGGTATCGGCTTTCAAGCTATGGCCAGCTGTAGCACTGCCTGCGGCGTTCAAAACATGATCTCGAATAGCGGCGGCACTTTCCTGTGGTGATGCGAAAGTGACATCCAGGACGAGGGTGTTTTGAAGCTGGGGATCGAGAACGCAAGCTTGTCGGCTGCGTTTCCTCGAAGCTTCTGTATCTATGGATTTCAGGTGGACACGGCGTGCCGGGGTGGAAATCCGGCGTGCCAGTTCGTCTTCGTCGCAGAGCAGCCGGACGGGGACGAGCAAGGCCTGGCGCTGTTGAGCTGCGGCAGCAATTTGCTGAAACGTGCGGATGCTTCGCTGATCGCCTTCAATGCCGGCATGCGTGAAGATGAAGTTAGCCGAGGGGGCGCTATAGGCCACGATCGCATCCAAGACGGCTTGCCGAACTCTTCCGGTGTATTCCCATATTCCTTCCGGGAGGGGAGACGTCCCATCGTCATCCAGGAGGCCCAGTATCGGGTTGTTGAACCAGTGATTGTCGATAATCTTTGCGGGGAAAAGCAGACTTAATTCTTTGGCGATCGCGAGTTTGCCGACGCCTGGAAAACCGATCAGCAGAATGAAGATATTCATACGGAGCAACTCCCTACTCTCTTCTGACAATAGCGTTTTCGCAATCCTTGCAGCTAATGCTCACTCGACTTGGATATGGATATGGTCGTCGTGGCGGGCGGCGCGGCAGCCCTGGAAGCGGACATGGCTGTCGGTAATGCCAAGCGCGTTCTTCAGATGCGGCTCGATGAAGATTTTCTGCAGGCCGAAGCGCGCCACGCCTTCGCTGGTCAGCCAGGCGACCGCGGCCGATGTGCGCTGCTCCTCGATGCCATAGGCCGGAAACAATGGCTGCAGCGCGTCGAAATCCCAGCGCGTGGTCAGCCAGTCGTGGCGCCCCTCGCATGGCAGTTCGTCGCCAGGCGCCGGCTCTTCGAAGGCGAAATAACCGATCGGGGAGCGGGTGGCGCCATTCAGGAAGGCGCCGTCGGCATTCTTGTAATAATAGGCGAAGTCGAGCTTTTTGCCGTCCGCATGCGACAGATGCGGAAGCAGCGGAAAGCCGTCCACGAAGGGGAAATTCGCATCCAGCGCCACGGTGACGGTTCCGGGAAATTTCGCGTCCATGTGGGCGGCAAGCGCCTTTGCCAGATCGCGCAGGTCAGGCGTGACATAGTTGCGGTTCAGCAGGCAGTAGATCGGGGAGCGGACCACGAGCCTGTCGGTGGCGCCTGATATGCAGGAAAGGGGAACCCGGCCGAACATCGGGGCTGCGAGGCTCGCGGCAAATGTCGCACCGGCATAAAAAAGCAACAAGATGGCAAGTTTTGCCGGAAAGCGGCGGATGCCCCAGGCGCGGGACGCGGCGAGGGCGATGAGATAGGCGACGCCGCCGATCTGCGTGAGCAGCGTCAGAATGAGAACCATAAAGATGTGAAGAGCAAAACGGAACACGGGGAGAGGCCTTGCGGGACGTTGCCATCCATAGGCGAGGGGATGGTGATCCGCAAGACGTCTCGAAGCAGCCGCCAAGTGCGGCTGGTGCGTTGGCTCCGAGGGATCGATGTCAGGTCTTATTGGTGGTCCAACTGCTTCGACAGTTCGGCGAAAAGCCTGTCGCGGTGCGTGTTCAGCTGGACGAGATCGACGGCAATAGTGACGGCGCGGCGCCCTTCGATGCTGTCGATGTCGAGCTTCCTCTCGCAGCACCATTGCCGGACGGCGTCGGTGACGATCGTTATTTCATCATCGTTGAGTGAGATGAGCGATAGCATGGTCGCGCCCTCCGTAAAGCGGCAAGAGCACTATGGCCTCTCAAGCGGTCGTGCCGATGCCGATGGGCCGATGGCATTCACTTTACGCTCATTCCCTCGCAACACCACCGCTATTTATCCGGGTTCGGCGCAAGCCCGGTTGCCCGCGCTTCCCGGTCTTCATCCCGTTGCCGCCGCCAACATCCCGCGGCAGGCGGCTGAGTTATTTTGCCAGCACGATATGCGTGGCGTGTTCGGTGGCGACATGCTCGGCGACGCGGAAGCCGAGGGCCGGCAGGTCGATGCCTGCAAACAACGCTTCCCCCTGGCCGAGCACGACGGGCGAGAGGGCGAAATGCAGTTCGTCGATCAGGCCGGCCTGCAGATATTGGCGGACGGTGCTGACCCCGCCGCCGATCTTCACGTCCTTGCCGCCGGCCGCGGCCTTCGCCTTGGCGAGCGCCTCCTCGATACCGCCGGTGACGAAGTGAAAGGTCGTGCCGCCTTCCATGACGATCGGTTCGCGGGGATAGTGCGTCAGGATGAAGGTTGGCGCGTGATAGGGCGGATTCGGCCCCCACCAGCCCTTCCAGGCATCATCCGGCCAATCGCCGCGGATAGGGCCGAACATGTTGCGCCCGAGAATGAAGGCGCCGAAATTGGCCATGCCGCGGGCGGCATAATCCTCGTCGATCCCTTGCGAACCGTCGTCCTTTCCCTGCATGGCGCGGAAAGTGCGGGTATGGAAAAACCATTGGAACATCTCCGGCCCCCGCTTGCCGAGCGGATCTTGCATGCTTTGTTCCGGACCCGCGCCGAAACCATCCACGGAAACGGAAAACCCTGCGACACGCACTTTGGACATGCTTTCCTCCATCTGATTTCAAAATGAAACTGGTTGCTTTGTCGCATAAGTGCTCCTATATTGCAACCAGTTTTTGATGGAGATGCTTGGTGGATATCGAACGGCGCTCGGGCTGCCCGATCAACCTGACGATGGAGGTGCTGGGCGACCGGTGGAGCCTCATTATCATCCGCGACATCATGTTCGGCAACCGCCGCCATTTCCGCGATCTTCTGACCCATTCGGAGGAGGGGATCGCCTCCAACATCCTGGCCGCCAGGTTGAAGCGGCTGCTCTCGCTCGATTTCATCAGCAAGCGGGATGATCCGAGCCATAGCCAGAAAGCGATCTACAGCCTGGCGGAGCCGGCGATCCAGCTCGTTCCCGTCTTCGCGATGATCGGCGCCTGGGGGCGGCGCCATCTGCCTGTCAGCGAGGAACTGAGCATTCGCGCGCAGCTTCTCGAAGAAGGCGGGCCGCCGCTCTGGGACGCATTCATGGAGGATCTCCGGCAAATCCATATCGTCGATCCGATCGGCGGAGCCAACGGCACGCGCACCTCGGCCGTGCTGGCCAAGCTGACGGCGGCGTTCATCGAGGTTCGCGCGAAATCGTCGGCGCCGGCATCCTGATATCGGGAAAACTCAGCCGCCGGCACCCTGGTATTTGCCGGTGGCGTAGCGCCAGTACGCCATTGCGACCAGCACCCAGACCGGGCCGGCCGCCAGAGCCGCCGGGCCGGCCCAGTCGCCAAGGATCGGGACGGGTTTGCCGAGCAGCGCGGCGACGGGAACCGAACTGGTCAGCGCCAGCGGAACGGCGGTGAGGAGGGTGATCTGGATGCTGCCGGGAAAAATGTTGAGAGGGTAGCGCATCAGCTCCCAGAAGCCGAAGAAGATCGAGAACAGATGGTTGGAGCGCACCCAGATCAGCGCGGTGGCGCCGATCATGGTGATCAGGGCGGCGGTCAGCAGCGTGGCGCTGAAAAGTGCGGCGGCGAGGAAGAGAGCTGAAGGGACCGACCAGGCGAAATCGACTGACAAAACCGCCCAGCCGAGCAGCGGCACGGCAAGGATGATGTGGCCGGCATAGCCGATATTGAGACCGGAAAAGATCAGATAGACCCAGGGACTGAACGGCTTGACCAGCAGCGCATCGTAAGTGCCGAGACGCACCAGTTCCTCGAGATCGCGCAGCTGCGTGAAGCTCATCGCAGCACCGAGGGAATAGGCCAGCAGCTGGAAGCTGTAGAGCAGCGCCAGTTCCGGCCAGCTCCAGCCTCCCAACCTATCGAAGCGGGCAAGCAGGATGCCGATGGTGGCGAAGACGCTGCCATAGGAGAGGATCTGTGCAAGGCGATCGAGCCAGAAGGCGCCGCGATATTCCATCTGCGACCGGATATACATGCGCACCAGCAGCGGAATGACGCGGAGGTGATGAAGCAACATGGTCAGCCTCCCTGCACGGTGATGCGGGTCGAGGCTGAGCGCCAGAGCCAAAGGACGCCGAAGAGGAACAATCCGGCCCAGCCGAGACCGAGGCCGAGATGAAACCAGGTGTCGGCAGCCGAAAGCCGGCCGAGATAGACGGCATTGGGGTAATAGACCACCCAGGCGAAGGGCAGGTGGCGGGCGATCGTCGCCAGCGGCTCGGGGAAAAACCAGAAGGGCACCAGCAGGCCGGAGAACAATTGCAGCAGGGCGCCGAGGATCCAGTCGAGCGAGAAGCTCGTCATTAGCCAGAAGGCGATGAGGCCGCAGAACATCGACATCAGGGACAGCAGGATGAAGGAAAGCGCCCAGAAGGCGATGAACATGGCGCCGTCGAACAGGCTTGCCGGCGGCAGCATGCCGTAGAACATGGCTGTGACGGCGACGGTCGGGATGACCTGCGTCATCAGGCGGTAGCCGAAACTGCCGCATTCATTGGCGAAGACGTAAAGCGGATAGAAGATGGGCTTCAGCAACCAGACGGCGACGTCCCCCGTCTTCAGCGACCGGCCGATCTCGCTGATGATCCTTTCGGGGCGGGTGGCACCCATCACCGCACCGCCGAGCAAGGCATAGGCCACCATCTGCTGCAGCGAGACACCGTCGACCATCGTTGCACCGATGCCGGCATAGGCTGCCTGCCAAATCGCGACGCGGGCGAAGACTTGCACAAGTTTGCCGAAGATGTTGGCCCAGACTTCGTTGCGGTAGGCCAACTGGGCATGGAAAGCGCTGCGTGCGAAGGCGGAATAAGCGCTCACGACGCCCGCGCCCTGGCGTTGCGGCCTTGGTAGAAGGTGCGGATGACCTCTTCGATGTCGGGCTCGTGCAGCGCCACATCCTTGAGGCCGCGGTCGCTTCCCACCTCCGACAGGATCCTGACCAGCGACACGTCTTCGCGTTCGATCAGATAATTCTTGCGCAGGCCCTCGTCGCTGACGAGCGAAGCGGTGCTCAGCGGCAGCGGCCCGGGGTCGCTGGCAAATTCGAGGGTCAGCCGCCGGGCCGAGCCCAAAGCCGTGCGCAGGCTCCTCAACTCGCCGTCGAAGATCAATCTCGAATGATCTACCATGATCAGCCGCGGGCAGATGGTTTCGATGTCCTGCAGGTCATGGGTGGTGAGGATGATGGTGACGCCGCGCTCGCGGTTTATCTCGGCGAGAAACCGCCGCACGGCATCCTTGGCGACCACGTCGAGCCCGATCGTCGGTTCGTCCAGGAACAGGATCTTCGGATCGTGCAGCAGCGACATGACGATCTCGGCGCGCATGCGCTGGCCGAGGCTGAGCTGGCGCACCGCGCGGCCGAGAAAAGGCGTGAGGTCGAGCAACTCGCTGAAGCGCCTTAGATTGTCCGCATAGCGGGCGGGCGGGATATCATAGATGCGCTGGTGCAAGGTAAAACTGTCGACCAGCGGCAGATCCCACCACAGCTGGCTGCGCTGGCCGAAGACGACGCCGATTTCGCGTGCATTGTCCATCCGCTTGAGATGCGGCGTGCGGCCGAGCACCGAGAGCGTGCCGGCGCTCGGCACCAGGATGCCGGTCATCATCTTGATCATCGTGGATTTGCCGGCGCCGTTGGGGCCGAGATAACCCACCGCTTCGCCGGCAGCGACGTCGAAATCAATGTCGGAAACGGCCACAACTTCAGTATATTCGCTCGTCACCAGCGTCTTCAGGGCGCCGAGCAGGCCCGGAAATCTCTTGTGCTGCCGGAAGCGCTTGCTGACGCCCCGTGCCTCGATCAAAGCCGTCATATGTATTTCCCGCCGATTCGGCAGCTGAGAGGATTGGAACCCAGGCTAACGCCGGCCTCGGCCAGTGCAAGCAAAAGTCGCTTTTGCTTATCATTCAATCGCGTAATTCAAAGCCCTGCAGCATCCTTTGCTATCTGAACAGACGCGCGGCGGCGCAGCCTTTTGCGTTGACAGCCATGATCAATCGATCGCTGTTAGGCTCATGAAGATTCTCGCAATATCCGGCAGCGCTCGGCGCAACTCCACCAATACGGCCATGCTGCGGGCTGTCAGCGCCGTCGCGCCACGTGAGATCGAGATTGCGGTCTTCGATGGCGTCGGAGGTTTGCCGGTGTTCTCGCCGGATCTCGAGGGGGAAGCTCTGCCGGCGGCGGTGCGGGATTTCGTCGCAATGATCGCTGGGAATGACGGGGTGATCATTGCCAGTCCGGAATATGTGCGATCCATCCCCGGCGGCCTAAAAAATGCGATCGACTGGCTGGTGTCGGGAGAGCAGATCGTCCACAAGCCCGTCGCCCTGCTGCACGCATCGCATCGGGGCGATGACATGCTGGCAGGTCTGCGCACGATCCTTGCGACCATCACCGACCGCTTCGCAGAGGATATCTTCCTCCGGCTTCCTCTGATGAAACTGGAACCGGCCGAGGTGTTGCGCGCCGTCGAGACGGCGGAGAACCGTTCCAGGGTGCAGGCCTATCTTCAGGCCTTCTCGGCCTATTGCATGGCAGCCGGCTAGGAGGCTTTCCCGCTCATCGGACCTCCATCAGCAGGCCGCTCTCGACCACCGCTTTTCCGTCAAGCGTGTGCAGGATCACCAGCGGGGCTGCGAGCAGCGCCGCGAGGATGAAGGCGGAGAGGACGTGTCTCTTGAGGAAACGGAGGATAGGTCGGATCATCTCGATCTCCAGATGCTGCGGATATTCTTTGTGCTGGACCTCGACAATTGCGGCAGCATGACCGGCGCCTTGCAAGCTCCGCAATGCTGCCGCAACTCTTGTGGCGGAGAGTGGGAAAGTTGAGAGAGCAGGCGGGCAATGCGGATATTGTTGATAGAAGATGAGAGGGAGCTGGCCGAGGCGCTGTCGGCAGCGCTCGGCAAACATGGGATCGTCACCGACCACACGATGCATCTGGCCGATGCCGTCGAACTGACGCGGCAGAACCTCTATGACGCGATCCTGCTCGACCGGCGCCTGCCCGATGGAGAGGGGCTGAGCTTCATTCCGCAGCTGAGGCGGACGGGCAAGGATACGCCGATCATCGTGCTGACGGCGCTGAATGAGCCGAAGGAGCGGGTGCAAGGGCTCGATCTCGGCTCCGACGACTATCTCGGCAAGCCGTTTCTGGTGGAGGAGCTGATGGCGCGGCTGAGAGCCGTGCTGCGGCGGCCGCCGAACCTTGCCGAACTCAAGATCACCGCCGGGCGGATGGTGATCGATCCCTTGCATCTCAGCGTAACCGTCGATGACGCGCCGCTCGATCTGCCTCGGCGCGAGCTGCTGGTGCTGGCGGCTCTTGCCAAGCGCAAAGAGAAGACCGTGCTGCGCGCGACGCTCGAGGCGGCCGTCTACAACTACGAAGAGGAAATCCAGTCGAACGCGCTCGATGCGCACATTTCCCGGCTGCGCAGGCGGCTTGCCGAGGCAGGCGCCGAGGTTTCGATCCACAATATCCGCGGCGTCGGCTATCTCCTGAAGGAAGAATGATGGGCGAAAAATGCAAGGCCAACCCTTCGCTCTGGTGGCGGCTCAGCTGGCAGCTCAGCCTGGTCTTCGTCGGCGTGGTGACGGCTGTTACCATCGGGCTCTGCTTCTACGGCGCGACGATCCTCTCGCCGAACGTCGCGCTGGAGGACCATGTCACCGCCGCATTGGCTCCGGCCGTTGCGCTCGATGCCGAGGGACGGCTCGATATAAAGGATACGCCGGAGCTGGATGCACTCAAGCGGGAGTATGACGGGCTTTGGTATGTCGCGGCGACGACGAACGGTTCTTTCGTGTCTTACGGGACCATTCCTGCAGCCTACAGCGAGCTTGCGCGTCTGACCTACCTGTTCGAAGGGGCCGATATCAGGGGATCGGCCGGCACGGACGAGATCGCGTCGGTCGAAAGCGTGAAGACCGGGATCGGCGAACTCAGGGTTCTGTTCGGCGGCGTTGCCGACAAGGGCTGGCCGGTTCTTACCCTGATGGGCGCCGTTTATCCGATCTACCTCCCGCTGTTTGCCATCGCCTTGCCTGCGGTTTTTCTCGCCGTTCCCAGGATCGTCCGGCGTGGGCTGGCCAGCGTGAGCGAAGTCGCCCGCAAGGCATCCGAGATCGAACTTCGCCGCTACGATGCGCGCCTGCCGCTCGACGGCATTCCGAGGGAGGTCGCGCCGCTGGTGATCGCCTTCAACGAGGCGCTCGACAGGCTGGAGAACGAGTACCGCAAACGGCAGCACTTCCTGATCGATGCGGCGCACGAGTTGAGGACGCCGATCGCAATCATGCAGACCCGGATCGACGGAACGCCGGAAGGGCAGGACCGCCGGCGATTGCTCGACGACGTCGCGCGGCTGGCCGAGACGGCCGAACAACTGCTCGATTTCGAGCGCAACGACCAGGCGACCGATCTCCACGAGATGGTCGATCTCGTCGAGATTGCCCGCTCCGTCGTTGCCGACCTCGCGCCGCTGGCGATTGGCGCCGGCTACCAGATCTCGTTTCAGAGCGAGGTCGAGAGCCTGAAGCGCAAGGGCAGCCCCTCGGCGCTGCCGCGGGCGGTGAGCAACCTCGTGCGCAATGCCATCGATCATGGCGGCGGGAGCGGCATGATCACCGTCTCCGTGTCGGCCTCCGGCGGCGGTCGGATCAGCGTCGCCGACGAGGGGCCGGGCATTCCGGCCGAGCACCGCGAGCTGGTGTTCGAACCGTTCTATCGCGTCACGCCGAAGAGCACGGGGGCGGGGCTCGGCCTCAGCCTCGTCAAGCAGATCGCCGCAAACCATGGCGGCGAAGTCAGCATCGAGAGCGGGGACGCCGGCACCGAGGTGGCGATCCGGCTTTGATGACGCGGGAAAGGATGTAATGCTGCGGCAATTCTCGACCGCCACTTTTGCCTGAACTAGAGCGCCGCGCGTCCGACAGACGCGCTAAGGACGCTCTAGCACTTTAAACTGCGCATAATCCTTTCCGAAATCGATCTCGATTTCGGAGTTATGCGCTATCGGCGATGGAGGCCAGACAGAGTGCGCAGCAATCCATTCACTTCATCCTTTTCAAAGCGGATTTCGAAGTTTTTTTCCCTTGCCCTGCCGCTGGCGCTTGCGGCGGCTGCAGCAGGGTGCAGCACGGTGCCGCTGAAGCAAGCGGGCACGCTTTCCTCTTATTCCAATCTCGGCCCGCCCAAGGGCAAGCTTCAGAAGTCGCGCATCTATGTCGACGGGGCGGGTCTTGCGCCGGCGAAGACGGTCGCCATCGCCCCGACCACCTTTGCCTTCAGCGCCGCGACCCGGATCAAATCACCTGATGACCGGACGATGGTGTCGAATGCGCTCGATCGGGCACTCTGCATCTCGCTCAGCGATAAATACCGGATAGTGGCGCCGGGCGAGCCCGCCGACCTGACGATCCGCTCCGTCGTCACCGACATCGTGCCGACCAACAAGGCAATGGCCGGCGTTTCCACGGTCGTGACCGTCGGCAGCGGCTTCGCGCTCCCGGTCGGCGTGCCGCGCCTGCCGGCAGGCTTCGGCGGGTTGGCGGTCGAGGCGGAAGCCGTCGACCGCGGTGGCGTGCAGCGGGCGGCGATCGTCTGGTCGCGCGGGGCGAACTCGCTGCAGAACGAGCCGCGCGTTTCCGAAGTCGGCGACGCCTATGGCCTGGCGTCGAAATTCAGCAGCGAGTTTTCCCGCATGCTGATCAAAGGCAGGGAACCGAGGGGGTTGGATCTATCACTTCCTTCCGGCCAGCGGATGAAATCCTGGCTCGGCGGAAAACCGAAATACGCCGCCTGCGATGCCTTCGGCCGGTCGCCCGGATTCATGGGGGCGGTGGCCGCCAAATACGGTGCGCCGCCGCAATGGACCGATAAGAAGCCGAAACCGGCGGCCGTTTATCAACCGAGCGCTCAGCCCTAACCCCGAGGGAGTGGTGCCGTCACTCCGGGAGCGACTCATCCCGGAGTGGACCATTGCAGGAGTGACTCACTCCTGCAGCGAACTACTGCCGGAGTGAAGTACTCCCTAAAGTGCTTCACTCCTGGGCTGACGGGACGGACGGGGTAAAGGCCGGGAGCCTTGCTCCGTCCGTCCTTGCTATTGAGGAGGTCACCGTGGCGCTGATACGCAGCAAAAAAGCCCCGCATCGTCGTGCGAGGCTTGATGCTGGTGGATCAGTTTACCGGCACTGGCGGCGAGGGCCGTAGTTCGGCTGGTAGGTGTTGTCGTAGGCGCGGTACGACCGATAGCGGCTGTAGCAATATTCGGCGTGCGAGCTGTAGCCGGTGGAACGGTAGGCGCGCGGCTGCGAGGCGATGATGCCGCCGATCAGGGCGCCGGCCGCCAGGCCGCCGATGATGGCGCCGGTATTGTCATGATGGTAGCGGTGACCATAGCGCCGGCCGTAGCGGTCGCCGCGATAGTAGTCGCGGTCCCGATAGTAGCTGCGGTCGCGGTAGTGGTGGCGTTTGCGGTACCAGTCGTCATTGTTACCAAACTGGCCAGGGCAGTTCGTGAAGTTATTGCAGCCGACGGTAATGATCCTGGCCTCGCCACCTCCGGGGACTGGCTGCGCGGCCGCCTGCTGCGCCGGGCTCGGCACAAAGACGGGGCCTGCCGATGCCGGCATTCCCGAGAAGGCCGTCGCTATCGACAGGGCAATGATGGCGAATTTGTTCATTTCACTCACCTTGGGTAAACGGATGTATCGAGCGGATAACGCAAGGGAAGGGATTTAGTTCATTCTGGGAATGGTGGAGGCATTTCTCGCCGAAATATTCGGCAGGAAGTTCAAATTGAAAGCAGATGCTCAATTAGATCTTTATGAGACTGCTGGTTCAATCCTGCTGCAACAGCACTCCAGTGCAGAAGGATTATCATGCGGCTCTCCAGGCTTCTCGGCGTTCTCTGTCTCTCCACGACAGTGGCGCTTTCACCTCTCACCATTCTATCTACCGATCTCTCGCCGGCGTTCGCCAAGGGCGGCAACGGAGGCGGCGGCGGTAACGGCGGCGGCGGAGGAGGAGGCAACGGCGGCGGCCATGGCGGCGGCAGCGGCAGCGGCAACAGCGGCGGAAGCCATGGCGGTGGCGGCGGCAACAGCGGCGGCAGCGGAAAGAGCAGCACGCACTCCAGCGGCAAGACCGAGAACGGCCGCAGCGCCAAGGGCGCCGGCAAAGCGGTCCAGACCGGCCAGGCCGGCAGGGCGAAGTCTGCCAAGCAGACCGTCAGCACGAAGGGCTCGGCCAAGAAGACGACCATCGCCTCGGTGCCTGCGGCAAAGCCGGCGAAGAAGCCAGCGGCCGAGCTCGCCGGTCTCAATTCGCTCAAACGCAACTTCCATGCGCTGATGAACACGGCGGATCCGCGCATGTCGGCGATCTCGGCATTCGCTACCGCCTATGCGCAGTACGAACTGGCCAACGGCGTTGCCCCGTCGGTCGACGATCCCGCTCTTGGCGACGCGGCGCTGGCGGCCGCGCTCGCTACCGCCACCAAGACCGGCACGGTCAGCCCTGAGGCCCTCAGCTGGGCAAAGGATACGCTGGGCGTCGGCCCGGCGGTTGGCACGATTGACCAGATGCGGGAGGCCTTGGCGGCGCAGGCTCCGGCGGCGGAAACCCCTGCAGACGGAACCGAGACCGGCGATACGGCCGAGGGCGGCGAGACGACAGATCCTGCGGTGACTGCGGAGACGCCGGAAGCCGACACGGGCAGCACGGAAGAGGTCTCGGGAACGACCGAATCCACGCCGGCCATCGATCCGACCGAAACCTCGGCGCCGACGAGCACGGAAACCACCGGCCTCTGATCGCGCCGATCATTGGAAAACGTCCGTCCCTATCCCGACCGTGACGCGGAAGGTCAGGGGCGCGGAGAAGAAGGGGAGGCCGGGCATCGCCTGACGCGCCCGGTCAGCCTCACCTTCCGCCAGCCAGCAATCGAAGCTGGTTCTCGTCATGCACGCCTTGCCGGTAAAGCTCGATGATAAGGGCGCCAAGACGGGCGGCTTGCTCGCCTGATCGATCAATCTGGAGCTCGCTACACAGCGCTTCATGGACACGCCTGCACACGTCGAGATCTTCGGAGGCGAGCGGTTCGTCACGCGTGCTGAACAGCTTGTCTGACATCGCAATCTGCCCTTTTCGATGCGGTGAATCGCTATCAGTGAAAAAAAGATAATTTCGCGATCTTTGCTCTGCAAGATGGGCGAACGTCCGATGTTCAAAAACAATTCGGGGCGCGCGCGCACGCCAGGAAAGATTGGGGTGAGGGCGGCGCGGCTGGGTATGAGACCGATGGGGCGTCGGCCCGACGGGCGGCGCGCGTGAGGAGGTCTACCCGGGTGCGGGATCCTTGCCGCTTTGCTTAGACAGGCGCAGTTCTTTCAGCCGCTTGGTTTTCTCCCGGCGGGCCCGCTGCTCCGCCTCGATGGTTTCCTTGGCGGCTCGCTCGGTGTTTTCGAAACGATCCTGCCGGTAAGCCTTTGATGAGGGTTCACGTTCTCTTGTCATGGCCGCTAAACGCAAATCGACGAAAACGGTTTCATGCGAAAATGCGTAACCTGCCATCAATCGATCGGCCTGATCGGGCGGCGGCCCGTTTGTTGCAGCCGGCGAATGATGATTTCGCCTTGTGGTCATGCCGGCCGCCGGGTACCTGATCGGCGCCCGGCGGATTGATCGGTCAGCCCTTGATGAAGGCGAGGATGTCGGGATTGATGATATCGGCATGAGTGGTGCACATGCCGTGCGGAAATTTCTCGTAGACCTTCAGCGTGGCGTTCTGCAGCAGCTTGGACGAGAGCAGGGCGGAGTCGGCGATCGGCACAATCTGATCATCGTCCCCGTGCATGACGAAGGTCGGCACGGTGATCATCTTCAGGTCTTCGGTGAAATCGGTTTCCGAAAAGGCCTTGATGCCGTCGTAATGGGCCTTGGCGCCGCCGATCATGCCCTGACGCCACCAATTGTCGATAACTGGCTCCGATACTTTCGCACCCGGCCGGTTGAAGCTGTAGAACGGGCCGGCCGGCAGGTCACGGTAGAATTGCGAACGATTGGCGGCGAGCTGCTTGCGCAGATCATCGAAGACCTCGATCGGCAGGCCGCCGGGATTAGCAGCCGTTTTCACCATGATCGGCGGCACGGCGCCGATGATGACGAGCTTGGCGACGCGGCCCTGCGGCTGGCCATGGCGGGCGACATAATGGGTCGCTTCACCACCGCCGGTGGAGTGGCCGATATGGACGGCGTTCCTGAGATCGAGATGCTCGACGACGGCTGCGGCGTCGGCGGCGTAATGGTCCATGTCGTGACCGTCGCCCACCTGGGTGGAGCGGCCATGGCCGCGCCTGTCATGGGCGACGACCCGGTAACCCTTATCGAGGAAGAACAGCATCTGGGCGTCCCAGTCGTCGGAGCAGAGCGGCCAGCCGTGATGGAACATGATCGGCTGGGCGGTCTTCGGCCCCCAATCCTTGTAGAAGATCTCGACGCCGTCCTTGGTGGTGACTGTGCTCATCTCTGGGCTCCTCGATGGGGTTGGGTTGGGCTAAAGCGGTCAGAAGTTTGTGCCGTTGCCGGCAAAATTGGCAAGGCGGTAGGCACCGCTGCGCGCGGCCAGGTTGGAATATGCAGACGTCGTCATCAAGCTAATCTTTATATTCAATTCACATAACAGAATTTTATAATGAGGCCAGGCCACAGCCGGACATTCCTGGTCGATGCGTTACAGGACGCCGCGGCAGACGCCGCCGCCGGCGTGCCCTTGAACGCGGTTCATCGCCCAACCATCTAACCCACTACACATCATCACCATGGCGAACCGTCGCAACCGCGGCCGCTTCGCCGGCGGCGGGACGGCCGTTTGCCGCCTGAGGACCAGATCATGGGTTATATGGACAAGGAGATAGTGCCTCAGAATGACGGGGCGCTGATCGATGCCTATTCGCAATCGCTCGCAGCAGCAGTCGACATCGTCGGGCCGGCGGTCAGCCGCATCGAGAGGGTGGGTGGCCGGCAGGGGCACGGGTCGGGCTTCGCCATTTCCCCTGACGGTCTGATCATCACCAACAGCCATGTCGTCGACGATGCCAAGGCCGTTCGCATCACCACGCCCGATGGCTTCGTCACCGAGGGCCGGGTGCTCGGCCGCGATATCGATACCGATATCGCTCTCATTCGCGCCAATACCGGCACCGGCGCCTGGGCGAAGCTCGGGGATTCCCAGCGCCTGCGCCGGGGTCATATCGCCATAGCGATCGGAAACCCGCTCGGTTTCGAATGGACTGTCACCGCCGGCATCGTCTCGGCGCTCGGCCGGTCGATGCGGGCAGCCAGCGGCCGGCTGATGGAGGATGTCATCCAGACCGACGCGGCACTCAATCCCGGCAATTCGGGCGGGCCGCTGGTGTCGTCAGGCGGGGAGGTCATCGGCGTCAATACCGCCGTCATCCAGGGCGCGCAGAGCATCGCCTTCGCCGTGGCGTCGAATACCGCCAATTTCGTCGTTTCGGAGATTCTTCGCTACGGGCAGGTGAGGCGTGCCTTTATCGGTATATCAGGCGATACAATCGTGCTGCCGCGCCGGGTGGCGCTGGCGGCGGGCACGGTGCAGACGACCTCCGTCCGCATCCGCCGCGTCGAGCCGGAAGGGCCGGCGGCAAAGGGCGGGCTGCAGGAGGGCGATTATATCCTCGCCATCGACGGCAGCCCGGTCGGAGGCGTCGACGATATCGTCCGATTGATGGATGGCAGCCGGATCGGCCAGGAGACGGAAATCCTGGTGTTTTCTGTGGCTGGCCGGATCGAGAAGAAGACCTTGCTGCCGATGGCGCGGACGTCATGACAGGGACATCACGCACCGTCAGGCGCTGACCGCCTCCTGCTCCGTCCCTGAAAAATCCACAGCGGCAAAGGCCGCCGCCAGCACCTCCGGCCCGGCGCCGCTTTTGGCTGCATCGGTCGACAGGATCTGACGGTAGCGCCTGGCGCCGGGCAGGCCGGTGAAGAGGCCGACCATGTGGCGGGCCACGTGCTGCAGCCGGCCGCCGCTGGCGATATGGCGTTCGGCATAGGCCATCATTCGGTCGCGCAGGCCTTCCCAGTCCGGCTCTCCCGCGGGGGCGCCGAAGAAGCGCTGGTCGATTTCGGAAAGAATCGCCGCATTCTGATAGGCGGCGCGGCCCAGCATGACGCCGTCGACATGGGCGAGGTGGGTGGCGGCTTCATCAAGCGTGCGGATGCCGCCGTTGATACCGATGAAGACATCCGGCCAGCGCTGTTTCATCCGATAGACGATCTCGTAGTCGAGCGGCGGGATTTCCCGGTTTTCCTTCGGGCTCAGGCCCTTCAGCCAGGCTTTGCGGGCATGGATCCAGATCGCGTCGGCGCCGGCATCGAGAACGCGGGTGATGAGCGCCGGCAGTGCCTGTTCCGGCTCCTGCTCGTCGACGCCGATGCGGCATTTCACGGTCACCGGCACGGTCGCAACCCTCTTCATCGCCGCGATGCATTCGGCCACCGTCTCCGGCGTCAGCATCAGGCAGGCACCGAAGGTGCCAGACTGCACCCGGTCGGAGGGGCAGCCGACATTGAGGTTGATCTCGTCGTAGCCGTAGGCTTCCGATATCCTCACCGCCTCGGCAAGCTTGGCCGGATCCGATCCGCCGAGCTGCAGGGCCAGCGGATGCTCGGCTGCGTCATGGCCGAGCAATCGGTCGCGCGGACCGTGGATGATCGCATCGGCCACCACCATCTCGGTATAGAGCAGCGCCTGCCGGCTGATCTGGCGGTGGAAATAACGGCAATGCCGATCCGTCCAGTCGATCATCGGGGCGACCGCGAATTTTCTACCCTTGTAACTCATTGCTTTTCCGTAGTTTTGTTGTTTTCGTTGTTGAGTTTATGTTGCGATCTGTTGAGAATTGTTGCGATTTTAGCCATATGCAGGAGCTTTGCTCATCTGTATTTATAACAAAGTTATAAGCCCAGGAGCTATGTTATAAAATGGGGACCATCGTGCCGCGCCCGCGGAAGAATGGCACTATCGGCTATCTCGCAAAAATCAGCATCATGCGCGACGGCGCCGTGCATCGTGAGAATAAGACTTTCGATCGCGAGAAGGCCGCCGCCGCCTGGATCGTGAAGCGAGAGGAGGAGCTAAACCAGCCAGGAGCGATCGAGCGCGCCAACGTCATTCATGTAACACTTGGCGACGGAATAGACAAATACGTCTCGTCAAGCCTGAAGGAGATCGGACGATCCAAGGCCCAGGTGCTCAACTCGATCAAGACCTATCCGATTGCGCAGAAGGCGGCCGACAAGATCGAGAGCCAAGACATTGTCGGGCTTGGTGAGGATCTTTTGAAGACAGGCATAAAGCCGCAGACGGTCGGAAACTATATATCGCATTTGGCGGCGGTGTTCGCCATCGCTCGCCCGGCCTGGAAAATACCGCTCGATTATCAGGCCATAGAAGACGCGACAGCCGTAATGAAGCGCTTGGGATACATCAAGAAAAGCGATGAACGGAGCCGGCGCCCGACGCTGGAGGAAATGGACGCGATCATGACGCACTTTGAAGACCGCGAAAAACGCGTTCCCGACATGGCGCCAATGACCTATATCGTCCCGTTCGCCGTGTTCTCCACGCGGCGCCAAGATGAAATTTCGCGCATCAGATGGGATGACTTTGACGAAGGCGGCAAGCGCGTGCTTGTGCGAGACATGAAGAACCCAGGCGAGAAGAAGGGCAATGACGTCTGGTGCGATCTACCGCAGCCGGCCATTGACATCATCAAGGCAATGCCCCGCGTTCGGGAAGAGATATTCCCCTACAACGCCGCGTCAATCAGCGCCTCGTTTACCAAGGCTTGCACTCTGCTGGGAATCAACACAGACGAAACGCCGGACGAAGAGTGCTTGAGGTTTCACGATCTGCGCCACGACGGCGTGTCGCGGCTGTTTGAAATGGGCGCCGGCATTCCCCAAGCCGCTGCAGTTTCGGGACACCGCTCTTGGTCGAGTCTCAAGCGGTATTCCCATATCAGGCAATCGGGCGACAAATACGCGGGCTGGAAATGGCTGGCCCATGTCGCGAAACCGGCAAGGGCCGGAAGCCGGCCTATTTCGAAGCGGTCGAAAGTTTCTCGGGGCTTGCCGCTGGATTGACCTCCTCGACTTCGGCCGCCGCTTCACGGTAGGCGTCGGCGCGGGCCTTGTTCTTCCGGTAGGCCGCGAAGATCACCAGGACGATGACAGCGACCGCGGCGAGGCCGACGCCGAACGCCAGCCATGAAACAGTTCCCGCCGCGGCGCCGGCCGTGCCGCCGGTTCCCACGGTCGCTGCCGCCGTCGTGTTCTGCACGGCTTTCTTTCCGGCCGCCTCGCTTTCGATGGCAAGCGCCTTACGGGTTTCGGCGGCCGTCGAGCCCGAGCTTGCCAAGAACATGGCAACGGCTTTCGCTTCGATCTTGGCGACGCGGGCCGACCAGCCTTTCTTGTAGGTTTTCCAGATCTTGAGCGACTGCATATAGCCGAGGCGACGCGCACACAGCGCCTGGATTTCCTTGACGCCCGCCTTGGCCGCCTTGGCGATCGTCACCGGGCCAAGCCTGCCGTCTACGGGAGCGCCTACAACGGCCTGGGCGTCCCGGAGCGCGCGGCCGGCGCCAGAATTCACTGCATAGTCCCAGGCGGTGAGATCGAAGCCGGCCGGCAGCTTGTCGCCGGCAACGGCGTCCCAATACTTCGCCTTATAGATCGGCTCGACATCGCCGAGCGTGAGGTTGCGGATATCGAGATTCGGGAAGGCGGCGGCGGAAATTCCGTACTTGGTTCCCTTCAGCGTGCCTTTGCCGACAGCGCCCCCTGTCCAGTTGCCGGGGTCGGCCCTATCCATCGATAAGCCGCCCTCAGAGGCGAGCGTGATTGCGAGGCATGCGGGGAAATTCTTCAGCGTCATGGCGCGGTATCCAGGTTGATGACAACGCGCCAACCTTTCCCGCTGAATAGTTGTTGCCATCCACCTGGGCGGAGACTCCTGACAATCGGACCCGCAAGATTGGCAATGACTCTTATCACCCCTTGAAAAAAGGGCGCCGCCCCGCCCAGGCTATGACATTTCGGCGGCGTAATTCGAGTAAAACGGGATAAGCAGAGGCCGCGACGGAATGAGCCGTTCGCGGCCTTCTTATTTTCAGAATATGTCGCCGTAATCGACAACGCCGTTGATCGTCACCCCTTGCGCGACCATGCCTGAATTCAGGCGCTTGAGCTGCACGTTCGGCATGGCCTTGAGGCGCTGAGAGAACGTGTTGACCGGCGGCAGGAAGCTTTCCTTATAGCCCTGGTCAACAGCCCACTTCCGGAAGTCTTCGAACAATTTACTCGTGCGCAGCCACCCGTTGACGGGTTCGCTTGCCGCAGGCGTCACGCGGATCTCAAACCATTCATTGAGCGGGTCGAGGAGGAGCCAGGAGTTGAGCGCGTCCTTGGAGCTTTCCGGAATCGTATAGTTCCCGCTCTTCTTGAGCCGCATCGCGCCGGCAATGGCAAAGCCAAGCAGGCTTTCCAACTCTTCCGCCTTAATGCGCTCGACAATGTCGGGAATGATTTCATTGTCTGGGATCGTTCGATTGAACTGCACGACGACAAGACGACGACGAAGCCCGCGGTCAATGCCGCCGTTGAAGCGTGGAAGCGTGTTCGTCGTAAAGCAATGGATCGCCCGAGGTTTGAAGCTCACAACGTCCTTATAGAGGCTTCGCCCTTCGATCGGGTTTCCGGTGATGGCGGCCTTGAACTCTTCCCCCGCGATAGCCGCGCCACTCAATTCGTCGGCGACGTTCGCCGCCTTGCCGGCGAGATTGATGATGCGCTTTTCATCCCCGAAGAATGCCGGCGAGATCGAGGAGACGGAGCCTTCCGGCAGAAGCGCATGGAACAGCGCCGCGATTGTGGACTTACCGTTGTTCGCCGTCTCGCCCAGCAGGACGAAGGCCTTCGGCTGCTTGACGCGTGTTGCCAGGCCGAAGGCGGCGGCGCCGAGCATTTCGGAAATAAGATTGACCTTGTCGTCTATGTCGCGATCGTCCTGAAACGCCCCATAGAGGAGCCGGTGCAAAAGCGATCCTTCCGGCGGGCGGCTGTCTGTGTGAAGATTATATTCGCCATTTATCGTGAACCGGAACCGGTCGTTGGCATCGTGCGGCAGAATGTTCACCTTGCCCGTCTCGTCAATCGTCACCGTGCCGTTGAGCGCGTTGACGCCGATCGTCGGCGAATGGAAAAATTCAACATCCGAGGTCTTGGTTCCAAGCTCATGGATAACCCCGTCAATCATCTTTTTGCCGAGCTTGAGCGGGGTTTCTTTCGGGCCGACGCCAACGGCGTCAAACGCGTGAATGGCGAGGCGGATTTTCTGGTCAGATATTTCGCGCCACGCGGTCGGGCCGTAGGCCCAGAATTTACCATCGGCGCGGACAACGCGGCCTTGGCACTCCTTTTCAAGCCGGTCCCGAAACATGCGCGCAAGCCAAACTTCGGAGCCGAACGGCTGGCTGGTGAACCATTCAGGCATATTGTCGACACCATCGGCGCCGATCGGCGGCGCCTTGACCTTGGCCGGGGTGCTGGCAGGGCTTTCAATCGGCGCAGGCATCGATGCCGCGGCAGGAGCTGCAGGCTCTTCCTTGGGCTTCTCTTCAGCGGGCGGTGTCGGCGGCGTGTACGGCCGCATCGTCGCTCTCATGAACTGGTCTATGTGATCTTTCGTCCAACCCGCGTCTGCAGCGTCGGCGCTATCCCAGCCCGCGCATGGGAACGTGCCGGCTTGCCAGTCTTCGAAGGTGTATTGCTCGTGGTCGGAAGCATCCGCCGCGCTGGCAAAGCCCACGAAGCGCACGCGCGCGCCGAGGCTTGTCAGGATTGCCGCAATCTCCATCGCCGTCGCGATGCCTGGGCCGTCGAAGTCAGGCCAAATGATCACATCGCGGCCAGCAAGCGGCGACCAGTCGGCATGTTTCACGCCCTGGGTTCCGCCGGCCCACGATACGACGGTTCGGCCGCTCGCCCGGCGCAGCTTGTCGCGGCACTTCTCGCCCTCGACTATCAGCACTTGCCGGGTTTCGCCCAGGCCGTCGAGCCCGTAGAGCGGCCGCGGTTTCGGGAAAGGATATCGGCACCATGTTTCCGTGCCGTCAGGCAGACAGGTGAACATGACCATAGGCGTCTCTTTGCCGCCGTCTGGTAGCTCGTGGCGCAGCACGTAGCCGAAGAGCGATCCGTCAGCGCGGCGGTATGGAAAGACCATAGACGGCGCGAAGGCGCCCCATTCCGATCGGGTGCCCTTGCGCTTGGGATTATAGAGCCGAACACGAGCGCCGGCCTGGAGAGGATTGGCCGGCGGGTCGATTGCGGCTATGCCCTCATAGGCGTCGCGCGCCTGGATCTGGCGAGGCGCGACGTTCGGCCGGCTGCTGTCGCGGCCGTCGAGAATGCGAATTGCCTCAGGAAGATTTGCGCCCTTGACCTTCTGCACGAAGTCCAGAACGTCGCCGGCCTCTCCGCAGCCGAAACAATGGAACCGCTCGACGTTATCCTTGCCAACAAAGATCGTAAATGACGGTGTGTCTTCGGCATGGAACGGGCAGCATGTTTCGAACTCATCCCCGTTCCTGGAAAGCTTGAAGCCGTAATGCGCCACTGTCGATGACAGGGACACGTCCCGGCGCAGCCGTTCGACATCAGATGACATATGTTGCGACTCATGTTGTTTATGTTGTGTTTATCGCAACACGGCCGACGCGAAGCAAGCGCCGGCCGTGAAAATTTTAGACGTTCCCGAAGAGAACGCGGCGCAAGTCTTCTTCAGTCCTTACGACACCAGCGCGACCGCCGGCCTTGTTCACAGCATTTATCCAAGCCATCTGCGCAGCCGTCGCCTTGGTTCCCGTCTTGATCTCTGCTTGGGCGTATTGGGCGATAGTTGACCCCACCATTTCAGGCGTTACCACAACAGGATTCCAGCCCCCAAGGTCAGACATCCCCTCATGACCGGCATGGAACGGGCGAGCATTCCGAATGACGACATCACCGGGGCGAACTTCGACCTTGCGCGTCATGTTGAAGCGCTCCACCTTGCCGACCCAGCCCATGCCCGTTTGCTGACGAAACAGCCGCGCGCCGAGAGTGGACGCAACCCGCTGTAGATGACGCATCAAATCTGCTTCTGACATGGCCGACCTCAGAACGGGATATCATCATCAAGATCGCGCTGGAAATTCCCCCGCGGATCTTGGCGGCCGCGGTCACGATCGCGCCCATATCCGTCGTTGGCGCCCCGGTCGCGCTCGCCACCGCCGCCGCCCTCACGATCGCCGCCGGCAGAGCTGAGCATGGTCAGCGTGCCGTTGAACGCCTGCAGAACGATTTCGGTAGAGTAGCGATCGGTCCCGGATTGATCCTGCCATTTGCGCGTTTGCAACTGTCCTTCGATATAGACCTTGTCGCCCTTGGAAACGTACTTCTCAATCACGCCGCAAAGGCCTTCATTGAAGCAAACGACCGTATGCCATTCGGTTTTTTCCCTACGTTCGCCGCTGGTTTTGTCCCGCCACGTTTCCGATGTGGCGATACGAAGATTTGCGATCGGCCGGCCGTCCTGGGTCCGCCGGATTTCGGGATCGGCGCCGAGGTTGCCGATGAGTTGAACTTTGTTGAGGGAGCCCGCCATGTTCGATCAGCCCCGCATTGCCATGACGAGGCGATAGCCCCGGCGATAGCCGACGTTCTCAATTCCGATACCGGACGACTCGAGCTTTTCCCGCAGGTGGCAGAGCGCAACCTTGAACGAAGCGTACATCTTGGCCGGCGACGGGCCGCCGTCCGGATCGTCAATGTACATGGCGTCAAAGATCCTCTCAGTCGGGATCGCGTGCCCTTTTCCACGCCAGACCGCGGAAAGGATTTTCGCTTCCAGCGCCGTAATCCCATAGTGATCAACGACAATCTCAAGAGAGGGCGCCGTTACCTGCTGATTGCAGCAAGGGCAGACGAGGGGTTTCGCGAGGCCGAAGGGCGCGGCCTTACTGCCAGGCGCCGACTTTGAGATTGAGTCAAGCGTACCGTCCGCTCGACTGAAAGCCGCGGCCGGCGACCGGAGCGATTGCAACTTACTTTCAGACATCATGTTGATTGCCTCCTTGGCGTTTTGCCTGTCTGTGAGTCCAGATATGAGCCGCCCATTTCTCGGGCGACTTGTAGTTTCGTGAGGTTGCGAGCTTGATTAGTTCTTCGAGCGTGTCGGCTTTGGCCTGCTCGGTGCGGCGCTCGCGGCGCTTAGCTTCGATGTCGATTTCTTCCATTTCGACTTCGACTTCTTCAATTTGCCGGGCAGCAGAGGCCGGCTTGTCGGCGGCTTTCACAGGGTACTCGTAATCGCATTCCGAGCAGCGGAACGCGGCCGCGTGGGTGGCGAAGCACTCGGGGCAAGTCATATTGGCGACTTCGCCACCTTCCTTTTTCTTGCGGCCTTCAAGGCTCCATTCGCGATCGTCATCAGGCAGGCCGTGCAGAGCGAAGCCGCCGACCATATCAAGCAGGATGTGCGGGATATCCGTGCCGTCGCGGCGCAGACCTCGCCCATGCTTTTGCAGGAACCTTGCAAGCGACATTGTGGGGGCGCAGTCCAAGACGCATTCAATCGTCACGTCCCGGCCAACCTGGGCTGACAGGTCGAAGCCCTCGCAGAACAGGGAGCAATTGAAGATGATATCAATTTCACGATCGGCGAATTTGATGAACGCTGCGCGCCGCTCTTCCTGGGGCGTCTCGGCATCGAGCGCGACGGCGCGGACGCCGGCCCGGTTGAATTCTTCGGCATACTGTTTTGCGCGCGCAACGGATGTGGTGAAGCCGATCGTGCGCTTTCCGCTCGCCAACTTCTTCCAATGCTTGACGGCATTGGCGACGACGGCGCGGCCGGACATCAAATCCTCAAGCTCGCTCTCGACGTATTGGCCGCCCTTGATGCGAACGCTTGCGATATCGAGCCCGGCAGGGCTGAAGGCCCGGTAGCGCTGGAGCCGGCCGTTATCGATCAACCAGCGCAGCGACGGCCCAAAAACCATCGTATCCCACACGTCGCCGAGGGGTTTCCCGTCGAGGCGTTCCGGCGAGCCCGTCAAGCCGATCAGCTTTGCGCCCAGTTCCTTGTAGTGATTTGCGACTGCGGCCCAGCCGGTCGCCATGCTCAAATGCGCTTCATCGACCATGACGTAATCGGCTGGGATCTTGCCCAGGCGATTTTTCAAGGTCGAAATCGAGGCGATGAATACCCGGTGATAGGGGTTATAGTGATAGCCAGACGCGATGTAGGAAAACGGTATGCCGAACTTCTCAAACGTCTTGGCAGTCTGCGTAATCAGGTCAACGCGATGAACGCAGAAGATCACCCGCTTGTTGTTCTTGAACAAGCTCCAAATCAGGGCGGCCGCAAGCACCGTCTTACCAAAGCCGGTCGGCGCAAACGCCAGAACCGAAACAGAAGAGCGCAGCGCAACGCGCAGCTTTCCGCGAACCTCATCTTGATCGGGGAAGAGGCTGATCATTTCTTGCCCATCACGATATTGCGAATGCGCTCTTCAAAGAGCGACATACGAAGCAGCCGGCTCGACAAGTGCACGAGGTCGTCAACAGTCTCCCTGTTGATAACGAGGAGAACTTCCCCGGCGGCGTCGCCGCCGTGCATGATGGAGCGGCCAACAAGGTCATCAAGCATTTGGGATTGTGCGAGCATTGAGAGGGGCGGCCGATCCATCGTTAGCCCTCTGGCAACAGGTCGGCGGGTTCAAGCGGAACGCCCAGGCGCTTTGCAGCCTGCAATAGCAAGGCTTGATCTCTGCCATTTATGAGGCCGCTATCATCCTTGGCAGCGCGCGAAATTTTGGACCTGTGACGTTGCAACTCAGCCGCGAGGCGAGCAGGAGGAAGTCCGAATTTGGCAATCACTTTCTGCCAAGGCGTCATAATCTGAGACACTATTTGATTCCCGCTTGCGTCGTTGTGATGCGTTGCGATTCGCATTATAATGTTGCTATTATCGCAACGTCAATCGCATCCGGTCACATGCAAGGAAAATATTCTTGTATCGGGTGGCAAGATTTAGCCCCTATTTATCAGGGGTAGAGAGTTGATAGGGGTTAACTCTATGTACGGTTGGTACATGGGAATTGGGGCTTGGAAGGCTCCACCGGAATGAGCGGGGACAGCTCAGGGCCGAATATGATGTAGTGGAAACAAGCCTGTATTAACCTAAGACACCCTTAAATCGCTAGCGGACACGACTGCCCCAAAATAGTTAATGTGGGCAGCTTGATTAATGTTGCGTTTTTTGCAACAAACTGGCGGAACGTTGCTAGTTTGTAGAGGTGTCGCAATGGCTGAAATGCACGGCGAATGGTTTCACGATCAGTTGAAAGACAGGGGTAAGTCTCTTCGCAAGCTTGCCGCTCATCTAAGTTTGGACCCTTCTGCAGTCTCCCGCACATTTTCCGGTCAGCGGAGAATGGGAATGGAAGAAGCAATGCAAATCGCCCTATTTCTGGGCGTGCCGGTATCGGAGGTCATGAAGCATGCCGGCATAAAGGACATAGATGGAGTGCCGGTCAGCATCCTGTTGGCCGCGTTCATTGATGAGAACGGCACCCTCCAGGGGCTATCGGAGCCCAGGCCTTTGCCGCAATCGGTGATCGACAAAGCGAAGCTTGCCGTTGGCAGCAACTACGATAAGCGCATCATTGCCGCTCAGGTGCGCGCGTCATCCGGCCCGCTATCGATCTGGGATGATGCAGTTTTGCTCTTCAGCCATACCGACTATGTAGAGCCGCCCGCCATCGGGTCGCTATCGATATGCCGCGTCCGCGGCGGCAAGCAGATCCTGGCGAAGGTCGAGCGCGCCCGCAAGACTGGCGAGGCAAGCGTTATCTCGCCTGCCGGGAAGATTGAAGACGCCATTCTTGAGACGGCAACGCCGGTCATTGCCCTTATTCCGTGACGCCAAAAACGAAGCGCCCGGCGGTTAGGCCGGGCGCTCGCTGCCGCATCTTGGAAACTGACAGAGTTTATGGACGTGCAGTCAATTGGTCCTGATTTAACGTCGTCATCGACGGGCCTTTTTCGCATGCCAAACGCCGGTTCCGTTCGCATTAAAGGCGCTGAACCAACCAGAAAAGAACCCACCTCCTCAGACGCCCATTCGGGCGAAATCAAAATCAAGAAAGCGCTTGGCTCCGGCTGACTGGAGTTTCGCAAGTCATGGGAGGATCAGCCCCCAACCCGTCGCTTTCTTGACGATGCGTTTATCGCATCAAGAATTGTGATTAGTCAATCGTCGCAACAAAAATATCCTGTTTTTCAGAAATTCAGGATTTCAGCATTGACTGTTGCGATATGTTGCGATTATGTTGATGTCAGCATCAAATTAACAACAGGAGTTTCGCGATGAACCAGATTATTCGGCACGATGACGAAAGCCGCTTTGACAAGATGATTGACCTTGAGGCCGTTCGGCAGCCGGGCATTTATCTTGATATTCCCAATGAGGAATACCACAACGGCGAAGGCATCTCTAAGTCTGGCCTCTGGACGATCTACGAGAAGACCCCGGCGCACTACAAATTCCCGGCAGACAAGGAAGAGACAACGCAGACGAAGGCAATCAAAGCTTTCGGTACGGCGGCGCATACCGCAATCCTTGAGCCGAATGAATTTGATAAGCGCGTCATGAAAGGCCCTGACGATCGCCGCGGCAACAAATGGAAGGACAAGGAAGAGGAGGCAGAGCTTGACGGCAAGCTGCTACTTGTCGCCGATGCCTTCGACAACGTCTTGCGCATTCGCGATGCTCTTCACCGCGACCCCTGGATTAACGGGATTATCACAGGGGGTAAGCCTGTTGTTGAAGCTTCTGGATACTTCATAGACCCCATAACCGGAGAACTCTGCCGCGTTCGTCCCGATCTGTGGCGCGAAGACATCGGGGTTATAGTCGATGTGAAATCGACCGAAAGCGCTCACCCCGACGCCTTCGCCCGAAGCGCACTCAATTACGGCTATCACGCCCAGGAGGCGTTTTACACAGACGGGTGGAACCTCTGCCTTGAGGCTCGGCGTCAAGCCGACATTATACACCGCGCCACCTATGAAGACGGCGATGACACCAATTACGAAGTCAAGGGCGCGGCGCCGGGCGGCGTGCAAGGTTTCATATTTATCGCCTGGGAGAAGACCAGCCCGCACGCGGTCGCAGTCTACGAGCTTCCGCCATCCATCGTTGACGAGGGGCGGGCGATCATGCGCCGGTCTCTCGACACATACGCCGAATGCAAGAAGGCCAACCATTGGCCGGCATATGCTGACGGCGTGCAGGAGCTTCGCTTCAAGCGCTGGGCCTACAAGCTGACCCCGCCGCCCGAGGGGATGGAAGAGGCCGCTTAATGCCCTCACGCGACGAACTGCACAAAATGTACTGGAGCGCGGCCTATCTCTTCCGCCGCGATCCAGGCCGAATTCGGGAGCGGATTATCTCAACCCTTTCCCATGTCATCACCCATTCGAGCGGCATTCTCCAAGAGCGAGCTGCCGCCGTTTTGAAAGAGGTTTCCAATGGCCCAGGCCCAGATGCAGACCCGCCCGCAGCAGGATAACCGGCGGTTTCAGGACAACCGGCAACCGCCCCAGGACAATCGACAGGCCCTGTCTCTCGTTCACATCAAGGGCGAACTCGACAAGATGCAGCCGGAATTCGCGAAGGAATTGCCCGGCCACATCACGGCCGATCGCTTCGTAAGAACGGCGAAAACGGCAATCTCCATGACGCGCAACATTGAGCGCGTGACGGACATGCGTTCGCTTTTCATCGCATGCTCAAAGGCCGCCGCCGATGGCCTTATCCTCGACGGCCGCGAGGCCGCGCTTGTCATCGACTACAAGGGCGAAGTGCAATACCGCCCGATGATGCGAGGCCTTCTCAAGCTCGCGCGCAATTCGGGAAGCGTAAAGACAATCGTTGTCGAAGTCGCGAAGGAGGGGGATTTCTTCGAGCATTACCCGACGAATTTTGTCGAGCCCGTCAAGCACAAGATCGACCACAAAAACGAGCGCGGCGATATCTTCGTCGTCTACGCGCTCGCCGAGCTGATGGATGGGGGGATCGCGCATGAAGTCATGGACGTTACCGCCATCAACCGGATACGCAATCGTTCGGACGGATGGAAGGCGTTCACAGAGAACAAGATTAAGTCAACGCCTTGGTCGACCGATTGGGAGGAAATGGCACGAAAGACCGTTTTCCGCCGCCTGTCCAAGTACATCCCATCCAGCAGCGACCGCGACGCCTTCCAGCGCGCCGTAGAGCGCATTGACGAGGATTTCACCTTTGACGCCGACGCGGACGAGAATGGCGAAATCTCGACGCCGCGGCCGGCGACCAAGCAGCGCGGCGGCGCGGCGGCTGCGCTCAAGAACGTGACGCCCCAGGCCGGCCCGGCGCCTTCACAGCCGCCGGCAGAGGACTTCGACCGCGAAACCGGTCAGATCATCGACCACGAAAACCCGGCCTACGGCACGGACGATATGCAGATGCGGCCCGGAGACGATCTGTGATGACGGCGCCAACCATACCCGGCTTCTCTCGTGTGGAGATCAGAACGAACGGCAAGCCCGATCTGGAGCGGGCGGCCGAGGCACTTAAAGCGCTCGCGGGCGAGCTGGAGAAAATCGCCCGCGAGCAACCAGACGGAACGGCGGTGATCGTCGCTCATCACGCGATCAAGGCGACATCGCAAAAGCTCAGAGGCAACTAATGCAGATCGAAGAAGGGAAATTCTACCAGATCCGCGACGGTCGAAAGATTGGCCCGATGGAGCCGACGCCGGGCGCGGTTCAGTACTTCTTTAGGACGCGGCTCCCCGGTGAAAGCTCTTGGCGCACCTATCAGCCCAACGGGCGCTATCGGGATGATATGCCGTGCGACCTAGATATTGTCGCTGAATGGCGCGAGCATGCATCGGTGCAGCGGGTGAACGCGGCCTACCTGGAAAGCGGAAGCGATGATCAGGAAGACCCGGCGGCCGCCATTCTGGCGATGCTCGACGGCGTCGCCGATGCCAACTATTCGGCGCTTGCCGGGGTTCTTCGCGAGGCTCACGCCCATGCGGCTACGGGCAAGGGCGTCGAGCGCCACGGCAACGGCCGCAGCTTCAACGAACAGCCCATCATGGAAATTCCGCGGCTCCTGGGCGGCAGTCCCGAGGGCCAGCTATACCAAATCATGAAGAAGGCCCAGGAGGCTAACGGCATGGTCAAGCGCGGCGAGAGGGAAGCGGCCATCCGCGAGCTTCTGGGCGCGATCAACTATGCGGCGGCAGCGGTGCTGACGATCCGCGAAGCAGCTTAACACCAGCCATAAGAGAGGAAATCAACATGGCAAATCAGTCTGGAATCGCAATCACCATCCGCGCTTTTCTTCCGACCGGCAAGACGCTGGACGAGCAGTTCACCGCGCTTGGCCTTGTCCGTGACGCCCACGCATCCGGCGACTATACAGCGCTGCTGAAGGCGGCTTCGGTTGAAGAAGTCAAGACCGAGCAGAAAACGCGGCGCGTCGAGATCGTGGCGACGAACCCGCAGCCGGAATCCGGGACGGCGGGCGACGGCGACGAAAGCGGCCTCAAGGGAATGCTCGACGGCGTGCCGCCGGTCGGCGCCGTTGACGACGCAGGCAGCGAAGGAGAGCCAGCCGGAACCGTGGGCGGCGCCCAGATGGAAGGCGACGACGGCGCCGAGGTTCCGGCGTTCCTCAAGCCCAAGAAGGGTAAGGCGGCGGCATGATCCAGAGTATTGTCTTGGCAATCATTGCAATTGTCGCTGGCGTGTTTTCGATTGCGTCGGCCACGGCCACAGGAATTGCGTATCAGAAGCTTGTCAGCGGCGGCGATGAAACGCAGGCAGGAGTTGTCGGCATTCTCATTGTTACGCTGGCGTCGTTCGTCGTGTCGATCGTGTCGGCTTTCGTTGCCTAGCGGCATGTGATTATCGCAATATGTTGAGATGGGGGCGCATTTTGCGCCCCTTTCTTTATCGCCGGATGCGGCGGGCCAGTAGCGCGCCGGCATCGCCGATCACGATAGCGGGGATCAGGACAAGCGCCATGTCATTGACGTGGGGCGGAACATCGACAACGACCAGATGAAAGCCGAACCAGGGGTTCAGGATCTGGACGATGTAAATCGCGGCCCACCACAGACCGAACGGGATGACGATCAGCAATCGGCCAACGTGCGTTGCGCTCCATCGGTCGGAAGCCTCGACCACGGCGATATCGCGGGCGGCTTCAATTCCCTTGATAGCTTCTTCGGCCGCAAGCCGCTGCTGATCGGTTTCGGCGGCAAGCTTCGCCTGATAGGCGGCCAAGAGCGGGCCGGTGAATTTTTCGATGATCCCGCCGAGCAGCAAATCAGAAAGCCACTTCATCGAGCCCACCCAAATTTATGGGCCAGGAAGTACCAGCCTTCCGCTACGGCCGCCACGATGGCGCCGGCTGCGACCTGGACAGCCATGGCAATATCGGGATCGTTGGAAATCAGATCGCCCATTTCGGGAGCGAGAAGCCCGCGCGTGACGAGGATGGCGGCGAGATACCGCAAGAGAATGCGAAGAATGACAAGGGACATGATTGCTGCCTCAGTTGGTGACGGCGGCAATCATGTTGTGGGGAAGGTTGTTG
Source organism: Rhizobium sp. RSm-3 (assembly GCF_001854685.1). Taxonomy (NCBI): domain Bacteria; kingdom Pseudomonadati; phylum Pseudomonadota; class Alphaproteobacteria; order Hyphomicrobiales; family Rhizobiaceae; genus Rhizobium; species Rhizobium sp. RSm-3. Next base: position 33,432 of record NZ_MAWZ01000006.1, on the reverse strand, counting down.
CGCTGAAATCAGACGTAGGGCTTGAGCGCGCCCGACGCGATGGCCTTAATGAACAGGCCAATGAGAATGACGACGGTCGGCGTGAGAACCGCCCATATCGCTTTGCCGATCTTGCCGGCCAGCTTTTCAACGCTGCCCTCGATTCGGAGCAACGCGGCGTTAATATGCGGCTGCTGGGCTTCCAGGGTGACGACGCGCTCTTTCATGTCGTTGATCCTGCCGTGAAGCTTTTCGATTTCGATACGGGTGATTTCGTCCATAGTGCTGCCGCCATTCGGTTTTCTATGGCGGCAGCTTTACGCGGGAAAGGTTGGCCGCGTTCACATCGACCGGATCTGAGCAGCCCAGGCCCAAAGGCTGTCCATCTGCGCAGGCGGAATGCCCATGACCTGGGCCAGCATATCGATGCGCGGATCTGCGCGTTCGTATTCCTGGGCGTCCTCAATCATGATGCGCATCGTTTCTTTCTCGGCCGCCGAAAGAGCCGACATGCCGGCGACGGCGGACAGGACATCAGCCTTGAAAATCGGCGGCTCAAGCTCAAGGGCTGCAAGCCAAAGCTGCCATTTCTTGAGGGAAGGGAAAGGCGCGGGAGGGTTGAGAAATGCAACGACAGCCGCGTTATCTTCCGGCAGCTCTTCAAGATCCATGCCCGGTTGCGGGCCGGCGCTGTAGAACACTATCGCGCCGTCGCCGTCGCGTTGAACAAAAACCGTATTCATGCTGAAGCTCCATTTCTGCGGGGCGCTTGATAGTCGTTGAAACCTACAGACTGAACAACGTAGCTTCCGGAGCCTACCGACGTTGAGGCTTGGGAGCGGATGACGCCAGTTGACCGCGTGCGGAGCTTTGCCCCAATGCGAGCTTCGTGCGAGCTGACAACGTTAACGCTGAGTTGCACGGTAGCCGGGCCGGCATTGTTGTCCGTCCAGGCGAACACGACGCCGGCAGAGTTGTTATTTTGCCCGTTGATAAGCATCAAATATGCTTCGGTGGATATCCCGGCCGGGATTTGCGTAAGCTGGAAATCTGCCGCCGCCCAACCGCTTGCAGAAATCTCACTGACCGTGTTGCTGGCCCGGTATTCGTTGCCGTCCTGCGTATATGGCCGGATGAGATTGCCCGACGTGGTCAGCACGACGTTAACGCGGCCCTGCACTTCCCACCCGGTCAGGTTCGTCATGTTCACAAGCGCCGGATCAGATTGCAGGCTTGCCACCCAATCACCAGCGCCCGTGGTCAGGTTGCGCACAGCGTGGACGAAATAGGTTTTGCTCGCCGCCATCGCGCCGGTATCGAGGAGGCCGCCAGCAGCGCCGGCCGTGAATGTCGCGGCGAGGTTCTTGGTAAGCGCCGCTCCGAACGTCGTTCGCTTGCCCTTGAAAAAAACCCATCCGGCCTTCATCTGGATTGTTGTGTTGGTGACAAAGACCGTCTCGCAGCCGGAAATCCGCTCATACCCGGTAAGGCTGGCGATATAGACCACGAGATTGAACAGGCTTATTTTCTTCAGCGCCCAGGCGGCGGCGCTGTCGGCAATCCCAAGCTCGTCATCATCGTTGAGCGAGGTCTTGGCCGCCGCCGCATGTATCCAGCCGGCAAGCGTGTTGGCTACGCTATCGTAGATCGCCTTCGCCTTGAGCATGAAGTGTTTGGCGGAGAAGGCACCGGGAACGCCAGTGATGCCCACATCTTCACCGTTGTTGGCATACTGTCCGGCCAAGACCGCGCTTCCGGCCGCAGCGGTTGCCGACCCAGCGGCCTCGCCGGCCTTGGTGATTGTCGTCGCAGTCAGGCCGGCAACGCCGGGAATGTCGTCGGAAAGATCGGCGACGGTCGCCAAGTATTGCGCGACCGATGCAACAATGCTGAGATCGTCGCCCTTGTCGCCCAGCGCCAGAACGTTCGAAATCAGCTCGTCAATCGTCGCGTCATCGACAGACGGCGGAATGGTGACGGCGCGGGCCGATCGTTCCTTGAGCTGCTGCAGGCGCATTACCAACAGGTCAAGCGCCCGCTCGATCGTTTCGGCGTAGTAGGCACCCTGATTTTCAAGGTCGGTATCCTGGGTGAACGGCACATTCAACAGGTTGGTGATTTTCGTTCCGGTCGCGGGGGCCGGCACAATGATGGCTTGGCCGCCGCCGTCATCTCCGACCCCCGTAACGGTATAGTCGCTATCGAGGACAAGAATGGAATCTACGCCGCTGGCATCGGTTTTGATGACCTGCAAATGTTCGGGGGCGTAAATCTTGAATTCGTAGTCAAAGGCCGTCGTCACCCCGTTGGCAGGGTAAGGGCCAGATCGGTTCACTTCACTGGAAATGGTCATGTTTTCGCGCCTATGGAAATCGCTGAACCATAGGCGCGAGAAGGTTACTTGCTCGACTTGCCGAGGAGGTATTCAAACGGCGAAACCTCTTGCCCGTCTACCTGCCTCATTCCCGCATCGACTATGCGGTTGACTTGCGCCGCCGGAAGCCCGGTTCCCAGGCCGGTCGCGTTGACGATCGCCTTGATATCCGAATTCTTGACTTCCTCGCCCTTGAAGAGCGATTCCACGACGCCCGCGAGCGACTTGATGCCGCCGGCCGCATCGCCCACAACGCTGCCGTAAGCGCCGCCGCCGTCGAACCCTTGGAACACGCTGCCAGCATCACGGATGAATGGCAGGGCGCCCAGGACGGAAAACCCGGTCTGCTTTGCCAGGAACAGCGGCCAGCCGTCGTCATCATCGTCGCCGGTCGGAAGCTGACCTTTGATCGCGGCGACAAACACGGCGTCAACCATGAACAGCATCGCCATGTCCACAGCCAGGGAGACGCCTTGTTTCGCGAACGCTGCCGGCGTCGAGCCCTGGTCAATCACGTTGCGGCGGGCCTTGGCGCCCCGCTCGTAGGCGATATTGAACTTGGCGAACATGTAGGAGCCCAGCGCCGTGAAGAGCCGCACCACGTCATTCTGACGGGTGTTGCGCGAGAGCGTGCCGCGCTCGAATGACGAGCGATCATGGAAGAGGCCGGACGATTGAGCGCGCTTGACGATATCGTCAGCGTGGGCGACTGCTTTTGCTTCATCGTTGCCGAATTTGCGCAGGCCCTGATTATAGCCGCCGAGCCACGTCGGAACGTCAACCAGATGATATTGCAGCTTCTCCATCAGCCAGAACGCCAGCTTGCCCCAGACGGTTTTGAAATCCTTCCACCTGGAGCCGGCCGCGCTCGATTTGCTGCTTTCATAAAAGTCGTTGATGTCCTTGCTGAAGGTGCCTTGCCGTTTGGACATGTAAGGCGACTTGCTGGCAATATCGCCGAGCACGCCAGGACGGAACGAGTTCTTCACGCCAACCGCAAAGTCTCGCTTACCGACCACAACGACCGACTGCGCCAGGCCGGCGACCTGAGAGGCGGCCGTCACCAGATTGAGCGCGAGCTTGGCAACGGTGAAGTTGTTTTTCGCAAACCGCGCCGTGCGGCTGACGAGATCCGCGGAACGCAGTTCGCCAGAGCCGACATCGAGCAGCCACGTTTCCAGCGCGTCGAAATCCGCGCTACGGCCGGAGTTGGTGAAGGCCGAGCGAACACGGCCATCCTGGAGCACGCGCCAGGAGTTGGACACGGCTTCGCTGAATTCCAAGTCATAAATCACTTGGTTGATATGCCGATGGAGAACGGACATATCCAGCTCAACGGGCCGGCCCGACGCCTGGGCGCGTTCCTTGGTATGTCCGTTGCGCGTCTGCGCCTTTCCGAATCGGCCGGCCATCAGGGATTGCGCGATATCCTGGGCCGCATCGTCGCGGGCGAGAGACGACAAGCGGGCGTCATACTTCAGCGGATAATAGCCGCCGGCCAGTTCCTTGCCGCCGATCGTGACAGGAGAGGATTGGACCCAATCCGGTTCAACGCCGGTCACCCGTTTTTCTCGAGCTGCAATATCGCCCTTGAACGATCCGACGAAATCCCAGACGGATTGAACAAACTTCGCGTCGCGCGCATCCAGCGAGGCAAGGACGGCGTCAACCTGGGCGTCGGTCAATGAGCCTTCAACGCGGCGATCGGTGAGGCGCTGGCGGTTTCCCTCATTGCCGGTATTGAGCGCGATAGCGATCTTTTCCCACTTCGACAGGGCATAGCCGAGTTCCGGCACATGCATGCGCCGCGCCATGTCGCGGCGTTCCTTCTTCGAATAAACGTCGTAAAGCGTTTCGAGATCCGCGGCGGCCTTTTCCTTCCGAACGGCAAGCCGGTTGGCGGCATCATCGATCGGCGCCTTGATGGCGGCATGGGTCGCGCCGGCATCCTCAAAGCCGTCGATTTCGCGTAGCAGCGTGTTGGCGTTCAACACCAGATCGAGATATTGCCGAACCGAGTTCCGGCGATCTTCACCGGCAGAGCCGACACGAGCGGGCGGGCGCTTCGGCATGTTCTTTTTGAAGGCGTCGAGGATATCGGAAACCGTTTCCTCAAGCTCCCGCTCATGCTTGGCATCGATCAGCTTATTCCAGCGCAACGCGACGTGCTCAAGGTTCTTGATGCTGTCGATCACGCCGCGAAGCTCTTCAACGGGAATGGTCTTGTAAGGAGCGCGGCCAGCCTGGGCTAAAACGGCGTCAGGAATGACAAGCTCGTTTTCACGGCCTGCCGCCCGCATCGCTTCAACGAACGCATTCAGCGAGCCTCTACGAGCTTCCGCCGTGCCACTCATGCGCGTGAAGTCGTAACGGTCAAGAAGCTCATCAATAGCGCCGAGGTAATCGACCTTGGCGTTTTCGCGGCGGCCGGCGCCCGCGATCCTGTTTCGCGTGGACGCCTTGCCGAGCTTCTTGACGTAGTTTTCCGCCTTCTCGACTTCGTCGGCAACCTTGCGGCTTTCCTGATAGAGCGCATGGTTGAGCAGTTGCCGGCGCTTTGCCTCAATGAGCTTGGCAACCAGATCGTTATAGCCGTGGTTCGTCACCGTGCGTTCGCCGCCGGGGATGGTGAAAGCCTTGCCATTGCTCGAAACGCGCTGCTGATCGGCAACTTGAAATGTCGATGTTGTGGTTTCGAATTTGCCGTTATGCGCGTCGATCGCGCCCGCGACAGCCTCCTGAGAACCCTCGCCACGGATTGCGGCTTTAGCGGTGCTGGAGATCTTGCGGCGGGCAGCGTCGAGCCAAATCTTTTCCCGCGCCAGTTGGGCGCCGAGGCGGGCGGCTTCATCGGCCGCCTTGCGTTCGGCCGCAAGGAAGCGTTCGCTCGCCATAGCGTCGCGGACGCGCATCCGAGCCGTTGCCGATCGAGCCGAGGCGCGGGCCTCTTTCGCCGTGAGCGCTTGGCCGGCGCCGGCAACCTCAACGATCGCCTTCAGTTCGGCCGCGATCCATTGGGCCTTCTTGTCATTGTGGACGGCCGAAAGGGCTTCTGCTTCCGCAGAGCCATCATTCAACATGTCGCCATGCCGTTCACGCATGACGCGCTCGACTTCGGCGGCAATGGCGTCTTTGCGCTTCGGGGCTTGCTCCAGCGCCCTAACCATTTCGTCGCCGCTTTCGAAGCCGAACGAATTGGCGATATCGTCGGGATCATGGCCGCCCTCTACGGCATACATGGTCTGCTTTCCACGCGGTAGGGTTTCGAGGATGCCGGCGCCGTAGCGTTCAACAAGGATATCTTTGGACATCCGAATATCCGGCATTTCCTTGACGCCGTCTTCGTCAATCCAGCGGCGGTTGCCCATCCATTCCATGGCGCGATAATACCGGAAGGCGTTTACTTCCTTCTCGACTTCGGCGCGAACGGCCGCCTTCTCTTCCTTGTAAGCCTTCTGTTGCTCGCGCTTGATCGGCGCCATTGCCTCGCGCAATAGGGTCGCTTTCGCCTCATCTTCGGCCTGCCGGCGCAGAGTCATGAAGCGGTCGAATTCCTCTTGCTTGAGGCCCATCGCTTCGGCCGTCGCAAATACCGGGCCGGTTTCGCCGGTCGATGCCTGGGCGGCTTCAATCTGGCTGTCACTGGCGAGCATGCGGTTGAAGACTTCCGTCACTGCCGGGCTGGTCTTGACGTGAAGGCCGGCGATCGTCCGATAAATCGAGATCAGCCAGGAGCGGAACTTTTCGAACGCGCCGCGCAGCTCGATAGACGGCGCTTTGCCCTCCATCAGATAGCTTTCAAAGGCGCGCGCGAATTGCTCCTGCATGCCGACATCAACGGCGGCGTCTTTCATCAGGTCGCCGGTAGTGCCGTTTTCGAGCGCCGCGATTACGTCGGCTTCGGTGATTTCAACGTCTGCCATGACGCGCTTGCCATCAGCGGCAACAGCCTTCGCGTTTTCCTTCCACCAATCCTGAAGGGTCGCAAAATCGGCGGCTGAACTGCTTTCGCCGCTGGCGGTCGCATCCTGCATAACCGTCAGGAAGTAGTGCCCGGTTTCGTGAACCAGGGTTGAGAGGTCGGCATTCTCGAAAAGCCGGATGATCGTATCGCCCGACCTGATGCCCCCGGCAGGAAGCTGGATCGAGCCGCGCGCGCCACCTTCCATCTTCTGAAAAAGAAAACCGCCCTTGCGATTTTGCGGCAATGCAGTTACTTTTATCTCGCCCCCCGGAGGCGTTTCAGACGTAGAGACGAGGCCGGAAATAACACTTTCGGATTTGGTCGCCGGGGGGAATTTACGCATCGACACAGCCGCAAGGCGCTTTTTCCCTTCGCGGGCCTCTTCGACATAGAGCGTAGAGCCATCAGGGCCGGGGGCGAGATATCCAACAATTTGCTGACCACGACGCCCCACGATGCCAGTGACGACATGCGTCGCGTTTGTGATCACGTCAGGGATAGCCAGGATATCGGCCTCAGTAATCGGGAGCTGCCCGCGCGATGTTTCGGCCTTTTCGTCGCCGTGGCGTTTGAAGATGTGGCGCACGGCGAAGGCGTCAACGGTATGGGTATAACCGGAAACATCAAGCCCCGACGAATCCTTGACGGCGGCCGCCACTTCAGGGGAAACCTGTCCAAGCTCTACCGTCTTCGTTTCGTTGGCTGGAGCGCCGCGAACGAAATCAAGTAGCGACTGGATTGCGCCGCGCAGGACTGACGCCTGTCCATACTGGCGGCCGCCTTCAATTGCCTGCCTGATATTGTCGTCGCTGTCCGTCAGCGATACGCCGAGCGAGGCAAGATATTTCTCGACTTCATCCAGGCGCGCGGCTTCTTCAGCTTCGGCGCTGGGCGCTTCCGCATACTGAGGTTCACCGCGCAGCTCGCGGTCAATCGAATCGTAGAGAGCCCGCGTAATATCAGGGACTTCGCGCCCTTCGTTCACCGCGGCGATATACTCAACCGCGGCCGGATCGTCGCGCAGGAACCCGGCTTCAATCGCGGCCTGAGCGACCGCATCGGCGCCGTGCTTACGGCCATCAAGGTTGCTGCCGCCGAGCATGTCGCCTTGAGCCTTGCCCTGCTTGCGGGCGAGCCGCAACGTCTTCTTGCCCTTGCCGCGCTTCACGGTTTCAGCATTGCGGGATTTCAGTTCGCCGCCGGCATCGTTGATACCGCCGTGCTGATCGATGAAATCGAGAAGAGTCGGCCGCGTGTCGCGGACATCTTTCCGGTTGCGCGCGGCTGCGAGCGTCCGGTTCAGTTCATCGACATTCTTGAACTGCATGCCCTGGGGAAGATCGCCGGCCACCTGGGGGAGCGGGTAGCGCTGCATGAATTCTTCCGTGGTCATGCCGTTGCGCTGGGCCATGGCCGAATAGAAGGCCGGGTAGAGCATAGCCTCAGTCGTCGCCACGTCGGTAGAGCGGCCGGCAACGCGAAGACGAGAAACCATTTCATCATAGATTCGCTCTTCTGCCGATCGGTTTGCTTCGGCGGATTGGCGAGCGTCTTCGGCCGCCTGATAGGCTTCATCGCGCAGATCTTCGGCGCGTTCATTGAATGCCTGGGCTTCCGCGAAGGTGAAGGACTCGGGATCAAAGCGCATGTTGTCCATAAGGAATGCATCATGCTCAGAGCCGGCCATGCGCGCGGCATAAGTCGCGGTCGGGATTCTCAGATCGCCACCGCTGGCAAGGGCGGCGTCGAGGTCGGCCGAGGTCACGCCGTCGAGCGTGTCGGCAAGCTCGTGAGGATCGAAGCCGGCGCCCTGGAAATACTCAACGAACTTATCGGCCGGCACATAGATATTTTCAACTGGCGTTCCGTTCGTCGCCTTGGCCGCAAAATCGCGGAAGGTATCGGCCGATCGCCCGCGCGTCGTGGACGCCTGGGCCTGGGCAGACAGGTCTTGAACCGTCTGGCGAGTTTGTTCGGCCCGCTGCGCCTGATGCATTGAACCGCGAAGCCGGCCGGGTATCATCGCGTCAATGCCGATCTTTCCGGCCTCGACCATGGCGCCGACAAAGCCGCCGGTCGCGAAGCTGTTCAATACGCCGTCAAGCAAGCTCTTGTCAGGGGCGTAGAGGTTGGAGGCAATCGCGTTCTGCATAAGCTGCTGGACGGCCTCTTGCCCGCCTTCCGTGGCGAACTGTTTGGCGACCGTGCGCAGCAGGGCGGCAAAGCCCGACTTGACGACATGGTTGTTGAGAAGGCGCTCAACAGGGATGGCGTCAGTAAGGCCAGGAATAAGGCCCCAGAACGCGGCAATGGTCTGCGTGTCTTCATCCTGCCCAGCCCGCCGAGCGTTGCCGGAAGCTTCGCCGGCACCCATGGCGCCGCCCACGCCGCCAGCGGCAAATGGGCCGCCGACCATCGCCGCGCCGATAATGGTGAGCAGCGAGCCGAGACCCGAGCCGACTTGCCGGCCCAAGCTTTCTTCCATGCCGGGAGCGGCCGGGATCAGGCCGGCGCCGAAATCCTGCGTTGCCTCGCCGCCACTCTGCAGCGCGTCCGAGGCGATCTTAAGGGCCGGCCCGAGCATAGGCCCGAGTTGTTCGATTGCTTCGGCAGGCGGGATATCGCCGGCCAGGACGCCGGAAAGCACCGTCTGCGCGATCTGCGGATTGATATCGCCCTGCTTGAAAATGTCCTGCCGAAGCGTCGCCAACTGGTCGGGGGCGAGCGATTGCGCCTGGACAATGCGATTGGTGAGCGGCGTACGGACGGCAGGATCAACCGGCGTGAGGATCTGCCCAGTTCCCTCAAGTGCTGTACCGGCAGACGAGACAACGCCGCCGGGAATTCCCTTCGGAACTTCAGCGGCATTCTTGCCGAGCAATTCCCACCACGACAGGCCAGACAGATCATCCTTGGCGATGGCGGCTTTCGTTGGATTGGCAGTCAGCCAGGACGTGAGGCGCGGCGACGACTGGAGAACCGTCGCGTTCCGCTTGTCGTCAATGGCCTGCTGAAACGAGCTTCGATTGTCCTTGACGAGATCGAGAGGAGGAACCGGGCTGCCCGTTGTTTTTGCAAACTCGTTGGCGAGATTAAGGTTTCCTGCAACCTCGTCTGGATTTTCGGCCGAAGATCCAATAACAACAGAGGCGGAAGCGGCGTCTTGATCGTGCTTGGACTTAAGCCAAGTGTCAAAGTCAGAAGTGATGTCCAATGCCTGTCTCCATCAAGAATTTGAAGGCAGGTTTACGGCCGCAATAGTTGTCTAGGTGAATGGGGGTTTATGCGATGCTGATGCTCATAATTGTCGGATTCGCCTTCTTGTCGGCATATTCCGCAAGCGCCGCCCTGCCGAAAGGGTTCGGCTACTCCCTTTTGGCGTGCCTGATATCTGTCGCGGTCGTTTGCGCGGCGACTGCCGGCGGGGCGCTCGTGATCTGGAATGTCAATCCCTACGGATCTGGCGCGGACGCGGGCGCCTACATCACCGCGGCCGCCAAGCAAGCGCCGGGCGGTGTCGCCGTGGCGCTTTTTTTCGTTTGGCGATACCGCCGGAAATTCCACCCAAAGACTACTTTCGCGACAGGATGAAATCCACATACGCCGTCGATACCTCTTGTTGGCTTGGCTTTCGACCCAACTTGGATTCAAGGTAAGTCGACAGCTTAAGGCGGATATCGATCGGCACATCTTCATATTTCACGACGGGCTCAGCCGTAGAATTGTCCGGCCGATTCCCCGCCTCAAACATGAAGCCATCTTTCGTGCTGCTCCAGGCGTTGCCGAAAACGGAGCCGGGCGTCTTGATCACGATCGGCAAGAGCAGACGATTAATCATCTGCTGGATCTCGGGCTGCGTTGGGGGCTTATCCTTATTGAGGCGCTTGAACGACTGCATTTCCTCGACAAGGGAATTCTGGAAGATCGCAATGCGGCGGGCCGCGTCTTCGCGATCCGATCCTTTCTTTCCGGTTGTGGTCAGCCCCACGGCTTCAAGCTGCTGCGAAGCCTGGGAGAACGCCGTATTGACGTTCATGCCGTCCTCTTTTGCCTTGCGCTCATCGGTCAAGGCATTCGTTTGCAGGCCGGTTAGCTCCTTGATTGCCTCCTTGCTAAGGCGGTCGCGGTATTCGTTCAGATCGACGCCCGAAAACTCAGTCGGGCTTGTCGCAGCTTGACGGCGCATCTGGTAAAGTAACGTTTCGTCGCTATCGACATCGCGACCCTTGGCGGCCGTCTCAAGATAGCTCCAGGCCGATGACACGGCAGACATGCCGGCCTGCTGGCGGATCTCCATCGGGACTTCATCCGGCGTTTTCCCCTGATCCACATAGTTCCAAAGCTGCGCCCTTGCCGAATTTGTGTTTGCTTCTTCGGCCTTCGACCGCATTTCGATCGCGGCATAAAGACGCTTGCGGGTGAGTTCGCGAATGCGCGGGTTGCTGATTCCGGACAGCGTGGTTTCAATGTCATCGTAGGATGGCATAGAGGCCCGAACCGAAACCCCGGCAGAGCGCTGGACAGCAGTTGAGCCGCGAACTGATACCGGTTGTGTATGCCACGGCTCATAGTCCATCGGGAAATAGATGCCGTATTTGCTGGCGTTTTGGTGCACCCAATCAATGACTTCTTGCGGCGCATTGCCAGGTTTCAGGAGTTGACCGTTCCACCCAAAATCAACAGCCTCGCCATCCTCATGCTTCGATCCCTTCGCAATGGAGCCGTCCGGTTTCGTGTACCCGGCCGGGAACGCAACCGTTCGCCCGGTCTTGTCCGAGTCCTCGAATAGTTCAACTTGCCGCTCGTGCGTCCGCGTGCCGGACACAATGCCTAAGCCTTTGCGGACCTCAGGCGGCGCGTCTTGAATCATCGCGGCGAGATTGGTTGCAAAGCTTTCGTTCAAGCCGGCGATGTGCTCGGGACCGTGGCCCGCCGCCAACTTGCTCAACAAAAACGATCTCGCCCGCGTCGGGCCTGGGCGGTCGATTGCGGGGCCGCCAGCGGCAGCGACCTCGCCGACGATGTCGCCGGGCAAGTCGGAAACCTTGCGGGAACCCGCCAGCACATCGTCCGCGTACTTCTGAGACTCGGCGTTCTCCAGTTCGGTTTGCAGCGAGTTTTTCAGTTCGTATTGGTCAGATCCGGACAGCCGTTCGGAGTTGGCCTTCATATACTTATCGGCCGCAAGAGGATCATCCTGGGCCATTCGCAACACGATATTCTTCGTGACGCCGGAAATGAACTGCTGCTTTTTCAGCTCGAAAGAGGCGCTATCCCATCCAAGCATATGTGCTTGCTGCTGGAGTTCCGCGACGCCTGAAGCGATACTTTGATTGACCTTGGAGGGGTCGCCAAAGCCGGCCAGCGCATCGTTGGCGAATGTCTCGACACGAGCATTGGACGTGTTGTTGAACCATGACTTTCGCTCGCGCGCACTGTGCTGAATCGAGCTTTCAAGCAAGCTGCTCATTCTCGCTTGCGAGGCGTCATTGTAATGCTTTGCTGCTCCTGGAGCGAGGCCGTTGCCGAACTCGGTTCGCTTTTGGTCGGCTTGCTTTTCGAAATCGGCGCGGCCGTCGATAGCGGCGCGGCCCTCAAGGTTCATAAATCCGTTCTCGCCATACATGGCGTTGCGCGACCACTCAGCATAGCGGTTGTCGGCATCCTTGGCCGCGTTCACGTCGTCAAGCTCCTGAACGCGCAAAGCGGCGTCGGCGGCAGCGCCCAGGCCGTTCGCTGCCGACTGCATGCCGCGACCGATGGAAGCGCCGAAAGCGTCGGCGTCGGCGCGGACGTTATACCCTTCCGTATATTCGGGGCGAAGCGCAACGCGCTGCTGAGTGTCTTGATAAAGCGGAACCGTAGGCATTAAACCCTCACCTAATATAACCCATGCCGGATGCAGAAGAGTAAGCCTTGCTGGCGCCGCCCAAGACCGTGCCGACCGCGTCTAGATATCCGCCCTTTAGCGCAGCGTCGCCGCGCATCCGGTCAAGCGTAGCGTTGGCGCGCTGGTTTGCGCCCTGTACCTTGTTGGCATAGGCTTCGCGGTACGAGTTGGTGCGGATATTCAGGGCATCAATTTCGCCCATTTCGGCCGTGTCAACGATGGTGTCGAGCGGCGAACCGAACGACAGATCCACGCCGTTTGCAGCCATGGCGGCGCGCTGACGGCCCTCAAGCTGCGCCGTCTGGAAACGCTTCTGCTGCTCTTCCTGCTTGCCGCGCTCGATTGAATCACGCGCCTGCCGATCGGAAATCTTCGCATTCATTTCGGCGACCTGGGCGTTATAGTCGCTCGCCTTCTTCGTCGCTTGGGCTTGCTGCACGGTCCCGACCGCGCCGAGTAGCGTAGAGCCGAGCGTCAAAGCAATTCCTAGATCACACATCGGCCGCCCCCATTTCGAAAAGCCGGAACTGATACCCGCGGAATTCGACCGGATCGAGCAGCCGAAAACCCAGCCACTCAAGCCAACGAACAGAAACCTCATTGCGGACATCGACAAAGTTTCGAAGCACTGAATAGCGCTGCAAAAGTTGAGCGGGCCAACTGCTGGAGATGCGGAGGAACGCCCGGAAGTTCTCCTCAACGGCATCCGTCCCGAGGAGCCAGGGAGCGCCGACGCCGGCTAGAATGTTGATATCGCCAATGCCCCACATGACCTCAGGTCGGCCGTCGAAAAACGCCGTCCAACAATGCGAGGACTTGCGATAGGAATAGGTCATGGCGGCGGCCGGCGATCGGCCCGACGCCGCAAACACTTCTTCACGGTCTGCCTTGCGCATGCGGTCGGCGATCGGGCGAATATGCGAGGCCTTAGCCGGAACGATTTTGATATCAACGGCCAAGGGACACGTCCGGCATAATCGCGAGGATGGTCATGGGCAACGGGTCGAATTGCTTCACCCACATGCTGCCGGTGGTATTCCAATCCCACATAGGAGTAATCGAGACATCGCCGGTATGCAGGCCGATGGCTTCGTTCCAATCTTCGCCGCTACGCTGCTTGTACTCGACCAGATTTGGGCTATCGCGGTCGCCATCCTTTGCGCCGATGAAAATCCCTCGCGTATCCTCCATGCGCAAGGTCACTTCGCTGACTGACTTCGTTCGCCCCTGGACTGTGCCGAGACCCTGGACGGTCCCGAGATCCAAAGCGAGAGTCTGAATTCCCGCTGTCATCGGCAAACCGACATGAACGATAGAACCGGCATTGGGCAAGGTCACGGAACCGCCGGACACGGTCATATTCCGAACCACGTTGCCGTCAGAGAGGGCGGCAACCTGCTGTCCCTCCAGATGGGAAAGACCGCTGATGGTCGCTGCCGGCGCACCGCTGTATGTCAGGCCGCAATCCACAAAGAACGCATCGGCGACGGTATCGAATGCGCGGCTATGCAGGCGCTCGATATAGCGCTTGACCTGTCCGCCGATCGTGCGCCGCACGACGAAATAGGGAACGTCTTCACCGTTCTCTTCAATGCACGTCACGTCTTCAAAATAGGCGTCATTGTCCGGCCCGCTTTCGTGGCGCGTCCAGGCCCACACGTCCTGCTCTTTCATGTAGGTGAGGGAGGCAAGCGACCCGTCATCGAGAACAACCCAAACCACGGAGTCGGGAGCCTGGGCAAAATCCCAGGCTTTGATTTCCTTGCCAACAAAAAGATGACGGGCAAGGATTGTCAGGTCTTTGCCGACATAGCTATCTTGCGTGTAGTCGTACGAGAAGTCACGAACGACGCCGCCTTGGCGCTGGGCAAACAGGACCGTATTCCCAACAACGATCGGCTGCACCTTGGCGGCGCCGCGGTAGCCTTGATTGTCGAGCTTGATTGCGGACGGCGAAATTGAGTCCGACGTTGAGCCGCCCGTAACGATCCATTCGGATCCAGAGGTTAGCAGCAGCAGGCCGCGAACCGAGATCATCGAGCGAATTTCGTTGACCTGTCTGGCACGAATGCGGAAGGTCACCGCGTCGCTTGCCTTTGCCGGCGACGACACGCCGAAATTCTCGTAGTTCGCACTTTGGCTTAGCCATACCGCCTGCGGATCGTTGAGGGTCGAAGCGAAGGCAAGGCGCTGCTCGATGAACGTCACGCACCGCGGGTAATTCCCGGCGGCATTGAAAGGGTTTCGGCCAGTTTGAGGCGTATCCGACAGATCGGGCGTAATGTTCTCATCATCGAACGTGAGGCCCGTTGTCCCGCCGATGTAACCGTATATGCCGTTATCCTCACGGTAGATAATATACCGGACGGCGCCAGTTACCGCAGCGAAAGCAACGCGGTTTTTGCCGCCCTGAATTGCCAGATCGTTGACGACGCTGCCGGAGTTGGACGGGAGGCTTTCTTCTCCGCTGTCAGCGACCGACGAAACCTTGTATCGGTATGTCGTCGCCACATATCCAGGTTGCCCGTTGGTATCGCCGGGCTTCGTGACGGTCGGCGTGCCGGCCGGCGGATTGATCAGGGGCAAGAAAGTGACGGCCGTCAGCGTCCAATTGTTGTCGGCGAGGCGCCCCAGCTTCCTCACCGGGTGGTTGACGTGGCAGAGATACAGCACGTCAGCCTCTTGGACAAAGACGATATCTTGCGCCTCTGCATCCGAATAAGTCGTGACGACTTCATATGGACTGCCGCCGGATAGTACCAAGCCACCGTCACGAAACACGCGGATATAGTGATTGCCGAACTCCAAAATATAGGTCTGTTCGGTGTTGAACTGGAATTTGACGAGCCGGGTGAGTTTGTCGCTACTCTTTACCTCATGGACAAACTCAGTACCGGCCCGATTGGACACGCCGCCATGCGGGTGCACAAATACGTTAACAGCGTCTCGCAAGCCGCTGCCATATTTCGTCAGATCGACGCGAGCCCAAAGGGCCGGCGATAGTTCCCCGGCAGTGAACGAGGGCTGATAAGCGCGGTAATCAGCCATGATCGCGCACCGCCACAAACTCGCTTTCAACGTCGTCGTAACGCGCAGCAACCTGTCCCGCGTCGGCGGCCTCGGCCTCAACCTGGGTTGATTTCGCGACGGCCAGAGCGTCAGCGCGAACCTTAGGATCGCGCGTCAGCGGCATGGCGATGCGCGCGGCCAAGTGCCAGGAAAGCGCATCAATGAAGAGCGGGGAGAACTTCGTGGGGTCGGTGAGCCGGAAGGTGTACCGAAGAAGGCAGGGCGACAGGTTGCAATAGAGCTTGTCGCCCTCGATCTCGTAGGGGGATTGAAATTCGCTCCTGAGATCGAAGCGCACACAATCGTCAGCGGGGTCGGCGACATACTGCCGCCTGATCCACCGGATCTGAAGGCAATCAGTCGGCCGGGTGTAAGCGTATTTCCAGGCGCCCGGCTTGTCGTTCGTGACTTCAGCGAGCGACGCCGATTTTCCTGCTGCCGACCAATGGAACGACTGCAGAAGCCTATCGCGGGAAATCACATAGAACTGATTGCAAGCGCGGGCTTCCGCGCTTGCCTCAGTCAAATCGCTGATATTCTGCTTGCCTACATTGGAGAGAGCAAGGTTGCAGATCGAGACAACCGAAGCCATGGAACAACCTCCTGAGTTGTTCCATGGGTACGAGGCGAACGGTTGTCGGCATGAACTACGCTGGCCTAAGCGGCCGGATAGAATTTAGACTTTTCGGATTGAGGGATGCGGCTCACGGTTCGCAAGACGTGGTAGAGCGCGGGGTGAATGAAGTCGGCCGCCGTGTAAGCATGACCCATCAGCATGGCGTTATCCTGTACGTTTGTCGCCAGGACTTCAGCAACCCTGAAATCTGCCGTGCCGTCCCCGTAGTCGGTTTTCTTCTCGACAAGCGTGCGGTTTGTAAACAGACCGGGCGAATACTCAAACATGACGCGCGCGCCTTGCAACACCGTCGTCGGCAGTCGCATAGTGTCCCATGTCGTCACGCCGTCCTGATTGCCGGGATGACCGACCACGTTTCCAAGAGGGAAGGTTTCGGCACCCGGCGGTTTGGTCGGATCTGTGTCCGACATGAAAGCCGGAAACGCATCAATGGTTTTATTGTAGACAGCGCTCGCCAGGACGATGGCATTTGCAGACGCCAGCGTTGCCCCCCATTGCGTCGCCACGGTATAAGCAGCCACGGTGCGACCGCTATCTGTAGAGCCTACGGTAGGCCAGATGGTCACGCCGACAATATGCGTGCCGGCTCCATAACGACCGCGCACACGCGTACCGGGAAGAGCCGTTTTGGCCGCGGCCCATGTCGCTGCCGTCGCGTTCACATCGTTGCGGCCCGACCAGTCAAGAACGAACGTCCAGATATTCTTGCCGCTGTTGTAGGTGGTGGCGATGGCGTCGATCATCACCCAGCGCTTGAGGGCATTGGTCGCCAACTCTTGCGCCGACTTGGAGCCCGGAACGCCCATGACGATAGGGATAAGGCTGCCTTGCACCGGGTCGCGTTGATCGAGCCAGCGCCGGCCGATACCCATATTGCGTCGCGCATCCGCAGATGCTGCAATCTCTTGACGCTCAAGCAAGCTGTCGGCCAAGACGAGGGGAACCGGCCGGCCGTCCCAGCCCTTGGCAAGAACCATGCACGGACCGTAGGCCATTTGTTGCGAATTGGTGGCGTTGCCGGTCGTGTTGTAAAGCGCGTCACTGTCGAGCGCCGCCGTTGATGGCCCGTTTGCTGCCGCCAGGGCACGAATGGACGCAAGGTCGGCCGCCCCCCAATATTTCTCCCCGCGGTGGCGCTGACAACGATAGGCAGCGCAAAAGGCATTGCCAACGGCGCCGTGGTAAACCGTGCGAATGCCGAATATCGACCACGCCGGCAAGGCCGCGGGAAGCGTAACTTGGCCGTAAACAATGCCAGTCGCCGCCGTGACAGTCGCCGCCGCGTTGCCGCCAAACAAGATCGGGGATTCCGTTCCGTCCGGATGGATGAAAAAAGCTTCATCAATCAGCATGTCGGTAGCGGGAGACTGAGTTTCTTGGGGCGCGTTGCCGCCTTCCGTTAGCTGGAAACCAACGAACGGGACAAGAAAATCATTGGTCGGATAATCAGGTGAACCAAAGTAAAGTTTGGAGCACTGATAGTTCAGCCCGGTCTGGTAGGTCCACGGCGTTGCTGTGCTTCCCGATGGCCAACGCGTGCCAGTGGCGGCCGGCATGTACCTATCCGGGTCCGGTGTCCATGCGGGGCGTGAGCTGCTGCCGCTGACAGGCGCAACTTGCGCCCCGTTGTACATCGTCCGGTTATCCGTGATAATCACGGCGCCGAGAACGACTTGCTCGTTATAAATGACTTCACCGCCCGTCAGCACCTCGACGCCGAGCACGCGGCGCATATCGGTGAACATCACTCCGGCCGCGGCTTCGCGAATGCCTATCACGCGCTGGCCATTGTGCATCGTGGTTCCGTCCGGCACGATGTGGACGCCAAGCACGCGCTGTTGGTTGTAGATCTCTGCCATGGTTGCCTATTCGGAAAGGGAGAAAAGAGAAGGGCGGCACGATGGCCGCCCTATTGTCTGTGTCTGGCCTATCAGTCGGTGACGGGCTGCGGCGCCTGGGCGCCGGGCAAGAGCCAGTCCGGGGCGGGACCGCCAAGCGCTTCCTGGACGCCGTTGCCGGCCAGCTTGGGCGCCGGGGTGCGCTTCTCGACTTCCGCGGAAATGATCGCGTCCGCGCCCTTGGCGTTGGCGACGGCCTGCCCGGAAAGTGCCTTGGCGAGCGCCTTTCGGTCGGCGGCCGCCAGTTCTTCCCACGCTTCGGGGATTTCGACGGAACCGGCAGGAATGGAGGGCTTGGAGCCGCCAACCGAGCCGTCGCCGTCATGGTCGCCCTTGCCGCCGAAGACGGACGCGGGATCGACACGAACCCACTTCGGGCGCTTCTTTTTGTCATCCCAGATATCGTCGGGAACCGAGAAGGGTTCTCCGGCTTCGCGAATGGTGCCGCCGAAATAGCCTTTGGTGTTGGCGATAACTTCAGCCATTCGACTGGTTCCCCATGGTTACGCCGGCAGTGATCTTGCCGGTCGTGGGCGCTGTGCCCGTGACGGTATAGTTGAGGCGAACGTACTTTTCGTCCGTGCCTCGCGGCACCCATTCGGGCAGCAAGACCTTGCCGGCCGTGAGGTTTGCCAGGAGCACCGTTTGCGTCCAGACGGTTTTCGCCGAGGTGAATCCCGAATTGTCGTCGGTCTGGAGTTCGATGGTGAGCGATGTGAGGTTGTTGAAGCTTTCAACGACCTGGAGCCGGAACGGGATCGGCTTTCCCTTGCCGATGTCGCGAACGACGCCAGACGCGATCGGGCCGAGGTCGAGCGTGTTGCTGGATGCCGCCGTTGCCGTGATCGCCTGGGCATTGGAGAGCATGCTTTGATTGTCGAAAATCACGAGGTTTTCCTTTGCTGAAAGAGCCTTCCCGCCGCCGTGAATGGCGACGGGGTGTTTTGGATGGCGATTAGATGGCGATGGACGGAACCGCCGCTTCCGTGTTCAGAAGCGAGTCGGCGATGCGGATCGGCATGTTGCGGTAGGTGGTGACTTCCTCGCCCTCAACATTCGCCGTCTTCAGGCTGACAGTGTTCGCGCGAGCCGCGGTAAGGCCGCGGTCGGTGGACTGCTCTTCCAGAATCTCCATAACCTGACGGTTCATGTAGCAGACCGTGCGGCCGCCCTTGGCGTTCACGCCGTAGGTGGTAAACAGGCGGTAGTAGGCCTGCCGCATCAGCTTCCAGAGATCCACGTTGCCGGCGAGCATGTCGGACACGTCGATGTTGGCGATACGGGCATTGTACCGGTAGTCCTTGACGAATGCGCCGGTATGCCATTCGAACGCCGTCACCTTCGCGTAGAAGGTATCACCGTTGTCATCCTTGACCGGCTCTTCGCCCTTGTCCATGACCTCGACGCCGGCCTTGGTGCCTTCGGGATAGAGAAGCGAAGTCGCGTGATCGGCCCAGGTGACGAACCAGATCGACGTATTGTCGCTGCCGCTGCCGCCGCCGTGAATGACCTGATTGGCCGCGTTCGGCCGGGTCGGGTCGGGAACGTTGGTGTTGTAGGCGCTGAAACGCGGAGACAGGCCCTTGAACTTTTCGGGCGACGTGTCGGTGTTGTGGTAGAAAATGCCGGTCGCCATTTCCTGATTCATCGCTTCCAGGAACGGCGCGCTGTCTACCAGGCGCTGCTTGGCCGGATCGGGCGCGAGTTTCAGCAGGCGGGTGTCGATTTCCGAACGCGCTTCCAGGAAGCCCGTCGTATCGTCCACCTGCTGCATCGTGCTCTTCGACTTCTGCACGCCCTTGTAGAGGCGGCCCCAGCTTGCGGTAGGCAGGCCGGTGCGGATCGAGTGACGATGAATGCCCTTCAGATTGCACTGTGTTGCAATCGCATCCTTGAGGACGGGGTTGTTCTGCGCGAGCAGTTCGAGAACAATGCCCTCGGCAGACGCCTTATGGGCGTCGATGAGGGTAGGCACGCTACTACCAATGATAGCCATAGTTTATTTGCCCTTCGGGGTGTCGTTGGGGAACAGGACGTGCGCGGGATCGGCCTTCCTGCCGTCGCCGCCTGCACCGCCTGCCGGGGGGTTATCCTCCTGGATCATCGATCCGACTTTTGCGAAAATGCGAATGAGTTCGGGGTGATTGCCGCCGCCGCTGGCGTTGAGATATTCCTTCAACGCGGGCGTCCCGAGCTTGGAGAGGGCAAGATGGGCGGCGCTCACGCTGCCATCCCATTTCGTGCCGCCGATCTCCGAATCTTTCTTTGCGTCGTCGGCCCAGCCCTGGACGCGGTTTGCCCAGCCTTCGGCCGATGCCTTGCCGCGAGCGGTCTGAACCTCAATGAACTTGTCTGCGAGCTGCTGCGCCTGCCGTGTGGTCAAGCCCAGATCCTTGAAATTGGAGCCGAGCGCATCGACCAATTCCTTATCCAGCTCGACGCCTTCGGGCATCGTCAGCGCGTACTTGCCGTCATCGGGCACGGTATCGAGCGGATCGGCTTCCTTCTTGCCGTCGCCTTCCTTCGGCTTCGTGGCGTCATGCGCGGCCTTGAGAGTCGCGTTTTCTTCCGCGCTCTTGGAGGGGTCGGCTTCGTATTCCTTCCAGTCGGCACCGGGCTGCGCCGTGACTTCATCGCCTTTGCCGGCGCCGGCATCGGTCCCGGCAGGCTGCTGGGTTTCGGTCGGAAACAGAACGGATTCGGGAGTGGTCGGAACTTCGGAGCCGGCGCCACCACCGGAACCGAGGCCATCCGCGGCCAGTAGAAAAGCGGCGGTCGATACCAGCCAGCTATGCCTATGCCTCAACATCATGCTCTTCACCTTCTTGGCGTTTGGCTAGGCTCGCGGCCATTGCCAAATCGGTTGATTTCAAATCGGCGATGGCGATGAGCAGGGCCGGGTAGAAACGAGGATCGACGGTATCGAGCATTTCGATGAGCCGTCGCCCCGCCGATTGCCGGCCGAGCACGTAGTTCGTTGCGTTCGTCGCATCCCCCGAAAAGGCGTCTTGGTAAATCGCGGCTTGTTCCAGCATCCAGAACAGCACGCGCTTGCCTGCCGAGAGGGCGAAGACTTCGCGAAACGCCTTCGTGATTTCTTCACGTTCGACGGTATGCAGGGCGGATAGTTGTCCGTTAAAATCGTCCATCATCATCCAATCCCGAGTTGCTGAAGGAGGGCGCTACCGCTGGGGTTCTGATTGGCGCTGGCGAGCAGTTCGGCCGCCTGGGCGCCTTGGTTGAGAGCCGGCGCCATCGTGGCTGCCATCTCAGCGCTTTGCGCCTGCTGCATCTGCTGCGCCCGAGACGCGCGGAGTTCCTTGACCTTGTCGTCAGCGCGAATGAGGGACGGCGGGGCGCCGATCGCATCCATGTACAAGTCAATCGCTTCGTCGCGGTCGAGCTTGTCGAGTGCTTCAGGATCAGCGCCGGCCAACTGACCAATGAAGGCAACGCCGCGCTCAATCGTGCCGGTGGATACAGCTTGCTGCGCCTGGGCGAGCGTCGAGATATATTCGACCTTCAGCTCTTGCCCGCGAAGCTCACGCGGCGGTGGCGGCAGTTCGTCGCGGGCCGCGAGAATGTCAAAGGTGCGATCGATGGTCGGGCCGAGCTGATCGCCGAAGACGTTTTCCAGGACCGGGCCGAGCTGCAAGAGCTTTTCTTCATCGCGCTTGGTAAGCTCAAGCTGGTTGCGCGGCTGCACGCCTTCCATGTTGGTGATAGCGAAGAACAGATCCGCGAAGAAAAACCGCTGGACGCGCTCCTGCACTTCGCCGATGTCCTCGCGGAGATCGGATAGGTTCAAGCGCACTTCCATTGCCGGCCGATAGCCCATCCGGTTCGGATCATCGACATAGGTGATGCTGCCCGGCAGGAGGGAAGCCGGATGATTTTTCATCGACGTTGGCCCGGTCATCGGTGGGCGCAACTGCTTATCGAGCGCTTCAAGCTTCCGCTTCTGCTCAAGCTGCAGCATCTTGATATCCCCAAGCGCCTTTTGACCGGGCGACAACGCATAGTGATTGTCGTCGGAAAGCTCCCAGGACGGCGCAATGATCGGGTTGCCGTCGAAGCCGCTTTCCTCAAGCAACTGGCTGTTTTCTTCATCCATCCAGTAGTTCGAGAGAAACGGCTTATTGCGCTTGTCGATCTTGTCGGGGTCGCGATCGTAACGCGGCTCGATAGCGTGATAGATATCGAAGCATTCGCCATACTTCGAAGTGTCGTAAAGCTGGCGGACGCGGTTCGGAACCTTGTTGTATCCGAAGCGCTCAACTATGCGCTGCACGCTCCAACGGAATACGCGGTAAAGCGTCGTCGCCCGGCCCTTATAGTCGCGAGCGATCCAGAACCGGCCGTGAACGAGCTGCTGCACCCGGATCACGGTATCTCTGTCTTCGACCAGGATAGCGCACGATTGGCCGAACTGCCCGAGATCTCCATAGCCGATATGGAAGGCGCGATAGATGTTCGAAGCCGCGAAGACTTCGCGCATCTTGTCTTGCACGGCAGCGAGATAGACCTTGACCGCATCGACCTTCTTAAGACCGGCGTCGAACGTCGTCAGCCGAAACCAGGGGCGGGCGGGCGACGTGAGGCCCGAATGCATCCCTGATTTCAGCGTGTCGTAAGCATGCGTGCCCGTGCCGTCGATGATCTTCGCCCGAGAGCGCGGACCTTCCGGCGTGGACGAAAGGCGAAGGCGCGTCGGCTCGATATATTCGGCCAGCGTGCACCATTCCGCCTCCCATGGCTGGCGGATCTTCTTCAGCTCTTCCAGCCGGCGACGGTGATAGGTGATTTGCGTCTCGTTTAAGAGCCGAAGATTATCCATGAACTATTGCCCCAGGAGCGTTTTCTTGTCAGCGGCGGCGGCGGTCAGTGCCGGGCCGCCGCCAGATGTGAGGATTGTCGAGCCGCCGAGCGCAGTTCCGGCGTTCTGCCTGGACGTTCCTGTCTGTCTGCTGGCTTGACGGCCGGCCGGCGCCAGAGCCGGAGCGGCGGCCGCGGATGAAGCCGCGGGCTCATTGACCATCTTGCTACGGACTGCGCTGGCAAATTCCGGGTTTCCATTCTTGTCACCCATCCCCGCCATCGCAGAGTAGAAGCCGTTTTGACGCTGCAAGGTGCACATGGCTTAGGCTCCAAGCAGCGTCTTCTTGTCCCCGGTCAGCGTGGGCGACGAGGTCGGGGCAAGCGCACCTGTTCCGGTCGGCGACGTGAGAACGGTATTCGTGGCGCCCTTGGCCTTGTCGGTCGCGCGACGGGCGGCCGTACCTTCGGCGGCGGCATAGTCGGGCGTCTTCTGCTGCGCATACTCGACGGGCGGCGTGACTTCAGCGGTTGACGTTTTCGGAGAAGAGAACATGCACATTGGCGGGTTATCCCAGGATGATGAGGACGATCAGGAGGAGGAGCGCGGCGGCAACGGTCACGCCATAAACAACGGCGCTCAGAAAGCTGCGAAGGGCGCCGGCCGGAAGCTGGTCAACGATGACGGAGAGTCCGACAGGCAGGGCGGAAAGCAGCGCAAGCCGCATAAGCCCGAGCCTGATGCACATCAGGAAGAGCATGAGGCAGAACCAGCGGCCGTTGGTCGCGATGTTCTGATGAAGGGCGATCTTGACCGACTGCGAGTCAGTCGAAAGCCTGCAGGTCGGCTGTCTGTCGTCGTACATTTGGCGGCGCTCCATTCGTCCGGTTGAGTGCTTGCGAGCACCGTTGCGGACGAATGGTTGTTGCTGTGAAATCGCGTCAGCCGGTGAGCGGGTCGTACTCGACTTCAACATGGTGCGGCGAGATCGTGCCGAGCGCACCGATAGCGCGGACCTTCTTGGCGACCGGTTCGGCGAACGTCAGGGCGAGCGCGTCGCCACGGTTCGGCGATGGAATGCCGCGCTCTTTCATGTCCTCTTTGCTTTCGAGTTGGATCTTGCCGTCAAGCTTCGGCACGGTTTCCGGCCCGATCAGGTCTTGATAAAGGACTTCATCCTTCGGATCGATGGCGCCGCCGGCCTTGAGCCATGCCTTCATCGTGCCCCACATTTCGGCGCGCTTGTTCACATAGCCTGGGTTGATGGCCTTGCCGCTAAACCAGATGAGGCGCCACGATCGGCCCATGACTTGGCCGGCCGAATAGATGCCCGTTCCATAGCCCGCGTCGATGAAGACTGCATCCGCCTGATACTCGTCTTCAAGCCGGGCGATAATGTTTGCAACGTGCACGTCGTTATCGTTCTTCGCCATCGTGGCGAGCGACTTCGAATAGAGGCCTTGCCGCAGCATGATTTCAAGGCTGTCGTCGCCAGTCCATGCCGGATCAACCGAGATGATGACGGGCGCGAAGCTGTATTGCTCTTTGCGAAGGTGGACTTTCTGAGACGCGTCCACGTCGTCGGCGCTGATAAACTGCATGGCTGATTGACTCGGGAATTGGCCGCGGACACGAACCTTGACGATATCGCTATCTTCGCCGTTGTCGTCTACGAGCTGTTGCAGGAAGGTCTTGTTGGTGCCGGGCACGGTTCGGCTGTCTATCTGCCGGCCGGCCCAACGATGGCGGAACTTGCGGAAGCACTCGCGAAAGCGGCCGCTGTTGCGCGTCGGGTTGCCGAAGACAACCCAGATGATCACCGTGTTTTCGTCGGTAAGCGCGCCTTCGGCCACTTCCCAGACTTTGTCATGGATCTTCGACGCTTCATCGAAGAGCAAGAGGATGATCTTGCCCTTGTTGTGAAGGCCGGCGAAGGCTTCGGTATTGTGCTCGCTCCAGGGAATGAAGTCCTGCCGCCAGCTTTCGCCGCGCTCCGGATCTCGCGACTTGATCGACATGGTTTGCACGTCGAACCAATGCGACGTGATCGACATGCGGAACCACTTGCCGATTTCCGGCGCCGTCTTCGTCCTAAGCTGGCCTTCAGTGTTCGCCGTGGTGACGATCTTGCAATCCGCAAAGCAGGACATGGCCCAATTGGACAGCATGCCCATCTCTGCCGACTTGCCGATACCATGGCCCGAGGCGACGGAGACGCGGAGCGGCTGATAGCGCGTCTCGGGATTTGCGAGATGGGCGCCGATGATATCGTTGATATCGTCCTGCCAGGGGCGCGGCCCGTCGTATTCGGACAGCTCGCCCACGCCCCAATCCCAGGCGACGCGCGACCACCGCTTAGGCGAATACCGGCAGGAGGCTGCAAGGTCGATCAGCGCGTTTTCATTAAAGTTTGGCGTTGCGGCCATGGCGCCTAAGCTTCCTCGCTATCGAGACGCTTTTGCGCACGTTCCAGGCGATCGGCGAGGGCGTTCAATCCCTTCAGCTCGACAGTCTCTTGGAAGGCGTTCACCTTCACATGCTTGCCGATCAGTTCCAGGCGCCGCGTTCGGTCTACGAGCTTGAGCTTCTTGACGTGGCCGATAATCTTCCGGCCTTCGCCTTCCTCGCCATCAGCGTAGAGCGCTTCAATGTCTACGCCGGCAACCAGCCCTTGCCGCCAGATCAACGGCCAATCCTCAACGGGCAGCAAATCGCCGTCATCGTCATACAGATCGGCCATATCGGCGTCGGCTTCATCAGCGAGGCGCTTAAGCACCCAATCCGCGTCAACCTGAGTGCGTTCTGAGCGGGCGAGCTTGGCGGCTTCAATTGCAGCTATAATCTCAGGTTTTCTCAGCAATTCATAAGCTGCTTGATGCGCCGTATGCTTCCTAAATCCCGCGCGAATTGCGGCCTGAGTTCCATTCAAATCAATAAGATACTGCTCAACAAACCGAGCCTGTTTAGCGGTCAAATTAGCGGTGAAATCGTCCATAGCCCTAACGCCTCTATTTCGGCGATAAATACCGGCCCGATGGTTGTTGCGATGAACGTTGCTATTGATGCGCCAATTGGTGAGGGCTTGGTGACGCACAAATGCTGCTATTTCATACCTAAGCCTTTGAAAGTGTTTAAGTGACGCACTGAGGCCTAAAAAACTCTCATATATAGAAAGCATCATTGAGAGGCATATAAATGCCAGGATACCGACCATTTTTAATTTGTTACAGGTTTTTATAGGGAAAGTGCATCACTTAAACACAATCAAAGACTTAGCCTATAGAATAGGAGCATATTCCTACACTAGCCCTCACTAATCAGTGAAAATTCCGCTGGAAATAGTTGTTGCGTGGTGTATTGTGATTGTTGCGATTATAGCAACGAGGATCAACATGGAGATGCGAGTTTTGGTTGCGTGCGAGTTCTCAGGAACCGTTCGCAGAGCATTCACGGCACGGGGGCATGACGCATGGTCTTGCGATCTTATCCCGGCCGAAGATCGGAGCAATAAGCATATTATCGGCGACGCCCGCGACATCCTTCATGATGGGTGGGATTTGCTGATCGTGGCGCATCCACCGTGCACGCGGCTTTGCAATAGCGGGATATCGTGGCTCAGCACGCCGCCGAAGGGCAAGACGATCGAACAGATGTGGCGCGAGCTTGATGCCGCGGCCGACCTGTTTTCGGCATTCTGGAATGCGCCTATCGATCGCATCTGCATTGAGAACCCGGTGATGCATCGGCACGCCAAGGCGCGGATTGATGGCTATGCCCCGCCGGCGCAAACAGTGGCGCCATGGCAGTTCGGAGAACCGCTGCAGAAGAAGATTTGCTTGTGGCTGAAGAACCTTCCGGCCCTTGAGCCCACAAAGATAGTCCCGCTTCCCGAGCCTGAATACTGCATCCGCCGTTCGGGGCCGCGGGCGGGCGAGCCGTACCGATACTACTTCCACCAAGGCAAATCCGGCCACGAACGATCCCGCTTCTTTGCTGGTATCGCGGAAGCGATGGCCGACCAGTGGGGCGAGCTTCCGGCCCAGGGCGATCTATTCATGAGGAGGGCGGCGGTATGACGGCAAGCGAAAGGAAACCGATAATCGCCGTATGGTTTTCGTGCGGAGCAGCCAGCGCCGTGGCCGCAAAGCTAACGCTCGAACAGTACAAAAGCAGCCACGATGTGCGCATTCTCAATAATCCAGTGAAAGAGGAAGGTCCCGACAATCGCCGGTTTCTCGCCGACGTGTCGAACTGGCTGGAGCATCCAATTGAAAGCGTCGTAAACCCGGAGTGGCCGACTTCCAGCGCACACGACGTTTGGGAGGCCGAGCGCTTTATGTCCGGCATACACGGCGCCGCCTGCACGCGTGGTCTGAAGAAGCAGGCCCGGCAACACTGGGAGAAGCAGCACCACGCCGAATGGCATGTGCTTGGGTTCACCGCCGATGAAAAGAAGCGGTTTGATCGGTTCGTTCTCACTGAGAGATCGAATGTGCTGCCTATCCTGATCGACGCCGGCATAACCAAAGAGAAATGCATTCAGATCCTTGTTGATGCCTCCATCCGATTGCCCCAGGCGTATCTTGATGGCTTCAACAACGCCAATTGCAGAGGTTGCGTGAAGGCCGAAAGCCCGACCTATTGGAACCTCACGCGTAATGTGTACCCGGATACCTTCGCCGAGCGGGCGGCACTATCGCGGGCGCTGGGTGTGAAGCTGGTTCGCGTTAAGCGCAAGCGCATCTTCCTGGACGAGCTTGCGCCGGACGCCAAGGGCCGGCCCATGAAAAGTCTTGTGTCTCCTGAGTGCGGAATCTTCTGCGAGGAGAAACCATGACTAAGAAGCCAACCCCCACGCAAAAGAAGATCCTCGAAAACGCCGCCGGCATCCGCACCCACTACCCGAAAAACCGATCGGAGTCCGGCGGCTGGAGCGGCGCCAATCTCGTCTGCCGTCGCAACGGATGGACGGATTTCAGCGGGAACATCACCAACGCGGGCCGCGCTGCCATTGGCCTGCCGCCCATCTCAGTGAAGGAGTAAAGCCTTGACCGACAATCCCCAACAGGCGGTTGAAACCGTCATCACTCTTCTGCATGCGACCGGCGCCGTCCGGCCGCTGACATCAGCAGAGATCATCATAATATCTGAAGCCGCCGTTGCTGCCATGCAGACGGAGGGCGGATCTGGCGTGATAATTGCCGAGATGGCATCGGCGATGACCGGCAGATTCACGAAAGTAGAGAAGCCGGCGGCGAAGCCAACTGAAGGCCGAGTCTGGCTTTGCGCCGCTCCTCCCGGCGAGTGGTCGAGCGGCCGCATAGAAACCAACGACGACATGGTGCAGATTTGGCGGGATCGCGGGTACGCCTGCACCGCCTATTATTCTGCGCCCAAGCCAACCCCGAAGGAATGGCGCTGCTTCCACTGCGACGATGTATTCACCGACAAGCGCCAAGCCGCGCTGCACTTCGGCTGCGATGAAACGAGCGAGCCGGCATGCAAGATCAAGGCCGGCGCCGAGGGCAGCATGCTTGAGGCACTGCGCCGGGCCGAGGCGGAAGCGCAAACGGCGATATCGGCGATGCACAACGAGAGCACTGAGGGATGGAACGCCTATTACAATATCGTCACCCGCGCCAGCCAACAGGCCGAGGCGGCCGAGAACCTTGGATATGAACGCGGCCTGCAGGACGGCCGGACGGATCCGCCGCAGGGCTGGCAGCTCGTGCCCGAGTACATCACCGAAGATATGCGGGACGCCTTGACGCAAATCCCCGTCGAGTACGGCTCCACTCTCCGCGACAACGCCACGGACATTTACAACACGCTGCTTTCGGCGGCACCGCGCTTAGAAGACGGCAATCAGGGGGAAGAGCTATGACCGACCACAACAGAGAAACTTTCGAACAGTTCATTTTCGCTCAGCCCTTCTATGCCCACCGCGCCGACGAAGACGACATTCTAGAGCGCGACCAGGACGGCGGGTATCTTGATTCTTGCGTGCACGGCGCTTGGCTGGCCTGGAATGCTCACGGCACCTTGCCGGTCAGATCCTCGCCCGACGTGGACGCCGTGCGCTGGGGCGGCAAGGTCATTATCTGCCACCCAGGCATGCCGCCGCATGTCTGGGACGGTGAGCGCATGATGCGCGTGGCGGTTTCCGCCGGCACCAACAGGGAGGAGCGAGCCAATGTCTGATTGCCGCTCTTGCAAGCACAACACCTATCAGAACATCGCCGGCTGCGACTTTGTGAGTTGCGGTCACCCGGTCACTATGGCGAAGACGCCGAAGCCTGAGCCGGGCGACCCGGCATGGGTTGACGCGATGACGGCCGACATGCGTATTTCGCAGATGGAGAGCTATAGCATGCTCGACTGCGCAGCC
Source organism: Rhizobium sp. RSm-3 (assembly GCF_001854685.1). Classification (NCBI taxonomy): domain Bacteria; kingdom Pseudomonadati; phylum Pseudomonadota; class Alphaproteobacteria; order Hyphomicrobiales; family Rhizobiaceae; genus Rhizobium; species Rhizobium sp. RSm-3. The sequence goes on along the minus strand of NZ_MAWZ01000006.1, from coordinate 4,417 downwards.
TGGGAGGCACGCTCTTGAGCCTGCATCGCAACATCAACGCCAAGCACCTTATCCAGAGCAACGCAACAGTCGCCGCCGCCATATGCGGTTCACTTCGGGGCGCGGACGGTCGGATATATACGGTCTACCTTCGCCCAGGCGACAAGCGGAAGCTTCAGCGCTTCCAGAGCGTTGACGCTTTCGCGCAAGCCTTCGTTGAAGGTTCGCTTTTCGATCCTCCGACCTATTGCGATCCTTATTGAGAATTGTTGCGTATCGCAACACTTTGTTGTTGACCGGCTTATATAAGCCGGTCTATGTTGTTTTTATCACAACAACGCAACGGAGTTTTGCAAGTGGCAACAGTACTCACCTTGGAAGCATATCAAGGCTTCATTTCCGGCAAGAATGATTGCCCGTATATCGCAACAAGCCCGGCCGCCATTGCTTGGCATCTCGGCCAGCATCTCGCATCCAAGGGCGAATTGAGCCCCACTCCTGATGCGCCTCTTAGCGATCGGAACCGCATCGCTGTCACGGCCGGCCGCGGCGATACCCTGAATGTTCGTGGATACAAGGATGCGCTCATTGATCGCTATCGCTGGTATCCCGACAACTCATTCAGCCGCCTGCTGTCTTGACGCGGTTGGGCGAGGGCCTTCGGGCCTTCTGCCAACCGCATCAAAGGAGACGCAGGCCATGAACAAAGAACGCCGCAAGGAAATCGCAAGAGCCGCCGCCATGATCGAAGAAGCAAAATCGATCCTGGAAACCTGCCGCGACGAAGAGCAGGACTACTACTACGACAACATGCCCGAGAGCTTCCAGAACGGCGACAAGGGCGACGTGGCGCAGGTCGCGATTGATGGGCTGGACGAGGTGATAAGCAGCCTGGAAGATGTCGTATCGAGCGTCAACGACGTGACTTCAGCCTAGCCGGCTTCGGCATCCGGCGCTTTCGCGCGTCTGTAGTGTTGCGATTTCTGTTGAGATCGCAACGGTCGCGCATCGCCGGATATCGAAACCGACAAGGAGGCAGCGCAATGAAACTGAATAATTTCAAAGTCGAGATGCATACCAACGAGCTGTTTTTCGCCACCTGGGAAGAGGGCGATTTCCGCTTTCATGTGTGGCTGGACGTGAACGGCGAACTGGTCAACGGCACACTCTACAAGAACCCGCCGATCAGCATCCCGTTTGAAGCCGAGGGCTGGTTTGAAACCCGCTACCTTGACGCCCACAATAAGACCAATTCGCCGATCATCGCCGAGGTCAAGAAGCGCATCGCCGATCGCGGCTTGATCGAGCGCGCCCGCCTGGACAAGCAGGCGGCGGACTATATGCGGCAGGTTGAGCGTGAAGCGCGCGAGATCCGGAACTATCGCGAGGCATTCATTGCGGCGGCGCTCGCCCTTGGGCAGGCAGGCACGGCGGACGAAGGGCATTTCTCCCTGCATCTCGCCCAGGGCGTCGGCAACCTCTCCAATGAGGCCATCCAGGCGTTCGGCCGCACCTTCATCGCCGAAATCAAGGCGCGCAGCGAATGAGCCGCGCCCTCATCAACATCGTCGGCGCCATTGTCGCCGCCGGCCTCATGACCTTTTCGGCGATCCAGTACAACGCCCAGGTCATTCGCGAAGACAAAATCAATCAGGAGATCGCACGCCGATGACCAATGTTTCCGTTCGCTACCACTTCGAAGAATTGAAGCTCCCCGAATTCGGCGAGGGCGCGCTTTTCTACGGCTTCGCCGACCTCGCTCCCAATGGCGACGAAATCGAGACTTTTCAGGTCGATGACATCAAGCTTGGGGACGCGTGGCTTGACCGTCCGCCCCACGATTGCGGTGGCTCGTTCTCGGCAAAGATCTTCCGCGCAATCCGGGAAGTTCTCTACGACGACAAGACGACGGACGGCCAGCATGCCGCCCTCGAATGGGCCGACGCCGTCGAGAAGATGACCGCGAAAGAGGCCGCATAATCCATGGCAAGCATTTACGCATCGGTCGCGCTCATTCGAAGGAATGGCGCGATCGTCTTTAAGCCGCCACGCAAAGAGCGCCCCACGGACGGCACCCAGGCCCGCAAGGCGGCACAACGCTTCTGGGCCGGATCTCTCGCAGCCGGCGATGTTCTCGAAAAGGTCATTCTCGTTCGCGAATACAACGGCCGCCTCGAAATCTCCGAGCGGCCGCGGAACGGTAGGAAAGAAAACCCATGGGTTCGCTTCTGCCGGGATGTCGAGAATGAGGATTCCGAGCCTCATATCAGCGCATGTATCAAAGAATTGGGAATAAAATCCCATTCCAGCTTGATCACCCCCCCTGACATACTCATTATTAACGGCGTTACCTACCGAAGGGATTTGTAAATGCGTGCTTGCCCGCTCAAGAAGAGCGAAGTTGAAATCATCCAGGCGCTCGCCAACGGCCGGCAGCTCAAGCAGATCGCCAGGGAAACCGGAGCGCCGATCAGCACCATTCACAGCTCCATGCAGCGCGTCCGCGAACGGATCGGCGCAGGCGATACGACTGCCTCGCTTGTCGCCCACGCCATGCGCAAGGGATGGATTCAGTGAACGAAATCCCCGAGGAGCTTTTACCTCTCGTCAGGGCCGCGCAGCTTTCCGCCGGCTTCGACACAGAGAAGGCCATTGCCAAAGCAATCCTGACAGAGCGCGAGGAATGGCAGAGCGCCGTAGAGGCCGCGATAGACCCGGCAGTTGAGGCAGAGCGGGTGCGTTGCGCCGATCTTGTCGACAACTGGCGGGCGGGCCTGAGAGGCAGTGAATATCTCAACCGCAGCATAGGGCTCTTGGTAGCCCAGATAAGGACCGGCGCGTAAATGTTCGAACTTACCCTTAATCCGAACGGGCTTCCCCACGGCGGGGATTGGGAGAACCTGGAGCGCTGGCGGCGCACCATGGAAAGGGCAGTGAACGAAACGATGCGGGAGCTTCTAACTACCGCAACATTTGGCATGAGCCACCCCGAGATCCTGGAGGAGGGCAAGCCGCTCGACCCAGACGATTTCGAGCTAGTGGCGCTTCGGCAGGATCTGCACGCGGCGGCAAAGGTCGCCGACGCGGCGCTTAAGGCGATGCCGGATTATTCCACGATCGAAGAAGAGGCGGCCGCGATCGAAGCGATTTTGAAGGCCGGCGAGGAGATCGCAACCAAGATGTTCGCCATGAAACCGAACACGCTTGGCGGCATCGACGCCAAGGCACGCGCCGGCAATTGGCTGGCAGGAAACTATATCGGCACATACCTTAAGGAGGCCGCCCGATGAATACGACTTTCCTTCTCATGGCGCAGTACAACGGCGCAGCCGTCATCCCCCTGGAGACGGTTTGCCGCGACTATTTCCAGCATCTAACCCCGCTCCAGTTCACGCGGAAGGCGGATGACGGCAGTCTTGATATTCCTCTTCTCCGCATCGAGAGTAGCCAGAAGGGCGCGCGCGGCATACATATCAACGACCTCGCCGCGTGGATTGACGTGCGCCGGGAGGCCGCCCGCAAGGAATGCGACCAACTTCACGGCAGGAGATAAGGGGCCGCAGTGACCAATGTCAAAGGCAAACAATATCTCGTCTTCGCAGGAGATAGCTATTACGCTGCCGGCGGATGGAATGATTTCGTTATGGCTTCAGACGACGCACAGGAAGCCATCAAGCGGGCCGAGCAGGAGGTTGCATGCCCGCCACCGCCCGGGGAGAATCCCGATGGGCTCACGTAATCGATACCGCGGTGGGGCTCCCTGTGTGGGAGAAGGGATTTTCCCATGGCGGCTGATTATTCCGAATTTCTCCGCATGCCGAGGCGCGACAACAGCGCATATCTTGAAGCCGGCCGCCGTTTTCGAGAAGCTGTTGCCCAGGCGGAAGCCGAGATAGGCGCCCAGGTGACGGCACACAGTGAATGGACACGAGACGAGGCCGGCGCTTACATTATGACGACGGTAATCAAGCCGGCGGCGGGAGAGTGCACCATGAGCAAAGAACAGCGGGCCCTGAAACTGTTTCGCGGTTTCTCAAAAGCCGTCTGGGAAAAGCGCTTCCAGGATGCAGGATGGCCGGCAGAGGCCGCCGACTACATGGCGCTGTGGCTGACCATCGGCGGCAATGATCCGCCGCCGCCGGACTTCGCTGAAATCGCGGCAGCGGTTGAGAAGCGCCAGGAATAGCCCGACACTGCCAACACTAAAGGCCCGAGCGGAAACGCTTCGGGCCTTTTTCTTTGCCGGCATTCAGGCAAGGGCCTTATAACAAATTTGTAACATGCAACGACTTACTGCGATTAAATATCTGAAATATATGTGATAATTTCGAAAGTATGCCCCATCGATCATCGGGGCGACCGCGAATTTTCTACCCTTGTAACTCATTGCTTTTCCGTAGTTTTGTTGTTTTCGTTGTTGAGTTTATGTTGCGATCTG
>NZ_MAWZ01000005.1:0-6501 GCF_001854685.1 Rhizobium sp. RSm-3 | reverse complement strand
ATTTGTAACATGCAACGACTTACTGCGATTAAATATCTGAAATATATGTGATAATTTCGAAAGTATGCCCCATCGATCATCGGGGCGACCGCGAAAATCGGGCTCTTCTGTATCATCGACGTTCCATAATTCGTTGTTCTCTGGGTGCCGCAAGGGCGCCGCACCGCCGCGGGGGCGGGATCATTTCCACAGCGCGCATATACCATCCGGCGGTGCGATCGACAAATTACGTTCACGCTGCAAACAGAAACGGCGCCCCTTGCGGAGCGCCGTTCAGGCCGCCGAAGCGGAAGTCTGACTTACGAAGCCGAGATGTTGACGGCCTTCGGGCCCTTGCCCATGCGGTCCGGCTCGGTGTCGAAGGTAACCTGCTGGCCTTCGCGCAGCGACTGGATGCCAGAAGCCTGCAGCGCAGAGATATGGACGAAAACGTCCTTTGCGCCGCCGTCCGGCGTGATGAAACCAAAACCCTTGTCCTGGTTGAAGAATTTTACGGTGCCCTTGGTGGCCATTGGGATCGTCCTTTTCCCTTAGTCGGTGTAGTATCCGCGCCCCCGAGAGGAAGCGGACGGCTTTAGCTTTCGCCCCGATCGATTGGGACGAAGGGTCAGTCGGAGAAGTCACGTACGGGGAAAGAACGTCTACGTAGGCGGGTAGTCCCGCGCCGCCTTCCAAACGGAAGGGATTACCACATCAGTCCAGTCACCGGCATGCAAATGCCCGAGTAGGTGAATTGGTGCCAGCTTTTCGGGCAAAAAGCAAGCGGGATTCTTTTGGCATGCCCGCATCGATGGCAGGAAATGCCGAAGATTCAGATACTTGACGGAGAGTTAGCGGTTCCTTGTATTGATGTGTCATAGCGGGATTCCGTGCCGAAACGGGATGAAAGGCAGATTCGGCGGCCGGTGTGGATTGTGTCGTGGGCGGCGCCTGCTGCGTCGGTACACCAATCAGCCCTCATCGTGAGGTGCGGAAGCCGAAGGCTGAAGCCTCGAAGGGCGGGGCTGCCACCGGCGCCATTGCCTTCGATTCTGGAGGCGGGGCATGCGAAATTGTATCGGAAGTTTCCACGCCCGCCCTCGTGGTTCCTCCTCACCTTGAGGCCTATGGCCATCGCCTACTGCGCATCACCCAGCAACGCGCTCAGGCTCCACGGAGTATCCCCTTTCTGATTGGCGATATCGTCGACCTTCCAGCCACCATGCTGCCGCACCAGCGTGTAGAAGAGCGTCACCTCTTCGCCGTTTTCGAACTGAACCTCCACCTCGGCCTTATCATCCAGCAGGATCGGCTGGCCGATCCTGACGTCGCTCGCCCTGCCGTCCTGGCCTGATATGACGGGATCGAAGTCGATCGCGCCGACATCGCCATCGGGCGTGTTGTCGAGGTCGGTCTGGAGGAGCTCGTTCAGATGGTCGGAGAAGAAGATCGAATAAGGCGAGGGCGCCTCGGCATCGCTGTTGTCGGTGTTGTAACTGTAGAGCGCCTTGAGCAGCGCCTTCGGCGTCTTGTAGGTCTCGGCCGATGCGGGCAGGGCTGCGAGCGCCGACACGGCAAGGGCGAGGATGAATGTGGGCAGACGCATGCGGACTCTCCTCGGACGGGTGGAAATCATAACCGAAACCGGCGTCAAGGTGGAGCTGCATTTTGAGAGGGGTTGCCTGGGAGTGGCCGCCGGCCTTGCCGTCTCCGGCAGGTCTGAGGGTGTCAGGCAAGTTCGGTCGGTGGGACTACGATAGCCACGCGGGAAGTCCTACCTTTTGTCGAGATCGCCGGTGACGCATCTCTGCGTCCACCGGCAATCGTATCGCGATTAGATCAACGTCTCATGCAACAGGCTCGAAAACGACGGCTCGAAGACGTCCTTCACGGTGATCGTGAAGTCGTGGCTGGTGGTATTTCCAGCCGCGTCATAGGCTTCAGCGGTGAAGGTCAGGCTATGGTTGCTTTCGAAGTCGATTGCTGCCTTGGTCTGGATCTTGTTGCCGACGAGCTTGAAGATGCCGTCCGCATCATCTGTCAGCCGCCACTTCACCGTACCCCCTTCCGGATCGACGGCCGAGAGAAGGCCGACCGAGGTGCCGATCGCGACGTTCTCGGAGATCGAGCTGCGTGAGAAGGAAAGCTTTATCGGCGCCTGGTTGACCGGCGCTTCGTTGACGTCGAGGACGTTGATCGTGATGTCCTTTTCCACAGTGACCTTGCCGTCGGAGACGGCGACCTTGATCGTGTGCGATTTGGCCGTCTCGTAGTCCAGCGCCTTCGAGGTGACGATGCGGTTGCCGTTGATCCGGAAATGATCGTCGGCGCCGTCAAGGAGTTTGTACGTGAGGACGTCGCCGTCGGCGTCCTTGGCGCTGAGGAGACCAACCGTGGTCCAGATCGGCGTGTCCTCCGACATGGAGGTTTTCGAGAGCTGGATATTGGTCGGCGCGGCGTTGCTTTTAGGCGTGAAGCTTTCCGTGGCGAAGTCGTAGACGCCGTCGGCAAAACGGGCGAATTCGACGTCGGTCAGCGTGTCCGTCCCTTCAGCGGCGCTCGTCAGGATGTGATCACCATTGCTCAATGCCAGGGAATAATTGGCGAAATTGCCGGCGAAGAACGCCGTGTCGATGCCGGCGCCGCCATTGATGGTGTCGTTGCCGCCGCCGCCGGTCAATTTGTCATTGCCGGCATTGCCATTGAGGATGTCGTTGCCGCCGCTGCCGTCGAAAATGTCGTTACCGTCGGTGCCGGTAAATTCGTCGTCGCCGCCGCCGGTCTTGACGTCGATGCCGGAGACATTACCGGCAATGTAAGCCCCGAGATCCCCCAACTCGTCGGAAAGGTCGAGGTGGGCGCTGTCCGTCAAAGCCAATGAGGCGTTGAAATCGTGGAACGGATCGGTCGAGTAAACGATCTTTTCAAAGCTCTCGAATTGCGCGCTCGAACCGGCAACCGACCATCCCTCCGTTTCAAGGATTTCGATGTTCTTGATCGTCAGGCCCCGGAGCGAGATGGCTTCAAGACTATCAATCCCGGCGCCGCCGTCGATCGTTCCGGAAACTAGAGCGAATGTCTCTACGGTTATGGCATCGTCGCCATCGCCGGCATCGACGTTAAAGACCTCAGGGGTATGGCCGAAGCGGTCACCATCGGAGATCGCATCGTTGCCCGCGCCGCCCCTGATGATGTCATTTCCGACGTCGCCCACGATCTGATCATTGCCGTCGCCGCCATTCAGAATATCATTGCCATCTCTGCCGGCGAGCAGGTCATTGCCATCGCCACCATTCAGCGTGTCATTGCCATCACCGCCACGAAGCTGATCGTTTCCGGCGCCGCCGTTCAGCGTATCATTGCCATCGCCGCCATCGATGTTGTCGTGACCTGCGCCCGTCGTGATCACGTTGTCGCCGCTCGAGCCCGTCACGTTTGCAGAGCCCGAACCCAATTCGTCTGCAAGGTTTACCGTCCCGGAATCCGAGATGATCAGGTTGACCGGGACAAGAGGATTGTCGGAGTCGCGGATGACGTCGTAAGCGTCGAACTCAGCGCCGGTCTTGGTGATCGTGGCGCCGTGCGTGTCCAGGATATTCAGCGGAGTACCCGGCCCGGGGCTGTTGATGGTGAACGTTTCCGTGGCGAAACTGTAGACGCCATCGGCAAAGCGCGCGAATTCGACGTCTGTCAGCTTATCCATGCCCTCAAGCGCGCTCGTCACGACACGGCTGCCATTGTCGATCGCCAGGGAATAGTTGACAAAGTTGCCTGAGAAGATTGCGGTGTCGATGCCGTCGCCGCCATTGATGGTGTCGTTGCCGGCGCCGCCCGTCAATTTGTCATTGCCGGCATTACCATTGATGAGGTCGTTGCCGCCGCTGCCGTCGAAAATGTCGTCGGTGTCGCTGCCCGCGAACTCGTCGTTGCCAGCGCCGGTCTTTGCGTCGACGCCGGAGAAGCCGGTGATAAAAGCTCCGAGATTTCCCAGCTCGTCGGAAAGATCGAGGTGGGCGCTGTCAGTAACCGCCAATGATGGGCGAAAATCAGGGAACGGAAAAGTCGATCCCAGAATCTTGTCGAAGCTTTCGAACTGCGCGCTCGAACCGAAAACCTGCGAGAATCCGGTCTCAAGGACTTCGATGTTCTTGAGCGTCAAGCCCTGGAGCGATTGGGCTTGCAGCGTATCGATCCCGGCGCCGCCATCGATCGTCCCTGATATCTGTGACGCGAATCTGTCGATGGTTATGGCATCGTTGCCAGCGCCCGCGTCAATGTTGATGAGTTCCGGCTGGGGGCCGCCAGGTCCCGGCAGAAAGACGGAAAAGCCACCATCGGTGATGCTGTCGTTGCCGTCGCCGCCGATCAGTTTGTCGTTGCCGCTGCCGCCAGTGATCACATCGTCACCGGCGCCGCCGTTCAGCGTATCATTGCCATCACCGCCATTGACGTTGTCGTTGCCGGCGCCCGTCGTGATCACATTGTCGCCGCTAGAGCCCGTCACGTTCGCGGAGACCGAACCCAACTCGTCGGCCAGATCGGCCACGCCTGAATCCGAGACGACCAGCGTGACAGCCGAGGAAGGGCTGGTGGCGGAGTGGCGGATAACGTCGTAAGCTTCGAACTCGGCGCCGGTCTTGGTAATCGTTGCGCCGTTGGTGTCCAGAATATTCAAGGCCATATTAAACCTACCCCAATAGATGCGTTGCATTCTATGAAAATCGGAAATCCTCAGTAGAACTGTTCTTGCCGCTTCAACGGACGACAACCCTCTGGGGATCTATGCCAATCCCCTATTAAGTTTTCAATGCAAAATTGTGTCTTTTCATTGCTCTTTTAATCAAAAATTAAGGACGAGATACTGGGAGAAGCATTTTGATTTGAGAACTCAAAGGCATATTTTGATCTGCTAAGTAGTATCATTTTTTATTTTCAGCCGAGGTACTCTCGGCAAAATTGTGTTTTGAAGCGGGTTTTCGACGGCGCCGCGCTGCGGATCATCCGAGCCACCATCGCAGGTTGGTGCTGGCTTTCGACGTGTTCCTGCATTCCCGCGCGGGAGGTCTTACTTGAGCTTGATGAGGCCCGCCGCGGTGGCGGTAAATCCGCAGGCGCGGTAGAAGCCGGTCAGGTGCGGTTCGAAATCGACATGCAGCCACGCAGCGCCGCGCTCTCGTGCAACTCTCGTCGCTTCCCTGACCAACCGCGTCGCAATCCCCTGCCGGCGCAGGTCGGGATGCACCGAGGTGTCGAGAATGAAGGCATGAATGCCGCCATCCCAGGCGACGTTGACGAAGCCGACGAGTGTGTCGTCGTGATAGGCGCCGATATGGGCGAGGCTGCGGGGCAGGATGCGGGAGAAATCCGGCGCTTCGGGCGTGCTCCAGGCTGCTGACCAGAGGGCGTTGAGTTCGGCGGGCGAAGGGAAGGGGTCGATGCGGAGTTCTGGCATGGGTGGATTCCGATGCATTTGTCGTGTCGCTTGCCGGGAGTTTTTTTCTGCCGATTCCGCTTGCTCCGCAATAGATCGATTGCCGGGGCAGGCCTTCTCTCAGCTTTGACGTGAGGGCGCCCACTTCTCATCGTTCATTTCTGTGTCCTCAGGGCCGCGAAGGGGCATTCCTGAGCGGGCACAACTGACGCTTGGTTGACGACGTCTGCGTCGAGAACATAATCAGAACATCTGATATTCCATCGGCAGGAGGCACGATGTGCGGACGCATCTTCGTCAAAACTTCGCTTGAAGAATTGGTCGGCAATTTCGCCTTTGCAGTGAAGGGCGGGGATATCGACGGGCTGGGAAATCGCTTTCCCCGCTGGAATGGAGCGCCGTCGCAAGATTATCCTATTATCGTCAGGGATATCGTGCGCGAACCCGATACGTCAGGCCCCATATTCGTCACCGCCCGCTGGGGTCTGATGCCTTCCTGGGCCAAATCAGGCGGCCGGCCGCCGCCGGTCAATGTTCGATGCGAGACGATCAGCGGCAACGGCATGTTCCGCTCGGCATACCGATCGCGTCGCTGCCTCGTTCCGATCAATGGCTTCTTCGAATGGAAGGACATTCACGGGACCGGCAAGAACAAGCAGCCCTATGCCATCGCCATGAAAGACGGCTCGCCTTTTGCGCTCGCGGGCATATGGGAGACGTGGACGGACGAGAAGGGCGTGTCCATCCGCAACTTCGCCGTCGTCACCTGCGAGCCGAACGAGATGATGGCGGAGATTCATGACCGCATGCCTGTCATCCTGCATCGCGCGGATTACGAGAGATGGCTGTCAGCCGAACCGGACCCCAGCGATCTCATGCAGCCCTTCCCATCCGAGCTGATGACGATGTGGAAGATCGGCCGGGATGTCGGCTCTCCGAAGAACGACAGGCCGGAGATCATCGAAGAGGTTGATGACGATCCGGAACCGACGCTGATCTAGGAGTCGTGGACTCTTGGGATTCCCAAAGGTGAGCAAATCAGATTCAAGACTGTCTTTTGGAGGCAGTCATGGGTGTTTTAGATCGTCTCA